>NZ_JBEPOX010000003.1:0-301030 GCF_040547025.1 Arthrobacter sp. UYEF36
TGTGTTAAGCACGCCGCCAGCGTTCATCCTGAGCCAGGATCAAACTCTCCGTTGAAGTAAAACAGACACAACCAACACCCCCGGGAAAACGGGACATGCCGGCTGCACAAAATTTGAAACCAGCTGTAAAAACCAGACCACACCACGGGGTGGCACGATCCAGTCAATTCAACCAATTCAATACAATAAATTGGTATCAACAAACTTGGCACACTATTGAGTTCTCAAACAACAGACACACCCGGCACCACCACAACCTCAGCCGTGGATCGCTCCGGAGCAACTTCCCAAACTTACCCGAACCCGCGAAGCTAAGCAAATCAACGTTTCCGCAATCCACAACTCCACGAACCTGGATCCCCACCCATCCACGGCACGCAAAACGCGAACCATTTCCAGGCTGTTTATCAGGGGGTCGGTCGCAATCTCTCCGCATCAGCGGCGGCGACTCGAATTACTTTACACGCCACCGGGACCACACACAAATCCACCCCCACCACGCACCCCCCACCCCCAAACCCCAACACCCGCGCGGAAAACAGGCCCACCACGCCCGGTTCCCCGCGGTGAGCCCGGAAAGTCGCTGCTATGGGGTGCATCACACCCGGCTTCACCTGGCAGCGGGGACCGTGCTGCGGGGGCACCTGTCCGCCGTCACGCCTTAAATGCAAGAAGGGCCGGCGCCAAGAGGCGCCGGCCCTTCTTCAAGCCACTGGCTTCAGGAGTGCTGAATTACCAGGAAGACTTCGTGATGCCCGGGAGCTCACCGCGGTGAGCCATGTCGCGGAAGCGAACACGGGAGATGCCGAACTTCTGGAAGGTACCGCGCGGGCGGCCATCGATGATGTCGCGGTTACGCAGACGTACCGGTGAGGCGTTGCGGGGCAGCTTCTGCAGGCCGAGGCGTGCAGCTTCGCGTGCCTCGTCGGTCGACGCGGGGTCAACCAGAGCCTTCTTCAGTTCGAGGCGCTTTGCAGCATAACGCTCGACGATGACTTTACGCTGTTCGTTCTTAGCGATCATTGACTTCTTGGCCATGTGTTTAGCGCTCCTCTCGGAATTCGACGTGCTTGCGGATGCGGGGGTCGTACTTCTTCAGAACCATACGGTCCGGGTCGTTACGACGGTTCTTGCGCGTCACGTAGGTGTAACCCGTGCCCGCGGTCGACTTGAGCTTGATGATCGGACGTACGTCCTTGTCCTTAGCCATTAGAGCTTCACTCCTCGTGCCAGGATGGCGGCTACGACTACGTCGATGCCACGCACGTCGATGGTCTTGATGCCCTTTGCAGACAACTGCAGAGTGACATTACGGCGCAGGGACGGAACCCAGTAGCGCTTCTTCTGGATGTTCGGGTCGAACCGGCGCTTGTTGCGACGGTGCGAGTGCGAAATGCTGTGTCCAAAGCCCGGCTCGGCTCCGGTCACCTGGCAGTGTGCTGCCATGACGACTCTCCTCAAAATAAATGAAACGATCGGCGGAGTTCCCGCGTAACCGTGCGACAGGCGGCGTCCGCATCCAGCGCCCACGGGGTTTCGGCAGTAGTCAGGCAGCGGTGTAAACCACTGCGTTCCGCACTGCGGCGAAGATTGTGGACCACGGTTACCGGGCGGTGAAACCTTTCGGAAAGTCACCGCGAAGTACCGGGATGCTGGGCGAATACAGGAGTGCACGCAACTTGAGCCCCTAACTACCGGCCATCAGGACTGCCAATTTTGCAGACAGATCCCGCCAACCGGAGCAATTGCACACGCTCCGCGCCACCTAGCGCCTACCAAGTCTACGAGCTTGACGAATTAAAGACCAATCCGGTAACAGGAGTTGTATCAGGCGCGCCGGCCGGTCGGGTCCGAAGTCACATCGGCACCCTAGCGGTTTCACAGCCAATTGATAGGCAGCAGGCGGACCGTGGAGCCATGAACTCCTCACTCCCGATGGCCGTGCCGGCCGGGGCACTCCGCCCTCCCGTGGAGCGGTTCCGCGGTCAGTCCCGGAGCCGCTTGTTCCGGGCGGACCTGCTGGGCGTGCTCGCGTGGTCTTCGGTGGCCTTCGCCGTCGCACTGTGGCTCGCCGACGGCGGCGCGGCCGGATTCTCGACGCTGGCCGGCTCCTTCACGGCCCTGGGAATCGTCGCCGGCCTCGCCGGCATGGACCTTGTACTGCTGATGTTGCTGCTGGCGGCGCGTCTGCCGGTGATCGACTCCGCCGTCGGGCATGACCGGGCGTTGGAATTTCATCGCCAGCTCGGCAAACCGTCGCTGTATCTCCTGCTCGCACACGGAATCCTGATCGCGATCGGATACGGGATGGCCGAGGGGCTCGATCCGTTCAGTGAGCTCGTGGCCCTTTGGGTTCTGGTTCCCGACATGTGGCTCGCCATCGTGTCGAGCGGGTTGTTCATCGCTGTGGTGGCCACGTCGCTCGTGGCGGTGCGGCGACGGTTCCCCTACGAGTTCTGGTACGCCGTCCACCTGCTCACTTACGCCGCGGTGCTGACCGCGATCCCGCATCAGTTCAGCGCAGGCGGGCTGTTCGCGGAGGGCACCTGGCAGCGCTGGTACTGGCTGGCCGCCTGCATCGGAACCGGCGCCGCACTGGCTCACTATCGCTTTCTGGAGCCACTCGTAGCCACCGTCCGGCATCGGCTGACCGTGAACCGTGTCGTCATGGAGGGTCCCGGCGTCGTCAGTATTGAACTGGCTGGCCGCCACCTCGACGAACTGGCTGGCAACGGCGGCAGGTTCTTCATCTGGAGGTTCCTCTCCCCCGGCGCCTGGTGGCATCCGCACCCTTTCAGCCTCTCCGCGGAGCCCGTGCTGTTCGACTCCTCGGGCCGCGGCACCCTGCGTATCACCGTGCGCAACCTCGGCCGGGGCTCCGCGCAGCTGGCCCGGCTGAAACCCGGGACCAGGGTGGCCATCGAGGGACCCTACGGGCTCTTCAGCACCGCGGCCCGCAGCCGGAACCGCGTCGTCATGATCGGAGCGGGCATCGGGATCACCCCCATCCGCGCCTTGCTGGAGAGCACCCCCTTTGATCCGGGCAACGCCACGGTGATCCTCCGCGGCCACAACGAGGCGGAGCTGTACCTGGCCGACGAAATCCTGGATCTTTGCCGCCGCCGCGGCGCCACCTTGTTCCACGTCACCGGCGCACGGACCACCGGCGGACAAAGCTGGCTGCCCGCGTCGGCCGTCCGTTTAGGACACCGGCTAGCCAGCTACGCTCCGGAAATCGCCGACGCCGACGTCTACATCTGCGGCCCGTCCGCCTGGGCGCGCAGTGTGATCAGCGAAGCCCGCGCGGCCGGGGTCCGCGAAGAACAACTCCACAACGAAAGGTTCGACTGGTGAGAATACGAGCAGCGGTTTCAGCAGCACTGGCCTCCGCCGGGATTCTTCTGGCTGGCTGGCAATCCGGCGCCCATGTCGCGGAGACCGGGAGCACGGCGGCGGCCATATCAGCCGCCGCCTCGTCCGGCGCATCGTCCGGCACATCGGCCGGGTCGGGAGCGGGCGGAGGAACCGCAGGGGCGGAGGCGGAGGCCGCCGGGACCTACGCCGGCAATGTGGTCCAGACCCGCTTTGGCGCGGTCCAGGTGCAAATCACCGTCAAAGCCGGGGCGATCACGGATGTCACCGCCCTCCAGTTGACCGACAACGACCGCAAGTCGGTGCAAATCAGCAACCGGGCCGCGCCGGCCCTGCGGGCCGCGGTCATCAAGGCCCAGTCCGCCCAGGTTCAGACCATCAGCGGCGCCACCGTTACCAGTGACGCGTATTTGAGTTCCCTTCAGGCAGCCCTCGATGCAGCGAACCTCTAAGCCTTCGCCCGCCGAGAGTCCGGCGCAGAGCGGCCCTGCCCTGAAGAGCCGGACCTTCCAGTGCATGGGAACCGTCATCAGCCTTGCCCTGCCAGCCGGCGCCGCCCGGGACGGCGAAGGGCTGGAAGGTGCCGCGGCCGCCGTCGAACGCGTGTTTGCCGGCCTGGACGCGACCTTCAGTCTCTACCGGCCGGAGTCTGAAGCGAGCCGACTGGCCCGCGGCGAGGGCACGCTCCGGGACGCCTCGGCGGCCTTCCGCGCCCGCTTTGCGGACGCCACGGGTTGGCGGCTGCTGACCGACGGATTCTTCACACCCGAGCGGCCCGACGGCGTGCTGGACCTCTCCGGAATCGTCAAGGGCTACGCCATCGACCAGGCAGCTTCCGCTTTGGAGTCCGCCGGCATCGCGGACTGGTGCCTGAACGCCGGCGGCGACGTGCTGGTGAGCGGCTCGCCCGTGCCGGGGAGCGGGTCCCCGTGGCTGGCCGGCATCGTGGATCCGCAGGACCGCCGGTCGCTGCTCTCGTGCTATTCCTTGGGCGGCACCGGCCGCTTCACCGCGCTGGCAACGTCCGGGACCGCCGAGCGCGGAGACCATATCTGGCGGGCCGGAGCCAGCCGGACCGAACTCGGACCACTCGAATTCCGTCAGGTGTCGGTGGCCGCCACGGACATTCTCACCGCTGACGTGCTGGCCACGGCGGTCGTCGCCGGCGGGAGGCGGATGCTGAACTGGGCCACCGACAGCTGGGACGTCGAGGTGCTTGCCGTCCTTGACGGCGGGGAACTGCTCGCGACGCCGGGCTTCCGCGCCTAGAGGTGCGTGAGCTGCGGATAGCGCGGTGTCAGTCCGTCGCCTGAGGACTTCCCCGTGACGCGGCGGACCACCCACGGTCCGGCGAATTCGCGGACCCAGCGGGCGTTGGCGCGGATAGCCTCGGTCCGGTTGAGCTCCGGGACCGGGGTCATGGGCGGAACATCGATCGAGTGGTCGTGCTCCAGGACGTTGAGGACGCGCTTGGCCATGTTCGCGTGGCCCGCGGCAGACATGTGCATCCGGTCGGTCGCCCACATTCCCCAGTCGTAGTACTCGCTAAAGCGCCAGTAGTCCACCAGGAGGGCGCCGTGGTCCCCGGCGATTCCGCGGACCAGCTCGTTGTAGATTGCGGTGCGGCCGCGCGTCGTGCTGAAGATCTTCGAGCCGCGGGAGTCGAACCCGGTGAACATCACCACGGTTGCGCCGGTGGCCTTGAGTCTGCGGATGCCGGCGTCGTAATCCACCAGCAGATCGTCGATGTCCACCTTGGGCCGGAGGATGTCGTTGGCCCCGGCGTAGATGCTCACGAGGGTCGGTTTGAGCGCGACCGCGGCATCGACCTGTTCGGCCATGATCTGGCGGAGCTTCCGGCCGCGGATGGCAAGGTTCGCGTACCCGAAGCCGGGATCGGCGGCGCCGAGCTGCTCGGCAACCCTGTCAGCCCACCCACGAACGCCGTTGGGACGGGCGGGGTCGTCGTCGCCGACGCCTTCCGTGAAGGAGTCTCCAAGGGCTACATAGCGGGACGTGAAATCCATGGATCCAGTCTGCCAGCAGTTGCCCCGAGCAAACAAAAGCGGGCAGCACAACCGCTATTCGCGGATCCGGACCGCCGTTTCGCGCAGGTACTGCTCCACCCGGGTGTAGGCGTCCCGGGTCAGGGCCTTCCAGAGGGCGATGGCCAGCCGCGGGTCGGCCGCTTCCAATTCGGAGATTGCCTCCGTGCTGAGGACCATGACCTCCACCGGGCCTACCGCCCGGACGGTGGTTTCCTGCCGGTTCCCGCTGCCCAGCGCCAGTTCGCCAAAGGTCATGCCGGCGCTGAGCGTATTCAGTTTCACCCGGTCCGCAGTGGGCCCCGGGGACGTGCTGCTGACCCGTCCGGAGGTGATGAAATAGACCCCGCCGAACCGCAGCCCGACGCGCCGGATGACGTCGCCGTCGTCGTAGGACTTAGGGGTCATGAGCGCTTCCAGTGCCGCGGCGTCTGCCTCGTCCAGCGGCGCCAACGCGGGCGACGCGGTGACGGGAACGCGGTCCGGGAGCAACAGGTGCTTCCCGTGGCGCTCCAGCAGGCGGTTTTCGCAGTACTCGACGGCGGCGCTCCGCGTCCCGAAGGACGGCACCTGGCGCTGAGCTGACAGTCCCAAGGCCTCCGTGACGGAGCCGTCCGCCTCAATCAGCACCAGCTCCCGGCCGGCGTCGGCCATCCCTTGCCGGGCCTTGGCCAGCATGCGCACGGCAACCTCGCTGACCTGGTCCGTGCGGCGCACGTCCAGGACCACCAGCTCGACGTCGTCCGCCAGGCTGCTGAGCTCGCGCACCATGGACTCGGTTCCAGCGAAGAGGAGGTCGCCGTTGACTTCGATCACCCGGGCCCGGTGGCCATGGGCACGCAGGACGTCGGCGGCCTCGTCGTTGCGGCGGATGCCCGAGGGCGTCTCGGTCACGTCGTACGCGGCGAGGATGGCGGACCGGCCCGTCCGGGCCGCGCGGACGAAGTGGAGTTCCATGTCCCGGGAGAGGCGCTGCGCCGTCGCCAGGCCGCGGACGCTGCTGCCATGCTCGTCCAGCGGCGGCGAATAGACGGCCAGGCCCACCTGGCCGGGCAGGACGGCGATGATGCCGCCGGCCACCCCGCTCTTTCCCGGCATCCCCACGCTGCTGATCCAGGCACCGGCGTCGTCGTACATACCGGACGTCATCATGACGGACAGCACGCGTTCCACCGGACCGATTTCCAACACCTGTTTTCCACTGAGCGGATTCCGGCCGCCGTTGGCAAGGGTGGCGGCCATGATCGAGAGGTCGAAGCAGTTCACCAGGACGGAACACTGGCGGAAGTAGTCCTCCAGGACCGGCGTCGGATCATCCTCAATGATGTTGAAGGAACGCAGCAAGTGCGCGAGCGCCGTGTTGCGGTGGCCGTGCTTGAGCTCGGATTCGTAGACCTTCTCGCTGACCGAGAGCTGCCGGCCGGCGAAAGCGGAATACGTGCTGAGGATCCGCTTGAAACCGGACTGCCCGCCGGACCCCCTGATCAGCGACGTGGCGGTGAGGGCCCCGGCGTTGATCATCGCGTTGGCCGGCCGGCCCGTGCCTTCGGCGAGGGAAATCTCGTTGAACGAGTCCCCCGACGGTTCCACGTCCACTTTGGCGTCCACGGCCTCGGCGCCGAGGTCCTCCAGGGCCAGCCCGTACGTGAAGGGCTTGGAGATGGACTGGATGGTGAATTCCTCGCGGGTGTCACCGATTTCGTACACCGTGCCGTCCACGGTGGCCAGGGCGATGCCGAAGTTGTCCGGGTCCACGTTGGCCATGGCCGGAATGGTGCTGTAGGGCTTGCCGTCCTTGAGCTCGGCGATCTCGGCGTGGATCTGGCGCAGGTAGCTGTCGATCGGCGATTCCATACCGCCAACATTAGGCGACGCCGTGCCGCGACAAGGCTCGCGGCGGCCCTTTAGCTCTGCTTACTCTCGCGCAGGATCCAGTGGTCCTCATCCAGGCGGCCCACGATCTTCTCGCCGATCCGGGCAAGGTCAGCGACGTCCTCCGCGCTCAGGGCGTCCAGGAAGAGCGAGCGGACGGCCTCGACGTGGCCTGGTGCAAGCTCCTCGATCGTCTCCATTCCCGCGTCGGTGAGGTGCGCCGTCGTGACCCGGGCATCGCCGGGGTGCGGACGGCGCTCCACCCAGCCCCGGTTCTGCAGTTTGGTGACCACATGGGAGAGCCGGGACAGGGACGCGCTGGTGCGCGCGGCCAATTCGCTCATGGGCAGAAACCGGCCGTCCGCCTCGGAAAGCATCGCGAGGACGTTGTAGTCGAAAAGGGAGAGCTTGCGCGCATGGTGCAGCTGCGTGTCCAGCGCTGCCGGAAGCAGGGTGTTGATGCTCACTTGGGCCAGCCAGGCCCGGCGTTCGTCGGCGTTCAGCCAGCGCGGTTCAGTCATGGATACAGTCTAGGAGAATTTAAGATTGACGGTTCAACTTCATCGGATTCCGTGACGGGGAAATCCCGCCCCGGCGCCGCGGACAGGCGCTAGGCTGACCCTATGTATGTAGTCTCCCTGACCTACAAGGTCCCCGAAGAGATCGTTGACTTCCACCTCCCGGCACACGTCACGTGGCTGCAGGATGCCTTCGACCGGGGCATCTTTATGGTTGCGGGGCGGAAGATCCCGCGCACGGGCGCCCTGCTGCTCTCCAACGCGGGCCGCGACGAACTGGATGCCTCGCTGGCCAAGGACCCGTTCTATATCAACGGCGTGGCCGAGTTCGACGTCGAGGAGTTCCATGCGAGCCGGGTCGCCCCGGGCTACGAGAATCTGCTGGACAGCTGACGCCGGCTCACCCGGGCGGAGGAAGACAATTCAGTCCGGCGGGGCCTTGGCCGTCAGTTTCTTCAGGCCTGCCTTGGGCGGCACCCTGACCGGCTCCGGCCACCGCGGTCTGAGCTCGTCCCCCAGCGTGAGGCCCCTGAGCTTGCGCACGAAAAGCGGCAGAACCCAGTCGTTGACCCACCGTCGCTGCCGGCGCCCCCAGCCGCGGACTCCGAGTTTCGCCGGGGGCTCCCAGTCTTTGGACTTGACCTTGTGCGCAACCCCGAGCTGGTTGAGTACCTGGCCGGCCAGGTACTTGTGGCCGGCCTTGGACATGTGCAGCCGGTCCGAGTCCCACATCCGCGGATCGTAGAACGCGTCGAAGCACCAGTAATCCACCAGCACCGCCTCGTACCTCGCCGCCAGTTCGCGGACCCGCTGGTTGTAGACGGCGTTCCGCCTTTTGAGGGGTTCCAGCAGCGCCGAGACCCTGACGTCGAAACCGGTAAAGAGCACCACCGTGGCCCCGCTCGAGGCAAGCCTGGCGACGAGGAACTCGTAGTCCTTCATCAGGGCGCGGATGTCGGTCCCGATATCCAGGATGTCGTTCCCGCCGGCGTACAGGGTGATCAGGGTCGGTTTCATGGCGAGCGCGGGTTCCAGCTGTTCCGCGATGATATGCCGAAGCCTCTTGCTGCGGATGGCGAGGTTCGCGTACTCCCACCCCGGGTCCGCCTTGGCCAGCTGCTCCGCCACCCGGTCCGCCCAGCCGCGCACCCCGTTCGGCAGCCGGGAGTTGTAGTCCCCCACACCCTCGGTGAAGGAATCTCCCAAAGCAACATAAACCCGCCGCCCGTCAGCGCCCGGGCCCACAAGGTTCTCGACCATACCGCCACGCTAGCCCCGCCTGACGACGTCGGAGTGAACAACCGGGGCACAGCAGGTGAGCCGACCTCGGACATCCAGAAGGGCCTGCGGGCACCAACGGCAAGCCGACCACAAGGCCGCCGCCGGTGCTTTGCAAAGGAGCGCATCTACAGCTCGGCCTTCCCCTGCCGCCAGTACCCCATAAACGCCACCTGCTTCCGGTCAATCCCGACATCCCGCACCAAATACCGGCGCATCTCCTTGACGACCCCCGCTTCACCGGCGATCCAGGCGTAGAACGGCATTGCCCCGGCGGGTTTGTCAGGATTCCGGCTCGCGCTGATTGCGGCGGCATCCATCCGTGCAGGGGTCTCCCACAGGATGTTGTGGTCCACGTTGACGTCCTCGGGCTCGGGGCCGGCCGCAGGCTCAACGGACGGCCGGAGCCCGACCCAGCCGGGGAGGGTCACGGCGGCCCGGACCGCCTCCTGTAGCAATTCGCCGTGCGGACGGGACCGGCCGATCGCCGCACCGCGCGCGAGCCAGGTGATCTCGACGTCCGCGGCTGTCGTGATGCCCTGGAAGTCGCCGGCCTCCGGAACCTCCAGGATGGCATGCCCGCTGAAGTACGGCGGCAGGCTCTCGAGGATGGCGCTGATGGCAGGGACGGCCGTCTCATCTCCGGCCAGCAGGACCCGCTGGGCCAGCCCCGGACGCCATTCGATCCCGGCGTAGGTTTCCGCGGTGACGCAGTGCGCGGCCCGATTGTTGGGTCCGATCAGCGTCAGGGTGTCCCCCGGCTTGGCGTTCAGGGCCCAGCTGGCGGCCGGTCCGCCGTGGCCGGCGTCGTCGAAGTGCAGCACGAAGTCGACGTCGAGCTCCGGGTAGACGGCGTCGAGGCGTTCCTGCCGCACGGTGTAGGTCCGCATGGACCCGCGCGTCCCCGGGTCCATGGCCAGCCACTCGCGGTACCAGCCGGACTGTTCCATCCGGAATTCCGGCAACGGCAACGCGGTGCCGTCGGGAGCCAGCGAGGGGATCATGAGTTTGATGCGCAGGTCCAGGGTGCTGCCGTTGACGCCGAAGTTCCGCAGCGAATAACCGCCGAAGGTGACCCGACGGAAGTTCGGCCCGAGCTGGCGGACCGCCGTGACCTGGACCTCGAAGGCCAGGGTCATGGGTTCCGTGGCGGGGAGGGTCTTCAGGGCCGCACGGGTGCGGGCCGGCGTGGGGTTCGTGGCAGTCATGGGACCAGCTCCAGGGTTGTGGTTTGCGGGACAGCGGCATGATGGCGGCCCAGCGGAATGATCAGGGGTGCGCCGGACACCGGGTCCGGGAGCACCCGGGACTCCAGGCCGAACACCTCGCGGACCAGCACCTCGGTGACCACGGTCTTTGCGGCGCCTTCGGCGACGATCTCTCCGCTCTTCATGGCGATGATGTGGTCGGCGTACCGGGCGGCGAGGTTGAGGTCGTGCAGCACAATCGCCACGGTGGTGCCGCGCTGGCGGTTGAGGTCCGTGATGAGGTCCAGAACCTCCACCTGATGGGCGAGGTCCAGGTAGGTGGTGGGCTCATCCAGGAGCAGCACTTCGGTTTCCTGTGCCAGGGCCATCGCGATCCACACCCGCTGCCGTTGCCCGCCGGAGAGTTCGTCCACGTTGCGACCGGCAAGCTCCAGCGTTTCGGTGGCGGCCATCGCCTGCTGCACGGCACGCTCGTCGTGCGCGGAGCCGCCGGCCGGCCCGGACCGGAAGAACCCCTGGTGCGGGTAGCGGCCGCGGCCCACGAGGTCCCGGACCGTGATGCCGTCCGGTGCCGTGGGATGCTGCGGGAGCAGGCCCAGGGTGCGGGCGACCTCCCGGGCGGGACGGCGGTGGATGTCCTGCCCGTCGAGGGTGACTGTGCCGGCCGCAGGCTTGAGCAGCCGGGCGAGGCCCCGGAGCAGGGTGGACTTGCCGCAGGCGTTGGCGCCGACAATCATGGTCACCTTACCCTCCGGGATTACCGCAGAGAGCCCCTCGATCACGGTCCGTTGGTCGTATTTCAGCCGCAGGCCGGAGGTCTGGAGAGTTGCCATCTCAGGCGTCCTTTCGGTTGGAAGTGACGAGCAGCCAGAGCAGGAACGGGGCACCGAGGGCGCCGGTGACCACGCCGACCGGCAGGACCGTTCCGGCCAGTAGCAGCGGCGCGATGTTGGCGGCAAAGTAGTCCGCGCTCAGGACGATCAGCACGCCGGCCAGGGCCGACGCCGGCAGGCTCGCCTTGCGCACGAACCGGCGGGCGATCGGTCCGGCAAGGAACGCGACGAACGCCACGGGACCGGCCGCCGCCGTCGCCGCAGCGGCAAGCCCGACGGCGGTGACCACGATGCCCAGCCGGGCGGCACCGACCCGGACACCGAGGCCCGCGGCGGTGTCATCGCCCAGTTCGAGGATGCGCAGCGGGCCGGCGAGGAGCGTGACGGCGGGAACCAGCACGAGCAGTGCAGTACCGAGGACTCCGGCCCGTTCCCAGTTTGCGGAATTGAGCGAGCCGTTGAGCCAGATCAGGACCTCGGCGGCGGTACGGATGTCCGCCCGGGTCATCAGGAAGCTGACCACGGCGTGAAGGGCGGCGGCAATACCCACACCGGCCAGGATCAGCCGGCTGCCCGCGGCGTCGCCCCGCTGTCCCCCGGACCCCAGGGATCCGCTGCGGGAGATCCCGTAGATAAGGGCGGCCACGCCCAGGGCACCGGCGAAGGCGGCGCCCGACACCACGGCCCCGGTCGCGCCGAAGACGACGATCGCCGTGACGGCAGCGGCGCTGGCCCCGTAGCTGATGCCGATGACGTCCGGGCTGGCCAGGGGATTGCGGAGCATGGTCTGGAACAGCGCACCGGACAGCCCGAACGCGGCCCCGATCAGCGTTCCCACGACGGCGCGCGGCAGCTTGTGCTCCATCACGATGAAGCTGGCGCCGGGGATCTTCTCCCCGCCGGTGAGGTGGGCGCCCACGATCCTGAAGAAGTCGGGGATGGTGACGGTGTAGCTGCCCAGCAGCACGCTCGCCGCGAAGAGTATGACGACCGCCAGGGCCAGGAAGCCAGTCCGGCTGAGCACAGCGCGGGTGGGCAGGCTCCCGCGAGGTGGCAGATAACGCCGATGTTCCCGCCGAACATGGGCGTTAAGTGTCACTTCGGCGGCGGATTCCCGCGCGAGGCTCGCGATGCCGGGTGTGGTCTGCGGGGCGGTTCTCATAACCCGGCCGCCTTGCTGCGCCGGACCAGCCAGACGAACACCGGAGCACCGATGAGGGCGGTCATGATCCCGGCGGGGACTTCACCCGGAAGCAGGATCACGCGGCCGATCACGTCGGCACTCAACAGCAGGGCCGGGGCCAGGACCAGCGAAAAGGTCAGGATCAAGCGGTAGTCGGGTCCGGTGAGGAAGCGGACGGCGTGCGGAATGACGAGGCCCACGAATCCGATGGGGCCGGCCAGGGCCGTGGCTGTTCCGCAGAGCAGGACGATCCCGAGGGCGGTGACGCCGCGGGCCAACCCGACGCGTTGGCCCAGGCCGCGGGCAATGTCGTCGCCGAGGGCCAAGTTGTTGAGGATCCGGCCGGTGGTGAGCACAATCGCGGCTCCCAGCAGCAGGAACGGCAGTCCCGGGAGGATCACGGACCAGTCGCGGCCGGCGATCCCGCCGACCTGCCAGAACCGGAAACGGTCCAGGGTGTCCCGGCTGGAGACCAGGATGACGTTCATGAGCGAAAAGAGACCAGCGCTCAGGGCGGCGCCTGCGAGGGCGAGCTTCACCGGCGTCGCACCGTCCCGGCCGAGCGACGCGATCAGGTAGACCAGGACGGCGGCGGCGGCGCCGCCGATAAAGGCGAACCAGATGTATCCGGTCAGCGAGGTTACGCCGAACACATAGATGCCGGTGACAACCGCCAGCGCGGCCCCGGCGTTGATTCCGATGATGCCCGGGTCGGCGAGGGGATTGCGGGTAACCCCCTGCATCGCGGCGCCCGCGAGCCCGAGGGCTGCCCCGGCTAGCAGGCCCAGGACTGTGCGCGGGATCCGGGCGTGGACGACGGCGTGGTCGCCGTTGGCCGGATCGAACTGGGTCAGTGCCTGCCAGACGGTTCCCGGGGCCAGGCCCCGGGCTCCGATGGCCAATGACGCCAGGGCCACGAGCGCCAGCACGACGACGGCGGCCAGCAGCCAGAGCACGCGCGGTCCCCGGGCGGGTAAGGCAACACCCGTGGGCGTCTCCGGCGCAGGCCGGGCGGCTGCGGAAACCGCCGTCGTCGTCATTGGGCTCATGGGAATGTGCTTACTTCACCGCGGCAGTGACTTTGTCCGCTGCGCTCGCCAGCTGCGGCAGGAACGTGTCCAGCGACCACGGCAGGCTCAGCGGCGACGAAGCCGAGATGGACAGCGTCAGGGTGTTGTCCGAGTCGGCAACAAGGGTGCCGTTCTTGATGGCAGGGATCTGGCCGAGCAGCGGGTCTGCCTTGATGGAATCGGTGGTGGCTGCGTCCGGAACCCAGGTGACGAAGATGTCGGATTCGAGTTCGTTTGCCTTCTCGGCGGACCACGGGATGAAGAACTCCTTGGAGCCCTTGGAATTATCTTCCACCACGGGGGCCAGCTTCATGCCGATCTCGCTGAGGAAGCGGGGGCGGTTGTCGTTGGCGGTGTAGACGTTGACTCCGTCAGCCGAAGCGGGCTCCAGGTTGCCGTAGATGAAGCTCTTGCCTGCGATCTGCGGGTACTTGGAGACCTTTTCCTTGATGGTGGCCTCAGTGTCCGCGACCAGCTTGGTGGCTTCGGCGTCCTTGCCGAGGGCCTTGCCGATGATGGCGGTGGAATCCTGCCAGGAGGTTCCGTAGGCGATCTCGGGGTGGGCCACCACAGGGGCGATTTCGCTGAGCTTTTTGTAGTCCTCCTCCGTGAGGCCGGAGTAGGCACCAAGGATGACGTCCGGGTTGAGCTTGGCGATCTCGGTGAAGTTGACGCCATCAGCCTCGGAGAACTGGACCGGGGCCTTTTCCGACCCGAAGCTGGCGCCGAGCTGCTCGAGTGCGGCATCCTTCCACGGAGTGGAAGCCTTGTCGTTGCCGCCCCATTCGTTCTTCGGGACACCCACGGGAACCACACCAAGGGCAAGCGCCACATCGTCGTTGACCCAGGACACGGTGACGACGCGCGTCGGCTGTTCCTTGATAGTGGTCTCGCCAAACGCGTGCTTGATGGTCACCGGGAAGGCGGAGCTGGCCGACTGGCTGGGGGCGTCCGGCGCCGTCGAGCTGGCCGGGCCGGTGGAGCAGGCAGTCAGGGAGAGCGCAACGGCGGCCAGAGCAGCAGTTGCCTGGCCGGTGGCGCGGAGGAAGCGGCGTCTGGGCACGGCGCGGCTCGGGGAAGGGAGAGGCATGGGATTCCTTAGGTCAATGATGCGAACCTAAGTAAGGCTAGCCTATCCTTCCGTAAATTACGCAAGCCTTTCATGACCTAATAGACCCAACTTGTGTCCCTTCCCCGGTTAAACAGCAACGCGGGGTCACTTACGGCCCATCCCGGCAGGGATTATGGGCGCGATGTGACCCCGCGTTGCAGTGAGGCGTCGGACGGGTTCGGGTCAGCGGAGGACGATGTCCACCGGGTTCGCCTCGGAGCGCCAGGTTCCCTCGGTTCCGGGCCGCGGGCCGATCACGGGAGCGGTGAGCACGCCGGAACGGTTGGTGCGCTTGTCCCGCAGGATTTCGGTGACGGAACCGAGGTGCCGGGACAGGTCGATCACGTTCTCGGGCGCGGCCAGGAGCAGCTGGAAACCGAACTCGTGCAGCGCCTTGATGCCGGCGCCGGCGAATTCCTCCGAGGCCAGCACGAAGGCTTCGTCCATCATCACGGTGCCGTAGGTGGTGAAGCCCTGCTCGGCGATGCCCAGCTGGTAGCTCAGCGCCGCAGCCATGATGAACGCGGTGAAGCGCTGCCGCTCGCCGCCGGACATCGAGCCGGTGTCCGCGTGCATAAAGACCTCGGTTTTCTTCCGCCCGCCCTTCGCCGCCCGGGAACCCTGGACCTCGCGGTGTTCCTTGCACTGGATGAAGAGGTGCCCGCGGACGTCCAGCACTTCGGCACGCCAGCGCCGGTCCTCCGGGGTCTGCGAGCCGAGCCGCTTCACCAGCGTTTCGAGCGACTTGTAGCGGTTTCCGAGCTCGGCGTCGTCGTCCACTTCCGCGCTGGAAGCTCCGGCGGCGGCGGAGGCCGGAGCCGCCGCCTTTCCGGGCCGGGCGTGCCGGACCTTCAGCGCGTTTTGGATCGCATCCTTGAACTGCTTCGCGGTGGCGGGCAGGGTCTGCTTGATGTCGAGTTCCAGGAAGCTGCCCTCATGGAAGTTCACCTCGGAGAGGATCCCGTTGAGCGGCAGGATGCGGCTGCTGATCGAGCGGCGCTCCTCGTCCAGCAGGTGCAGCAGGGTGCTGAAGGATTCGTGCGTGCGCTGGTTGAAGAACTGCCGGAATTCGGCCTCCTGCGCGGGCAGGCCATCGCTGACGATCGCGTGGTAGCGGGCTTCGAACTCCCCCGCGGCGCCGATCGAGGTGCCGTGGTCCGCGGAAATCGCGGTTCCCCACTCGCGGACGAAGCCCTCGAAGATGCGCGTGAGCCGCTCCGACGTCGCCTGCCCGCGGGATTCGGCAGCGTGCAGCTCGGCGAGGAGCCGGGTCCGGACCTGGTTGGCGAGGTTGTCCAGCTCGTGCATCTCCAGGACGTCGCCGAAGTCCGTGAAATACGGTTCCAGCGCCGTGACGGTGGCGCCCGACGGCGGCGCCTGCGCCAGTCGCGCCCGCGCGGCGTCCAGCAGCGAATCGGCGGTGGACAGCTGCGAGTCGACAGCCTTGTATTCGCTCTGCAGCACGGCCGCGGCCTCGGTGCTGGACTGGTGCTTGTGCCGGGCCGCCTCGATGTTGGCGCGCAGCGGTTCCAGGTCCGCCTGCGCAGCGAGGGCGTCCTTGAGGCGCTGCTCGATCCGGGCGAGTTCGTCCGACGCAACGGCGGCCGAGACCTGCTCCCAGGGCCGGTGGTCATCGGCCACGCGGCGCAGGGCCTCGAGCTGCCGGCTCATTCCCTGGTGCGACTCTTCCCGGCTCTGCGCAAGTTCGGCGGCCTTGGCGAGTTCCTGCTGCAGGTCCTCGACCTGGGCCGCCACGAGCTCGAGTTTGGCGGCGTTGTCGAAGCCGAGGACATAGTCCTGCCGGCCGGTGAAGCGGTCGTCCTTTTCGACGGTATGGCGGTTGCGCTTGACCACGCCGCCCAGGCTCAGGCCCTTGTCCAGCCGGGCCAGGTCATCCGGGTCCTCAACGCACGGGTAGGCGAAGTCCAGGGCGATCCGTTCCCGGATCCACTCGCCCGCGTCCGCGGTCGGTCCCATGGCGAGAATGGCCAACTTGGTGAGCAGATCGCCGTCGGCCGCGTCCTGCACGGCCAGCGCCCCGCCGGCGAGGGGCTTCGAGACGTCCACCGCGCGCAGCGCACCGCGGACGGAATGGTCGTTGAGGTAGCGGGTCACGGCGCCAAAGTGCTCGCCGGGGACCAGCAGTGTGGTGGCGAGGCTGCGCAGCGCGCGCTCGGCGGCCGGCCGCCACCGTTCCTGGCCCTCTGCCAGGTCGATCAGCTCGCCGCCGAACGGCATCTGCTCCTCGGGCACGCCCGTGGCCGCCGCGATGGCGCTGCGGTTTTCAATGCTCGACGGCGGCAACAGGGACTTGCGCGTCTTGAGCGACACCAGTTCCTGCTGGGCCGCGGCGAGTTCACGCTTCCTGGTCGCGTGCCCGTCGAACGCCTCGAAGCGCAGCTCCTTGAGCGCCTCCGAATCGTCTTTCAGCTCGGCCGAGCGGGCGGCCGCGTGCTCGTGCGCCTGCTCCCAGCCGGCCGCGGACCACTGGAGTTCCAGGCCGGCATCGGCGAGGGCCTTCCGGGCCGATTCCTCCACCTGCTGGCGGAGCTTGAGCCCCACCCTGGCGTTCTCCAGCGCCTGCTCAATCGCGGAAATCGCGTTGCCGCCCTGGTTGTTGTAGTCCGCCTCCAGCTGCCGCAGCTCCTTGGCCAGGCCGTCCCGGATGCCGCGCTCGGCGCCGAGTTCCTTGGCCTTCGCCTGGGCCAGGTCCTTGAACCGGGCGAGTGTTTGCTCGTGGACGGTGACGGCAAGCTGCTGCCTGTAGGCCTCGAATTCCTCGCCCGCGAGCTCCCGCAGGCGGTTCGCATCGAGCAGGGACTGGGCATACTCCTTGTTCAGACCGGGGACCGGCGCCAGCTGGTCGCGCTGCTGCCGGACGTCCTCAAGACGCTGCCGGATGGACATCAGGTTGCTGAACTCCTCGACAACGTCATCCGCCGCGGTCAGCGTGGCGGGCGCGTCCAGGACCTGGTCGCGGAAGAAGTTGTTGACGCTGCCGCCGAGGCCCTTGCCGGCCTGGATGACGCGCAGCAGCGGCAGGGCCTGGTCCGAATTGATCCCGAGCAGGCGCCGGAAGCGTTCCGCGAAGGCCTTGTGCACGTCGAAGACCTGGGCGTCCGGGAAGATCAGGTCCAGCGCCGATTTCGTGAAGCGCTTCTCCGCGATGCCCTCTATTGCCGTGAGGTCCAGCGGCTTGTTGTCGATCAGGTAGTACCGGCCGACGCTGGATTCCGTGCCGTTCTTGGGCAGGTCGAACAGCGCCGACACGGTCACCCGGCTGCCGGCGGCGTTGTCGAAGGTCAGCGCGACGGCGGACCAGGTGGCGCCGGGGCGCTGGAACGCACTCGCCGAGCCCTCGCCCACGGCCTTGTCCCCCACCTTGCCGCGCATGTAGGTGAAGGTGGTCCGCTTGTCCTCGACCGCGCCGCCCGCGCGCTGGGCTGCGGCCTCGTTGGAGCGTGGCCGCGCATCGAAGACCCGGAGCATCGCGTCGAACAGCGTGGACTTGCCGACGCCGGAATTGCCGGTCAGCAGGGTGCCGTTGCGGTCCACGTGCATCGTGTGGGCGCCATGGAAGGTGCCCCAGTTGACCACCTGGACCAGGGCGAGGCGCATCTGGCCGGGGTTCGTGAGCTCGCCCATCGGGAGCATGGTTGCGATGCTCAATTGGTTGCCTCCGCTTCGTCAGTGTGGTCGCCTTCCGCGGCCCCACCGGACACATGCTCGGCATGCTCGCTCGTTCCTCGCTTAGCCGCATGCTGCCGCATGTCCCCGGCGTCGCCGCTGCTGTCAGTCACCGAATCGTCGTCTTCAGTGTCGTCGTCCGAGCGAACGGGACCCTCCCCCTCCACGTCCAGAAGCGGTTCGGTTCCTGAGGGGTCGGTGCTGGCTGCGATGAGGGCGTCGATTTGGGCGGGGATGTCGCCGATGTTTTCGAACGGGAGGGCCAGGGGTAGGGCGTTGGAGATGGTGTAGACCTCGTCCAGGCCGGTGGCGAGGAGGAGTTGGCGGGCCAGGAGTTTGGTGATGGCGCGGTTGACGACGTCGGAATCGCGGAGGGCGTCTTGTTGGCCGGAGGGCTGGTAGTGGGCCACGAGCTCGGCGATTTCCTCGCGCGTGATCGTCGGGTCGGTCTGGGCTGTGACGTGGCGGTCCAGGAGCAGGCGCAGGCGGAGAAGCACGATGGTTTCCACGCGGCTCAGGGCCCGCTGCTGGCGCAGGATGCTGGAGCGGGTGCTGCCTCCGATGGCCTCGGGGTCCACCGGACGCAGTACGGCGACTTTGCGTTCGTGGTCCAGCTGCAGGGTCAGGAAGAGTTCGGACAGGCGGCTGCGCAGGATCAGCTGGTTGTCCAGCAGCGTGGTCCACAGCTTTTCGTCCCGGCCGCCGTCGATGTACGGGCCTTTGAGGAGCTTCACGAGGGCCTGGCGGACCTTCATCGGGAGCACGCCGGTGTCCCCCGGGAAGAGCGCAGCTCCGTCGACGAAGGTATCGCGCGGGGTGACCGTGAAGGGGTCGGCGTGCACGTGCTGGGCAGGCTCCGCAGCCTCCGACTCACCTTCGGTTGCCTCAGCTGTGTCTTCCACTGTGTCTGGGGGAAGTTCAGTCATCTTCAGTCCTTCTTGAGCGTGACGACCGGCAGGTACGCGGTGCGCGTGGAGCCGTCGATCTGTTCGAAGTCGAGGGTGTCCCACGCCTCGCGGTCAAAGCCGGCACCTTCGTGCAGGGCGTGGGAGAGCAGTGCGCGGATGGAGTTAATGTGGCGTTCCCCGGGCGGGAGCTGCTCCCAGGCCTCGGCCAGGCTGGCAGCGCCGGCGAACGCGGCGCGGATCGCGGCGGGGCTGGCTTTGCCGGTCCGCGGCGAGCGCACCCTGTCCGAGTCGCTGAAAGCGATTGGGTCGGCCAGCTTGGGCGGGGCCGCGAACTCGTCCGGGTCGAACAACTTGACCATGGCCAGGGACTCGAAGCCGGCGTTGAACAGCACCGGGCCGCGAACCAGACCGGGACGTTCGCGCTCGTATGGCAGGGACCGGATGGCCTGCTCAGCCTCCCGGAGGACCTTGCGGAGCCGGACGGACTGGCGGAAGTCGTCGCTCTGGACGTAGGTGTTCAGGCTTTCGCTGAGCTTGCCGTAGATCCGCTGGATCTGGCTGTGCTGGGTCCGCAGTTCCGCGACGAGGTTTTTCAGCGTCTCGCGTTCCTCATGGCTGAGGTCATCGGCGAACTGCCGGCTGAGCACCTCGCCGATCGCGGACCGGAAGCGCAGCTGCTGTTGCGGGTCCTCCAGGAACGCTGTGAAGGAACGGAACGTCCTGCCCTCGGGGCTTTGCCGGAGCCGTTTGTCCGCTTCCAGCACCTGGGCCATCGTGGCGCCTTTGCTGAGGGACTCCTCGATGATCTGGTTGCGGAGCTCGCCCACCAGCTCCTCGATCCGGTCACGCATCTTCTTGTAGTCCGCGGGCAGGCTCGCCGCGAGGTCCAGGATGTTCCCGGCGGCCTCCACGGCCTCCTCGTCCTCGAGCAGCCCGTCAAAGTCACCCGAGCTGATGTCCTCGATCAGCTGGCGCCGTTCGCCGATCTCTTCCTCAAGGGATTCCAGCCGGGCGCTCTGGTCCGGATTCGTCTCGTTGGCAAGCTTCTCGACGTCGCCCAGCAGCGTGCCGAGCCGGGACCCGTTGAGCGTGGAGCGTTCGCTGGAGAGGCTCTCCAGGAAG
Organism: Arthrobacter sp. UYEF36; assembly: GCF_040547025.1. Lineage (NCBI taxonomy): Bacteria > Bacillati > Actinomycetota > Actinomycetes > Micrococcales > Micrococcaceae > Arthrobacter > Arthrobacter sp. UYEF36. Next base: position 20,208 of record NZ_JBEPOX010000003.1, read on the forward strand.
GCGATGACACGGGCCGCAGGTTCGGTCACCTCATACACGATCTGCCCGGACTGGTTCCGCCGGGTCAGGAAGTTCTTGCGGGTCCACTCATCGCCGAACGTCTTTCCGTTGGCTGCGCCGCCCAGCCCCGGGTCCTGGCGGCGGAGCTGCTCGAGGAAGGCGTCGACGTCGGCGTGGAATTGTTCCAGCGGAAGCTGCGGCCGGGTGCGGGTGAAGGATGCCTGCAGCACGGCGATCACCCATGGCGCAGAGCGGGTCAGCGCCCAGGCGGGACCCTTGGTAAGGAGTTCGAGGTCCCTCAGCCGGGCGCTGATGGCGTCGGCGGAGGACAGGGCGGAGCGGGACACGCACTCTCCTTACAACTGCCGTGGGGATCTGGATCGGGCAGCGGATAAGGAAAAACTGCCAGCTACAAGGTTAACGCAGGCCCCGGCTGTCATTCCCGGCCGCGCAGCACGAGGTACCGCAACCGGCCCGTGAGGCTACCGCAACCGCCCCGTGACCTACGCCCCGGTAGCATTTCGATCCCGTATCAAGAATCCCGGCACGGGCTGTCGGCTCTGGCTAGCGCACCTCCCGCACCCTACGCTCGGGCTACTGATTCAGCCGAAGCAATGGTGCAGGGGGAAGAATGCAGTTCGATCTAAGTGCAGTGGAAACGGCAACGCTGGTGTTCGTGGGAACGCTCGTGTTTGCGCTGGTAATCACACTTTTCATGATGACGGCGTCCTTCGCGGCCCTCGTGCTCGTGGGGGTTGGCCGGCTCGCCTGGATCATCGCCTCAACAGTCCTGCTGGGACTTGTCCACGGCATCAACCACCTCTGGGACCGGCTGGTCCACCACGCCTCCACGGTGGAACTTCCGGGCGACTTCGCCGGTGACTTCGTCGGGGATATCGCGGCGGAAATTATGGGCCAATCGGCCCCTAGTACCGGCACCTACCCGCGGGTAGTATTGCGGGACAGCTGAAGGGTCCTCCACCCACGGCGGATCCAGGGCTCGAGCCGGTGACCCCGGTTAGAGGAGATGCCCGATGAGCTCCGCCGTTGAGAATCCAGCAACCGACAATCCCGCCGACAGCCCCGCCTCGGATGTCCCCGTTCCGTCTGAGACGATTGGTCCCGACGCCACCGCGGCCGACGCGCGGGCCATCAGCGAAGCCGCCCGTGAGACCAGCTGGGACCGGCCAAGTTTCGCCAAGGGACTGTACCTCGGCAGTTTTGACCTCAACCTGATCCACCCGTGGCCGGAAGCCCCGGCCGACGACGTCGAACGCGGGGAAGCGTTTATGGCCCGCCTGACCGACTTCTGCCGCACGATGTCCGGGCGCACCATCGAGCGCGATGCGCTGATTCCGGATGACTACCTCAAGGGCCTTGCCGAACTCGGGGTGTTCGGCATGAAGATCCCCCGCGACTACGGCGGGCTGGGCTTGTCGCTGGTGTACTACGGACGGGCGCTGGCGCTGCTGGGCTCCGTGCACCCCAGCCTCGGCGCCCTGCTCTCCGCGCACCAGTCCATTGGCGTCCCCGAGCCGGTCAAGGTCTTCGGGACGCCCGCGCAGAAGCAGGAGTACCTGCCGCGCTGCGCCGCCGGCGCCGTCACCGCGTTCCTGCTGACCGAGCCCGACGTCGGCAGTGACCCCGCCCGGATGGGCAGCACCGCCGTCCCCACCGACGACGGGGAGTCCTACGTCCTGGACGGCGTGAAGCTCTGGACCACCAACGGCGTGATCGCCGAACTCGTGGTGGTCATGGCGGTGGTCCCCTCCCGCACCGACGCTGACGGCACGGCCCACAAGGGCGGCATCAGCGCTTTCGTCGTCGAAATGGACTCCCCCGGCATCACGGTGGAAAACCGCAACGCCTTCATGGGCCTGCGCGGCATCGAGAACGGCGTCACGCGCTTCCACCAGGTCCGGGTTCCAGCGGCCAACCGGCTGGGCCGCGAGGGACAGGGCCTGAAGATCGCCCTTTCCACGCTCAATACCGGCCGGCTCTCCATCCCGGGGCTCTGCGTCGGCTCCGGGCGGTGGAGCCTCAAGATCGCCCGGGAATGGTCCAACGCCCGCACGCAGTGGGGCCGGCCGGTGGGCATGCATGAAGCCGTGGGCAAGAAGATCGCCTTCATTGCGGCCAGCGCCTTCGCCCTGGACGCCGTGTTTGAGTTGTGCGCCGAAATGGCCGACGCCGGGCAGAAGGACGTCCGGATTGAGGCGGCCCTGGCCAAGCTGTGGTGCACCGAAATCAGCTGCCGGATCGCCGACGAGCTGGTGCAGATCCGCGGCGGACGCGGCTTCGAAACCGCGGACTCGCTGGAAGCCCGCGGCGAGCGCGCCGTGCCTGCCGAGCAGCAGCTCCGCGACCTGCGGATCAACCGGATCTTCGAGGGATCCTCGGAGATCATGAAACTGCTGATCGCCCGCGAGGCCGTGGACGCGCACCTCGCGGCCGCCGGAGACCTCGCCTCCGAGGACGCCAGCCTGTCCGACAAGGCCAAAGCTGCGGTCGGCGCGTCCGGCTTCTATGCGAAGTGGCTGCCGAAGCTCGTCGCCGGGGCAGGCATGGACCCGCGTTCCTACAGCGACTTCGGCCGGCTCGCCAAGCAGCTGCGCTTCGTCGAGCGGTCCTCCCGGCGGCTGGCCCGGCAGACCTTCTACGGGATGGGGCGGTGGCAGGCGAAGCTCGAGCACAAACAGGCGTTCCTGGGCCGGATTGTGGACATCGGGGCCGAACTTTTTGCCATGGCCGCCTGCTGTTCCCGGGCGGAAATGCTGCTGCGGACCGAGCCGGAGAAGGGGGCTTCCGCCTACGAACTTGCCGAGGCGTACTGCGAGCAGGCCCGCGTGCGGGTCGACGAATACTTCGACCAGCTCTGGAGGAATACGGACGACGGCGACCACGTCCTCGTCCGCAAGGTCCTGGCCGGCGAGTACGAGTGGCTGGAAGCCGGGGTCCTGGACCAGTCCGAAGGGACCGGGCCCTGGATTGCCGATGCCAGCCCGCGTGCGTCGGTGAAGGCGAACCTGCACCGGAAATACCGCTGAGCGGGCGCGTCATCCCGCTCCCGCCTCCCCTCCATAAGATAGTAAGCATCCTTGCTACCTTTGCCTGCCCGTGATTAGGTGGACCTGAGACCTGCCGCCGGTCTCCGCCTTGCGGTGCCCGGCCCAACCAGTGAGCGCGGGTCATTCAGTGAAAGTGAGCAGTCCTCATGAGCAACCCAGCAGGCCCCGAAGATAGCACTCCCCGGCGCGCCCGTGACGAGGATGGGGCCGTCAGCCAGGACGCCCGGATCCACGACGCCCGGCAGGATGCCGCCCGCCACGACACTGCCGGCACCAACGACACCCGTGTCATCCCGACCGGCGCCGGTTCCGACGCGCCCACCCGGGCCCAGGACGCGGTCCGCCCGGAGCCGACCCGCAGCCAGCCCGTCACCGCCGTGCGCCACGACGATGACGCACGTGATACGCCCGGACCGGACACTGGGGTCGAAGAGGTTCCCACCCGTGAAACTGTGGTGGCCCGCGAAAGAGAGCAGTTCGGCGGAATCCAGATCGGCTCAGCCTTCTTCGGCTGGCTCGCCGCCACCGGCATGGCTGTGCTGCTGACCGCGCTGGTCGCCGCCGCCGGCACCGCCGTCGGCCTCGCCACCAACACGGACATGAACGCAACGGTCACCGCCGGCAACGAGTCCGTGGGAATCGTCGGCATCATCGTGCTGCTGGTGATCCTGTTCGTGTCCTACTACGCCGGCGGCTATGTCGCCGGCCGGATGGCCCGCTTCAACGGCGCCAAGCAGGGGTTCATGGTGTGGGTCTGGGCCCTCATCGCCGCGGTCGTCATCGCCATCCTCGGCGTCGTGGCGGGCCAGCAGTACAACATCCTGGCCCAGCTCAACAGCTTCCCGCGCATCCCGGTCAACGAGGGCGAACTGACCACCACCAGCATCATCGCAGCAGTGGTGGTGGCCGCGGTCGCCCTGGTCGGCGCCGTCCTCGGCGGCACAGCCGGCATGCACTTCCACCGCAAGGTGGATCGCGCCGGGTTCGCCCCGGTAGACACCGTCCAGGAACGCTAGTCCGGCAGTCACCCGTCCGGACCTGCCGGGCGCCGGGCCACGCTGCCCGGTGCCCGGCAGCCTTTTAAGCGTCAGGGTGAGCAAGCCGGCCGTTCAGCCGAACTCGACGGCGGCGGCGTCAACGTAATACCAGCGGCGGTCCACCCGCACGAAGCGGCTCGTCTCATGGTGGACTCCCCGTTCGCCGTCGTGCCGGAAGTAGGCCTTGAACTCAACAGTGCCTTCGGTGTCCAGCGGGCCGCCGCGGGAAGTGGACAGGATGTCCAGCCGTCGCCACTGCAGGTCCGGATCCAGGTCAAGCTCGGCGGGCCGGGTCTCCGGATGCCAGGTCCGCAGCAGGTAGCCGGCGTCCAGCACGACGAAGGCGCTGTACCGGGCGCGCATCAGTTGCTCAGCCGTCGGCGCCTCCGCCTCCCCGCTGTGGAAACGGCCGCAGCACGCGCCGTACTGTTCCCCGGAAAGGCAGGGGCAGTTGCCGCGGAAAGGGGCCCGGGCGGGCTGGGAGTCGGCTCCCGGAGGGGCGGCGGCTGGGGGCGTCACAATTGTCCTTTCCGGAGGCCGGACCACGCCGGCTGGGCTCCTTCCGACTATAAACGCACGGTCCCCCGGGGCTGAGACGGCGGAACCGGTAACAGCTTTGACACGTCTCCTCGAAGAGGCCGCAAGGCTGCGTGTCCATGGGAAAAAGTCCGTATGGTTAAGGAGTGTTGCTGACCGCCGGTGGTGGCGGGAAGCGTCGCGGTAAGGCCAGCCAGGAGAGGTGAAATGGAAGATCCGACAACCATCGCCCTCAACCTGACCTTCTTAGGGACGCTGGCCGTGGCGCTCGTTATGTTCTTCGGTCTTTTTCTTGTTTTTGTGGCCACCCTGGTGATTGCGGGCGTCGGCAGGCTGGCTGCAGTGACCATTATGGCGGTGGGCCGCGGGCTGTTCAAGACCGCCGGCAGAACCGCCGAAGCCGTCCAGCGGGACCGCCCGGTCCGGGCCCTCGGGGCCACCCGACCGGCCCGGCCGTCGACTGCTGCCCAACCTTCAAATGCTGCCAAGCCGGCAAAAGCCGCGAAGCCGGACAAGCCTGCTAAGAAGGAACCTGCCCTGTCACCGGACTGGGCTGCCGCCGTCGCGCAGGCCGATGCCCGCGCCGCCGCCCGGACCAAGGCGGAGGCCGCCCCGGCTGTTAAGGTTTCGGTCCGCGAACTTCCCAGCCCCACGGCTCCGGCACGGGACGTCGCGGCCGTGGCACCACTCGTGGAGTCAGCCACGGACCGGAACGGCCAGCTCGGCACCGTCCCGCCGGCCTTCCAGAAGGCCCCGATGCCCGCTGCGAAGTACCTGCTCGACACCGGCTCGCTCGTTTCCCTCCCCGGCCGCCTTCCGCTGCCCCGGAAACCCCTGAGCGGGACTGCGCACAAACAAACACCCAAGCCGCAGGCCCAGGAGCGCAAAGCCGGCTGAGGGCCTTACCCCCGGCAGTCAAGTCGGCTACGGTGAAACCCATGGAATTCAGATACCTCGGGAATAGCGGCTTCAAGATCTCGGAAATCACCTTCGGCAACTGGCTCACGCACGGCTCGCAGGTGGAAAACGAGGTCGCCACCCAGTGCGTCCGGGCAGCGCTCGACGCCGGTATCAGCACCTTCGACACCGCTGACGTTTACGCCAACACGGCCGCCGAAACCGTGCTGGGCAAGGCCCTCCAGGACGAACGGCGCGAGTCGCTGGAAATCTTCACCAAGGTCTTCGGCCCCACCGGCCCCAAGGGCCACAACGACCTTGGCCTGTCCCGCAAGCACATTATGGAGGCCATCAACGGCTCCCTCACCCGGCTGCAGACCGACTACGTTGACCTCTACCAGGCCCACCGCTACGACTACGAAACCCCGCTCGAAGAGACCATGCAGGCCTTCGCGGACATCGTGCGGCAGGGTAAGGCCCTCTACATCGGCGTCAGCGAGTGGACCGCCAGCCAGATCCGCGACGGCCACGCCCTCGCCGAGGAACTCGGCTTCCAGCTGATCTCCAACCAGCCGCAGTACTCCATGCTGTGGCGGGTCATCGAGGCCGAGGTGGTTCCGACGTCGGAGGAACTTGGCCTTTCCCAGATCGTCTGGTCGCCGATGGCGCAGGGGGTGCTGAGCGGGAAATACCACCCCGGCAAGCCGGCACCGGAGGGCAGCCGCGCCACGGATGCCAAGGGCGGTTCGAAGATGATCGAACGGTGGATGTCCAACGAGGTGCTCACCGGCGTGCAGCAGCTCAAGCCGATCGCAGAGGAGGCCGGACTCACCATGGCCCAGTTGAGCATCGCCTGGGTGCTGCAGAACAAGAACGTGGCCTCCGCCATCATGGGTGCATCCCGGCCGGAGCAAATCGAAAAGAACGTGGCAGCCGCGGGCGTGAAACTGGATGCCGGAATCATGGCGAAAATCGACGATGCGATCGGCTCGCTCGCGGAACGCGACCCGGCACAGACCAAGTCGCCCGCGTCCCGGGAGGCGTAGGCCCATGACCTTCGCGCCCACGCTCGCCGTCACGGGTTCCACTGGGCACCTGGGCGGCATGGTGGCCCGGCAGTTGGCCGACGCCGGCAGCCGGCAACGGCTCCTGGTGCGCGACCTCAGCCGGGCGCCGGAACTGGAAGGCTCCGTCCCCGCCGTCGTCACCTACGCCGATCCGGTGCTCGCAAAGGCAGCCCTCGAGGGGGTCAAGACGCTCTTTATGGTCTCCGCCGCCGAGGCCGAAGACCGGCTGAAGCAGCACTGCAGTTTTGTGGACGCGGCGGCCGCAGCCGGCGTGCAGCACATCGTCTACACCTCGTTCTTTGGTGCGGCAGCAGATTCCACCTTCAAGCTGGGCCGGGACCACTTCGCCACCGAGGAACGGATCAAGGCTTCCGGGATGGACTACACCTTCCTGCGGGACAACTTCTACCTCGACTTCCTGCCGTTGCTGGCAGGCGAGGACGGCGTTATCCGCGGACCCGCCGGGGACGGCGTCATGGCGGCCGTCACCCGGGCGGACATTGCCCGGTCCGCCGTGACCGTGCTCCGGGACCCGGCCCTGCACATCGGCAAAACCTACGACCTCACCGGCCCCGAGGATCTTTCCCTGGCCCGGGCTGCGGAGCTCCTCACCGCCGGGACCGGCCGGACCATCACGTTCCACAACGAGACGCTCGAGGAGGCCTACGCCTCGCGCGCCTCCTATGGTGCCCCGCGGTGGCAGGTGGACGCGTGGGTGAGCACCTACACGGCGATCGCCGCCGGAGAACTCGCCGGGCCGACGTCGGCCGTGCACGAACTTACCGGCCGCGAACCGCTGGGCCTGGCACAGTTCCTGGCCGAGTCGCACACGATCTGATCGCCCGGCCGGCGGCTCCCGGGCTGGCAGAATTGACGTGGCTTGACGGCTTCCGGGCTGCGGCGTAGACCTGAGTACAGGTGACACCGGTCCAACACCGGGCTGGTCCGGAGCAGAATCGCAGCGCCATGCCAAAGCAGATGTCCCGACACTCGTCCATCCTGAAGACCCCGCGGCACGGCCGGAAGCTGACGCCGCACCCCGGGGAGCCAAGCCACGGCCCCCTGACGGCCGAGGAACTGCAGCTTGCCGCGCGGAACCACTCCATGCCGCTGGAAGCCCTGCGGAATGACACCACCCCGCCCGGGCTGCATTACCTGCTGAACCATTTCGACATCCCGTTCATCGATGCCGAGCAGTGGCACCTGCGGATCGGCGGCGCCGTGCAGCGGTCCCTGGAGCTGAACCTCAAGGCGCTGCGCCGGTCGCCGAGGATCAGTGTCCCGGTGACGCTGGAATGCGCCGGCAATGGCCGCTCGTTGCTGCGGCCCCGCCCGCTCAGCCAGCCCTGGCGGCTTGAGGCCGTCGGCACCGCGGTCTGGACCGGGGTGCCGCTCGCCTACCTGCTGGCCCAGGCCGGGGTGGACGACGACGCCGTGGAAGTGGTCTTTACCGGCGCCGACAGTGGAATCCAGGGTGGCGTCCGGCAACAGTATGCCCGGAGCCTTCCGATTGCGGAGGCGCTGCGGCCCGACATCGTGCTGGCCTACGGGATGAACGGAAACGACCTGCCGCCGCAGCATGGCTACCCGCTGCGGCTGGTGGTCCCCGGCTGGTACGGCATGGCGAGCGTGAAGTGGCTCTCCTCAATCAAGGTGATCACCAAACCGTTCGACGGTTTCCAGCAGGCGGTCGCGTACCGCTACCAGCAGGACGCTGACGACGCCGGCATCCCCGTCACCTGGATCAAGGTCCGCTCGCTGATGGTCCCGCCGGGCATCCCGGACTTCTTCACCCGGAGCCGGATCGTTCCGCCCGGGCCGGTGATGCTGACAGGCCGGGCCTGGTCCGGGGAGGGTGCGGTGCAGCGCGTCGAGGTGGGGATCGACGGCAAGTGGGCGCCGGCGCAACTGGAACATCCGGCCGCGCCCTTCGCCTGGTGCGCCTGGTCCCTGCCCTGGGTGGCTGACCCCGGCGAACACGAGCTGGCCTGCCGCGCCACGGACGCCACCGGTTCCACCCAGCCCCTGGAGCAGGTCTGGAACTACCAGGGGATGGGCAACAACGTGGTGCAGCGGGTGAAGGTGACGGTCGAGTAGGCGGCCGCGCCCTCGGCGTTCGGTGGCCTACCCCTAGTAGTCCACGATCGCGCCGGCGGAGATGTTGACCGTGGCGTCGGTGATGGCCCCGGCCTTGTCCGAGGCCACAAAGCAGGCGACGTTTCCGACGTCGGCCAGCGTTGCGGTGCGGTTCAGGTGGGCGGACTTGGCGATCTCCACGATGATCTCCTCGCGCCCCTCCGTCTGCCACGGGATCGTCTCGATAATGCCGCCGGACACCATGGTGACCACACGGATGCCGTGCTTGCCGAGCTCCAGGGCCCACTGCCGGCGCAGCCCGTCCATCGCATCCAGGGCCACCTTAAAGCCGCCGAGCCCGGGCGCGGTCTGGGGCCCCGACCCGCCGAACATGAGCACCACCCCCGAGCGCTGCTTGATCATGTGCGTTGCCGCGGCCCGGGTGGTCAGGAAATGGGTGCGGGTAGCCAGGCTGATGGGCTGGGTGAAGTCGTTGACGTCGATGTCCATCAGCGGCTGCTGGATGTCGCCGAAGGAAATGACGTTAAAGGAGATGTCGATCCGTTTCGTCTTCTTGGCCACCCGGTCCACAAACGCGTCGACCTGCTCCTCGTCCAGGGCATCGACGACGGAAGTTTCCGCCCGGCCGCCCTCCTCCTGGATGTCCCGGGCCACCTTTTCAAGCGGCGACTCGGAGCGGCCGGCGAGGTGGACGAAGGCGCCCTCCGCCGCGAAAGCCCGTGCCACGGCTCCGCCGATGGAACCCCCCGCACCATAGATCAGCGCGGTCTTGCCCTTCAGCAGTCCGTTTCCCGGCACCTCGTTGTTCAGCATGGTCGCCTGCCTCCCACGGTGGAGTGGTGAATTCCCTCAACTATGTTCTCGCCGCGGTTCGCTGGCAAGAGGGCGGATCAGTTCACGTGGCCAGGGTTCCGCGGACAATGCTCACGCTGGAGTGCGCAGGATTGCCGTCGACCGGTTCGTCGGAGACGTCCACGATCGGGTACTCGCCCAGATCCAGGCCCGCCGGGACGGCAAAAGTCCCGGACTCGGAGGTCATGACGCCCAGGCTCACCAGCCGGGAGAGATCGGGCGCGATCAGCCAGACCTCCTGGTAACCGCGGGCCTCGTTCTTGTCGACCCGGACTTCCAGGGTGCGCTGCCCGTCCGTGGCTTCGACGACCCGGGCCGAGCCGGTGGCGGAATGCTGGTCCACGGGCGCAAGTTCGGCCTGGGCCAGCGGGGTGACCGCCGGCTGGTTCTGTTGCACGGACCAGAAGACGCCACCCGCCAGCAGTACTGTCGCCGCGGCAGCCGCCAGCCACACCCCGGGACGGCGGATCCAACCGGAGCCTCCACCGGGTTCCTGCTTCCGGGCTGTTCTTTCCTCCCGGGACAAGAGCGGCGTCGGGGAGCCGGACGGCGCCGGGGACGGTGGCGGCTGTGACGGCGGCTGCGGGCGGGAATCCCGCGACGTCGGGGATGCAAGCGGGTCGGCGGCGACGGCGGTGGAAAGTCCCAGGGCGCTGTGAATACCTGCCCACACCTGCGGTCCCGGTGACTCCAGCGCATCGTCCAGTGGTCCGGGCCTCGCCGCCACGACGGCGCGGCGGAGGCCCATATAGTCCGCTGCACAGCTGGCACAGGAACGGAGGTGGTCCGCGGCGTCGTCTCCGAGCTCTTCGCCAAGGGCCAGCAGGCTCAGGGACTCCGGATCAAGATGTTGCACGGTCTACCTCCAATCGGCTTCTGAGCTGGGACAAGCTGCGGCGTATGTGGCTCTTGACCGTACCAAGGGGCAGGTCCAGTTTCTGTGAAATCTGCGAATGCGTGAGGTCGTCGTAGAAGGCGAGCTTGAGGATGGATCCTTGCGGCTCCCCCAGTCTCTCCAGTTCCCCGTCCAGCAGCAGGCGGTCGGCCAGCACCTCTGCGGCGGCGTGTCCGGCCGCCCGTTCCGGATCCGGAGAGAGCTCGACGGCGGCCAGGACCTTACGGGTTTCCCGCATCGAAGCCGCCTGCGCGTCCGTGACCACGTTGCGGGTGATGCCCACGATCCACGCCGGCAGCCGCGCCTTTCCCGGGTCGAACGCAGACCGCGAGCGCCACACCCGGATGAACACTTCCTGGGTGACATCATCGGCCGCGGCGTTGTCGCGCAGCGAGCGCAGCGCCAGCGTGTGCACCAGGGGCGCGAATTGCCGGTACGCCTCGGCCAGCGCGGTTTCGTCTCCGGCGGCAAAGGACTGGTTGAGCTCCGCATCCCAAGCGGAAGAGGCCTCGAAAGGTGCCAAGCCCGGCTCCTTCCCCCCGCTGGTGGCGACGATGACCGCAGCATCCTGAATCATGCCGGCACCGCCGTGACAATCACATTGTCGCCGTAGTCCTGCTGTTCGTCCAGCCATCGGCCGCCGCATGTCACCAGCTTCAGCTCGGGCGGGCCGTCCCGGCGGAAGACGGATGCGCCATCGAACGCGTCCTTGTCCATAAGTTCCACCCCGGTCACCCGGAAGGTCAGGGGGGAGGCGCCTTCGCGCTGCACCGTCACGAGGGTACCCGGAGCGAGCGATTTGAGTTGGGAAAAGGGCGCCGAATCGGAGGTTGTGTCGACGTGCGCCGCGACCACCGCGGTACCGGCATCGGATCCGGGGGCCGGGCCGAAGCGGTACCAGCCGGCCTCGTCGAAAGGCTCCGGGATCTCCATCGCCCCGTCTGGACTGACTCCCACCTCCACGATCGGCATGTTGATGGTGGTTGCCGCCACGGTGAGGAAGCGCGGTGCCGGGTCCTTGGGCGTCTGGGCCAGGGGGGCTGCTGGCCGTACCGGGATGGCTGTCCCCGGGACGGGGGCGGTGGTGGCCGCCGGCGGGGACTGCGGAGGCTCGGTGCCGGGGCGGCCGGTGTCGGGGGCGGCTCTCTCCGTTGCTGTTCTCTCCGTTGTCACGGGTGGCGGGGTGGCTGTTTCCTGGGGCGCGGTGCAACCCGCGATCAACAGCGCCATCGTGACGGCGGCGGCCGCGATCCTCGCGGAGGAGCCTCGCGCTGCGGTGCGGCGACCTGGAGCCGGGGGGCGCCGGGTGGCCGCCGTCGTCGTGCCCTTCACGTCCGTCCTCCTGCCGTGTGTTGGAACCCAGGCCCCGGCCGCCCGGCGGGTAGCCGGGCGGCCGGGGCTAGCGGTTGATGCCTAGCGGGTGCGGCGGAGCGCCGGCTGCTTGCGGGATACAGCGACCCCGCCGGCCAGCAGCAGAAGAACCGCGGCACCGATGCCTACCGTGGCGGCTGTCTGACCGGCTGCGGTCCCGGCGTCAGCGGCGCCGGATCGTGCACCGGGAACGCCGGCGGGAGCGGAGTGCAGACCCTCGATGTTCTGCACGGCCAGCTGCAGGTTGTTGTCCGCGAGGCTGCCCCACGCGTACACCACAGTGTGGGTGCCTTCCGCGACCGTCACATCGGCCGGGCCGATCACCGGAGCCGTGGTGCCGGCGGCGGCCACCGCAGCGGACAGGGTGCCGGGGTCCAGCGTCAGGGTCTCTTCATTGGGGTTGGTCAGGCCTGAGATGACAGGTGCCCCGCCGGCGAGGACGTCCACGGCCGGTGCTGCTGCCGTGTGGCGGACAGTGAGCTTGCCCTTGCCGGGTTCGATCTGTGAAACGTCGTTAGTGAAGAAGTTGGCCGTCGGATTGCCCTCTGCATCGAGGTTGGCCACGGCCGTGTAATTTCCGCTGGCGGCGAGGGTGACCGTCACCGGCCCGATCACGGGGGCGGAAGCATCGGCGGCATCGGCGGCGGTGATGGCAAGGTCATAATCCCCGGCCGGCAAGGCCAGCGGACCAGCCAGGGTGCCGGGGGCGAAATCATCAAGGGTGCGTTCGCCGTTGACCCAGACGTCAACGGTAAGTCCCGGGACTCCGTGGAGAACGGAAAGCTGGGCGTCGGACTCGGCCGCCTGGGCGGGGCCGGCAAGGGTAAGAGCTGCCGCGATGGCCACGGCGCCTGATGTGAAAAGGCTGGTACGCATTTACATCTCCTTCAACGGCCCGCCAGGCGGGCGATTTTTGCTTACACCCCTACTACCGGCGCACGGGGCCGTTTGGATGCACATGCATGCAGGCATTTATTTGAAGGAGGTTCAGCGCAGGCGACGGGCGCGGCTGTGCAGCGCAGGCGCCCGCCATAACGGGCACAACGCAGCGGGCACAACGCGGCGGGCACAGCTAAGCGGCCGGGCGTCTCATGTGAGCTGCCCGGCCGCGGCTGGAGATGTTCTGAGCGTCCTAGATGCGCGGCGTGTTGTCCGGGCCGGCGGGAACTTCCGGGCCCGAGGCCGGGGGACCGCCGATACCGTAGAAGCCCGTCTGGCCCTCGGCCGGCCCGGCCGGAGGCACCGCAGGCACCGCAGGCACAATCGCAGGGCCGTCCCCCGGATCCCGCGGCCCCATGTCCAGATGGAACGGCGGGTATTCGTCGCGCATCAGGGAAACGTAGGCGGCCACGCGGTAGGTCCAGCGGTTCAGCCCCATAAGGAAGTCGAAGAGGCCCCGCGAGTAGACGCCGGTGAACAACAGGATGAGACCGGCGATCAAGACCAGCAGCCCGAAGAGGGAGAGCCCTGCGCTCACCTGCACCCAATCGCCGTCGCGGTACTCCCAGGTCGTCTGGGCGGTCCCGGTCAGCAGCGCGATGATCAGCAGGTGCGGGATGGCCAGCAGCCAGGACTTCACGAGCACGAGGCCCCGGGAGAGCTTCTCGGGATAGTCGACGTCGAAATCGGCCGGGTAGTCCGTGCGCTCCAGGGTGAAGGGCGGGTAGATGTCCGTGCCGAGCGCCCCGTACGAATAGAAGGCCACCCGCCAACTCCAGCGGATCACTCCGACATTGAAGTTGAACAGCGAGCGCGGGTAGCGCCCGGTGAACAGGATCGCGAACCACGCCACGATAGTGACCACGCCGAAGGCAAACCAGAGGAAGAAAAGCACGATGAAGTGCGGGATCGCCAGAAGCCACTTAACCAGCCACTTCCAGCGGGACAGGTTCGAGTCCAGGTAGCCGCTGAGCCGCGCCGGATAGACCACGCCGGCACCCGGCGGGGCTCCCGCCACCGCGCCGGCCCCCGCGCCTGGCACGGTGCCCGGCACAGCGCCTCCCATGTAGAGCTGGGGGGCAGAGGCCGCGGACGAGGGCTGCAGCTGGCCGGGGTAGGCCTGGGGCTGGCCGGGGTAGGCCTGGGGCTGGCCGGGGTGGGGTGGTCCGCTCTTACCGCGGCCCAGGCCGGCGGCGCCAACAACGATCAGGGGAACACCGATGAGCAGGAACACGATTCCACCGACCAGCAGCCCGATAAAGACGGGCCACAGCAGGTTGGAGCGGGCTCCGGCTTTCATGTCCACGACCACCGGGGCGCTGCCGTCGGCGTTCATGATCACCACCGCCCAACTGCCGGACCGCAGGTCCCATTCGAGCTGCTGCTCCCCCGCACCGCTGGCGGACGCGGCCCAAAACCCCTGGTCCGCAGGCCGCGCCGGAACCTGGGCTCCGGCCACGTCCCGGTAGTCCACCCGGAAGGGGCTGAACCGTACGTCGGCGATTTCTGAGTGGCTGACGCCATCCAGATAGGCCGCCACATCGCTCCGCGGTCCGATCCCGATGAAGATCTCCTTGCCGGCAGCCGCCGAGCCGCCCAGCATGACAGTTCCCACCACACCGACCGGGGCGGTGTCCGGCACTCCTTCGTCGGCCATGATGTCGAGACGCGGTGTTGTCAGGGCATAGGAGTTCGTGACGTACCGTTCCGATGGTGTCGTGAAGTATCCGTTGTCGCGTTGCAGGTAGTTGGCGAACCCTGCGGCGCCGGCAGCGGCCAGCAGCCCCAGTCCGAGAAGTGCGCTGAGCGTGCCCAGCACCAGCATGACTATCCGGCCTGGTCGCATGGCCGCCGTCCTTTCAGATGACTTAGATCAGCTGACTCAGCTCGTAATTGAGGTGAGTAGGGTGCGTGCCCAGCCCTCCGCTTTCTCGATTTCGCCGTCGCGCAGCGGCCCTTCGCTTCCCTTCACGTAGAAGGGCATGGGTTCGGCGATGATGTCTGCCCCGCCTGCCTTCAGGGCATGCGTAATCTTCTTGGCGGCGTCGCCGTGGATAAACATCCGGACACGGGTGTCGAACGCCGCGGCCTTTACCCCCTTGAGGGAACCGTTTCCCAAGGCCGAGAGCAGCGCGGTGATTTTCGGCGTCGGGCGCCATCCGTTGATCGGGCTGCCGACCACCAGGAGGTCCCCGGCCGCGAGCGCGTCGGGCTTGAAGTCGCCGACAGGTACGGAACTCGCCTGCAGCCCGTCAAGGGAACCGGCGATCGCCTCGGCTACCGATCTGGTGTTGCCGTACGCCGAATCGTAGACAACCAGGGCTTTCATGCCGTGATCACGACCTTGAGCGCCTTCGTTTCCGCGGCCCGGGCGAACGTGTCGTAGGCCTCCAGGAACTGGTCGAAGCTGAAGTGATGCGTGGCGAACTTCTCCGCCGGCACCTTCTTCTGGGCCACGAGTTTGAGCAGCATCGGGGTGGTGTTGGCATTGACCAGGCCCATGCTGATGTTGATGTTCTGGATCCACAGGTTTTCCACATGCAGCTCCACGGACTTGCCGTGCACGCCGACGTTGGCCACGTTGCCGCCAGGACGCACGATGTCCGTGCACATGCTGAAGGTCGCAGGGATGCCGACTGCTTCGATCGCCACGTCGACGCCCTGCCCGTCGGTGAGTGCGAGCACCTGCTCCTTCCAGTCGGCGTCGCCGGAGAGGACGACGTCGGTGGCGCCGAACTCGCGGGACTTGTCCAGCCGGTTCGCGTCAAGGTCGATCGCGATGATGGTGGCGGCTCCGTAGAGCCCGGCGGTGGCGATGGCGGCGAGGCCCACCGGTCCGGCACCGACGACGGCGACCGTGTCACCGGGCTTGACCCGACCGTACTGCACGCCGATCTCGAAGCCGGTGGGGAGGATGTCGGAGAGCATCACGGCCTGTTCGTCGGTGACGCCCTCCGGGAGCAGGTGCAGGGAGTTTTCGGCGTAGGGCACGCGGACGTACTCGGCCTGGGTGCCGTCGATCAGGTGGCCGAAGACCCAGCCGATGCCGGAGGCTCCTTCCTCACCCATGCAGTGCGAATACAGGCCGGTCTTGCAGTTGGCGCAGTGGCCGCAGGACTTGATGCAGGAGATGATAACGCGGTCCCCCACCTTCAGGCTGGTGACCGAGGAGCCGACGTCGGTGATGGTCCCGACGCCCTCGTGGCCCAGGATCCGGCCCTTGGTCACGGCGGGAACATCCCCTTTGAGAATATGAAGGTCCGTTCCGCAGATCGTGGTGGTGTCCACTTTGACGATCACGTCACTGGGATTCTGGATCTTCGGATCGGGAACGTCCGTCCAGGACTTTTCACCGGGACCGCCATAGACGAGGGCTTTCATGCGTTCTCCTTGATTCTGAGGATGTTCGGCGGATCCACGATGCGCAGCCGGCACGGTGTGACGGAGGCGTCGATGCCCGATGACACGACTGAGCGGCTGGCATGCTCGTGAAGTTCTTCAATGGCCTCGGCCGTCACGCGGGCGTGGGCGAGATCCACCACGATCTCGTACCCGGGCAGCTTGGCGGTCACTCGGCGGCAGACGACATAGAGGGCCCTGACATTTGCAGGCGTAACAACGCCCCGCACATTGACCCACGCCGACTCGTCAATGGCGTCGATCCGGATGAGCACCCTGATGCGCGGATCCCCGTGAGATGGGTGCGCGTAGTACGCGCTGGCCCGGTTTCCGTGCTGCCTGTGCGTCATGCGGCGTCAGAGCTCCCGCGCGGCCCATAAGGCGGACCCAAAGGTGTAAAAATTGCTGTAGACGGTCATAGTGGATGCGGTCTCCTGCCCTGTTCCCGCAGACACGGGCAGTGCAGAATGCCTTTTCCTTCCCCAAGGTTCGAGCGAGACCGTGCAACTGACAAGCAAGCGGTTCATCCCCAATGGCCGTGCAGGAACCGCCCCAAATTCAGCTTGGTGGGTGCGTGTTCCCGGGGCAAGGGACGAAAGTCCCTTGTCCGGCGGGAAAGTGTCCGGCGGGAAAGTGTCCGGCGGCCGAGCGGGACCGGATTGATGCTGCGGCGGGTCCGGATTGGCGCTGCGCGCTCCGGCCCATAGCCTGTTGCCTATGCCAAAGACTCCTGCCGACGCCGTGAACCACCTCGTGCTCGCTGCGGCGCGGGTCCCCGGCGAGACGGCCCTGTACGACGTGCACGTGGTCGATGGAGTGGTTTCCCGGGTCGCTCCCGCCGGGATGCCCGGTCTTCCGGGATCCCAGGTCGTTAATGTGGACGGCCGCTGCGTCATCCCGGGGCTGTGGGATGAGCATGTCCACATGACGCAGTGGGCCCTCGCCGCCAACCGGCTTGACCTGTCCGGTGCCGCCTCGGCGCGTGCGGCGGCCGACGTCGTGCGTTCCGCTCTGTCCGGACCCGGCTCTGCGGTTGAAGGCGGCAACGGGCTGACGGTGGTGGGTGTCGGCTTCCGGGACGCCGTGTGGGCGGACGTACCCAGCCTGGAACTGCTCGACGGCGCCACCCGCGGCCTGCCGACGGCGCTGCTCAGCCACGACCTGCACTGCGTCTGGCTCAACAGCGCGGCCGCTTCCCGCTACGGAGTGCCGGTGGACTCGTCCGGCCTGCTGCGCGAGGAACCGGCTTTTGAACTCACCCGTGAGCTGGGCAAACTGCCGGACGCAGTAGTGGACGCCTGGGTGCGGGAGGCCGCGCAGGCGGCGGCTGCACGCGGGATCGTCGGGATTGTCGATTTCGAAATGACCTGGAACCGCGATGTGTGGCTGCGTCGTGTGGCTGGCGGTTTCGATTCCTTCCGGGTGGACGCCGGCGTCTATCCGCAGGACCTGGCGCGGGCCATCGCAGAGGGCCTCCGGACCGGGCAGGAGCTCGACGGCAGGGCGGGGCTGCTGCGGGTCGGCCCGCTCAAGATCCTGATTGACGGCTCGCTGAACACCCGCACGGCGTTTTGCGTGGACCCGTACCCGCACGGCGGCCGCGGGCTGCTGACCGTGAGCGAGGCGGAACTGCTGGATTGGCTGGTCCGGGCCCGTGAGTGCGGCTTTGTTCCGGCGGTGCACGCGATCGGCGACGGCGCTAATGAGGTGGCACTGAATGCTTTCGCGGCGGCCGGAATCGCGGGGCGGATTGAGCATGCCCAGTTTGTCCGGGGCCAGGACTTCGCGCGCTTCGGCGAGCTGGGGCTGACGGCGAGCGTCCAGCCCGCCCACGCCCTGGATGACCGCGATGCTGCCGAATCCAACTGGGCCGGGCGCACGGAACGGGCTTTCCCGCTGCGATCGTTGCTGGCTGCCGGGGCCACCCTGGCGCTGGGCTCCGATGCGCCGGTATCGCCGCTGGAGCCGTGGACCGCGATGTCGGCGGCCACCACCCGGGCGCGGCAGGACGGTCGGGAGCCCTGGCACCCGGAGCAGGCGCTCACCCGGCAGGAGGCCATGGTCGCGTCAACGCGCGGGCGGGGACGGATCCGAGTGGGGGATCCGGCAGATCTCGTGGTGCTCGACGGCGACCCGCTGGCGGTGGCGGACGCCGTCTTTGCGGCGATGCCGGTGGCCGCAACGCTCGTGGCCGGGCGGTTCACTTTCCGAGGCGGAGTCTGACCGGCCGGAACTAGTTGCCCCTGACCCGAGCCTGGACGAGGTTGGCGAAGGGCAGCCGGCCGTACTCCTCCACGAACGCGGCCTGGTACCCGGCTTCGGCCGCGGTCAGCTGCTCAACGGGCAGCTCCTTCCACGCGACGAGCAACTTGTTGGCGGCAGCGAGCTGCCAGATGAGCCGGCCGTCCCAATGGCCGGGTGGCTTGCCTTTGCCGAAGTCGACGAATTCCTGGATCTGCCGGCGCAATCCGCGGTTGCCCTTGCTTCCGGGGCCGGCCTTGCCCACGTACAGGACATCGGCGCCGTCGACCCATTCGGTCCCGAGCGCCTCCGCCGTCAGGGTGGGGTCCTTCTTCTTGAAGATGCCGGCAGCGCTCTTAGCAAGGAACTGCGGCCGGAAGCCCTCGGGCCGCAGCACCGCGAAGATCCCCGGTTTCTGCGGGATGCGGTTGATATCGAGGTCGCCGAGCGCCCGGAACCCGGTGAACCCATCCTGTTTAAGTGATTGTCTGGTGATCGGCATGGGTTCCTTGAGTCGGTGCACTGGGCGTTACCTCAAAGCTTACGGATATGCACCTCCGTGGCCGCTTTTAAAGTCACAGGTGCCCGATAGCCTGTTTCCATGGACGGCGAGCAGGGGCCCGATGTGGCTTCGGAGGCAGCGTTTGGGGTGGCGGTCAGGGAGATGATCCGCAGCCTGGCTGACGCCCGGCCGCCCGCGGACAGCCAGGGGAAGATTGACGGTCTCCGGCATCTCGAGGACCTGAAGTCGGCCGCAGCCGCCCTGCAGGCGAGGTTTGCGGTCGCGTTCGACCTGGACCAGCGCCGTCAACAATCCTCCTCCGGGGTGCCGGCGGCGGAGCTGGGCTCCGGTGTCGGCGCGCAGATCGCCCTGGCCCGGCGGGAATCCCCGGCCCGCGGCGGACGGCTCCTGGGCCTGGCCAAAGCCCTCGTCACCGAAATGCCCCACACCCTCGCCGCCCTGGAGACCGGGCAGCTCAACGAATGGCGCGCCACCCTCCTCGTGCGCGAAACCGCGTGCCTGCCCGCGGCCGACCGGGCCGCCGTCGACGCCGAACTCGCGCCCGACACCGGGACCTTCGACGGCGCCGGGGACCGGCAGATCCTTGCCGCGGCCCGGGCCGCAGCGTACCGGCGTGACCCGCGCTCCGTCACCCAGCGCGCCAGCCACGCCGCTACCGAACGGCACGTCAGCCTCCGCCCGGCCCCGGACACCATGTGCTACCTCACCGCGCTGCTCCCCGTCGCCCAAGGTGTCGCCGTGCACGCGGCCCTGACCCGGCACGCCGACACCCTCCGGGCCGCCGGGGACCCCCGGACCCGCGGACAGCTCATGGCCGATGCCCTGGTCGAACGCACCACCGGAAAAGCCGGCGGGATCAGCGGCATCGAGATCCAGCTCGTGATGACCGACCGCACCCTCTTCCAGGGCGCCAGCGAACCTGCCCGCCTCCCCGGTTACGGCATCGTCCCCGCCGGCTGGGCGCGGGAACTGCTCACCACGGGAAATAGTGCTGGAACCGACGCCCAGGCCAGGGACACTGCCATGGACAAAACGGGGAACGCCGCCGGGCACAATGACTTGAACGTGTGGCTGCGCCGGCTCTACACCGCCCCCGGCACCGGGGAGCTCACCGCGCTGGATTCCCGCGCCCGGCTCTTCCCGCCCGGACTCCGCCGCCTCCTCACCGCCCGCGACGACACCTGCCGCACGCCCTACTGCGACGCCCCGATCCGCCACTACGACCACATCATCCCCTGGCACCGCGGCGGACCGACGACCCACAGCAACGGTGCAGGGCTCTGCGAAGCCTGCAACCACACCAAAGAAACCCCCGGCTGGTCCTCCCGGCCACGCCCCGGCCCAAGGCACACCCTCGACGTCACCACCCCCACCGGCCGCAGCTACCACTCCACCGCACCGCCCCTGCCGGGAACGGGTGCTCGCGGAACCGCGCAGGAATCGCCGGCCGCCCTGCCATACCAGCCACCACCGGCGGCCACATCGCCACCTCGCCACGGAACTGAAGTGGTCGCGGCGTAGCGGTGAAGTGGCAGGCCGCGGCCTGAACCTTGCAGAACTGGACCGTCGGGCGTGGGGCTGGGCCGATGCCGGGGCCTGCCGTTGAGTCGCCGCACGCGCTGCACTTAGACACAGGACCTGCAGGTACCTTCGCGATCTCGCTATGAGCTGGCTCGGACACTTGCGCGTCCTGAACGACCCGAGCAAATCAGATGGTTACCTGCAGGCGGTTTAAGCGTAAACCCGACCGCGGAGCCGTGGCTAGGGGTCCGTGGCCTCTTCCCTGGCCGAAAAAACACGCCAGCGCCCAAAAGCGTAGAGTGGAACCAGACGCCTGATTCTGGACGCCGAGCGCTGAGGGAGAAATCGTGACGATTGACTGGGACGAAAAGAAGACCCTGCTGCAGGAACCGAACATCGCCGCCGTAACGCAGCTTTGCGACGAACTGATGGAGAAGAAGCCGGGGTCGGTCGTCCCCTACATCGACCCCGTCCATGACGAGGACGAGTGCCGGATCGTCAGCCTCCACATCGCCCCGGGCAAGGGCACCGAGTCGGGCTTCGTCTCCCACTTCAATGATGACGAAGCAGCCCGCCGCGCGACCTCCATCTACGAGGCCGTCGAACTTGACCCCCGCTACGTGATGCCGTGGAACGCCTACCCCTGGGTCCGCGATCCCGAGCTGCCCTCGGCGCTGAACGTCCAGGAGAAGACGGACGGCCTGCGGCCGTTCCGCCAGTTCCTCAAGATCAACAAGCGCGTTTCCGCCGTCATCGCCCACGGCGCGGACGCGCACGCCTTCCTGACACTCTTCGAGAAGACCTACCACTCCTCCCTGAAAAACCGCGGGGTCAAGATCTACAAGGCCACCGCCCTGGGCGGCCGCGCGTTCGCCGTCTCGGCCGCCAAGCAGGAAGAACTCCTGAGCAAGAACGTCGAGGTCTACAGGGACGCCATGCAGCGGGCAGGCATCCAGCACCTCTGATCCGGCGGATCGGGACACGCACGACGGCGGTTCTGCCGTCGCTCCCGGGCTGGGTCCGCGTAGGGTCCAACGGCCCTGCCCAAACCGGGCGGTGCTTGGTGAGCTTGTGTCGAGCCCGGACGGACGCGTCTCTGGGGAGGCTCCCGCATCCGAAAAGGACTCAGCTATGGGACGGTTGGACGGCAAGGTGGCCCTGGTCAGCGGCGGCGCCCGCGGCATCGGCGCTGCCATCGCGAAACGCTTCCTTGACGAAGGCGCAAGAGTCGTCGTCGGCGATGTCCTCGACGAGGACGGCCGCCAGCTGGCCGTCCGGCTCGGAGACAGGGCCCGGTACGTCCGCCTCGACGTGACGCAGCCGGCGGACTGGGACGCGGCCGTGAGCGAGGCGGTCACCGCGTTCGGCGGCCTCAGCGTCCTGGTCAACAACGCGGGAATCGTGACGTTCGGCCGGATCGATGTGTATCCGCACGAGCAGTGGGCCCGGACCATCGACGTGAACCTCACCGGCGTCTTCAACGGCATCAAAGCCGCGGCACCAGCCCTGGCCCGGGCAGGCGCCGCCTCCATCATCAACATCTCCTCGATCGCCGGACTCCGGGGCTACGAGGCCCTTTCGGGCTACACAGCATCGAAGTTCGGGGTCCGCGGCCTGACCAAGAGTGCCGCCCTGGACCTCGGCGGCGCCGGCACCCGGGTCAATTCCGTCCATCCCGGCGTCATCGAGACGCCCATGACCGCGGGAATGACGTTCGACACGGGACATGTCCCGCTGCACCGGATCGGACAACCCACCGAGGTCGCTGACCTGGCGGTATTTCTGGCCGGCGACGAGTCCTCTTACATTACGGGCGCCGAATTCGTGATCGACGGCGGCGAGCTCGCCGGCACGGTCGCGCCGCCCGCCGTCTGACCGGAAAGAAGAAACCCATGTCCCAGAGTCCAGGATCGAAACTCGCAATCGTCGGCGCCGGCAGCGTCGGCACATCCCTCGCCTACGCCGCCCTGATCCGCGGCTCGGCCAGCAGCGTCGCCCTCTTCGACGTCAACGCGACCAAAGCCGAGGCCGAGGTGCTGGACCTGGCCCACGGCACCCAGTTCGCCGCCGCTGCGGCCACCGTCACCGGCGGCGGAGACATTTCCGCGACCGAAGGGGCCGACGTCGTCGTCATCACCGCCGGGGCCAAACAGGCCCCGGGCCAGACGCGGCTGGACCTGGCCGGCACCAACGTCCGCATCCTCGAACAGCTCATGCCGCAGCTGCTCGCGCACGCCCCGGACGCCGTCTATGTCCTGGTGACCAACCCCTGCGATGTGCTGACGGTCGCGGCGCAGAAGATCTCCGGCCTGCCCTCCTCGCGCATCTTCTCCTCCGGCACCGTGCTCGATACGTCGCGGCTGCGCTGGCTGCTGGCGCGCAAAGCCGGAGTCTCCCTCACCAGCGTGCACGCCAGCATGGTGGGCGAGCACGGCGACACCGAGTTCCCCATCTGGTCCGGCGCCACGATCGGCCCGGTCCCGATCCGCAACTGGACGGTCGACGGCGAACGGGTCTTCACGTCCGACTACCTCGCTGAAACTGCGCGGGAAGTGACGCAGGCGGCCTACAAGGTGATCGCCGGGAAGGGCGCCACGAACTACGCGATAGGACTGTCCGGCGCGCGCATCGTGGAGGCCCTGCTGCGCGCGGAAAACGCCGTCCTGCCGGTGTCCACCGTGCTGGACGGGCAGTACGGGATCACCGGCGTGGCACTGTCCCTGCCCAGCATTGTGGGGCACGGCGGCGTCCGCGCAGTTCTGGAGACCCCCATGGACGACGGCGAACTCGCCTCGCTGCAACACTCGGCGGAGACGCTCCAGCAGAGTCTCGCGACACTGGGGATTTAGGCGGTCTGTGGCTGCACTGCCGCGGCGAAGTCGGGCACAATCGTCACCGATCCTACGTGCGGCAGGGCGCGGCGGACCCCGCGTTCCAGATTGGCCGTCACCGAGGCGAGCTCCACCAGGTGCGCGTCCGTCGCGATCGGCACCGTGATCTCGGCATGCAGCCGGTGGCCGGACCAGCGCAGCCGAGCGGTGCCGCCAGACCGGGAGTGTTCCGCGACGACGGCCTCGACCCGCCGGGTCAGTCCAGGGTCGACGCCGTCCATCAGCCGCCGTCCGACGTCGCGCACGGTCCCCCAGAGGAGGACGACGATGGCGGCGGAAATCAGCAGGCCAACGAGCGGATCCGCCAGCGGGAAGCCGAGCCAGACGCCGATGACACCAACGACGACGGCCAGCGAGGTGAAGCCGTCCGTCCGGGCATGGACGCCGTCAGCCACCAAGGCTGCGGATCCGATCCGCCGGCCGACGCGGATCCGGTAGATCGCCACGAGTTCGTTGCCGGCGAAGCCCACCAGCCCCGCGGCGAGCACCCAGCCGAGGTTGTGCACGGGCTGGGGTTCGAAGAAACGGCGGATCGATTCGACGGCGGCCACCACGGCGGAGAGAGCGATCATCGCCACGATGAACAGTCCGGCGAGATCCTCGGCCCGCCCGAAACCGTAGGTGTAGGTCCGGGTGGCCTTGCGGCGGCCCAGCAGGAACGCGATCCACAGCGGGACCGCAGTCAGCGCGTCGGAGAAGTTGTGCACCGTGTCGGCCAGCAGCGCCACGGAGCCACTGATCAGCACGATCACGAGCTGGAACACCGCGGTGGCGCCGAGACCGAGCAGGGAGACCTTGACCGCGCGGATGCCCTGCGAGCTGGATTCGAGCGCCTCATCGATGGAGTCCGCAGCGTCGTGCGAGTGCGGGACGAAGACTGACTGAAGCCAGCCCTTCAGACCGGTGGCGTGGGTGTGGGGGTGGGTGTGCGGGCCGTGGTCGTGGCCGTCGTCGTGGGCGCCGTCGTCGTGGGCGTGGCCATGCGGGTGATCGTGGGTGTGGCCGTCGTCGTGGGCTTGCTGCCGGCCTTCGCCGTGGTTGTGCTCGTCCAGGGCGTCCGACGGGCGGTTCATGCGCCGTGCCGCGGGGCAGTGCCGAGCGCATGCTCGGCCTGGTGGATTGCATCCATCACCAGTTGGCGGGCGTGATCGTTCTGCAGCCGATAGAAGACTTTGGTGCCTTCCTGCCGCGTCGCGACCATGCCGCCCAGCCGCATTTTGGCGAGGTGCTGCGAGACGGCTGAAGCCGGCTTCCCCACGCGCTCCGCCAGGGCGTTGACCGGCAGCTCGCCCTCCCCCAGGGCGAGGATCAGCCGGACACGCGTGGCGTCGGCCAGCATGGAGAACACTTCGACGGCCAGCTCCACGTGGGGACTGTCCACCTCAACCTGCTTATCTGCATTCATACGCAGATACTGTCACACTTGTCCGCGCCGGCCAATTGCGCACTGCACCGCCGGAACACAATTCCGGGGACAGGCGTTGAAGACAGGTAGCCTGAGTGCTTTATGCCAACGCCCAGGGCCCTGACTGTGAAAGGAGGATGACGATGACTGCAGCCGCCGCGGCCAACCCCGCCGCCGTCCTCCGTCGTGCCGCGCTGCTGGCCGGACTGCTCGCCGTGATCGCCGGTTTCCTGAGCATGCACATCCTTTCCGGCTCCCACGGGTCCCACACCCAGGCGTCCCTTCCCGGCAGCATCCAAGGGTCGGCGGCGCCGCACACCGCCGGCCCGGCTGCGGCAAAGACCGCACCTTCGGTGACACCCGCAGCGGCGACCATCGGCGGAACCCAGGTCCCGCCGTCGTGCGTCTGCCAGGGCGGGTGCGCCGAGAAGCCCTCCGCTCATATCGACTGCACGCCATCCCCGGCGGGCGCTTCGTTAAGCGCCCCGCAGCCCGGGACCACACTGCTGGAGGCCCAGCCCTGGAGCACGGCGCCGGCTGACCGCCTGTCCGGCTATGCCTACCGGCCCGGGACGCCAACACCCCGGGACCTGTCCATCAGCCGCACGTAGGAATAGGCATGCGCCGTGAAGACGTCGGCGCGTCACCACCTGACCACAGCGCGCTGCCGCCGACCCCGGCGGTCTCCCGCGCCTCTCCACACCACCGGTGTCTTCGGCCGCCGGATCCACGAAGGACACGAACTCCCATGAAGAAGACCCTCACTATTTCCGCCACCGCCCTCGCCGCCGTTATCGCCCTGGCCGGCTGCTCCACCCCCGGCAGTTCCGGCGGCAGCAGCAGCACGCCAGGCATGGACCACAGCACCATGGGCTCAAGTGCCGCACCCGCAGCCGCGGACCACAACGGCTCGGACACCATGTTCGCCCAGGGGATGATTCCGCACCACGCCCAGGCCGTGGAGATGAGCGACATCATCCTGAAGAAGCAGGGCATCGAGGCCAGGATCACCGCGCTGGCAACGAAGATCAAGGCCGCCCAGGCGCCCGAGATCGACAAGATGACCGGCTGGCTCGAGGACTGGAACGAACCCACCCAGGCGCCAGGCGGCCACTCCATGACCGGCATGATGAGCGGCGAGGACCTCACAAAGCTCGACACCGCCCAGAGCAACGACGCCGCAAAGCTGTTTCTCAGCCAGATGATCGAGCACCACGAAGGCGCCGTCGAGATGGCGAACGCCCAGGTCAGGAGCGGCAAGAATGCCGAAGCCGTCCAGCTGGGCAAGGACATCACGGCCTCCCAGACGGACGAAATCAAGGAAATGAAAGAGCTGCTCGCGGGGCTGTAGACCAACACGAGGGCCTCACGATGACGGCGGCCCCGGACCGCGGGCCGCCGTCACAGTTGACACTCCGGTGTGACGCCTGCCATATTTTAAGCGTGAACCTGTCAGACAGCCGGACAGCAGGACAGCCTCTCGCCCGCCTCAGTGCGGCCGAAGCAGTCTTCAATGTCCTCCGCTCCGAAATCGAATCCGGCAAGCTCGGCGTCGGCGCCAAGTTGAGCTCCGAGGCCGCGCTGGCCCAGCAGTACGGCGTGAGCCGCTCCGTGGTCCGCGAGGCCTTGCGTTCCTGCACCGCTTTGGGGCTGACCGTCACCAGGACCGGGCGTGGGACGTTTGTCGTCGCCGACCGCGTGGCCAAAGACCTGGTGCTTGGTCAATACTCGGCACGAGACCTCACGGAGGCCCGTCCCCACATCGAGGTTCCCGCCGCCGGTCTGGCTGCAGAACGCCGTTCGCCCGAGGAACTGGACACCATGCGGGACATCGTTGCCGCGATGACCGCCGAGGACGACCCCGAAGTGTGGGTGGGCCTGGACTCGAGCTTCCACGCGTTGATCGCGAGGGCCAGCCGGAACAAGGTGTTCGAAAATGTCGTCTCGGATATTCGGGAGGCCCTTGCCCACCAGTCCGAAACCCTGAACATGGTGGCGGACCGGCAGCACGCATCCGATGAGGAACACCGGCGCATCCTGGCCGCCATCGAGGCGGGCGACGCGGCAACGGCGCGCATTGCCATGAGCCAGCACCTGCATGCCGTTGGCATTGCCCTCGACTCGATTCTCAACCCCCAGCCAGGCGCCTGACCCCCGCGCCAAAGCAGATTCAGCAGCGGCTTATCCAGAAACTGCCAACACCACCGCCAAAGGACGCCATGATTTCTCCTGCCCTCGCGCACATCCCGACTCCGCTGGCTCCGGGGAGGCTCCCGGCGCACGTCCCGCTTGCGGTCCAGACCCGCGACGGCCTGGTCGAGAGCGTCCACCACGGCTCGGTAATCGCCACCGCGGCGGACGGCCGGACCCTCCTGACCGCCGGCCAGCCCCTCGCCCCGTTCTACCCGCGCTCCGCCCTCAAGCCCCTGCAGGCCGTCGCCATGGTCCGCGCCGGCCTGGACCTCCCGGACGAACTCCTCGCCCTCGCGGCCGCCAGCCACTCCGGGGCTGCCGCCCACCGCTACGGCGCGCTGCGCATCCTGGAACTGCACGGGCTGACCCCTGATGACCTCGAGAACAACACCGACCTCCCTTATGGCGTCCGCGAGCGCGAGGA
This sequence comes from Arthrobacter sp. UYEF36, assembly GCF_040547025.1. Classification (NCBI taxonomy): domain Bacteria; kingdom Bacillati; phylum Actinomycetota; class Actinomycetes; order Micrococcales; family Micrococcaceae; genus Arthrobacter; species Arthrobacter sp. UYEF36. The sequence goes on from NZ_JBEPOX010000003.1 coordinate 47,565, forward strand.
ATGGCTCAGCGGCGGCGGGCAGGCCACCCAACTGGCGCAGAACTGCTCCGGAAAGCACGCCGCGATGGCAGCCACCTGCGTCATCAACGGCTGGCCGGTCCTGGGATACCTGGACCCGGCGCACCCGCTGCAGCGGCTCGTGGCCCGGACCGTAGCAGACCTGACCGGCGAGGAACCGGAGCGCACGTCCACGGATGGCTGCGGCACCCCGCTCTTCGCCCTTACCCTGCGAGGCATGGCCCGCGCCTTCGGCCGGCTGGCCTCGGCAACGGGACCCGCCAGCGCGGAAGCCGCTGTCGCCAGCGCCATGCGCCGCCACCCGGAGATGGTGGCGGGCGAGGGCCGGGATGTCACCGCACTAATACGCCTGGTCCCCGGCCTCCTGGCCAAGGACGGCTTCGAGGGCGTCCAGCTGGTGGGCCTGCCGGACGGCCGCGCAATCGCCGTGAAGATCTCCGACGGCGGAGACCGCGCCCGGATGCCCGTCACCGTCCGCGTCCTGGCCGCGCTCGACGTCGATACCTCTCCCTTGGCGCGCATCGCCGCGGCACCTGTGCTGGGCGGCGGCCGGCCCGCCGGGCTGCTGCAGGCCGCCGATTTCCTCGCCTCCCTCGAAACCTCCAACGCCCCCAACGCCCGTTAAGGACCGCCATGACCTCGCTCGACGAACCCGCAGACTTCCGCTCCGAACACGACCTCCTGGGTGACCGGGACGTTCCCGCCGACGCCTACTGGGGCGTCCACACCCTCCGTGCTGTGGAGAACTTCCCCATCACGGGCCAGCCGCTGTCCTCCAACATGTATCTGGTCCGCGGGCTGGCCGCCGTCAAACTGGCCGCCGCCCGCACCAACCAGGAACTCGGGCTGCTCGACGCCGTGCGCGCCCGGGCCATCGAGGAGGCCTGCACCGACGTCATGAACGGCAAGCTCAGCGAGCACTTCGTAGTGGACGTCATCCAGGGCGGTGCCGGGACGTCGTCGAATATGAACGCCAACGAGGTGATCGCCAACCGTGCCCTGGAAATCCTCGGACACCCGAAGGGCGACTACGCGCGGCTGCACCCCAACGACCACGTCAACCTCAGCCAGTCCACCAACGACGTCTACCCCACCGCAGTCAAGCTCGGAACGATCTTCGCCGCCCGGGAACTGCTCGATGCCCTCACCGAGCTCGAAGACGCCTTCGCCGCCAAAGCCCTCGAATTCCGCACGGTGGTGAAAATGGGCCGCACCCAACTGCAGGACGCCGTCCCCATGACGCTCGGCCAGGAATTCGGCACCTACGCCGTCACGATCGGCGAGGACCGGCTCCGCCTGGCCGAAGCCGACCTGCTGATCCACGAAATCAACCTCGGCGCCACGGCGATCGGCACCGGCCTCAACGCACCGGCCGGCTACGCCGAGGCCGCCTGCCGGCACCTGGCCGAAATCACGGGCCTCCCGCTCGTCACGGCGGTGGACCTGATCGAGGCCACCCAGGACGTCGGTGCCTTTGTACACCTCTCCGGCGTGCTCAAGCGGGTCGCGGTGAAACTGTCCAAGATCTGCAACGACCTGCGGCTGCTCTCCTCCGGCCCGCGCGCCGGGTTCGGCGAAATCAACCTCCCCGCCGTCCAGTCCGGCTCCTCGATCATGCCGGGCAAGATCAACCCGGTCATCCCGGAAGTGGTCAGCCAGGTGGCCTATGAGGTCATCGGCAATGACGTGACCATCACCATGGCGGCCGAGGCCGGGCAGCTGCAGCTCAACGCCTTCGAACCGATCATTGTCCACAGCCTCCACAAGAGCATCTCCCACCTGGAAGCCGCCTGCCGCACCCTCACGGCCCGCTGTGTCCGGGGCATCACCGCCAACACCGAACGGCTCCGCCTCACGGTGGAACAGTCAATCGGCCTCGTCACCGCCCTCAACCCGCACCTGGGCTACGCCACGGCCACGGCCATCGCCCAGGAAGCCCTCGCCACCGGCAAGGGCGTCGCGGAACTCGTACTCGAACACGGGCTGCTCACCGCCGAGCAGCTCGCCGACCTCCTCAGCCCGCAACGCCTGGCCAATCTGAGCAAGTAGCGCACCCTCGAACCCGAAGGACCCCCATGACTTATCCCGAAACTGCCCGCGCCCAAAAACAACCGGCCCTGCAGCAGCCCGCCGTCTCCGACCACACCATTCCCGTCCATGCCCATGCCTCCGAGGCAGCGCTCCACGCCGAGGACCAGGGCTACCACAAGGGCCTGAAACCCCGGCAGGTGCAGATGATCGCGATCGGCGGCGCCATCGGTACCGGCCTGTTCATGGGCGCCGGCGGCCGTCTCGCCACTGCCGGCCCTGCCCTTGTCATCAGCTATGCCGTCTGCGGGTTCTTTGCCTTCATGATCCTGCGCGCCCTCGGCGAACTCGTGATGCACCGGCCGTCGTCGGGCTCGTTTGTCTCCTATGCCCGCGAATTCTTCGGCGAGAAGGCCGCCTTTGTCACCGGCTGGCTGTACTGGCTGAACTGGGCCATGACGGCGATCGTGGACATCACCGCCGTCGCGCTGTACATGAACTTCTTCAAGAAGTACTGGGCGCCGATCGCGGACGTGCCGCAGTGGGCCTGGGCCCTGGCTGCCCTGATCCTCGTCCTGGGCCTCAACCTCGTCAGCGTCAAGGTGTTCGGCGAGCTCGAATTCTGGTTTGCGCTGATCAAAGTGGTGGCGCTCGTGACCTTCCTTCTCGTCGGCATCTACTTCGTCATCTTCGGCACCCCCGTCGCCGGCCAAGAGGTCGGCTTCAGCCTGATCGCGGACAACGGCGGCATGTTCCCCAACGGCCTGCTGCCCGCAATCGTGGTGATGCAGGGTGTTGTCTTCGCCTACGCCTCGATCGAGCTGATCGGCACTGCCGCCGGCGAGACGGAAAACCCGGAAAAAATCATGCCGCGGGCCATCAATACGGTGATCGTCCGGATCGCGGTGTTCTACGTCGGCTCGCTCGTGCTGCTCTCGCTGCTGTTGCCCTACAGCTCCTACAAGGCCGGTGAAAGCCCGTTCGTGACGTTCTTCGGCTCGATCGGGGTCGACGGCGTGGACGCCATCATGAACCTCGTGGTCCTGACCGCAGCACTGTCCTCGCTCAACGCCGGCCTCTACTCCACCGGCCGGATCATGCGGTCCATGTCCATTTCGGGTTCTGCGCCGCAATTCGCTGCCCGGATGAACAAGGCCGGCGTCCCCTACGGAGGCATCGCCCTTACCGCCGCCGTAGCCGTCCTGGGCGTCATCCTGAACGCTCTCGTCCCGGCCGAGGCCTTCGAGATCGTCCTGAACGTCGCATCGCTGGGCATCATCGCCACCTGGGCCATGATCGTCCTGTGCCAGATGCAGCTGGCCCGGCTGGCAGCCCGGGGGGAACTGCTCCGGCCCACTTTCCGGATGCCCGGCGCCCCCGTCACGGGCTGGGTCACCCTGGCCTTCCTCCTGGCGGTGCTGATCCTCATGGCATTCGACTCGCCCGTGGGAACGTGGACCATCGCGTCCCTCGTGGTCATCGTTCCGCTCCTGATGCTCGGCTGGCGCCTCAGTCGGCACCGCATCCTGGAAATCGCCGCCGTCCGCGACGGCTTCACCGGCCCGTCTCCGCGCGTTGCCGCCCGGCCCGGAAGGGACGCCGGCGGAGATCCGGAGTAGCCTCCCGGCATTCCGCCCCGCCGTAACGCAACGTCCCCGCAACCCCTCCCGGATGCAGTTCGCATATGCTCAACGGACAGCTTCACACTGGCTCAGCGACGAACCACCCGGGAGACACCTCATGACCAACTGGCGAATCAGGGATTTCCATTCCGCCGATCTCGACGGCATCCTGCACCTCTGGGAGTCCCTCAAGGCCACCAACGTCGAGCCGGTCTACGCACTCTCCGAAGTGCTGGCCTCCTGCGAAAAGGACCACGCCGTCGTCGCAGTGCAGGGCGACCAGGTCGTGGGCGCCGCCGTCGGGCGCGCCGCCCACGACCAGGGCTGGATCGTCTTCCTTGCCACCCTCCCCGAGTACCGGGGCCGCGGGATCGGCACGTCCCTGCTGGCCGCCGTCGAGAACCGGATGGCGCCGCACGGGCTGAACAAGCTCTCCGCCCTCATGCCCGAATCCGAGACCCGGGTGGAGGCGTTCCTGGGCCGCGGCTTCGTGCTCAAGAAAAACCTGCGCTACTTCGAGCGGAAGATCCCGGTGCAGCGCCAGGAACTCGAACCCCTCAGCCAGCTCGGCGGCCGGATTTTGGCCCGCGACCTCTGGGAAAACGTCGCCGGCATGCGGAACGAGAAAGAGCTCCTGGAGCGCCGTCTGGTCCTGCCGCTGGCCGAGGCCGACCTCGCCGACGAGTACGGTGTGGTGCCGCCGCGCGCGGTCGTCCTCTTCGGCCCTCCCGGCACGGGCAAAACCACCTTCGCGAAGGCGATAGCTTCCCGCCTCGAGTGGCCGTTCGTGGAGGTCTTCCCCTCCCGGCTGGCCTCCGATCCCAAGGGCCTCGCGGGTGCGCTGCGCGAAACCTTCCTGGAGATCGCCGAGCTGGAGCACGCCGTCGTCTTCATCGATGAGGTGGAGGAGATCGCTTCCCAGCGCTCCGGGGAACCGCCGTCGCCGCTGCAGGGGGTCACCAACGAACTCCTCAAGATCATCCCGGCCTTCCGCGAACAGCCGGGCCGGCTGCTGGTCTGCGCCACCAACTTCATCCGCGCCCTGGACACCGCGTTCCTGCGCCACGGCCGCTTCGACTACGTCATCCCCATCGGCCTGCCCGACCGCCAGGCCCGCGAGGCCATGTGGCAGCGGTTCATTCCCGCCACGGTGGTGGACGATGTGGACGTGGAGCTGCTGGTGGACCGGACCGAGGGGTTCTCCCCCGCGGACATCGAGTACGCGGCCCGGAGCGCGTCCCAGCGTGCGCTGGAGAAGGCGGTGTACGACGACGGCGGGCTGGCTTCCAGCGGCAGCGCCGCCCTCCGCGACGCGGTCCGGAAGGGTCCCGCGACACAGGACTATCTTGATGCGATCGCGGACACGCGGACCACGGTCAGCGATGAGGTCCACCAGCAGTTCCTCGAGGACATCGACGCCCTGGGCCGGGTCTAACTCCTGGGGTCCGGAGCGTTCACGCACCGAACTCGCCGGAAGCCTGCGATGTCGCCGTAACGCTACGGCGACCCCCGCAGGTTACCGGTGAACTGGCCGCGTGGGCTCCGCCTCGGACGGTTCGGCCTCCGTGGCGTCCTCGTAGGCGAGGTTCTCGTAGTCGGTGTCGTCCGCCTCGTCGAGCAGATCGTCGAGTTCCTCCAGGAGCCACGGGTTGATCCGGGCCAGGATCTTCCGGGTTTCCTCCACCGGTACGGCAGCGTAAAGCACCGGGCGGGCCTCGTTATAGCGGGTGACCGGCGGCTTGTCCGGCCACTTCTCGGCCAGCGCCCTGACGCGCTCCGGCAGGGAATTGTGCGCATTGTCCGCGATTTTCACCAGGGTGGCGTCGTGGTCCTCGGCGATATAGCGGATGCCGGCCTGATAGTCGTCCGGGTTCTCGTGCAGGCGTTTGGTGACGCGCTCGATGATGTCCACGGCCCGCTCGGTGACGCCCATGTCCAGCAGCGCCTGACGCGTCATCGGGGTGTCCTCGGCGATGTCGTGCAGGTAGCCGGCAATCCTGATGTCGTCATCGAAGTCCGCCAGGGCATCCCCGACGGCGATCACGTGCTCGCGGTAGGGCCGCTTGAGCTTGTCCTTCTGCCGGTTGTGGGCCACCTCGGCGAGGATCTTTGCTGTCTCGACGGTAAAACTCGGCTGCGGGCTGCGGGCTTCCCTGAACTCTGGTTCTGACATGCCTCCAGCCTACGCGTCCGGCCCGGCCATCCCGGGCCAGATCCACGGCTCCCGCGGCAGCGCGGCGGGGTCAAACACGGCCAGCGCCAGCTCGAGCGGCCCGGACGGCAGGTCGAGCGATGCCAACAGCGCGTCCCGCACCACGTCCACGGGCACGCCGGCGGCCGAGAGGTCCGTGAGCGTAACAGCACCGTCGCGCTTGGCGAGCCGGGCGCCGTCGGCGTTCAGCACCAGCGGAACATGCGCATATTCCGGCACAGGCATATTCAGAAGCGAGGCAAGGTAGGCCTGCCGGGGCGTTGAGGGCAGCAGGTCGTCGCCGCGGACCACCTGGTCGATGCCCTGGGCGGCGTCGTCCACCACCACGGCCAGGTTGTAGGCCGTCACGCCGTCATTGCGGCGCAGCACAAAGTCGTCGACCACTCCGGTGTAGCTGCCGTGCAGCACGTCCTGCACTGTCCCCGCGGTCACGGCGGACTTGAGCCGGACCGCTGCGGGACGGACGGCCCGCTTGGCCGCACGTTCCGCCTCGGACAGGTTCCGGCAGGTGCCCGGGTAGGCTCCCTGCGGAGCGTGCGGCGCGGACGGCGCCTCCTGGATTTCGCGGCGGGTGCAGAAGCACTCATAGGTCAGGCCCGCCGCGGTCAGCCCGGCGATCGCCTCGGTGTAGAGGGGCTCGCGGTCGGTCTGGCGGACGACGCTACCGTCCCACGTGATGCCGATCGCGGCCAGGTCCCGGAGCTGCTCTGCCTCGGCGCCGGCCCGGGCCCTGTCGAGGTCCTCAACCCGCATCAGGAACCGGCGGCCGGTGGACCGGGCGAAGAGCCAGGCGAGGAGGGCGGTGCGGAGGTTGCCGACATGCAGCTCGCCGGAGGGACTGGGGGCGAAACGGCCGGCAGAAGTCATGGCACCAGCCTATGCTCCGCCAACGCGGTGCCCCACAACAGCAACGCGGGGTCACCTCCGGCCCATGGCGGGACCGAACATGGGCCGGAGGTGACCCCGCGTTGTCTTTAGGGGCACAGCACAAGAGCCCCTCAGCTACCGATGACTCCGGGAAAACCGACGTCGGTGGCTCAGGGGCTCTTGCCGTGCCGGGCTCGGGGCGTTGCTCCGGGCCATGGCACTGCGAATGCGGGGATTGGTGCGGAAAGACGATGGTGTGAACAAGAGTCAGTCAGCGGGCGGGTTCCTTGCGGGAAGCCTCATCCAAGGTCCGGGTGGTGTTCCGGGGTACTTGTAGCCTGGGGGATCCGGCGGTGGCCTTCGTCCCTTTGTTGTCACTATTTCAACAGAAGTCCTACAGTTGGTGCAACGGACCCCGGTTACACTGGTCAATCTGATCAACTCGATCCGGGTCGAAGCGCAGAAAGTGGTCACTATGCAGGAACTCGACGCGACCGACCGGCGAATCCTCCTCGCCCTCGACCAGGATCCACGGCTACCCATCATGGTGCTGGCCCAGAAACTGGGGCTGGCCCGCGGTACCGTGCAGTCGCGCCTGGAGCGGATGACGGCGTCGGGCGCTCTGCGGCCGAACAGCAGCCGGGTGGTGCCATCCGCGCTGGGCCGCGGCGTGGCGGCGTCGGTCAGCGCCGAGTTGGACCAGAGCCACCTTAACGAGGCGATCGCTGCGCTGCGGAACATTCCGGAAGTGCTGGAATGCCACGCCCCGGCCGGCGAGACGGACCTGCTGATCCGGGTGGTGGCGAAAAGCCCGGACGACCTCTACCGCGTCTCCGAGGAAATCCGGCTCTGCCCGGGGATCGTGCGGACCTCCACCAGCATGTTCCTGCGCGAAGTCATCCCTTACCGGACCACGGGACTGCTGGGCGCCTGACCGTCCGGCGCCTTCGGACTAGACAGGCGGTCCCGTGTTGGATTTCAGGTTCTTCATCACCAGCGTCGACGTCAGCCGTTCGACGCCGGGCAGCGACGTGAGCTCGCTGTCGTAGAAGCGCTGGTAGGCGGGCAGGTCCTCGGCGATGACTTTCAGCAGGTAGTCGGGGGAACCGAACAGCCGTTGCGCCTCCACGATATTCGGGTTGTCCGCCACGCGGTTCTCGAAAATCTCCATCGTTGCCCGGTCCACCTGGCGCAGCGTGACGAAGACGATCGCCTCGAACCCAAGCCCGACGGCGGACGGGTCGATGTCCGCCCGGTAGCCGCGGATGACGCCGGAGGCCTCCAGGTCGCGGAGCCGCCGGTGGCAGGGCGCCACGGTCAAGCCCACCCTGGCGGCGAGCGCCGTCGCCGTCATGCGCCCGTCCTCTTTGAGGTAGCGCAAAATACTTCTGTCCAAGTGGTCAATCACGCAATAATCTTACCGCCGGGCGGCATTTATCCGCGAAAAGAGGGAACACTTCCGGCGGTTAATTTTCTAGACTTTTCCTGTACCGAAACGTCGGGAGACCGCCATGAATCCCCAGCTCTTCCTCGCCTTTTTGCTGGTCGCCGGCGCCCTTGCCTGCACTCCGGGGGTGGACTGGGCGTATTCCATCACCGCCGGCCTGAAGCAGCGCAGCTTCGTGCCGGCCGTGGCGGGACTCTGCGGGGGCTACGTCCTGCACACGGTGCTTCTGGTGGCGGGGCTGGCAGCCTTGCTCACAGGGGTGCCCGGAATGCTGGGATGGCTGACGGTGGCCGGCGCGGCCTATCTCCTCTGGCTCGGACTGACGACCATCCGGACCTGGCGCGGGGCGAGTTTCGGCAGCGCAGGGGTGCGGGCACCGGCGAACCAGTTCCGGACCTTCCTGCAGGGCGTGGGAACCAGTGGCATCAACCCCAAGGGCCTGCTGTTTTACGTGGCGCTGGTGCCGCAGTTTGTCAGCCCCGAGGCTTCCCTGCCGGTGCCGGTACAGTCCGGCCTCCTCGGCCTGACGTTTGTCCTCCTGGTCGCCGTGGTCTACAGCTGCGTTGCCTTGCTGGCACGCAGACTGCTGCACTCCCGGCCGGGGGCGGCGCGGAAAGTGACGCTCGCCAGCGGCATCATTATGGTGGCGCTGGGCGCCGTCCTGCTGTCCGAGCAGCTGGTGCCGCTCCTGGGCCAGGCCCTGGCCCGCGGCTGAACCTCAGCCGGCCACGGGGCGCGGCATGTACCACTCGGTGAACGCTGTGGCGCGCCCGTCGCCCGTGAGCTGGATGATCCAGAGGTTGTCGTAACTCCGGCTGTCGCCAAGGTAGTCGGTGCGGCCCTGCACGAAAGCCCTTCCGCCGTCGACACCGAGGACCTTCCACTCGAACGTCCAGTCCCCCGGCTCATCATGGCTGGCGATCCAGCGCTCCACGATCTGCTCGCGCCCGGTCCACGCTTCGGGATCATCCGGGCGGGTGGAGTAGACGGCGTCTTCAGTGAACAGCGCCCTGATGTCCTCCGGCTCATTCGACGTCCAGGCCGTGATGTAGTGCTGCATCCAGCGCGCTGCGGCATCCCTCATCCCTCGGTTGTACCCCTGCTTTCCGGAGCCCGCAAGGGCCATTGATCCGCCGCGGGACCCCTGGCCATGGTTCAGTCCTCGTCGGGCCGGCCGTATTCCCGATCCCAGAGCTCATGCAGTTCCGCGTCCTTGCGGATGGCCCGGACCGTCTCCAGATCGGCGGGCTGGCGGTGCTGCCACTCCAACCGGTTCAGCGCCTTCCGCCCGTTGTCCAGCAGCAGGAGCGCCCGGTCCGTCAGGGCATCGCTACGGAGCGTGAAGTCGGTACCGCGTCGGCGCACGACCTCCTGCAGGGCGGCCTGGGCGGCCGCATTGGCACCAAGTTTCCGCAGCGAGCGTGCCCGGACCAGCAGCAGTGCCGCCGAAAGGTCATCCCCGTTGAGCAGCCCGTCAGTGTCAGCCACCACGTCCTCGTGCCGCCCCAGCGCGGCGGCCAGCGAGCAGCGTGCCAGCGCCATGGGCAACGACGGCGGAAGCCCGGTCAGCGCCGCAAGGGCAGCCTCCCTCTGGCCGGTCTCGCGCAACGAGTGGGACAGCGCCAGGAACACTCCCTCCTCGCTGAAGAGGACCGGAACATCGACCCGCTCTGCCACGGAGACCCGGGTGATGACACGTGCCAGGTAGGTGGAGGCGTAGCGGTTCGCGTCGTCGTCGTTCCTGGTCAGCATCCCGCGCTGGAGCAGTTCGGCGGCGCGCAGGTGGCCGCCGTGGCTGTGGCTTTGCAGCCCGGCCATCAGGTAGCACAACCCGGCCCACCCGGGGTAGGTGTGCGCCAGGGCGATCAGCCGGTTAGGGTCGGGGCTGCCGAAGATGGCGGCGTGCACGGCCTTCGCCGCCTTGCCCGGGGCCCTGCCGCCCACTTTGCCGAGCCGGGGCGCGCCGCCCTCCACGGGCAAGGTGCCGCGGATCCGCCCCGCCAGGACTCCGGAGACCGCACCGCCCACGCCCTCGGCAAGGCCGCGGACAGGCGTCCGGATGACCGGGGTTCGGAACGGCGCCAGGTCGCGCTGGTCGTGGTACAGGGCTGGGCGGGGTGCGGATTCAGCTGGTCCGGCGCTCATACATCCATGCTAGTTGGCTGCTGGCGGCCTAGGGCAAATTAGGCCGCGGCCGAAATCCACAGGCCGATCACCCAGGTGCTGCCGGCAAGGCAGGCGAGCCCGAACTCCACGATCATTCCCAGCCCGGTGGCCTTCAAGGCCGCCCAGCTCGATGCCACGGCGGTGCCGAAAGTGCGCGTCCGGTGCAGTTCGCTCAGCAGCAGGCCGGCGGCGAAGCCGACGAACAGGCCCACCACCGGGATGATGAACATCCCCACGACACCAAAGACCAGCCCGGCCACGACCGAGCGGCCGGGGATGCTGTGCTGTTTGAGTTTCCGGCCGGTCAGGACCGCGCTGGCGGCCATTCCGGCCAGGACGAAGACCATGCCGATCCCGAACACCACCCAGCCCGTGGTTCCGGCGCCGCCCCAGATGGCCCAGGCCAGCAGGCTCAGTCCGATCAGGATGCTGCCGGGCAGTACGGGGATGACGGTACCGGCCACGCCCACCAGGATGGCGAGGCCGCACAGAATCGTCACAACAGTCTCGGGGTTCATCGCCCCAGTCTATGGCGCGGGGGCCTGTGGTTCCGGCCCGCCCGGGCGGCCCCCGGCCACCACAAATGACGACGACGGCGCCGCATCCCCCAAGGAAGCGCCGCCGTCGTCGTCTGTAGAGCTGTGGCTACTCGGCTTCAACCGCCGCGGCGACAGCGGCGGAGACCGCCGGTGCCACCCTCGGGTCCAGCGGGCTGGGGACGATGTAGTCGGCGGACAGGTCCTCGTCGGCCAGCGCGGCGATGGCGCGGGCCGCAGCCAGCTTCATGGCCGGCGTGATCCGGCGGGCACCGGCGTCGAGGGCTCCACGGAAGATGCCGGGGAACGCGAGGACGTTGTTGATCTGGTTCGGGAAGTCGCTGCGGCCCGTAGCGACCACGGCCGCGTAACGGCGTGCCACCTCCGGCAGGACTTCCGGATCCGGGTTCGACAGGGCGAACACGATCGAGTCCTTGCTCATGAGCTTGAGGTGTTCCTCGTCCAGCTTGGAGGAAGAGACCCCAATAAACACGTCGGCGTCCAGCAGGGCGTCGGCGGGTCCGCCGGAGACGCCGCGCGGGTTGCCGCTCTTGGCCAGCTGGGCTTTCTTGCTGGCGGGATCGGCGGCGATGTCCGCACGCTCGCTGTTGATGACGCCGCGGGAGTCCAGCAGCACAACGTCGCTGATCCCGGCGGTGAGCAGCATCTGCGCGACGGCGATCCCGGCGGCACCGGCCCCCGAAACGACAACGCGCAGCTTCTCGAGTCCGCGTCCGGTCACCTTGGCCGCGCCGGTCAGTGCCGCGAGGACGACGACAGCGGTACCGTGCTGGTCATCGTGCATAACGGGGCAGTCGAGGGCCTCGATGAGCTTCTCCTCGAGTTCGAAGCAGCGCGGCGCAGAGACGTCTTCCAGATTGACGGCGCCGAAGCTCGGGCGCAGCCGGACGAGGGTCTCCACGATCTCGTCGACGTTGGTGGTGTTGAGCACCAGCGGGATGGAGTCGAGCTCGCCGAAAGCCTTGAACAAGGCTGACTTGCCCTCCATCACGGGCAGCGAGGCGCTGGCGCCGATGTCGCCGAGGCCGAGGACCGCCGTGCCGTCGCTGACGACGACCACGAGGCGCTGGGCCCAGGTGAGGGTCTTGGCGAGTTCCGGGTTGGCCGCAATCGCGCGGCTGACCTGGGCGACGCCGGGCGTATAGGCAATGGACAGGTCGCGCTTGCTGGTAAGCGGCACGGTGCTGGAAATTGAAAGCTTGCCGCCCTGGTGGGAGGCGAAAATTTCCTCGTCGCTGAGCGCTGCTACGGGCTCTTCGGGGGACGTGGCGTCGGTGGGGCTAATCGTTTCAGTGGACACTTCGTTGTCTCCTGGGGCTCACCGTGGGCATACGGCACATGGAAGCTCAAGCACAGGGATGCTCAAGATGGTCTGGGGAACGTCGGCAGCAACCCAGGGTTGGTGGGTCTGCGGTGAAGTTCCGGGGTCTTGCAGGCGGCTGGGCCGCTCCGGTTCTGCAATGGTAAACAAAACGTGGCGGCCGCGAGTTGTCCCACGACACACTCCGCCGTTTGGTGAAACGTTTAACCAAGCGTTTTAGGGGTCCGGACGACGAAAAAGCGTCCCTACCGCCCAGTAAATTGTCAGATTGGTCTAGACCAGTTACGCCGTCCGGCGGCTGCATGTCAGCAGGAAGCATGCCTTTTTGAGGTCTTCCTCAGCTTCGAAGAGGGAAAGACGCCGGCAGCGGACGGAGTGGACCAGTCCAGTGACGGTCAGCAGCAGGACCCGGGCGATGGCGTCGTCACCGCTCACGGCAGAGACTGCCTTCTCGGCCGTGGCGTCGATCTCCCGGAGCAGCCTCGTGGTGTCCGTGTCCGCGGTGTAGACGGCCCTGCTCAGGCACTGCTCCACGGCAGGCTGCATGAGGCGCATGTGGAAAATTTCCATTACGACGCCGGCCAGCGCGTGGGCCGGCACGTCGGCCCTGCCAGCGGTTGCGCTAGCTCTTAAAGCGGCCGGGGAGCTGGCTGCGTGCAGTTCGGCCAGCTGCTTGCGGTAGAGGGCCAGCACCAGGTGGGTCGCGGAGGGGAAGTACCGGTACAGGGTGCCCAGCGGAACATCGGCCTTCGCTGCGACTTCGGAGAGGACCACGGAGTCCAGACCCTTGCGGGCGGACCCGGCGGCGACGTCGAGGATCCGGGTGTAGCGGAGCCGTTGCCGGGGCAGGGTAGGCGGAGGAGGCATCGGTGGAAGTTCTGAGTGAAATTCAGGCATCAGCAGCGTTCCGGGGTCGGTTTTCTCGGCAACCGGGAGGGATCCCCCACAGCGCTGCCGCGGCAATTCCCGTCCACTATACGCGACGCGCCCGGTCCGAAAGCCAGTGAAAAAGCGGGCCGTAGATGCCCGGGCGGAGCCACCCCAGGGGCGGGTCCTGGCCTACTGGACGCCCTTGATTTTGACCACGAATACAGCCCCCAGCAACCCGATCACCGCAGCCGCCACGTACAGCGAAACGTAGCCTCCCCACAGCGTCACGAAGGGGAAAGCAATGAGCGGAGCGAGCACCTGGGGCAGCGAATTGGCGACATTGAGGACGCCCAGGTCCTTGCCGCGGCTCAGTGACGTCGGAAGCACCTGGGTGATGAGGGCGAAATCCACGGCCAGGTAGCAGCCGAACCCGATCCCCAGCACCGAGGCGCCCAGCAGCGCCCCGGTCCAGTTCGGCGCGAACGCCAGGATCAGCGAGGCCGCCGCGATGATGACCGAGGAGATGATCACGAGCGGCTTCCGTTTCCCCATCCGGTCGCTCAGCCGGCCGCCAAGGACACTGGTCACCATCACCATCACCGCGTAGAGACCGGTCAGGATCAGTACCCCGAACTCCGGTGCGATGCCCTGCGTCTCCTCAAGATGGACGGCGTCCTTGAGGAAGAAGAGCAGGTAGAGGGTGACCATGTGGTTGCCGATGTTCACCAGGAGCCGGGTCAGCCAGGCCCAGGCGAAGTCCGGGTAGAGCACGGGGGAAATCCAGAAGCCTTTGGCGAAGCCGGCCAGGCTGAACGGCGGGCGTGCACCGGCGGGGAGCGGGACGTCGTCGTTCTTGAAGAAATACAGCACGACGCCGGCGAGCAGCGCCACCGCGCAGACCAGATAGCCAACGGCGAAATTTCCGGTGACCGCCGCGGCGATCACCGCTCCAATAAGGATGCCGACCGTCTGGCCCATGGCGGCCAGGCCCCCCACAGTGCCGCGCTGGACCGCAGGCACACGGTCCGGGATGGCCGCGGTAACGGCGGCATAGGCACCGTTGCAGCCGGCCTGCACGAGGCACCAGAGCAGCGCCATGATGGCAACGTTCGGCGCTCCGGCGAGCGCGATCAGGGCTGCGGCGCCGAGGATGGCCCCAAAGAGGACCCAGGGCACCCGGCGGCCCAGGCGCGAGGTGGTGCGGTCGCTGAACGCACCGAACAAGGGATTGGCCACGAGGGAGACCGCCGCACCGGCTCCGGTCACGAGGGCGAGGATGGCCTCCTTGTCGGCTTCGCTGAACGCGGCGGCCTGCTGGCCGAGGAGAACCTGGAGCGGGCCGAAGAAGGCCGCGTTGATCCCCACGTTGACAAGGACGACACCAGTGACCCAGACGGGGCGGACTGCCCGTTCGGGTTCGGCGAGTGCGAGCGCCGATGAGCTTCCCGCGGTGGGGCTGCCGCGGGCTGGGTCCGGTGCTGCCCCGGACGGATCGGACAGGCTCATGTAATTCGGTTCCCCCCGGAAGCTGCTGACGCACGCTGAAGATCAGTGCGAAGCCAGACTATCGTGGGGATCACGTTCCGCCCCCTATTTCCAGCACGAGGAGAACCGATGGCAGCATCCAACGTTAATACCGCCGATCTCTACGACGAGCGGGGGGACGAACTCGACTCCGTGGCCCTGCAGTTCCAGTCGCTCGGCGGCCACACGCACTTCAGCGGCCCGGTCCGGACGATCCGCTGCTTCCAGGACAATTCACTTGTCAAGTCCACCCTCGCGACCCCCGGGGACGGCGCCGTGCTGGTGGTGGACGGCGCAGGATCGCTGGGCACGGCCCTGATGGGGGACCTGATCGCGGCAAGCGCCGTCGCGAACGGCTGGGCCGGCGTCGTCATTAACGGTGCCATCCGCGACCGGACCGCCATCGCGGTGCTGCCGCTGGGAGTGAAGGCCCTGGGCAGCAACCCGCGCAAGAGCGCCAAGGCAGGCGCCGGCGAGAGCGACCTGGAGCTGGAGATCGACGGTGTCGTCATCCGGCCCGGCGCGATGATCTGGTGCGATCCGGACGGCATCCTGGTCGAGCGCTGAGCCTTCCCCTTCAGCGCCGAGGTGAGACTTCGCGCCCATAGTTGGGCCGGACATGGGCGCGAACTCTCACCTCGGTGTCCATCCCCGGGAGCGGACGGCTCGCCGAACCCTTCCGACGGCTGCTGGGTGTTCTCCTGCCAGATCGTCCTTCGAGACCCTCACCTCGACCCAGTCCAGCCGATCCGTAGTCCGCGCCCGGCGGATGTCGCGCAGATGCTGCCCGGACCCGTCATGGTGGACGCCGTCGTACTGCAGCGATATCCGGTAGGCCGGATACGCCGCGTCCGGCCACAATTCCGGGGTACCGGCACGGCCCCAGACCACGTAGTTGAGCTCCGGTTCCGGAAGGCCGCCGCGGATGAGGGCTAGGCGCAAATGCGTTTCCGGCGGGGAATCCGCACCGACGCGCACGTACCCAAGGGCTTCCCGCGCGGTCCGGATATTTCGGGCTCCCGGGTGTTGGAGCAGCATCCTGTTCAACGCCTCGATGTTCGACAGGGCCGACCGGGGCGACGGGAACTCCGGACCGTGCTCGGACACCAGGGAATCCCCGGCAGCCACCAGATCGTCCAACGGTAGGGTCGCGGCCAGGTCAAGGAAAGTGCGTTCGGGCGAGGTCACCCTGACGCCGTCGAGCATCACCACGTCCCCGGGCGCGAGCGCGAGTCGGTGGCCAACCACGTTCGCCCGCTTCGGGAAGCTGCCGCCCCGCGGCCGGGCAAGATGGATCCGCCAATCGCAGTCCGCCCACAGAGGAAGCCCAACGCGCCATAGCCTTGCCGCCGTGACATGGCAGAGTACGGTGCAATCGTCGAGCTGGCAGTAGGCCCTCAGCGCTCCGGCGCCATGTGCGCTGCTGCCGGCCGGGATGCGGACACCGCGGGACACCGTGATCAGGTCCTGGGCACGGGTCCGCTTCCGTGGGACCCCGGCCTCATCCGCAGCCAGGACGGAGAACGAGCCGTCTTTCAGCACTGAGGGGAGTTCAAGTCGGCGCATTCCCACATCATGCGGGGATTCGGCGCCGCCCGCTTACGTTGTCCACACACTGCAAGCAGATGTCCTCCACAGGTCCTGGGCAGAGGCCCTCGAGGTGAGACTTCGCGCCCATGGTTGGACCGGACATGGGCGTGAAGTCTCACCTCGGCGGGCGGTCGACGGCGACTCCCGCTCACACCGAGCGCGCAACTGTATGTTTCCCCTCACTTTTTGAGGCGTGTGACAGGCGTCGCTCCGGCCCCGGTGTAAGACTTGGTAGCTGCGGCGCAGGCCGTGGAACGCGAAATGCCGAGGGAGCCCGATGACAACCACCCAAGACCAGACCGCAGCCAGGATCCCCCAGCGGGTCATTTGGCTGGCCGTGGCGGGCGCCGTCGGCGGCTTCCTCTTCGGCTTCGACTCCTCAGTGGTCAATGGCGCAGTCGACGCCATCAAGGACGAGTTTGCGCTGAGCGAGGCCGTGACCGGCTTCGCCGTGGCCGTCGCCCTCCTCGGCTGCGCGGCGGGTGCCTACCTGGCCGGCAAGGTCGCTGACCGCTACGGCCGCATCCCGGCGATGAAGATCGGCGCGCTGCTGTTCCTGGTCAGCGCGGTCGGGACGGGCTTCGCCTTCAGCGTGTGGGACCTCATCTTCTGGCGCCTCGTCGGCGGCCTGGGCATCGGCCTGGCCTCCGTGATCGCTCCGGCCTACATCTCCGAGATCTCCCCGCGCCACGTCCGCGGCCGGCTGGCGTCGCTCCAGCAGCTTGCCATCACCACGGGCATCTTCGCCGCCCTGCTCTCGGACGCCCTGTTCGCGAACTTCGCCGGCGGCGCCGGCCAGGACCTCTGGTTCGGTATCGAGGCCTGGCGCTGGATGTTCCTCGCCGGCGCCGTACCTGCCGTCGTTTACGGCTGGATCGCGTACACGCTGCCCGAGTCGCCGCGGTTCCTGGTCTTCCAGGGCAAGGACGAGGAAGCCCTGAAAATCTTCCAGTCCATTGCCCCGAACGAGGACACGGACCGCCACCTGCGCGATATCAAGAACGCGATCGAGGAAGACAAGGTCGCGGGCCAGAAGGGCTCACTGCGCGGCAAGACCTTCGGCCTGCAGCCAGTGGTATGGATCGGCATCATCCTGTCGGTGCTGCAGCAGTTCGTCGGCATCAACGTGATCTTCTACTACTCCACGACCCTGTGGAAGGCTGTCGGTTTCGAGGAGAAGGACTCCCTGACGATCTCCGTGGCCACCGCCATTACAAACATCCTCGTGACCCTCGTGGCAATCGCCCTGGTGGACCGCATCGGCCGCCGTCCCATCATGCTTGCGGGTTCCATCGGCATGGCCGTCTCGCTGGGCACCATGGCCCTCGCCTTCGGGTCCGCCACCGGAACCGGCGACGCGATTTCGCTGCCCGGCGCGTGGGGCCCGGCCGCCCTGGTGGCTGCCAACGTCTTCGTGATCAGCTTCGGCGCCTCCTGGGGCCCGCTCGTCTGGGTGCTGCTGGGCGAGATTTTCCCGTCCCGGATCCGCGCCCGCGCCCTGGGCCTCGCCGCGGCCGCCCAGTGGATCGCCAATTTCGCCATCACCCTGAGCTTCCCGGTCATGGCGGCGGCCTCCCTGCCCCTGACGTACGCCATGTACGCGATGTTCGCGGCAGCGTCGTTCTTCTTCGTGAAGTTCAAGGTGCCGGAGACCAACGGAATGTCCCTCGAGCACGCCGAGACCCTCTTCGTCCCAAAGGGCTCCGCTAAGGACTCCGTCAAGGCCTGAGCCTCCTATGGTGCGCCGCGCGCGCTTCCGCCTCTCGAGGTGAGAGAAAACGCCCATGTTCCGCGGGAACATGGGCGTTTTCTCGCACCTCGGCGGGTACGGGGTCTGTGCTTCGGCGAATTTGAAAACGGACTAGACGGCGGCCTTGGCGTCCTCGACCAGGGCGGAGACGGCCGGGAACAGCGGGTGGTCCGGGTCCAGGCCCGTGATTTTCGCGGTTGCCTCGTCAGCGCTGGAGGATGCCAGGATCTGCCTGAGCTCCTCGGCCTCGGCGTCGGCCGGGTCGTTGAAGCGCAGGGCTGCGGCGATCGCACCGAGCAGGGCCTCCGGCACGATGCCGCGTTCGGCCAGCTCCGCCGCCGGACCGATGAAGCGTTCGTGCCGGCTGAGCTTGCGCAATGGCGCCCGGCCCACCCGGTTCACGGTATCCGGCAGGTGCGGGTTGGAGAATCGGCCCAGGATCTTCTGGACGTAGGCCTCCTGCTCATCACGGTTGAAGCCGTGCTTGGCCACCAGCAGCTCTTTGGTTTCGTCCAGGACGGCGCGCACGTCGGCGGCTACGTCCTGGTCGGCCATGGCCTCGGAAATTTTCCCCAGCCCGGCCTCGAACCCGAAATAGGCGGCCGCGGCGTGCCCGGTGTTCACCGTGAACAGTTTCCGCTCGATATACGGCTCCAGATTGTCCACGAACGTGGCACCCGGAATGACCGGCGCCGCATCACCGAACGGTGTCCGGTCGATGACCCATTCATAAAAGGTCTCCACCGTGACATCCAGGCCCTGCCCGGCCTCCTGGTTGGGCACAATCCGGTCCACCGCCGTGTTCGCGAACACGGCGGCAGCGTCGAGGGACCCCGCGGCCGAATCCCACTGCGCCGACACCTCGGACTTCAGGATGTCCGTGGCATTGATGGCGTTCTCACATGCCATCACCTGCAGCGGAGCGAGTCCGGCAGCCCTGGCAGCGATCCCCTTGGCGATCACCGGGGCCACGAATTTGAGGATATGCGGCCCCACCGCTGTGGTGACCACGTCCGCCGTCGCAATCTCCGCGATGACGTCGGCCTCCTGGCTGCCGGAGTTCAGCGCGCGGAAGTTCTCCACGGTGCGGACGGTGGGGTGCTCCCCCACCTCGTGGACCCGGTAGCTGTCCGCGGCGGCCAGCTGGGCGATCAGGTCCTGGGCGACATCCGCGAACACCACCTCGTACCCCGCCTCGTGCAGCAGCAGCCCCACGAATCCGCGCCCGATGTTTCCGGCTCCGAAATGAACAGCTTTCACTATGAATTGACCTTTCCGAACAGGTCCAGGACTTCCTCGACCGTGGTGGCCGCCTCAAGCTGCGCCACCTGGGCCTTGTTGGTGAAGACCTTGGCGATGGAGGACAGGATATGCAGGTGCTCGTTGTTGATGCCGGCGACGCCAACGACGAACTTCACTTCCTTGCCGTTCCAGTCAATGCCGTTCGGGTAGCGGACCACGGAGACCGCGGATTTCATGATGTGGTCCTTGGCCGCGTTGGTGCCGTGCGGAATGGCGAGGTAGCTGCCCATGTAAGTGGACACGGATTCCTCGCGTTCGTGCATGGCGTCCAGGTAGCCGGCGTCGACGGCGCCGCGGTCCAGCAGGAGCCGGCCGGCCTCGTCGATGGCGGCGTCGCGGGTGGTGGCTGTGCCGTTGAGGACAACGCTCTCCGCCACAAGGATGCCGGCGGGGCCGGTTTCCTCGGGAGCCTCCGGCGCGGCAGCAGCGGCGGTGGCGGAGGCGGTGGTGGCAGCAGGAGCGTCGGATGCCCCGTCCGTGTTGCTTGACCTGACCAGCTCGACGATCTCGTCGTACTTGGGGCTGTTCATGAAGTTATCAACCGAGACGTGCACGGCGCTGGCGGTAACCGGCTTGGCCCGTTCGGTCAGGTCCTGGTGGGTGATCACGACGTCGTAGGTGTCGCTGAGGTTGGCGATCGCGGAGTTGGTGACCGTGACGCCCGGGAAGCCGGCCGCCTTGATCTTGTTCCGCAGCACCGAAGCGCCCATCGCGCTGGAGCCCATGCCGGCGTCGCACGCAAAGACGATGTTCTTGACCGGCCCGGCCAGGACTGCGACGCCGCCTGCGGCAGCACCGGAGCCTGCGAGCATGGAAGACACCGAGCTCTTCTTGCCCTTCATTTCCTCCATCCGGACGGTGGCGGCCCCGAGGGCCTCTTCCTCGGTGGCGCCCACCGGGGTCTTGCTGGCCTTCAGGATCACCGAGGCGATCAGGAAGGACACCGTGGTGGCGAACAGCACGGACAGGGTCACGCCGACGTAGCTGTCGCGTGCGGTCGCTGCGTAGACGGCGATGATGCTGCCCGGGGCTGCCGGTGACCGGAGCCCGGCATCGGTGACCACCAGGGTAAAGATGCCGGTCATGCCGCCGCCGATTGCGGCGAGGATCATGATGGGCTTCATGAGTACATACGGGAAGTAGATCTCATGGATACCGCCAACGAACTGGATCAGGGCTGCCCCCGGCGCGGACGCCTTGGCCAGTCCCGTGCCGAAGATCGAGTAGGCGAGCAGGATTCCGAAACCCGGACCAGGGTTGGCCTCCAGCAGGAACAGGATGGACTTGCCCTCCTCAAGCACCTGTTGTGTGCCCAGGGGAGTGAGGATGCCGTGGTTGATGGCGTTATTCAGGAACAGGACCTTCGCGGGCTCGATAAAGATGCTCGTGAAGGGCAGCAGGCCGTTGACAACAAGAAATTCGACGACGGCGCTGGCACCGTCACTGAAGGCCTTCACCACCGGGCCGATCACGAACATGCCGACGACCGCCATGCCGGCAGCGACGATGCCGGCCGAGAAGTTGTCAATCAGCATTTCGAAGCCCGGCTTGACCCGGCCCTCCCAGATCTTGTCCAGCTTCTTCATGAGCCAGGCCGTGAGCGGGCCGAGCATCATGGCGCCAATGAACATGGGGATGTCCGTGCCGACAATGACGCCCGTGGTGGCCACCGCACCCACGACGCCGCCGCGCACGCCGTAGACCATCCGGCCGCCGGTGTACCCGATCAGGAGCGGGAGCAGGTAGGTGATCATCGGCCCAACGAGCTTGGCGAGCTCCTCGTTGGGCAGGAAGCCCGCCGGGATGAAGAGCGCCGTGATGATGCCCCACGCGATGAACGCGCCGATGTTCGGCATGATCATTCCGGATAGAAACGTCCCGAACTTCTGGACGCCTACCCGCACGCTGGTACGGGGTTTCGCAACTGTCTCTGTTGCCATGTGATTTCCTAACCGTCATTCCTGCTGCACCGCAGGATGGTCCGATGATTTCGCGAAAGCTAGCTGGTGGAGCTGGTAGAGATCCGGTGGAGCCATTCGAGGAAGAGCTTGAGTTCCGAGCTGGAGAGCTGGTCCGAGTGCGATGCCTGCAGTGCCGCGTTCAGGGCGATCGCCGCCACCACCACTGAGGATTTCCCGGACGCTTCAGGGCCGCTGCTCTTGGCCTGGTCCGAGGACACCGCAAAGATCATGGCGTCGCGGGTCATGGCGGACAGCTCAAGGTTGCGCTCGGGCGCCTTTTCCGTGATCAGCATGAGCGTCACCCCGACGTTGGCAGCCAGGATGCTCCTGGCTGCTTCCCGCGGCGGGACGTCGAGTTGGCCGGCGACGGCGGCCTTGTTCAGCATTTCCTCCATCAGGCCCTCGGCGTCAGCGACGACGGCCGGGCGGCTCTCGGGGCGAATGTTGCCAAACATGACCAGGTACAGTTCCGGCTGTTTGAGCCCGAACTGCACGTGGTTGTCCCACATCCGCCGGATGTCCTCCAGCGGCTGTCCTGACGGTGCGAAGTCGCGTTCGCCCGCCACGTACTCCTCAAAACCTGCCGCGACGACCGCGTCGAACAGCCCTTCCTTGTCACCGAAATGGTGATAGAGGGTGGGCGCCGTGACTCCGGCCAGCTGGGTGATCTGGCGGGTGGAAACCGCACCCCCGGCGGAGTTGGCCAGCAACTCAGCCGCCGCACGCAGCAGCCGCGTCTTCGGCGGAAGCTGGCCATCGAAACTCATAACCGCTACCCTAGCACCTATAGCAACGCTATATGAAGTGCATCACATAGAATTTTTTCAGGTATCGGGATCCGCCCGCTGACGTAGCTGTCGGCAGGCCCGACCGTCCGATCCAGAACATCCGATCCGGAACTTCCGGGCCGGATCGAAGGGCCGGCTCCGGCGGTACCTGACTCACCGGCTTACCGGCCCACGGCAAAGAATGAGGACCTTCAGTGCAGAACTTCCCAGGAGTAGGCGTCAGCCCCGGCCGCATCATCGGAACCATCCGCCAGATGCCCAAACCCGTCAGCGAACCGCCCGCCGGAGAGCAATTGCCGGCCGGCACCACGGCTGAGGAAGCGACCGCGGCCCTGAAGACGGCGGCGAGGGCCGTCCATGATGAGCTGAAGGCCCGGGCCGAGACGGTCAGCGGCGACGGCAAGGCAGTCCTGGAGGCCACGGCCCTGATGGCGACGGACACAATGCTCCTGAAGTCGGCGGCCAAGCTGATCGGCCGCGGCACCTCCGGCCAGCGTGCCATCTGGGAAGCCGGCGCCTCCGTCTCGGAAATGCTGCACAACCTGGGCGGCTACATGGCGGAGCGGGCCACCGACGTCCTGGACGTCCGGGCCCGGATCGTCGCTGAACTGCGCGGCGTCCCGGCCCCGGGGATCCCGTCCTCCCCCACCCCGTTCATCCTCATCGCCGAGGACCTCGCCCCGGCGGACACCGCCACCCTGGATCCGGAGAAGATCCTGGCGCTGCTCACCGCCGGCGGCGGACCGCAGTCCCACACCGCGATCATTGCCCGCTCACTGGGCCTGCCCGCCGTCGTGGCCGCAACCGGCGTCGACCAGCTTCCGGACGGCACGGTGGTCTATGTGGACGGCGCCGCCGGCCTGATCACCGCGGACCCGGATGACTCGCAGCGCGCCGCCGCCGAACACTGGGCCGCCACGGCCTCGCTGCTGGCGGACTTTGACGGCACCGGCGCGACGGCGGACGGCCACCTGGTGCCGCTGCTCGCCAACGTCGGCGGGGCCAAGGACGCCGTGGCCGCCGCGAAGCTGAACGCGCAGGGCGTGGGGCTGTTCCGGACCGAGTTCTGCTTCCTGGAGCGGGATTCCGAGCCCACCGTGGACGAACAGGCCGCCGCGTACAAGGGCGTTTTCGACGCGTTCCCCGGTAAGAAGGTGGTGCTCCGGACGCTCGACGCCGGCGCGGACAAGCCGCTGCCTTTCCTCACCGACGCCACGGAACCCAACCCCGCCCTCGGCGTCCGCGGGTACCGGACCGACTTCACGACGCCGGGCGTGCTGGAACGCCAGCTGCAGGCCATCGCCCGGGCCGAGCAGGAGTCCGAGGCGGACGTCTGGGTGATGGCCCCGATGATTTCCACCGCTGAGGAGGCTGCCCGCTTCGCCACCCTATGTGCCGAGGCCGGGATCAAGACCCCCGGGGTCATGGTGGAAGTCCCGTCCGCGGCGCTCACCGCCGAGGCCATCCTGCGGGAGGTGGGCTTCGCGAGCCTGGGCACCAATGACCTCACCCAGTACGCCATGGCCGCCGACCGCCAGCTCGGCCCGCTCGCTGCGCTGAACACCCCCTGGCAGCCCGCCGTGCTCCGGCTTGTCGGCCTGACCGTGGAGGGTTCCGCCGCGGAGGGCCACAACAAACCGGTCGGCGTCTGCGGCGAGGCCGCCGCGGACCCGGCCCTCGCCGTCGTTCTGACCGGGCTCGGCGTATCGACCCTGTCCATGACGGCCCGGTCCCTCGCGGCCGTGGCCGCCGTGCTGAAGACCGTCACCCTGGCCGAGGCCCAGGAACTGGCTAAACTGGCCCTCTCCGCGCCCAGCGCCACCGAGGCCCGCGCCTGGGTCCGGGCGAAGCTGCCGGTCCTTGAGGAACTCGGGCTGTAGCGCCGCAGCAGGCAGAGGCAGTGTGTGGCCGTACCCCGGGGCGCTAGGATGCACTTCATGACACTGATTGCTCCCCGGGTGACGGCTGCCCTTCCGGCTGAGGACGCGCAGAAACTCCGCTACGCCCTCAACGGCAGCGACGACATCACGGTGTTCGTCGACGGCACCGTCCACCGGCTGCCGGCCCAGGCACGGGACGCCGTCGTGGACCTGCTGGCGCGCTTCAGCCGGGGCGAGGCGGTGACGGTCAGCAGCGTCGAGGAAATGCTGACCACGTCCCGGGCAGCCGAGCTGGCCGGGATCTCGCATACCTACCTGCGGAACATGACGGACCGCGGCGAAATCCCGGTGGAATACCGGGGCACACACCGGCGGATCCGGCTCGCCGACATCATGGCCTGGCTGGAAAAACAGAAGAAGAACAATACCGCGGACGGCGCTCCCGGCCACGGGGATGACGGTGCCGCGGATGCTTCGTGACGGCGTGATAAGGATCAAACAACGATCCCGGCCCTGCGCGGAAACGCGGAGAAGGCCGGGGTTACGCTTGAATTGTGGGTAAGTTCAGAGGGTGGCACATCGTGGCTGGCATCGCCGCCATGGTGCTCACAGGCATTCTCGGAACAGCCATGGGGCTAAACAATACCGCTGCCTTTATGTCCAGCTGCGTTGCGTTTGTGGCCGTCTCCATGTGGATGGACAGCAGGATCACGCTCCGCAGGAGAGAACGCGCGCGGGAAACGGCGCGGGAAACAGCGCAAGAGGCCGAGCGGCAGGCAGCCCTCGCCGCGGAGGTGGACGATGCCGGCCCCGCGCCGGACCGTCCGCTGGAGGCCGAGCAGCCCAAACGGGAGGGCCGCGGCACCTGACGCCGCCGCACCTTAGATCCTGGGGCGCCCCGCCCAGCGCCGCGCCTTCAGCGCCGCGTGGAGTTCCAGCCGCACCATTCCCTTGAGCGGGTCGACCCCGAGCAGCTGGCGGATCCGGCCCAGCCTGTTGTAGATGCTGCTCCGGTGCAGGTGCAGCTTGTCCGCCACTTCCTGGACCGACCCGTCATTGTCATAGAAAAGCTCCAGCACCGGCAGCAGCTCGTGGTTCCGGTCGTGGTCCTCCAGGAGGCGGAAATAGACCGAGCCCGCGTCCGCCCACGCTCCCGCCCCGCCGCCGGCCGAGGCCAGCAGCTGGTAGATCCCGGTGGCGCGGCAGTCCACCAGTTCTCCCAGCTGCGGATCCACCGCAGCGGCCTGCGCGGCCTGCCGGGACTGTCGGTACGCATCGGCGAGTTCCCGCGGCCGCGAGAAGCCCTCGGAGGTTCCCAGGATGATCCGGTGGACCGGCCGGCCGGACCGCTTGGCCAGCTCCAGCTGGTAATGCACCAGCACCTGGGCGTGGTTCGCGCGGCCGGTCGATTCCCTGAACAAGACGACGGCGTGGGTCTCCGTGCCGGCGCTGAACAGGGTGGCATCCACGCCGATGGTGGCCTGGAGCGCAGCAGAGCGGTGGACCAGTGTGGAAGCGATCGGATCGGAGCCTCCGGCCCAGCCGTCGGCATCCATTACCGTCACCAGCTGCCAGGGTCCGCGCCCCTGGACTTCCTTCCAGCCCGCCACGGCCGCGACGGCGTTGGACTCGCCCCGGCAGGCGGCCAGGAATTCCTGTTCGCGGCGGCGGCGGAACTCAGATTCGGCCGTGTTGGATTCCAGCAGCAGGGCTGAGAGCCGCTCCAGCTCACGGGCCACCTCGGGCAACTGGGCGAGGACCGTCGTCGCGTTCGGCTCATCGGCGTCCAGCTGGACCCAGAGGTAGCCCACCCGGAATCCCCGCACCAGCAGGGGAACGCAGACGCGGCCCAGCATCCCGAGCTCCTCGTTGGCCGGCACCACCACGGGGCGGACCGCCGTCGCGATCCCGTGCGAGAGCTGCCAGGTGCTGACGTCCACCGGGACGCGCTTGCTGAGCAGGAAGTTCACCCGGACCCGGTCCGCGTGCGACTGGTTGGAGCTGTAGGCGAGCAGCTGGCCGTCGAGGTCCTCGAGTGAAAGGCCGCGGCCCAATTGGAGTGCGACCTGCTCCACGAGCTGTTCGACGTCCTGCTGCTGCATGCTGCCACACTACTGCCGATGCCGCTTCCTCTGGAAACGCCGCGGCCAACGCCACTGCGATCGCCCCGCCAACGGACATCAGGCGACACCTGACGCTCACCGGGTCGACAAATGTCCAGTCCGGTATTTGGAAAAGCCCGGATCTCCGCGGGAAGCGGCCGCCGCCGGGAGGCGGCGTCTGTCGCCTGCCTCACAGCCGGATTTATTCTGGAAGTACGACTTCCCCGCACACCCAGGCCCACAAGGCCGCCAGCACTGGAGCCCACAAATGATCATCGGTGTCCCCAAAGAGATCAAGAACAACGAATTCCGCGTCGCCATCACGGCCGCAGGCGTGCACGAGTTCCGCACCCACGGCCACTCGGTCCTCGTGGAGCGCGGCGCGGGCCTGGGCTCGGGCATCACGGACGAGGAATACGCCATCGCCGGCGCCGAAATCGTCGCCGAAGCCGATGACGTCTGGTCCCGCGCCGACATGGTCATGAAGGTCAAGGAGCCGGTCAAGGCCGAATACCACCGCTTCCGCAAGGGCCTGATCCTCTTCACCTACCTGCACCTGGCCGCCGAGCCGGAACTGACCCAGCAGCTCATCAACTCCGGCGTCACCGCGATCGCCTACGAGACCGTCCAGGAGGGCCGCACCCTGCCGCTGCTCGCCCCGATGTCCGAGGTTGCCGGCCGCCTCTCCGTCCAGGTCGGTGCCACCTCGCTGATGGCTCCGGCCGGCGGCAAGGGTGTGCTGCTCGGCGGCGTACCGGGCGTCCGCCCCGCCAAGGTCGTTGTCCTCGGCGCCGGTGTTGCCGGCACCAACGCCGCCGCCATGGCCCTCGGCCTCGGCGCCGACGTCACCATCCTGGACATCAACATCAACCGCCTGCGCGAGCTGGATGCCCAGTACCAGGGCCGCCTGAAGACCGTTGCCTCCAACGCGTACGAGATCGAGAAGTCGGTTGTGGACGCCGACCTGGTGATCGGTTCCGTGCTGATCCCGGGCGCCAAGGCCCCGAAACTGGTCACCAACGAGCTCGTCTCCCGGATGAAGCCCGGTTCAGTACTCGTGGACATCGCCGTAGACCAGGGCGGCTGCTTCGAGGACACGCACCCCACCACGCACCAGGAACCCACGTACAAGGTCCACAACACGATCTTCTACTGCGTGGCCAACATGCCGGGCGCCGTGCCGAACACCTCCACCTACGCGCTGACCAACGTCACCCTGCGCTACGCCGTCGCCCTGGCCAACCTGGGCGTCAAGGCCGCATTCGAACGCGACACCGCCCTCGCTGCCGGCCTCAACATCGCCGGCGGCAAGGTGGCGCACCGCTCGGTCTCCGAGGCGCACAACCTGCCCCTCGTCGCCGACTGGCACGAGCTGGTCTCCGCTTAACCAGCCGATCCCGGCATAGCCAGCACCGAATCGGCTGCTCCGTAACCGCCCTTTGGGACCCCAAAACGGCCGTTCCGGAGCAGCCGTTTGCTGTTTAACGCCTACTAGCCCAGGGCCCGGGCCTGCTCGATCAGCCGCAGCACCTCCACCGGGCTGGCCGGATCCACCGGGACCGGCAGGCCCGAGGCCGTCCCGCCGTCGTGGATCTTCGCCGCCAGTATCCGGTAAAACGCGGGGTACTCGCCGCGCTCGGTGGGCAGCCGGTCGAGGTGTCCGTCCCGGCCGAGCAGCCCGGACCAGTCCCGGTCCTCGATCCCGTACTCCGGGTCCAGCGGGCTGCCGCCGGCGACGATGAAAGGCTCCTGCGGGTCCACGCCGTGTTTGGTGAAGCCACCCGCGCTGCCCAGCAGCCGGAACCGCGGTCCCTGCTGGGCGCAGAGCATGTTCATCCACAGATGGCTCGTCACGCCGGATTCGTGCCGCAGGGCAAGAAACACGTCGTCGTCGGTCATCTCGCCGGGGCGCCGCGCATCCAGTTCCGCATGTGTGACCGTGGCGGGACCGAACAGCTGCACGGCCTGGTCCAGCAGGTGGGTGCCGAGGTCGAACAGCACCCCGCCGCCGTCGTCCGCCGTCGCGGCCGCCTTCCAGGCTTTCGCAACCGCCGGCGACCAACGCTCAAAACGGGATTCGAACCGCGTGACCGCGCCTAGCACGCCGCTGTCCAGCAGACCGCGGACGGTCAGGTAGTCGCCGTCCCAGCGCCGGTTCTGGAAGACCGTGAGCACGCGTCCCAGCCGTGCCGCGAGCTGGATGAGCTCCCGGCCTTCGGCGCTGCGAACGGCAAACGGCTTGTCGACGACGACGTCGAGCCCGGCTTCCAGCGCGGCTTTCGCCAGCGGGTAATGGGTGGCCGGCGGCGTTCCGAGGACCAGCAGGTCCAGTTCGCCGGCGAGCTCCAGAATGTCCGCCGGGGTATCCACCAGGCGGGTGCCGGGATACCGGGCGGAGGCGGCCGCCTGCCGGCCGGCATCAGAGGTGGAAATCACCTCAACGGAATACGCGGGGTCGGCCGCGAGCAGCGGGGCGTGGAAGACGCTGCCCGAGAGGCCGAAGCCGGCGACGGCCGTGCGGATGGGCCGGTTGGAGTCTGTTGTCATGGTCCCACGCTACCCCCGCACGCCGCGCCAGTCCCCCGGATTAAACGGCGGCGGCCGGCACCCCCGAAAGTTCAGGGAATGCCGGCCGCCGCTGCTCGACGAACCGTTGAGCGGGGAGTGTTACTTCTTTTCCCAGCCGATGGTGGTCCAGTCCGGAACCTGGGACAGGCTCTTGAACAGGGACGGGCCGTAGTTGGCGAGGCCGGTGCGCACGAAGGAGATCTGCGGACCGTTCATCACAACACCCATGGAGAAGTACTTCTCCATGTGCTTCTTTTCAACGTCCATGGCTGCCTTGTTGCGCTCAGCGTTGTCGGCAATGCTGGAGAGTTTCTTGATCTCTGCGTCCAGTTCGGCGTCGCCCAGCTCGTTCTCGTTCGTCTTGGAATCGTAGAACTGCTTGACGGCGTCGGTCGCATCCGCGCCCACAGTGTAGCCGGAGACGCTCATGAAGAAGTCACGGCTGCCCAGGACCTTGCCGAAGTCGGCAGAAGCGCGCTGGTCGATGCCAACGTCCATGCCGCCGGCCTTCAGCTGGTTCTGCAGCGTCTGCGCGAACGCCAGGGTGGTGGGATCATCACCGAAGTTGCTGATCTTGAACGCGGCGGGGACGCCGTCCTTTTCCATGATGCCTGCGGCGTTGGCCGTGTAGCCGGCGTCCGTCAGGACCTTCTTGGCGGCCTCGGCGCCGGTTTCCTTGACCGGGTAGTTGTCCTGGTAGTTCTTGGAGAACGGCAGCAGCATCATCGATCCGGAGCTGGTTTCTTCCCAGTTCAGGCCGTTGAAGCGGACCTTGCGCAGTGCTTCGCGGTCGACGGCGGTGAAGATCGCCTTGCGGATGGCGACGTCAGTCATCGGCGCCTTCTGGGCGTTGAGGTTCAAGCCACCGGCGAAGAGACGCTGGCCGCGGCGGATCTCGGAGTCCTTGGTGCCGTCGAGCTGCTTGTACGGGGTGATGGTGTTGGCGGACACACCGTCGATTTCACCGTTCTTGAAGGCGGCAATTGCGGCGCTGCTCTCAAGCTGGCGGAAGACCACCTTCTCCAGGACCGGCTTGTTGCCCCACCACTTGTCATTCTGGGCGAGGGTGACCGTCTTGGCGGCACTGTCGTACTGGTCCAGCTTGAACGGCCCTGCCATCCATTCCGGGTGCATGTCGCCGGTGAAGCCTTCGTTGAAGATCTCCGGCGTGTTCACGGCCGGGTGGACCAGGCCGGTGAACAGGGAGTCCAGCGGGTAAACCGGCTGGGTGGTGGTGACAACAACTTCCTTGTCGCTGGAACCGGCCTTGACGGATTCGACGAACTCGTACGCGCCGGAGCTGACGATGTCGATGTCCTTGTTCTCACCCTTGAGCATGTTCCAGGTGTTTTCGAAGGCCTTGACATCGATCGGCGTGCCGTCGTTGTAGGTGGCCTTCTCGTTCACCTTGATGGTGATGGTCTGCTTGCCGTCCTTGACGTCGCTCTTGACGTCTTCGCAGAAGTCCTTGTTCGGCGTGGCGGTCCCGTCGAAGTCAAAGTTCCAGCAGCCCCAGGTGCCGGCCTGGTCGATCGGGCGGTGCAGGGCGGTGTTGTCTGCGCTGTTGCCATTGTTGGAGAACCCGTTGAAGTCCGGACCGATGTTGCCCAGCGGCAGGGTGACGGTGCCGCCCGGCTGCAGATCCTTGGCATCCTTGGCGTTGATGCTGACCAGCTTGGCCAGGTCACTTCCTGCGTCCTGGCCCTTCGCGGCCTCCGGACCCTGTGCGGCGCCGCCGCCACCGCCACAAGCGGTGAGCGCAAGCGCTGCAACGACGGCGGTCACGCCGCCGATCTTGGTCAGATTCTTCATGTGTTCCCCTTCATTCCTTTTGGTGCGAGTTGTGATGCGTGTGACTGGTATGTCAGGTGGTTTCGTGGACAACGAGCATGTCCGCGTCCAGTTCGCCGTCCGGGTAGAAACAGGCGAATTGCTGGTCTGTGGGGGCCGCAGGGGCGGCCGGAAGACCGGGAGCGGCCGGATGCCCGTGGGCTTGTCCGGCGCGGGCGGTTTCCGGGGAGTCCATGACTGTCACCAGTCCGGGTTCCTGGGTCAGGCACTTCTCCTGCTTTGCCGGCGGCAACGCCGCGAAGACCGGGCAGCGCGTGGCGAAGTTGCAGCCTGTCGGCGCTTCCAGCGGCGAGGGCAGATCGCCCTGCAGGATGATGCGTGCGCGGGTGCGTTCCAGGACCGGGTCGGGGACCGGAATCGCGGAGAGCAAGGCACGGGTATAGGGGTGGCGCGGATTGTCGAAGACGCTGTCCACGTCCCCGATCTCCACGATTTTGCCCAGGTACATCACGGCCACCCGGTTGGAGATGTGCCGCACCACGGACAGGTCGTGGGCGACCATCAGGTAGCTCAGCCCGAGTTCCGCGCGGAGCTGGTCCAGCAGGTTGATGACGCCGGCCTGGACGGACACGTCCAGGGCGGACACCGGCTCGTCAAGGACCACCAGTTTGGGGTTCACGGCGAGGGCGCGGGCAATGCCGATGCGCTGGCGCTGGCCGCCGGAGAACTGGTTGGGGAAGCGGTTGACGTGGTCCGGCTGGAGGCCCACGAGTTCCATCAGTTCCATGATCCGCTTCCGAATCCGGGGCTTGGCCATACCCGCGTTCTCGAGCGGCTCGGCCAGCACTTCAAAGACGGTGAAGCGCGGGTCAAGGGCGCCGGTGGGGTCCTGGAACACCATCTGGAGTTCCTTGCGCATGGCGCTCTTGGTCTTCGCGTCAGAGGCTTCCTTGTTGCTGAGGCCGCCGATGACCACCTCGCCGTCCTGGTCCTTGTGGAACTCCATGATTTCCAGCAGGGTGGTGGTTTTGCCACAGCCGGATTCGCCGACGATCGAGAAGCACTCGCCCTCACGGATGTCGAAGCTCAGCCCGTCGACCGCCTTGACGGTGCCGATCCGGCGTTTGAGCAGGGCGCCCTTCATCAGCGGGAAGTGCTTCCTGACGTCCCTGAGCTCCAGCACGGTCCGGCGCTCTGCGCGCGGGATCGCGTCAAAGCGTGACACCGGGACGGCGGGGGCCTTGAAGACCTCGCGGACGTCCACTTCGAGGCCGAGGGAATCGGTCTTGATGCAGGCGGCCTGGTGCGGCAGGCCGCCGTCCAGGTTGTCCCCGGCGACGGGCCACAGCTCCGGCTCGCCCTGCAGGCAGGCGTCGCTGGCCAGCGGGCAGCGCGGCGCGAAGGAACAGCCCGTCGGTGTATGGATGAGGTTCGGCGGGATGCCCTCGATCGGCACCAGCGAGGACTTCTCGGCCACATCAACGCGCGGCACCGCGCCGAGCAGGCCCATCGTGTAGGGCATCCGGGGGTTGTAGTAGATGTCGTCGACGCTGCCGGTCTCCACCGGCTTGCCGGCGTACATCACCATGATGTCGTCCGCCATGCCGGCGACGACGCCAAGGTCGTGGGTGATCATCACGACGGCGGCGCCGGTTTCCTCCTGCGCGGTGTGCAGCACCTCGAGGACCTGCGCCTGGATGGTGACGTCGAGCGCCGTCGTGGGCTCATCGGCGATGAGCACGCGCGGGTTGTTGGCGATCGCGATGGCGATCATGACGCGCTGGCGCATGCCGCCGGAGAACTCGTGCGGGAAGGCCTTGAGCCGGTCCTTCGGGCTGGGGATGCCCACCATGCCGAGAAGCTCGACCGCGCGCGCCTCCTTGGCCTGCTTGCTCATGGTGGGATTGTGGACCGTGAGCGCCTCGATGATCTGGTTGCCGACCGTGTAGACCGGGGTCAGGGAGGACAGCGGATCCTGGAAAACCATGGCGATGTCGTTGCCGCGGTACTGGCACATGGCCTTGTCGCTCAGTCCCAGCAGTTCCCTGCCCTGGAGCCGGACCGAACCGGTGATCTCCGCCGTCGGGGGCAGCAGGCCGAGGATGGCCATGGAGGTGACGGACTTTCCGGAGCCCGATTCGCCAACAATGCCCAGCGTCTTGCCGGCGCGGAGGTCGAAGTCGATGCCGCGGACAGCGTGCACCACCCCGTTTTCCGTGTTGAAGCGGACATTCAGGTCCCGGACGGAGAGCACCGCACCCGCCGGGGCATCACCTGGCGCGTGCAGCCCGGCGACGTGGAGTCGCTCGACGGCGGAGAGCTCGGCGGAATCGGTGCCGGCGGTCATTTCGTGGCTCATGTGGTCTTCTTCTGT
The DNA here is from genome assembly GCF_040547025.1 of Arthrobacter sp. UYEF36. Classification (NCBI taxonomy): domain Bacteria; kingdom Bacillati; phylum Actinomycetota; class Actinomycetes; order Micrococcales; family Micrococcaceae; genus Arthrobacter; species Arthrobacter sp. UYEF36. The sequence goes on from NZ_JBEPOX010000003.1 coordinate 80,303, forward strand.
GCGGTCTTCTTTTTGGCGCGGCCAACGGAGCTGGAGCTGGGATCGAACGCGTCACGCAGGCCGTCGTTCATCATGGCCAGCGAACCGGTCAGCAGGAACATGACGGTCAGCGGGACCCAGAACATCCACGGGAAGGTGGAGACCTGGGAGGTGGCCTGGCCGATCAGCACGCCCAGGCTGACGTCGGGGACCTTGATGCCGATCCCGATGAAGGAGAACGCCACCTCGGCCAGGATCGCGCCGGTGATGCCGCGGGTGATGTCCAGGACCAGCAGCGAGCCGATGTTCGGGACGAGGTGCCGCCAGACGATGCGCCGCGGCGGGATCCCCATGTACTGGGCCGCCTTCACGAAGTCGCGCGACATGAGGGACATCGAGAGCGAGCGGATGAGGCGGGCCGTGCCCATCCAGCTGAAGACCAGCAGCACGATGATCAGCAGGAGCCAGCTGGGCAGGGACTGCTGCAGGCCGTTGCCGCCGCCGCTTGTGGCCACGGCGACGACCAGCAGGGCCGGCATCATGATCAGGGCTTCGAGAACGAACAGCATGACCTTGTCCACCTTCCCGCCGAAGTAGGCCATGGTGCAGCCGTAGACGGCGGCGATCAGGACCGAGACGAGCCCAACGATGAGGCCGATCAGGATCGAGATCCGGGTGCCCTCCACGGTCAGGGCGTAGAGGTCGATCCCGGCCTGGGAGGTGCCCAGCAGGTGCTCGGCCGACGGCGGCATGCCGATGCTGAAGGGGTCGATCGTCTCCTTGTCCCAGCTGGTGAAGAAGCCGCCCACGAAGGAGAACAGGGTCAGGGCCAGGAAGATGACCAGCCCGACGACGGCTGTCTTGTTGCGCAGGAAGCGGCGGAGGATGATCGAGGACTTCGCGATGACGACGTCGTTGTTCTCGATTTTCGCCTCGCCGGCGACGGCGGCCGGGTCGATGGTGTTGAGGTTTGTCATGGTTACTGCACCCGCACTCTCGGGTCGACCAGCGTGGTGGCGAAGTCCGCGAGGATCGCGCCGATCGCGAAGATCACGGAGCCGTAGGCGAGGGTCGCCGTCGCGGCATTGACGTCCTGCAGGGCGATCGCGTCGATGCTCCAGGAGCCGACCCCGTGCCAGGCGAAGATCTTTTCGGCGAAGAAGCCGCCGGCAAATATGGCGGGGATGGTGAAGGCGATGCTTTGCGCCACCGGGATGAAGGACACCCGCAGCGCGTGCCGGCTGATGGCCTGGTTGCGGGTCAGTCCCTTGGCCCGCGCCGTCCGGACAAAGTCGGCGTTGACGTTGTCCAGAAGGTACTGGCGCTGGGCGATCTGGTAGGTGCCCCACCCCACAATCGTGATCGCGAAGGTCGGCACCGCGTAGTGCGCCAGCATGTCCACAAACTGGACCCAGCCATTGCCCTCCAGCCCTGGTGTGGAGATGCCGGTGACGAAGAAGATGCGTTCGCCGACCGACTCGTTGATGTTGATGGCACCGAGCTGCACCAGGAAGTAGGCGATCGGCGCGGGCACGATGTAGACGAGGTAGCTGTACGAGGTGATGACCCGGTCCGAGGCCTTGTACTGCCGCGCTGCCGTGTACACCCCCAGGGCGACGCCGATGATCAAGGTCAGGATGATCGAGGCCAGGAACAGCCGGGTCGAGATCCAGACCCGGTCGCCGAATTCGGCGTTGATGAACGCGCCGTTGGGGCTGCGTCCCCAGTCCCAGCGGGTGACGATCGCCGTGAGCCACTCGACATAGCGCTCCCACGGGCTGAGTTCCGGATCGAGGCCCTTGAGCCGGAAGGAGTTGGCCACCTGCTCGGGGGTGGGCCGCGGGATCCGTTCCTGCTCCAGCAGTGCGGGCTGCAGGGTGTTCACGGCCAGGAAGTACCCGGCTGTGGTCGTCAGGAAGATCATGAAGACATACGTGATGGCACGTTTGGCGAGGTATCGGAGCATCGGACGACTAGTTCTGGATCGCCGTTGTCAGTGCGGTCCCTGCCGCTGCCGGAATGGTGTTTTCTGCCCCGCCGTGTGCAGGATTCCTGACAAGATTCACAACCTGATCCTTCCGTAGTCCCCGTCCGGCAGGGGGTTACCGCTGCCGATCCGGGATCCTGGCCAGCGGGTACCTGGCCGCCCGCAGACCTTTCGGCGAGTCCTTGTGGACTATGTTGCGGGTCACATTCCAGAGGAAACTATCACATGCACAATGCCGCCGAATGCGCCCGGGCCCGGCATTCCGCGAGTCAGGTATCAGATCGTTATGAATAATTGCGGGGAATTGATTTAGCGGGGGCCAGCCGGAATCCGGTTTGGACTAGGCCCCGTGCGCGACGCGTGAGACGAGGTCGCGCCAGGACGCCACGAGGCGCTCCGGGGCAATATGGTGCACGCGCACGGCGTGCAGGATCCGCTCCGGTTCCAGGACGGCGCTCAGCGAGGTGGCCATCAGCCAGGGGTCGGTCGTCAGGCCCGCTTCCCGCAACAGCATCTCAAGATGCCGGTGCCACAGCACGGCTGCCGGTACGTCGAACCGGTTGTAGGCGGACACGTCCGCGGCCCGGGCCAGCTCGCCGAATTCCAGCACCCAGGCGATACGTTTCTCGCCGAAAGCGACGAGCCTCTCCAGCGGCGGAGCACCGGGGCCAAGCGGCGGCGGGCCGAACATGAATCGCCCCTGGAACTCGGCCTCCGCGTCGCTGAGCAGCGTCATCATCAGCCCCGCCCTGCTGCCAAACCGGCGGAACACCGTCCCTTTGCCCACGCCGGCGCGCTGCGCCAGCGTGCCCATGGTCAGGCCGTCCGCCCCGCATTCCTCAATGAGCTCGCGGGCAGCCCGGAGCAGCAATTCGCGGTTGCGGGCCGCGTCGCGGCGTTCAGGCCCGAGGCCCGGGCGGATTGGGATCAGGCTCACATCGCACAGTCTAGTCCCGGGGAATACAAGCGGACCGCAGTCCGTTTAGATCAGTGAAGGCCGGCAAAGCCTCCATCACCAGCCAGCCGCCGCATTGTCCGCGGCGCGACACCTAGGAGTTCACATGTCAAAGAACACCGTTCTCACCCTGGTCGGCAGCCTGCGCGCCGATTCCACCAACCAGAAGCTGGCTGAAGCCATTCAGCTGAACGCCCCGGAGCAGGTTGAGGTCCTCATCCATGACAGCCTCGGCAACATCCCGTTTTACAACGAGGACATCGACGTCGAAGGCCAGGTTCCTGCCGCCGCAGCCGCCCTGCGTGCCGCCGCGAATGAGGCCGACACCCTGCTGCTGGTGACCCCGGAGCACAACGGCACCGTCCCCGCCTCGCTGAAGAACGCCATCGACTGGCTGTCCCGCCCCTTCGGTGCCGGCGCCCTGAGCGGCAAGCCGACCGCCGTCGTCGGCACCGCCTTCGGCCAGTTTGGTGGAGTGTGGGCCCAGGACGAGGCCCGCAAGGCCGTCGGCATCGCCGGCGCCCGGGTTCTTGAAGACGTCAAGCTGGCGGTTCCGGGCTCCATGGTCCGCTTCGCCGAGGTCCACCCGAAGGACGACGCCGAGGTTGTCGAGCAGATCAAGGGCGTCTTCGCCGCGCTGGAAGAGTCCCGCACGGTCGCAGCAGCCTAGCTTCCCGCTCCACCCGGGACACTCCCGGCCGCGCTCCTGCGGCCGGGGGTGTCCTGCGTTGGGACACCCTGGTCTCCTTGGAAACAAAGGTTTACCACATGGCAACAAGGGTTGTATTCTGGGTGATGTGACCCACGAAACACTTGATGCCGCCGCAGAAGTACTCCCGGCCGAGGCAATTGACGCAATTGAACGCGCGGCTACGTCCGCCCACCGCCACGAGGAACTGTTCTCGGAGCGCGCAGCAAATATCAAGCAATCTGCCGTCCGCGATGTCTTCGACATTTCGCTGCGCCCCGGCCTTGTCTCGCTGGCGGGCGGAAGCCCGTACCTGCAGTCCCTGCCGTTGGAACGGCTGGGCCAGACCGCCGCGAAGATCATCGCCGAACATGGCATGACCGCACTGCAGTATGGCGGCGGGCAGGGCACCGAGGAACTCCGGAGCCAGATCTGCGAAGTCATGGCCGCAGAAGGAATCCTCGACGCCAGGCCCGAGAATGTGGTGATTACGGCGGGTTCACAGTCCGCCCAGGATGTGGCGACCAAGGTCTTCTGCAACCCCGGCGACGTGGTGCTCGTCGAGGACCCCACCTACGTCGGCGCCCTCAACACCTTCGAGGCCTACCAGGTCCAGGTTGCCACGGTGCCCATGGACGGCGGCGGCATCATCCCGGACCTCCTGGAGGCCCGGATTGCCGCCCTGCAGACCGCAGGCAAGAACATCAAGTTCCTGTACACCATCCCGAGCTTCAACAACCCGTCCGGCATCACCCTGTCCGCGGAGCGGCGTCAGCGGGTGGTGGATATATGCCGCAATGCGAATATTCTGGTGCTGGAGGACAACCCCTACGGGCTGCTCCGCTTCGACGGCCAACCGCTTATTCCGCTGCGGGCTGACAACCCGGACGACGTAATTTACATGGGGTCCTTTTCCAAGATCTTCGCTCCCGGGCTGCGGATCGGCTGGGCTCTCGTCCCGGCGCACCTGCAGCGCCGCTATTACCTTGCGTCGGAGGCCGTCACGCTCTGCCCGCCGACGCTGAACCAGATGCTCGTCTCCGCCTATCTCCGCGACTACGACTGGCGTGGCCAGATCGAGACGTACCGGGGGCTGTACAAGGAACGATGCGACGCGATGCTGGCCGCCCTGGATGAGTTCATGCCCCCGGGTCTGAGCTGGACCCGTCCAGAGGGTGGCTTCTTTATCTGGGTGACGCTGCCCGAGGGTGTGGACACCTACCCGCTGCTGAAAAAAGCGATCGACGCCGGGGTGGTCTTCATTCCGGGAGCCGCATTTACGCATTCCGACGAGCCGTCCAACAAGATCCGGCTGGCCTTCAGCGCCGTCCCGCCGGAGTCCATCCGCGAAGGAGTGCGCCGGTTGGCGCCGGTCCTGCGGGAAGCCATCACCGCCCTGTAGCCTGAATCATCGGTGCATGGCCGAAGACTTCCGTTGACCCAAGGAGCATTTCATGACCGGAATTATTGTTGTCGGCGTTGACGGCAGCGAGACTGCCCTCAAGGCTGCGCACACCGCCCGTGACCTCGCCGCTTCGCTCGGGGCCACGCTTCATGTGGTCAGCGCGTTCGACAGCGACAGGACCGAGGTCTATGGCAGCGGCAGCGATAAATGGATTGTCTCCGACGCCGGGGACGCCGAAAAGGTTGCCCGCGGCGTCGCCGACAGCCTTCGCACGCCCGCAGTGAATGTCACCTACGCCGCCGCCCGCGGCAAGCCGGCCGACGCCCTGATCGCCGAAGCGGCCCGTGCCGGCGCCCTGTTGATCGTGGTCGGCAACCGGCGGATGAAGGGCCTGGGCCGCGTGCTCGGCAGTGTTGCCAACTCCGTGGCCCACAACGCCCCCTGCGACGTGTACATCGCCAAGACCGACGCGTCCGAGTAGACGCGGACCGCGGCCCTCCGGCGGCTTCCGGTCACCCCCAATGGTGATCGGAAGCCGCCGGTCAAGGTATTCCCGGCGGTTGTGGCGGCTTGCTACGGGCCGGGAACCAGCCGGGCCGGCCCCGTCTCCGTCCGGATCCGGCCGGCGTCGGCGGTCCGTGCCGTCTGGTCCGAAATGTGGGAGGTGGCGGCGCATTCCCGCACGGCTTCGACGCCTTCCACCGCAGCCGCAATGTCCGGGTAGGATCCGGAGAGGGCCAGCACGGTCCCGGTCCCGTCCAGGATGCGGATGAGGAACCCGCCCCCGTCGGCACGGACGAGTTCAAATTTGCCGGGCGCTGCGGGCCGGCGGACGTCAGCGCCCTGATCGGTGCCGGACCCGGCCGGCGCCGGGACATGCGGCCCACTTCGAAGCGCGGGTGCGCGGGGGGCAGCGGAAGGCAGGACGGGGGCAATCTTGGGCATGGTGGCTCCAGGATGAGGTTCCAATGGCCGCGTCCTGACCGTCCCCCGACTATACGCTTTGGGGTGGGACAGCCGGGATTAGCTGCGTCACAATCGACCTCAGCCGGATCGTTTTGACGGCTTTTGGCCCAGGTCTCCGGAGCCCGCCGGTGACGAGGCGCTTTATCCGGTGGCAGCCCCTGCCGTCTTCAGCATCCGGCGCAGGATCTTGCCGGAGGAGGACTTCGGCACGGCGTCGATGAACTCGACGCGGCGGATCTTCTTAAAGGGCGCCACCCTGGCCGCCACGTAGTCCATCACCGCGGCCTCGTCGAGTCCCTCGCCGTCGTTCCCGGGCTGGCGCACCACAAACGCCATCGGCACTTCCTGGCCGTCGGCGTCGGACGTTCCGATCACCGCGGCGTCCGCGATGCCGGGGTGGGTGAGGAGCAGCGCCTCGAGCTCCGCCGGGGCAATCTGGTAGCCCTTGTACTTGATCAGTTCCTTGAGCCGGTCCACGATCGTGACGACGCCGTCGGCACGCACGGTGGCAATGTCCCCGGTGTGCAGGAACCCGTCGGCGTCGAGGGTGTCCGCCGTTTCCTCGGGCCGGTTGAGGTAGCCGAGCATCACGTTCGGTCCGCGGCACAGCAGGTGCCCGGGCGCGCTGGTGCCCTCGGCCGGGATTTCGATGTCCTCCCCGCTGGCTGGATCCAGCAGCCGGCAGTCCATATTGGGGACGGTATAGCCGACCGAACTGACGGGCACATCCGTGGCGTCCACCGGGATCAGGTGGGACACGGGGCTCATCTCGGTCATGCCGTAGCCCTGCAGCACCCTGCAGCCCAGGCGTTCGGCCAGCCTACTGCCCAGTTCGCCGTCGAGCGGCGCCGCCCCGGACAGGGTGGTGTGCACGGAACTGAGGTCATAGTCGGCAACCAGAGGGTGCTTGGACAGGGCCACGGCCACCGGCGGGGCAATAAACAGGTAGCTGCACTTCTGGTCCTGGATGATCCGCAGGAACTCGGCCAGCTCGAATTTCGGTATCGTGACCAGGCAGGCCCGCTGGCGCAGCGCCAGGTTCAGCAGCACCGTCAGCCCGTAGATATGGAAGAACGGCAACAGGGCCAGCAGGCGGTCCTCGGGAGCGACCTTGAGCAGCCCGCGGGACTGCTCGGCGTTGGCCACGAGGTTCCGGTGGCTGAGCCTGACGCCCTTGGGTCGGCCGGTGGTCCCGGAGGAGTAGGGCAGCACGGCCACGTGCGTGGCGGGATCGAAGCTGACGTCCGGCGCCGGGGCGCCCGCGGTCAGCAGGTCCCGCAGCGAGGGGTGGCCTGCGGCGCCGTCGAGGACGACGAGCCGGTCCGCCGGGATTCCGGCCCGGGTGGCGGCTTCCTGGGCCGCGGGGAGCAGGGCGGAGACGGTGAACAGCCACGTGGCGCCGGCGTCGGCGAGCTGGAGGGCGATCTCGTCCGCCGTGTATAGCGAGTTGACGGTGGTGACCGTCGCGCCGGCCCGCAGCAGTCCGTGGAAGACGACGGTGAACGCCGGGACGTTGGGGCACAGGATCGCCGCGACGCCATGGACGCCCAGGCCCTGGGCCGCGACGGCTCCGGCCAGGGCATCGATCTGCCCCACGAGGGTCCGGTAGCTGGTTTCCGCGCCGCTCGTGCCGTCGACGACGGCGATCCGGTCCAGGTCCGCCTCCTCCAGACCGCCAAAGAGGTAGTCGTACAGGCTGACGTTGGGAATATCCACATCGGGGAACGGGCTCGAAAACACGCAACATCTCCTTTGATCCGCGTCCGCCAGCTGGCGGTGGCTGGTGCCACTCTAGTGCCGTCGGGCCCTTCTGGACAGGACCGCCCTGACCCGTGCCACAATGCCGAGTGGGCAGGCTCACGCGGACGCCGCCAGATTGTTGGCCACGATATCCTCCTGGCCCGGCACGGCGGGACAGTGCGGTGCGTCGTCCGCGACGACTGGAGATTCTTTGCCGTGGTGGCTGCGTGGACCACGGGCTCTGCTCAGTCCAGCAGCAGGGCGGGCTCTTCCAGGATCGATGCGACGTCGGCCATGAACCGTGCCGAGAGGTCGCCGTCCACCACACGGTGGTCGAAGGAGCCGCCGAGGGTGGTGATCCAGCGCGGAATCACCTCGCCGTCCAGGACCCAGGGCTTCTGCTTGATGGTGCCGAAGGCCACGATCGCCACTTCGCCGGGGTTGATGATCGGCGTGCCCGTATCGATGCCGAGGGCGCCGATGTTGGTGACGGTCAGGGTGCCGCCCTGCATCTGCGCGGGCTGGGTCTTACCGGCCCGGGCGGTCGTGGCGAGCTCGTTCAGGGCCAGGGCCAGTTCCTTGAGGGACAGATCCTGGGCGTTCTTGATGTTCGGGACCATCAGGCCACGGGGCGTCGCCGCCGCGATGCCGAGGTTCATGAAGTGCTTGATGTGGATCTCGGCGGAGTCGCTGCCGTCCGGGTTGTCCACCCAGGTCGCATTGACGCTGGGGTTGCGGGCCGCAGCCCAGATGACCGCCTTGGCCAGGATCAGCAGCGGGGAGACCTTGATGCCCTCGAAGTCGCGGGAGGCCTTGAGGCGCTTGACGAACTCCATGGTCCGGCTGGCATCGACGTCGACGAAGATGCTGACGTGCGGGGCCGCGAAGGCCGATTCGACCATGGCCCGCGCCGTGGCCTTGCGGACGCCCTTGACCGGAACCCGTTCGATCCGCTGTTCCTGCGGGCGGCCGGTCTTGCCCCAGAAGGTATCCGCCTTGTCCACTTCGGCGTCGCGCTGCGCCTGGTAGCTCACCAGGTCCTCGCGGGTCACCTCGCCGCGGGCCCCGGTGGGGACGACGTCGGCCAGGTCGATGCCCAGATCGCGCGCGATTTTGCGCACGGGGGGCTTCGCCAGGACCCTGCTGACCAGGCCGCTGATGGCCCCGCCGAGGGTGGGGCGCTGGTCGATGCTGTCCTCATGGGCCGGGCGTTCCGCATGGGCAACCGTCTCCGGGCTGATCCAGATGTCGTGGGCCTCGACAGGTTCGGCGAGCGGTACCGGACTGGCGACGGAGCCCGTCGCGGCCGCCGGCTGCGCGGCCGGTGCGGCCATGCGGGGACGGCGCTTGACGGCGTCGGCCTTGGGGCCGGAGCCCACCAGGGGACCGCCGGCCGGTTCAGCGGAGCCGGACTCGTCCGCCTCCAGCGTCCCGTACATAAGCGCATGAGGCGCGGGAGCGGCAGGAGCCGGCACGGCGTCCGTGTCGGAGGGTGCCGTGTCGCTCACGCTGATGATCGGGGTCCCGACGGCGACGGTCAGACCCTCGGGGACCAGCAGCTCCCCGACGGTTCCGGCGAACGGAGAGGGCAGTTCGACAAGGGACTTTGCGGTCTCGATTTCGCACAGGACATCGTTGATGGCCACCGTGTCGCCGGGTTTGACCTTCCAGGCGACGATCTCGGCCTCGGTCAGCCCTTCGCCCACATCGGGGAGGTTGAACTTGTGAAGAGTCATTGTGTCCTTGTTGGAAGAAAGGCGCCTCAGCGGAAGCGGTCAGCAGAAAGGGGGCACGGTCAGTAGGAAAGGGCGCGTTCCAGGGCCTCGAGGATGCGGTCGATGTCCGGGAGATAGTCTTCCTCCACCTTGGCCACCGGATAGGGCATGTGGAAGCCGCCGACGCGGATGACGGGTGCCTCGAGTGAGTGGAACGCACGCTCGCTGATCCGGGCCGCAATTTCGCCGCCGATGCCGCCGAAGGTCGGTGCTTCGTGGGCCACAATCAGCCGGCCCGTCTTCTTGACGGAGTCGGTGACGGTGTCGAAGTCGATCGGCGAGATTGAACGCAGGTCGATGACCTCGACACTGTGGCCGTCCTCGGCGGCGGCGTTGGCAGCTGCCAGGGCCACCGGCACCAGGGGGCCGTAGACCACGACGGTGGCATCTGTTCCCTCACGCAGCACGTGTGCCTTGAACGGATCCGCGGAGGGTCCGGGGGATTCCGTGTCGACCTCGCCCTTGAGCCAGTAGCGGCGCTTCGGTTCGAACACGATCACGGGGTCCTGGCAGTCGACGGCCTGCTGGATCATCCAGTAGGCATCGTGCGGGTTGGACGGGGTGATGATGCGCAGGCCGGCCGTGTGGGCGAACAGCGCCTCCGGGGACTCGGAGTGGTGTTCGATCGAACCGATGCCGCCGCCATAGGGGATCCGGATGACGACCGGCACGGTCAGCTTGCCGTTGCTGCGGGAATGCATTTTGGCCAGCTGGGTGGTGATCTGGTTGAAGCCCGGGAACACGAAGCCGTCGAACTGGATTTCACAGACGGGCAGGTAGCCACGCAGGGCCAGGCCGATCGCGGTGCCGATGATGCCGGACTCCGCCAGCGGGGTGTCCACCACGCGGTCGGCGCCGAACTCGGCGATCAGGCCGTCGGTGACGCGGTACACCCCGCCCAGGGGTCCGATGTCCTCGCCCATGAGCAGGGCTCGGGGGTTGTTGCTCAACGTCGCGCGGAGGCCCTCATTGATGGCCTTGGCAATGGTCATAGTGGTCATCAGTTGGCCTCCCCTTCTGCCGGGGCTGTCCCGGCGGGTTCGGCCTCGTCGGCGAAGCCTGCGCTGTACTCCTCGAACCAGGCCAGCTCCTCGGCCACAAGCGGGTGGGCCTCCACGTAAGTGTTGGCGAAGGCAGTACGGATGTCCGGGGTTTCAAGATCGTACGTGGTCTTGCGGACGTAGGCGGCGAGTTCGTCGCCGTCCGCCCTGACCTGCTCAAAGAAGGAGTCGTCGGCCATTCCCTCCGCGCGGAGATACTTCTCCAGGCGCTCCAGCGGATCCTTGGCCCGCCACCGGCTCTCCTCGGCGGATTCCCGGTACTTGCTGGGATCGTCGGCCGTGGTGTGGGCACCGACGCGGTACGTGAACGCCTCTATCAGCACCGGGCCCTCGCCCTGGCGGGCACGTTCCAGCGCCCACTCGGTGACGGCATGAACGGCCACCACGTCGTTTCCATCCACCCGGATGCCAGGAAATCCGTAGCCCTTGGCCCGGTTGGCGAGCGGGATGCGGGTCTGCACGGAGCTGGGGACGGAGATCGCCCAGTGGTTGTTCTGGCAGAAAAACACCACGGGGGCCTTGTAGGAGGAAGCGAACACCATGGACTCATGGACGTCGCCTTCGGAGCTGGCGCCGTCGCCGAAGTAGACCATAACGGCAGCCTGGGGCTCCGCGGCCTGGCCGGCCGTTCCGGCCGCGAGTGCGGCGGACGCCGCGAACTTCTGGTCGCGCTGGATGCCCATCGCGTAGCCGACCGCATGGGGGGTCTGCGCTGCGAGGACGAGGGTGTAGAGGTGGAAGTTAGTGTCCTTGGGGTTCCAGCCGCCGTTGGAGACGCCGCGGAACTGGCGGAGCAGCTCGGCCAAGTCCACGTTGCGGGTCAGGGCGACGCCGTGTTCGCGGTAGGTGGGGAAAATGTAGTCCTGCGGCTGGCTGGCCCGGCCGGATCCGATCTGGGCGGCCTCCTGGCCGGTCAGCGGAACCCAGAGGGCCAGCTGGCCCTGCCGCTGCAGCGCAGTTGCCTCGACGTCGAAACGGCGGATCTTAGCCATGTCTGCATAGAAGCCGCGCAGCGTCTCGGAGTCGAGTCGCTCGGCGTAGGCCGAGAACACGGGATCAGAACGGCGCGTGCCATCGGGGGCGAGGAGCTGCACCATCGGCTCGGCAGGATCACCCAGGCGGGCCTCGGCTTCGGCCTCGAGCCGGTCTTCAATATCGGTTCCGTCGAACTCGGTAGAGGGCAGATGTGTGGCGCCCATACCGTCTCCTTGCTTGCCGCATCCGAATGCGCCGCAATCGCTGGGATATATGCCGGACCGGTTACACATTCCCGGCCCGGCATATATTTTGGCTTACTCGTCCTTACTTTATCCGCAGCAGGCTGGCCGCGGCCGTCATGTTAAGCGCTAGGAACGCCGCGGCGGTTTTGTATAGATTGCACAGAGTTCCAGGAAGCGGGTGTTGGCCTCGGTTTCGCCGACACTGACCCGCACGCCCTCGTTGGCGAACGCACGCACGGACAGGGCCCGCTCCCCCGCAAGCGCGGCGAATTCCGCGCTGTCAGCACCGAGATTGAGCCACACGAAGTTGCCCTGGGCCTCAGGCACGAACCAGCCGAGGTCCCGCAGGCCTGCGGTGACCCGGTCCCGTTCGTCCACGAGGCTTTGTACCCTTTCTACAACCTCCCCGAAGTGCTCCAGCGAAGTCACAGCCGCGGTTTCGGCGATCTGGGACACCGCGAAGGGGGTGGCCGAGACGCGCAGGTGCTGGGTGAGGTCCGGCTGGGACACGCTGTAGCCGACCCGCAACCCGGCCAGGCCGTGGGCTTTGGAGAAGGTCCGCAGGACGACGACGTTGGGATACTTCCGGTACATTTCGATGCCGTCGACGGCGTGCTCGTCCCGGACGAACTCCTGGTAGGCCTCATCGATGACCACCACGACGTCGGAGGGAACCCGCTTGATGAAACGCTCGGTTTCCTCGGTGGTCAGGATCGGGCCGGTGGGGTTGTTAGGCGTGCACAGCAGGATCATCCGGGTGCGGGCCGTCACCGCTGCGGCCATGGCGTCAAGATCGTGGCGGCCCTCGCCGGTCAGCGGGATCCGGACGCTCTCGGCGCCGGCCAGGCCGACGCAGATCGGGTACGCCTCGAAAGAGCGCCACGCATAGATAACCTCGTCGGGCTTGCCGTCGTCGTTCTGCCCGGCGAAAGTGGCCAGCAGCTGGTTCAGCGCCCCGAGGCTTCCGGCGCCGGTAACGATGTCCTCGGCGGGAACGTCCAGGAACCCGGAGAGCGCGCCGCGCAGCTTGCTGCTCAGCGGATCCGGGTAGCGGTTAAAGTCGGTCTGCGCCGCGATGGCCTGCTGCACTGCAGGGATCGGGGCCAGCGGGTTTTCGTTGGAGGAAAGCTTGTAGCTGACCAGTCCCTCGACGGGGACCGGCGGTTTGCCGGCCGCGTAGCGAGGAAGGAGGTCTACCACCGGACGGGGCCTGATGCCCCCGGCCGTGTTCTCTGATGAAGTCATGCCAACTAGCCTACTTCGGGTCTTTGCCCCGACCGGGCTTCCTCGCCAATAGGGGGATATGGTCCCTGCCGCTGCCGTCGGCCCTGTGACAGCATGGGCCCATGCGCTCATTCATCGTTCGAGTCATCGTCAACGGGCTGGCCCTGGCCGTAGCGTGTTGGATCCTCACCGGCCTGAATATTTCCACCGCGGGCAACAGCACCGTCAGCATCGTCCTGGGCTACCTGTTCATCGGCCTGATCTTCGGCCTCGTGAACGCCTTCGTCAAGCCGATCGTCAGCCTGCTGTCACTGCCGATCACCATCCTCACCCTGGGCCTTTTCACGGTTGTCATCAACGCGGGGATGCTCTACCTGACCTCCTGGATCAGCAGCTACACCACCGTGAACTTCACCATCGATTCCTTCTTCTGGACGGCGGTGCTTGCCGCCCTTATTATCAGCGCGGTGTCCCTCGTGGCCAGCTTTCTCCCCGCGCTCGACCGCTAAGGACGGGCGCCGGAGGCCCCAGCGGCAGGGACTCTGCCAGGACAGGGAGGGGTTCTGGCCGCTAGGCCGCGGGCTGCTGTGCGGGGTCTGCGGGTTTTTCTCCCGTGCTGCGCCGTGGCCCCGGAGCGACTGGCGTTCCCCGCTGGGGCGGGAGGGCTTCGCGCCGGAACGAGAAGCGGGTCACCGTGGCGGTTCCGCCCGCGCCCACCACGGCCGCGAGCGCGGCGGTTGAAGCCTGCAGTGATGGATCCTGGCTGGCCGCAACGTCCCGGGCGCCGTCGGCGTAGCGTTCCAGGGCGTGACCTGGCCCCATCCCCGGCTCCAGCCATTCGTGTCCGGGGATCGGAGTGGTCAAGGTGACGGTCACCCGGTCCAGCAGGTCCGGGTTCGGCAGGCCGTCCGCCCCGGGTACCCAGTCCTGCTCATGTTCCAGGTGCAGGCTGCTGGTGCCGGCCCCGGGCTCGATCGCGCCCACCGGGGACCCCGCCGTCAGCACGAACTTGAGCTCGTAGTCGGCCAGGAACGCCCGGTCCCGGCCGAGGTTCATGGCGTGGATGCCGCCCTGGCTGTAGCCGACCGCGGCCACTTGGTCGCCCGCCTCGGCGCCGGCCTCCGCCAGGGCCTCCCGGATGGCCGCGGCGGTCTCGGCCGAGTCGAAGCCGAGGCCCTCTGCGATGCCGGCGGCGTCGAAGGGGTTGGTGCCCTGGGGCTGTCCGTCCAGCTGCGTCCCGGGGATGATCACCGCCCAGGCGCGGTTGCCGCGCTCCCCCAGCCGGAGGACCTCGATCTCCCCGCTGTTCCGGCCGACGGCCCCGGCCCGCAGCAGCAGCCCGGCCGGTGAGACATCGGCCTCCTCCGTCCGGGTCTCCCGGCCCGCGATCCGGACGGGGCGGGGCCGCAGGAAGTGCAGGCCCGGCGCGTCCGTCAATCCGCGGATCGCGGCCCGAACACCGCCCGCCGGCCCCCCGGCCGCTGCGGCGCCGGCCGGCAGACCCAGCAGCAGCGCCAGCATTCCGGTCGTCAGGGAGAAATCGTCCTGCACCGTGTCGCGGACGGTGGGCGGCGGCAGGCCAGCCAGACCCCACAGTGGCCCGTACCCGGGGCCGGTCCGTCCGATCCGCAGGAGCAGCGTGTTCCTGGCTTCGGCGGACTCGTACTCCCGGTGGCTCGCCCGGACCTCGCTGCAGAGACGCTCCAGCTCCGTCCGGACGCGGCCAAGGGCCCGGGCTGCCTCCCCGACGGCGACAATCGCGGTGCTGCCGGAGGAGTACGAGTCGGACTGGTAAGGGAACAGGGCGCGGCGCACCCCTTCTGCCTCCGCCTCGACCTCCGCCAAGTCCCGGACGAGACCGTCCAGGACCGAGGCCCCTGCCAGCAGCTCCTCGAACGAGAAACTGAGACCGCCCACCCCGCCCCGGATCCGCAGCATCCCATCCACCGGAGCGGAGGGGACGGGCGCTCCCCCGGAGCCGGCCGGCGAGACCTCCGCCATCAGGGCCCGGGCCGCCCTGGGGACAGAGCCACGTTCTGGGCGTGCCGGAACACCGCCGCAGCGGCCTCCTGCAGGGCGGCACGGCTGCGGCGCAGGGACGCAGCCTGCAGGGATACCGCCGTCCGGTAGGCCCGGCCCGCCGGGGACTGCCAGCCCTGCAGTTCCACACTGACCAGGTGAGCCAGCACAGCGTCGGTGTGCTCTGCGCAGGCGGCCACCCGGGCAGCAAGCTGCTGGACCTCGTAACTGCGTGAGGCGCACGCCGCGGCAGCAGAGGCCAGGAGCGTCCCCGCGGACGCCCCGCCGCCCCCGGCGTTGTTGCTGGTGTTCGTCGTGCTCATGCTGGCATCCTGCGGGTCATGACACCGACGTTAGGTGCCCCGCTGCGCCGGCTGAAGCTCCCCGCCCGGTCATGTGGACAACGTCCGGTGGAACCGGCGGCAGAACCGCGGAAACCCGGCCGGTAGTCACATGGATCAGCGCGCTTAAGGCCCGGCGGGACTTCGTGAAAGAATCGGGGCATGCCTGAAACTGCCGCCACAGCCGATACCCGCACGCCGTCCGGACGCCTGGCCCTCGCCGCGTCCTCGCAACAGATCGCGCTCGGCCCGCTGGACGGCCGGTACCAGTCCGCCGTCGCACCGCTGGTCGACTATCTCTCCGAAGCCGCCCTCAACCGCGACCGGGTCGCCGTCGAGGTTGAGTGGCTCATCCACCTGACCGGCAACAGCGTGCTCCCCGGCGCGGGACCGCTGACCGCGGAGCAGCAGGATAAGCTGCGCGCCATCGTCACCGAATTCGACGCCGGCTCGGTCGCCGAACTGGCCGACATCGAAGCCGTCACCGTGCACGACGTCAAGGCCGTCGAGTACTACATCGGCCGTCGGCTGCCCGGCGTCGGCATCGAACACCTGACCGCCATGGTGCACTTCGGCTGCACCTCCGAGGACATCAACAACCTCTCCTACGCCCTCGGCGTCAAGGGCGCCGTCGAGGACGTCTGGCTGCCCGCCGCCCGGAAGCTCGTCGCACAGATCAGCGCCATGGCCGGGGACAACCGGGCCGTTCCGATGCTCTCGCGCACGCACGGCCAGCCGGCCACCCCCACCACGCTCGGCAAGGAACTGGCCGTCATCGCGCACCGCCTGACCCGCCAGCTGGACCGCATCTCCCGGACCGAGTATCTCGGCAAGATCAACGGCGCCACCGGCACCTACGCGGCCCATGTGGCCTCCGTTCCCGGCGCCGACTGGGAGCATGTCGCCAAGACCTTCGTTGAAGGCCTGGGGCTGGGCTGGAATCCGCTGACCACGCAGATCGAAAGCCACGACTGGCAGGCGGAGCTGTACGCCGACGTCGCGCGGTTCAACCGGATCCTGCACAACGTCTGCACGGATATCTGGAGCTACATCTCGATCGGCTATTTCGTGCAGATCCCGGTCGCGGGCGCCACTGGTTCCTCCACCATGCCGCACAAGGTCAACCCGATCCGTTTCGAGAACGCCGAGGCCAACCTGGAGATCTCCTCCGGACTGCTGGACGTCCTGGGCTCCACCCTGGTCACCTCCCGCTGGCAGCGCGACCTCACCGATTCCTCCTCGCAGCGCAACATCGGCGTGGCCTTCGGCCACTCCCTGCTCGCCATCTCCAATGTGGCCAAGGGCCTGGACCGCCTGAAGGTCGCCGAGGACGTGCTGGCCGCGGACCTCGACACCAACTGGGAAGTCCTCGGCGAAGCCATCCAGATGGTCATGCGCGCCGAGGCCATCGCCGGCGTCGACGGCATGGAAAACCCCTACGAGCGGCTCAAGGACCTGACCCGCGGGCAGCGCGTCGATGCGGCCAGGATGCAGGAATTCGTCCAGAGCCTGGGCCTGTCGGCGGACGCCGAAACCCGGCTGCTGGCCCTGACCCCCGGCAAGTACACCGGCATTGCGGACAAGCTGGTGGACCACCTCGCATGAGGCTCCTGCTCATCCGCCACGGCCAGACGCCCGGTAACGTCCTGGGCCAGCTGGACACCGCCCACCCGGGCCCCGGGCTGACCGAGCTCGGGGAACGGCAGGCCGCCGCGCTGGCGCGGTCCCTGGCGAATGAGCAGATCGACCTTCTCTATGCCTCCACGCTGATCCGCACCCAGATCACGGCCGCGCCGCTCTCGACCGCCCGCGGCCTGGAGGTCGAAGTGCTGGCGGGCCTGCGGGAGATCGAGGCCGGGTCGTTGGAGAAGCTCACCGACAAGGAATCGCACCTGCGCTACCTTGGGACCGTGTTCGGCTGGGCGGCCGGGGAACTGCACCGCAGGATGCCGGCCGGGCCCAGCGGGCATGACTTCTTCGAGCGCTACGACGCCTCGATCACACGGATCGCCGCCGCAGCCGCAGCGACCGGCGACGCCGCGACGGTGGCCGTGGTCAGCCACGGCGCCGCGATCCGCGTCTGGGCGGGCCTGCGGGCCAGCAACGTGGAGTCGGGCTTCGCTGCCCGCCACGTCCTCGCCAACACCGGGATTGTGGCCTTGGAAGGGGATCCCGACGCCGGCTGGCGGCTCATCCACTGGGACGCCAGTCCCGTCGGCGGCCTGGCGCTGGTTGACCCGACGGCGGAGGACCCCACCGGCGGCACGCTCTAGCGGAATTCTCCGAACCATAACGCGCAGGAAACACGGCCGAAACCGGCGGTGCCTAGCGTTGAACTGCATAACCCTTCGGCGAAGCGAGGCAGCCATGCAGACGAATCCGCGGCTCAACATCCGGCAGGTCACCTGGGCCAACCCGGTCGGCGCGGATCTCCGCGCAGCCCAGCAGGCCGAACTCGACGCCCGCTTTGGCACGATCGACCACGAACCCGGGCCGCCGCCGTCGGAGACTGACACGGCAGTGTTCCTCGTCGCCCATGACAAGGCGTCCGGGCAGCCCGTGGGCTGCGGCGGCCTGCGCCTCCTCGATGCGCACACCGCTGAGATCAAGCGGCTCTACGTGCTCCCGTACACCCGCGGTTCCGGAGTGGCCAGCTCCATCCTTGCGGCCCTGGAAGCGCACGCGCACAGCCTCGGCATCACCTCCATCACCGCGGAGGCCGGCTCCGTGCAGACGGACGGCCGGCAGTTTTACCAGAACTCCGGCTTTGTCCCGGTACCAAACTTCGGGCCGTACATCGGGGTGGAGCACTCCTACTGCTATGCGAAAACCATCGATTCGCACAGCGCCGCACACACCGCCATGGCGTAGGGAACGTCAGCGTCCGACGCCGTCAGTCAGGACCCGATCGGCCCGCGCCCGCCGGCCAGCCGCAGTAACCCGTCGCGCAGGGGCTGCGTGGTTTCCGCGAGCGCCAGCCGTGCCATGCCGGAGGACGCCACGCGCAATGCCTGGCTGCGCAGCAGCCTCCGCCGGTTGTACGCCCGCAGGGCCGCCGGGAGCGGGCGGGAGTTGAGCAGCTTCGCGAGGGTGACAGCGTCGATCAGCGCCTCGCAGGCGCCGCGCCCCAGGTTGGGGGTCATGCCGTGCGCCGCGTCGCCCACCAGCACCGCGCAGTCCCGTTGGTAGCTGCCCGGGAATGGCACCGTCCAGACGCGTTGGGCCAGCGTCTGCCCGGGCGTCGCGGCGAGCAGGACGCGGTCTATGCCGGCAGCCCGGCCGGACAAATGTGCGCGGGTGAGCGCCAGTGCCTCCTCGACGTCGATGCCGCCGGGACCCAGTCCAGACCGGTATGAGGCATACCAGTAGGTGCGGCCGCGGGACGCGGTCGCTATGCCAAACAACTGCCCGCGCCCCCAGTGTTCACCCCCGCCGCCGGCCGGGACCGGCTCGTCAATGATGCCGCGCAGCGCCAGATAGGGGCTGAGCCTGGCCCTGCTGCGTTCGCCCCAAACGCTCCGGCGGACAATGCTGTGCACCCCGTCGGCGCCGACCACAAGGCCCGGCCGCGGCAGTGATGCCACCTGGCCGTGGGTTTTGGCCACCGAAGCCGGCACCGCCGCGTCCAGCAGCCGGAGCAGGTCCGCACGTGACACCCCGATGACCCCTGGTGCCCGCGCCTTGAGCAGAACGTTCCCGGATCCGTCCCGGAGCGCCATGGCGCCAAAGTCCGAGCCGGCCGCACGGACCGCCGGGAGAATGCCCACCTCATCAAGGGCCTGCTGGGCTTCCGGCCACATGGCCAGCGATGTCTCCACTGACGGCTGCTCTGCCCGCCGCTCGTGGACGGTCACCTGAAAGCGGCGGGGGTCAAGGCATGCGGCCAGGGCCAGTCCCGCGATGCCGCCGCCGACGACCGAGAGAGTGTCCATGCCCAGAGTCTACGACCGCCGCCCGGGCCTGCGGGGTCCCGTCACACTGCCGGCGACGCGCAATGGACCGACGAGGAAGCGGCGATCTACGCCATCCTGCAACTCGGCAATGGCCGGGCCGTCACGAAGTACATCTCCGAAATCAACTTCGTCAGCTCGGCCGTCCAGGGCGACCTGATCGAGATGGGGCTGACGGCCACCCGCTTCGGGCGGACCTCGCTGAGAATGCGCGCCGAGGTCCGCAACATGATCTGCCCGAAACACCCCGGCGCGTCGGTGCGCCCCGATGTTCACGGCGCGTTCAGGCCGCGGGCGCACGACGTTCACCCGAACACACCAGACTCGGTTGCCAAGGACGGGCTATTTCATCGATTTGATAGCCATAACCGCTAAATCCTGCGTCGTCCGCTATAGGCTGGCCGGACAAATGCCATCTGGCCCCGTTCAGAAATGAGTCTCACTCGTGCGCAGATTGAAAACCCTGGTTGCCGGCGCCGTCGCCGTCGCCCTTCTTTCCGGCTGTGGCGCGGGCGCCGCAGCCCCCGCCTCGTCCGGAGCAGCTACCGGGCCCGCCGCCGTCGCCCCCTCGGGACCGCCCTCCGGCGAAACGCTGATCGTCTACACGAATTCCAACGGTGAAGGCCGCGGCGAGTGGCTGACGGAGAAGGCTGCAGCGGCCGGCTTCAAGATCGAAATCGTCGGCGCCGGCGGCGCGGACGCCACCAACAAGCTGATCGCGGAGAAGAACAACCCGATCGCGGACGTCGCCTTCGGGCTCAACAACATGTACTTCGAGCAGGTCAAGGCAGCCGGTGCCATCGCACCGTTTACCCCCGCCTGGTCCGCAGAGGTCGACACCGCCAAGGGTGACCAGTCCGACAGCAAGGCCTACTGGCCGCTGGTCCAGCAGGCAATCCTCCTCGGCTACAACACGGAGAAGTTCAGCGCTGACGAGGCCCCCAGGGACTGGACCGACCTATGGACCCAGGACAAGTTCAAATCCCGCTACGAGCGGGTCACCGGCCTCGGTACGGCGACCGCGCAACTGGTCTTCGCCAGCATCCTGACGCGCTACAAGGACGACGCCGGCGATCTGGGCGTCTCGGACGAGGGATGGAAGCAGGTCGAAGAGTACTTCAAGAACGGGACACCGGCGGTGGCCAAGACCGACCTTTTCGCCCGCATCGCCTCGGGGGACACGGACATGGGGCAGATGGCCTCCTCGGTTATTCCCGAACGTGAAAAGTCGTTCAACGTCGACGTGGAGACCGTGATGCCGTCCGTTGGGGTACCGCTGGCCATCGAGCAGGTTGCCCTGGTCAACGGCACGGACAAGCAGGATGAGGCCCTCAAGTTCATCGACTGGTTCGGCAGCGCCGAAATCCAGGGTGCGTGGTCCCAGCAGTTCAACTCCATGCCGGTCAACAAGGCAGCCGCAGCCAAGGCCAAGCCCGAAGTCGTCGAATTCTTCAACACGCTCAAACAGCAGGACATCGACTGGAACTTCGTGCAGGAGAACATGGGCGCCTGGGTGGAAAAGATCGAACTGGAATACATGAGCTGACCCGTGCACGGGCTGTGGCCGGCCGGCCACAGCCCGTGCCTTTTCTTCTGGACACCCCCGCCACGCCGCCAGCACAGGACAGGTTGCCATGATCCGTTTCGAGAACATCGAAGTCACCTTCGGCGACTTCACCGCCATCCCCAACCTTGACCTCCAGGTGGAACCGGGCGAATTCTTCACGCTGCTTGGACCCTCAGGCTGCGGAAAGACAACCGCACTCCGAACGCTGGCAGGGTTTATCGAGCCGTCCGCCGGCGAGGTCTACGTCGACGGCAAGGCCGTCACCCGGCTTCCGAGCGACAAGCGCCAGGTCGGCATGGTGTTCCAGAATTACGCCCTCTTCCCCAGCATGAGCGTGTGGGAGAACATCGCTTTCGGCCTTCGCGTGCGCAAGGAGAAGGCGGCCGAGAGCGACCGCCTCGTCCGCGATATCGCCCGGCGGGTTGACCTGTCCGAGGACCAGCTGCGCAAAAACGTGGCCGAGCTGTCCGGCGGACAGCAGCAGCGCGTCGCCGTCGCCCGGGCGCTCGTGCTGCAGCCCAAGATCCTGCTGCTCGACGAGCCGCTCTCCAATTTGGATGCCAAGCTTCGCCACCAGCTGAGGCAGCAGCTCAAGGACCTCCAAAGCGAATTTGGCATCACCACCGTCTACGTCACCCATGACCAGGACGAGGCACTGGCTATGAGCGACCGGGTGGCCGTCTTCAACAAGGGTGTGGTCGAGCAAATTGGCACTCCGCAGAGCATCTATGACGAATCCGCCACCGAGTTTGTCTGCAATTTCATCGGGGACAGTTCACGCCTGTCGGCCGGGTTCATCGCGGAACTGAACCGGCAATCGCGTCACGCCCTGGATCCCACGGCCAACTCCTACCTGCGCGTGGAAAAGGCGTCACTGGATCCCGCCGGCGGCAACGGCTCGGCCGTCCCGGTGCAGGGGACTGTGGTTTCGAAGACCTATCACGGCCTGCACAGCCGGTACATCGTCCGCTGCCACGACGCCGACATCCGGCTGCTGGTCAAGGAAGACGGCGGGACACACCCCGCCACGGGCAGTCAGGCCACGGTCTACGTCCAGCCCTCCCACGTCCTCCAATATCACCCGGAAACAGGTGTCTCGCTCAGGAACCGGTTGCAGGAAGTGACCACCCTGTGAGCACAGTAAGCGGCTCGAACGGCGGGAGCATCCGGAGCATGCTCCGTTCCCCCGCAGTCCTGATCGTCGGGGTCGTGCTGACCTGGTTCATCGCGGCTTTCCTCGTCTGGCCCAATGCGAATGTGCTGATCCAGACCTTCTTCCCGGACGGGAGCTTCTCCGGTCGCGCCGCCGAAAAGCTTTTTTCCTCCCAGCGGGCGATGAAATCCCTGGGCAACAGCTTTCTGCTGGCGGTCGCGTTGTCCATCACCGTCAACGTGGTGGGAATCTTCATTGTGCTGGTCACCCAGTACTTCAAGATCCGCGGCTCAAGGGTCCTGTTCCTCGGTTACGCCACCACCTTCATCTACGGCGGCATTGTGCTGGCGGCGGGCTACAAATTCATCTACGGGGACAAGGGGATCGTGACCGGCTTCCTGGTGGGGTTGTTTCCCGGGATGGATCCCGGCTGGTTTTCCGGTTTCTTTGCCGTCCTGGCCGTGATGACGTTCGCCACCACGACGAACCACATGCTGTTCGTCACCAACGCGCTGAAGGGCGTGGACTACCAGACCATCGAAGCGGCCAGGAACATGGGAGCCTCCACCTGGACCATCCTCCGGCGGATCGTCCTGCCGATGCTGAAGCCGACGCTGTTCGCCGTCACCATCCTCTCGTTCCTGACCGGCCTCGGAGCCCTCAGCGCCCCGCAGGTCCTCGGCGGCCGGGAATTCCAGACCATCACGCCGATGATTCTCACCTTCAGCAACAGCCCGACGTCGAGGGACCTCGCCGCCCTGCTCGCCGTGATCCTCGGCGTGGCCACCATCCTGATGCTGGCGGTGATGACCCGGATGGAAAAGGGCGGAACGTACTTCTCGGTCTCGAAGGTGTCCGCCGGGCTGCAGAAGCAGCAAATCCGAAACCCCGTGGCCAACGCTGCCGTCCACGTCGCCGCGTATCTGCTGTTCGCCGTCTACACGCTGCCCGTGGTGCTGATCGTGCTGTATTCCTTTGCCGACGGCGCCGCGATCCAGACCGGCCAACTGGTGCCCGGGAGCCTGACCTTCGACAACTACATCCGGGTCCTCACCCAGCCCTCGGGCCTGCGGCCTTTCGTCATCAGCATCGTCTACAGCGCGCTGGCCGCACTGATCGCCGTCGGAGGCCTGCTCTTCGTTGCCCGGCTCCTGCAGAAGTACCGCAACTGGGTCACGTCGGTCGTCGAGTACCTGCTCCACATCCCGTGGATCCTCCCCTCCGCCCTGCTCGCCCTGGGCCTGATCCTCAGCTACGACCATCCGAACCCGCTGGTGGGCGGCGCCGTCCTGACCGGGACCACAGTGATCCTGCTCATCGCCTTCGTGACCGTCAAGATTCCGTTCACCCTGCGGATGCTCAAGGCCTCCTTCGCCTCGGTCAACTCCTCGCTCGAAGAGGCGGCCAACATCATGGGCGCCAAGACGCTGTACGTGTTCCGCCGGATCCTGCTGCCGATCGTCCTGCCGGCAGCCGCGGCGATCACGGCGCTCAACTTCAACAGCATGCTGGACGACTACGACACCGCCATTTTCCTGGCCCACCCGCTGTTCCAGCCCCTGGGCCTGGTCATCAAGGCCAACACGGACGGCGCCGAGGGGGTCGACGGGGTCTCAAACACCTTCGTCTACACCGTGCTGCTGATGGTCATCACCGGTGTGACGATGTATCTGGTCTACGGCCGGGCGGGCCGGAAGTCCGCCAAAGCGGCGAAGGCAGGAGCGGATGGCAAGGAAAGCACGACGCCGGTCCTGGTCGAAGCCGCGCCGGCCGGGTCCGTGCGCGTCCCCTAGCTAGCTGCCAGCCCGCCCGGTGCCCCGGTGTTAGTGCGCGCCGGTGTTAGTGCGCGCCCGGCCAGCCGGTGTACGCCTCGGCGAGGTAGGCCCGGCCGTGGCGGGATGACACCACCGAGTTGAGCTCGCCGAGCTGGCGGGCGCGGGCGAAGTCGTCGGCGTCGTCCGGGGTGTGCAGCATGGACGTCATCCAGTAGGAGAACTGCTGGGCCTTCCACACCCGGTCCAGGGCGCGGTCGCTGTAGGCATCCAGGAGCACGGTGTTCCCGGTCTGGTAAAAGCTGTCGAATCCTTCGAACAGCACCTTGACGTCGTGCATCGCCAGGTTCAGGCCCTTGGCCCCGGTCGGCGGGACGGTGTGGGCGGCGTCGCCGGCGAGGAACAGCTTGCCGTGGCGCATCGGGGCGTGCACGAAGCTGCGGAACTTCAGGACCGTCTTGTCGATGACCGGCCCCTCCTTGAGCTCGAAGCCGTTGCCGTTGACCCGGCTGCGGAACGCATCCCAGATCCGGTCCTCGCTCCAGTTGTTGACGTCCTCGTTCGGGTCGCACTGGAAGTACATCCGCTGGACGGTGTCGGTCCGCTGGCTGATCAGGGCGAAGCCGTTCTCGGAGTTGGCGTAGATCAGTTCGTCGGAGCTGCGGGGGGCTTCAGCCAGGATCCCGAACCAGGCGAAAGGGTACTCGTGGAAGTACCACTTGCGCTGGGCCTCCGGGATCTGGAAGCGGCTGTGGCTGCGCGAGCCGTCCGCGCCGGCGATGAAGTCCGCCTGCAGCTCCCATTCCACGCCGTCGGCGTCGGTGAACATGACCTTCGGCGTGCCTTCGAGGTCCTGGATGGTGGTGTCGGTGACGCTGTAACGGACGTCGCCGCCGTCGGCCTGGCGCCGTGCGGCGAGGTCGAGGAAGACGTCGGTCTGGGGGTAGAGCCAGACCGATTCGCCGACGAGGTCCTGGAAGTCGATCCGGTGGCTCTCCCCGTTGAAGCGCAGTTCGATGCCGTCGTGCCGGTCGCCGTCGCGCAGGACGCGGTCGGAGACGCCGCTGTCCACGAGCATGTTCACAGAGCCGTGTTCCAGGATCCCCGCGCGGACGGTTTCGGAGATTTCCTGGTGGCTGCGGATCTCGATCACGATGGATTCGATTCCCTGCTGGGCCAGCAGGTGGGAAAGCATCAGCCCTGCCGGGCCAGCCCCCATGATGGCGACCTGGGTGGTAATGACTTTGCGGTTTGCCATGGTGTCCTCGCTTCGTTGCGGGGCCCGGACGGGTGGGCGTCAGGGGCCGTGTGGATTCTCTGGCTCCAGTGTGCGCCCGGCCACGTGATGGGCGTTACACGGATTCCGCTGAATGGAATGCAGTCGCCGCCGTTGCCCCCTGCAGCTGCCGGCCGATCCCGCGGGCGGCCGTCTGCAGGGCCGGAACCAGCGCCTGGAGCCGCACCTCGCGCAGGGGAACGACGACGCCGAGCGCCGCCACGGTGCGGTTCCTCGTGTCCCGCACCGGGACGGCAATCCCCCAGGTGTCCGGGTCCACGACGCCGGCCAGCTGCGCAAAGCCGTGGGCGGCCGTCTCCTGGAGCAGGGTGCGGAGTTCCTCCGGCTGGACCTTGCCGGCAGGATCGTGGAACTGCTGGAGGTACTCCGCCTGGACCGGCGCCGGCTGGTTGGCCATCAGCGCCAGCCCGGCGGAGGACACGTGCACCGGCATCCGTCCGGCGATCTGGGCCCGGTTCGCCACGGAGCCGCGGCGGGAGAGGCGCTCGACGAACAACGCCTCCCAGCCCTCCAGCACGGCCAGGTTCACGTTCTGGTTGAGCACCTGCTGGATGTCCTCCATAAAGGGCATGGCCGCCTGGCGGAGGGCGAGGGTGGGCGAATTCCGGTTGACCAGCTCCCACAGGCGCAGGCCCAACCGGACGGATCCCCCGCTGCCCAGTTCCAGCAGCCCGTGCCCGGCAAGCTGCCGGACCAGTCGGTGGGCCGTGCTCAGCGGCAGCCCGGCCCGGTCCGAGAGCTCGGAGAGCGGCAGCACGGTGACGCCCTCGGGGAACGCTGAGATCACCCTGACCACGCGGTCCACCACGGAGTCCCCGGTGCCGGAGTTAGCCATCGCCGTCACTTCCGTTGAATGGATTCTGCTTCCACTTTACGCCGCCGGTGCCCGCACTGGCCCGGGATCGCGTGGCCGTTACAGGGCCCGGCTGAGGCTTCGTCGCAGCAGCCAGGCGCCCAGCACAAGCAGCGCGGCTGCCATCCCGGCGAGCACGCCCAGCTCCGGCAGGACATCGCCAAGGCTGCCGTCGTGGCGCTGGATGGTTGCCAATGCCGCATAGGCCCAGCGGTGGGGCGTGGCGAAGGAGATCGCGGCCAGCGTATCCGGGAAGAACTCGGGCGGCACCATGCAGCCGCCCAGGCCAGCCAGTACGAGTCCGCCGCCGACGCCCACGCCGGCCGCGGCGGTGTCATTGTCCATCACCGAGCCGACCATCATCGCGGCGGCTGCCGAGACGGCGCAGAAGAGCACCAGCACCAGGGCCGACAGCCACAGATTGCCCCAGTCGACGCCGAACAGCAGCGCGGTGCCGACCATGATGAATCCGCCTTGGACGAACGCAATGGCGAAGCGTCCCAGCGCCTGCCCGGCCACGATCTGGCCGCTGGACACCGGGGCCGACATGACCCGGCCGACCACACCGAACCGCCGTGCCTGGATCAGCGTGGCCGCACCGGTGAGTGAACTGAGGAAGACAAAGAGCAGCAACTGCTGCGAGGCACCGAGATCGAACTTTCCCAGTCCCCGGAACTCCTGCACGACGTCGCCGGTGTCCACGATTTCCACCGTCGGCATTGCCACTTGCGCGGCGGCCTGGTCCAGGGCGGGGCGGGCCTGCTCCTCGGGGACTCCGGCGCCGGTCAGGGCAGCGAGCTGGCTCCGCTCCAGCCCCACCGCCTGCACAGCCGTGCGGACCTGCTGCATCACGGCCTGGGCGGAGGACTGCGAGGCCATCACGACGTCGAGTTCCGCGGCCCGCCCGGAGTCGTAAGCGTCGGAGTCGGCGTCGTCAAGGAAAACGCCGACGTTCGTGCGGCCGCGGCTGAGGTCCGCCCGCGCCGCCTCCGGGCCGCTTGCCGTGACGTCGACGCCGGACGATTCAAGCTCCGCACTCAGGGCCTGGGCCAGCCCGCTGTTGGGTCCGGCGATGGTCACCCGGGGCTGGCCGCTGCCGGCACCGAATTGGGAACCGAGCAGCAGGATGAGCATGAGGGGAAAGATGAAAACGAAGAAAATGTTCGACTTGTCCCGCAGAAAACGCCGCAGTTCCACCGTGGCGATCGCGACCATGGCGTTCATGCCTGCGCCCCCCGGTCCGGGAGGAGGCGCGAGAGGAGCAGCCCGGCCGCGGCGAACGCCAGCATGACCGCTACCGGCCCCGTCACGTCCCCCAGGGTTCCGCCGCCGGCTGAGATGCCGAGGCCCCGGATGAACGCGCCGATCGGGTTGAGGTCCAGCAGCGTTGCGGCGAAGCCGGTGCCCTGGACCGGGAAGAAGGCGCCTCCCGCGATCCCCAGCACCATCGCCAGGATGGACTGCGCCACGTTGGCCTGCTCGGCCGTCCGGACCAGCCGCGCGACCACGAACGTCAGGCTGGTAGCCGCTGTCACGACGCTAAGAATCAGGGCGGCCACCACGAGCGGCGAGCCGAAGGAGACGCCGAACAGCTGGGAGCCGGCGGTGAGCAACACGGTGGTGGCAGTGACGCCCAGGATGAAGCCGGTGCAGGCCTTGGCCGTAATCACGGCGCCGCCGGTGACCGGCATCGACCGCAGGCGGGCCAGGGTGCCCTGTTCCCGCTCCGCGAGCAGCCCCAGGACGCCGAAACCGACCGTGAACATCAGGAACAGCCCGGCCTGGCCCGCCACGAGCGTGCCGCGGAGCGAGAGTTGCTCGGCGGCCGCCTGCCCTTCGGTCAGGGTGAGCATGGCCGGTCCGGCCGCGGCCTGCTGGGCAAGCGCCGCGAGATCCTGGTGCGGCAGCCCGGAAAGGCCTCCGGCGGCGGCGGTCACCGTGCCGGCGGCGAGCTGGTCCACGACCCCCTGGACCACAGAGATGAGCACCCCGGTTTCCAGCGACGCGCCGTCACCCTCGACCAGCTGGACCGACGCGGCCTGTCCGGACAGCACCGCGTTGCTGAAGCCCTCGGGAATGATAATGCCAAGGTCCGCGCCGCTGGCCTGGGTCTCGTTGCGGACTTCCGCCGCCGGGACCCGCTTGACGGTGACGTCCATGATCTCCAGAAAATCGACGGCGCCGAGCAGGGCGGCGCCCAGCTGGTCGGCGTCGTCCGCGCTGGCGACGACGGTGGCCGGCTGCAGGTCAACGGTGTCCTCGCCGAGTCCGCCGAAGACCAGGCTCAACACCCCCATGAGCGCGAGCGGGACGATGAGGGAGAAGATGAAGACGGACTTGTCCCGGATGCGCTGGCGCAGGTCGTTCGCGACCATGGTCCACAGACCGGGCATCTCAGTCCCTCAGCGCTTTGCCGGTCAGGTGCAGGAAAACTGACTCCAGGTCGGGCCGGACAATCTCCACGGACGTCACGGACATTCCGGCGCGCCCGGCGCCGGTCACGATCCCTGCGAGTGCGGTGGGTCCGTCGCTGACCGTAAGGATAAGCCCGGCACCGTCGTTGTCGACGCGCTGCACGGCCGGCAGCCCGCGGAGGGCTTCCGCAGCCCGGGATGTGCTGCCGCCGCCGCGGAGGTTGATCCGGTCTACGCCGCCGGTGAGCGTGATCAGCTCGTCCCGGGTGCCCTCGGCCTGGATCCGGCCCTCGTCAATGATCGCAATCCGGTCGCAGAGCCGCTCGGCTTCCTCCATGTAGTGGGTGGTGTAGAGCACGGCCATGCCTTCGACGGAGAGCCGTTCCACGGATTCGAGGATGGCGTTGCGGGACTGCGGATCCACCCCGACCGTCGGTTCGTCCAGGATCAGCAGGGTGGGCCGGTGCAGCAGACCGATGCCGATGTTCAGCCGGCGCTTCATGCCGCCGGAGTACTTCTTGGTCAGGTCACCGGCCCGGTCGCTCAGGCCGATCAGCTCCAGCACCTCGTTGGTGCGCTGGGTGAGCTCCTTGCCGCTGAGTCCCTGCAACCGGCCGAAGAACTTCAGGTTCTCCCGCGCGGTCAGGTCCGGATAAATGGCCAGTTCCTGCGGGACCAGCCCGATAATCCGCTTGGCTTCGGTCTCGGACGGGGTCATGGCCCGGCCCGCTACGCGGACGGTTCCCCCGTTGGCGGGGATCAGACCTGCGACCATGGAGATGATGGTGGTCTTCCCGGCGCCGTTGGGTCCCAGCAGCCCGTAGGTTTCACCGGTGCGGATGTGGAAGGAAACGCCGTCGACGGCGGTCAGGTCCCCGTAGCGCCTGACGAGTCCACTGACGTCCAGCACGTCTTTGGTTTGCGTCTGTACTACCTCCACCAGCAATCCCCCATCGCATTGATTTGTCCAGACTAGCCTCGGGGCCCCGCCGGGCAATAGACAGGGCCGGAGAAGTGATAGCGTCTAGCGGTTGATCCCCGCGCCCGGGACACGGCACTCAGAGTTAGATCAAGGCACACCGGAGGACCCATGCTCAAAGGATTCAAGGACTTCATCCTGCGCGGCAACGTGATCGAACTGTCCATCGCAGTGGTTGTCGGCACCGCTTTCACCGCCCTGGTCAGCGCGTTTACCTCGAATATCGTGAACCCGATCATTGCGGCGGCCGGCGGGGTCGAGACCGACGGGCTGGGCTTCCACATCTGGCCTGGGAACGACAAGACGTTCCTCAACTTCGGCGCGGTCATCACGGCGTTCGTCACATTCATGATCACGGCCGCCGTCGTCTACTTCATCTTCGTGGCACCGATGAACCGGATCAACCATCTGGTCAAGAAGCGCCTCGCCACCGCCGAACCGGAAGAGAAGCCGATCCCGGCGGACACAGCGCTGCTGGCAGAAATCCGTGACCTGCTGGCCCAGCTTGCCGGTGCGGAAGACGGGCCGACGTCCGGCCACACCCTGGCGCTGAACGGCGGGCCGGCCGGGGAGCGCACCGTCGAGGCGGCCGGCGGGCGCAGCCGCTAGTCTGAGCGGAATCGTCACCGGCCGGCAATAGGCCCGTAACAGCCGCCGGACATCATGGGACCCATGAAGCCCTCAGCCCGTGGCAGAAAACACGGCGGAACACAGGTCCCGGCCGCCTCCGAACTGAGCTGCGAAGTCTGCGGCCTGATGCCCGAACCGACCAAAACCCGGCTGACGCTGGCAAACGTCGCCGTGATGCTGCCGATCGAGCTGGTGGTCCATGCGGCGGTGGTGGGGACGCAACTGTCCTATGTGGCTAAGGTCCTCGTCCTCACGCTGACCGCCACCATCCTGGTCATCTGGGTGGCGGAACCGTCAGCGACGCGGATGCTGCGGCGTTGGCTGCACGCCCCCGCCCTGCGGCACCGCCGCCGGCTCGGCGCGGCACCGGCCCTGTGGCGCGCCCGCACCGTCGTGAAGGACCGGCCCGGTTCACTGCAGAAACTCACGCAGTCGCTGGCGAGGCTGGACACCAACATCCTGAGCATCCATGTCCACCCGGTCGACGGCGGTGTGCTCGATGAGTTTGTGCTGTCCGCGCCCGGCGAGCTGGGCGAAACGGAGCTGCTGATGGCCCTGCGCGACGGCGGCGGACATGACCCGCATGTCTGGCCCACCACGGCGCTGGCCATGGCCGACGGGCAGACCGGGGCGCTGAGCCTCGCGGCCAGGATCGCGGCCAACCCGGCTGAGCTGCCGCTGGCGGTCGCCGAACTGCTGCGCGCACGGATCGAGGCCAGGCCGGACTCGGGCACCGCTACTCCGGCTGCCGAAGCGGGCACAGTCCCGACCCCTGACGGAACCGTACTGAGGATCCCGACCGCCTGGCACGGTCCCATCACCTTTGTCCGTCCCGGCGAGCCGTTCACCCCGGCGGAGTCCGCCCGGGCGCACCGGCTGGCCGAGCTCGCCGAGATCCTCGCGCACAGCCCGGCCGCCGGCACCCGGGCCTAGCTCCCGCCTGGTCGGCTGTCCCGATCAGGTACCGTCACCAGCGAAGACTCCTGATCAGCATCGTCGACGCCGGCCTGTTCCACGTTCATTACGCTGCCGGTCTGTCGGACCGGGACCTGTCCCCTACCGGTCCGGCTGGCGGCCGGACCCTTGGTTCTGTCGGCCTCCCTGTCCACGTGTTTTGCCGGTTTTTCGACGACGGGCCGCCGTGCCCTGGCCAACTCCACGGACCGCGCCACGGACACTGACACGAAGAGCAGCAGCGCTCCGGCGACGGCCACGATGATGAGGGTGCGCAGCCTGCTGGAGAAAATCTCACTCGCTTGGCCGGGACCGTCGATGGTCAGGGCGGAATAGAGATAGCTGTCGTCCGCACCGTTGATGGTCTGCACTTCGCGCAGGGTCGTATCCAAGCGTTTGCCGAGTGCCGTCGCGGTGTCCACCGCCTGGGCTGGCGAATTCCCCGAAGCCGAAATCTCCAGCAACATACCGGATCCGGAGCTCAGCGATTGCCCGACCGTGTATTCGGCACCTAATCCCAGACTCCTCAACTGCTCCGCGGTCTCCTGGGCTCCGAGCTTGGTTATCAGCACCTGCGCCAACAGGGCGCGATCGCCACTGCGCAGGTACGGATTGTCGCCATTAATTGCGGCCAGTTCCGGCTGAGCCCGCAATTCCGCCTCGGTGGGCGTCTTGGGGCTCAGCAAGGCATAGGTCATGGTGGCTTCGTAGCTACGCTGGCCAATGAACATTACGTAGACGCACGCAAAGATCGTCAGCAGGGCCACGGGCAAGGCCGCCCATTTGTGCCGCCACAGCGTTTTGAGTACCGAAATCGGATCCATAGTCTCTTCCTATCCCCCGGGTTGCCGGACTGGCGGCGTCCTCAGGGGAGCCGCCAGGCCGCGTGCAGTTTGATTCTTGACCATCAGCCAGGATGCTCCTGACAGACCTATAAAAAACGGATAGAGCAGGGCAAACACCGGGAACGACATCGAGTCGAAAGTCCCTGATGCCACGGTTGCGATGAGGCCGGCAGCGGCGGCTGACGCTGCCAGCAGTTTCAGATCTGCCCCTTCAGCAGTTCTGGCAGCCGCCAGTGCGGCGAGAGCGGGAACCACCAGATAGGCCATCAGCCCCACCAGCCCGACGACGCCCATGGTCACGGCCGTGAGCAGATACTCATTGTCGAAAATATCGAGCGCGTTCGTCGGGATCCACGTTCCCGGACCGGTGCCGAACCATGGCCGGTCCGCAACCAACCGAAGCGCCAGAGGGTAGTCTTCCGTCCGGTACGTGATGGATGGATCCGAACTTCCTGCCGTGGCTGCGTTGAACAGGGTGGAAATCAGGCCCGGCACGGCGATGAAGAGCCCTGCGGCGCCCAGCGGCACGATGACCGTGGCCCACTGCCTGGCGAGCCTGGGCAGGAAGGGAACGGTGACGGCCAGGGCGATGACCAGGGCAAGCAGAGCGGACCGCGAGACAGTCAGCGCGTTCGCGAGCACGAACAGCCCGACAAGGGCCCAGTGCACCAGTTTCCTGCCCTGTCTGTCATACAGGGCACGCCAGGTGGCGATGGGCAGCAGCATCGCACTGACCACGCCAAGTTCGATGGGGTGCAGCGTTGTGCCCGCTACGCGGACCAGGGAGCCGCGGGCCTGGAAGGCGTCGAAGTCTCCATTCTCCACAAATCCCACCATGAGGGCGCTGATCCATTCGACGGGATTCGTGTGGGTGGTGAACTGGATGAGCGCCGCGATACTGCATACGGCGCCGCCGGCGATAACCCACCTGACGACGGCCATGGCGTCTTTGACGGTCCGCACGCCATCGGTGGTGACAAAGGCTATTCCGGCCGCGGCAAACATCAGGAGCATCCAGCGGTCCGCGGCTGCCCGCCCGTCAATGGTGCTGGCCCCGCTCAGCCCGGCAAAGAGATGTCCGTAGCTGAGGCAGGAAGCCAGGAGAAGGGCGAGGACGGCAGCCCGGCCCGGGTGCCGGAACGCAACCGGATCATGCAGCCCCAACAATGAGGAAAGGGCCCAGAGGCCGAAAAGGCCCAGGGCGAGCATTTGTGGCAGGCTGCCGCTGGCCCCGATCGGCTCCAGCACCATGTAAGGCGGAAATGCCAGGATCGAGAACAGTGTCGCCTTGAGCAGCCAGGGGGGACCTGTGGGCTGTCGAGGGGTGAGCGGCATCCGATCCGGTGACTTCTTCAGCACGGCTCGCCGCCGTCAACGGGCTGCCGGGTGCTCGCATCGCGCTCCCACGCGCCCGGCCGCGCGTTCCCTCGGCGGCCGGCAAGGGCGAAACCCACGTAAACCAAGGCGTGGCCGGCGGACAACGGCCCGCGAACAGTGCGGACGACCTCGGACAGCGTGTGGCTGGCCCTGCCCTGTCCGCCGCGCTGTTCGGCGTTTCCGCGATAAATGCGATGCAGCACCGCCACCTGGTCCTTGGGCGTGCGCGGCGGGCAGATCACCGCCGGGACTACGTCCAGGACGGCTTTTTCCCGCGGCTCGAAGAGGCGGTCCACGAACAGGTCATCGGCGATGAGGTCGGGAAACTGCTGGAAACGCTGCCGCCCTTCCTGGGACAGGCCATACACGCCACCGCCCCATAGGCCGCTGCTGGCCATTGGAAGCTGCAGACGGGTCCGGTAGTACGAGTGGATCAGCGGGTGGGCGTCCTGAAGGTCAAAGCGCACCGCCGGACGGGCAGCCAATACTTGTCCGGAGACCAGTGCATTGAGGACGTCGGCCACCGTTCCTGGGCTGATCTGAACATCAGCGTCAAGATACAACCGGGGCCAGGACGTGGCGACGGCGTCTCCCGCATTGAGAGCGGCAGTCTTGGACGGCTGCGGCATTTCCAGAACGGTCACGCCCTCGAACCGCCGCGCGATCGCGGCGGTGTCGTCGGTGCAACCGTTGCAGGCCACAATGACCTCTAATTGCCCCGCCGCAGCCAGTGGGGCAAGCGGCGCCAGTGTCCGGGCAATCACGGAGGCCTCGTTGTGGGCCGGAATAATCACCGAGCCATGGGGGATCCCGCCATCGTCCGTGACCTTCGCCCTCGCCGTACTCGGACCAGGCAGTGCAGCCCAGCGTTGCTCGTCGAGCACCGTCCGCAGCACACCTCTGCGGTCCGGTTTCCAGCACCGCAACAGCTCAGAGAATGCCACGACCCCGTGGAACACTGCCGAGTAGGCCGCGGAATGGTACTTGCGGATGTAGCGGACCCGGTTGACCGCCAAAAGGGCATTCAACTGGGGTGAACTGCCGGAAGCCCCGCCGGCATGACTCATAACCGCCCCGGGTTCATACCAGACGGTTTCCCCCATGGTGCGCAGGTTTCGGAAGAAATCGGTCTCTTCGCCGTAGAGGAAGTAGGACTCGTCCCAGGTCAGTGAGTCGGCCACGGGACGCCGGACCATGAGCGCAGCACCCGTTGCCCAGTCCACCGTGTGGGGATGGGCGTAGCTTTCGGGGCTGAGATCGGTGCCGGAAAGCCAGTCGGGCCGGTTGGGCGCCCGCCGGCCCAGAAGCGCATCACCTACAGCGGTGGAGATCGTGGGTTCCCGATAAAGTGACCGGCTTGTGTGGCCGCTGGCATTGAGCAGGCGCGGAACCACCGCCCCCGCCTGTGATGCGAGCAGCCGTTGCATCATCGTCGTCAAAGAACCGGGTTCCACGGTGAGGTCGGGGTTCAGCACCACAACAGCCGCAGCATCGCCGGCCCTGCGCATGGCCGTATTGATGCCACCGGAGTAGCCCAGGTTTCCACCGGTGGCGAACGCGAGCACGTCGGGGTGCTCGCCGCGAACTAACTCCAGCGTCCCGTCGGTTGAGGAGTTGTCAGCCACCACGACCCGCAAAGTCAGATCGATGGTTTCGGCCCTCAGGCTCTCGATCAAAGCCCCCACGCAGTCTGCGCTGTTGTACGTCACCACAACCGCAACGGCGTCCGCGGCGCCGTCGGGCCCTGTGAAGTGGCCGGGCGTTCGGGGGGCCGGGTCTGACGTCGTGAAGCTCTCCGGCCGGGCCGGCGGGACACAGCAGGACGTCGTTCGGAGTTTCAGGTAGGCGGGCGGCCCATCAACGAGATAGCGTCCAGCCAGCCGCCGGGGCTCCAACGCCAGCCTGTACCCCCACTCCAGGCCGTGCTCGCAAAACCACTGCGGGGCCCGCTGGACCCTGCCGGCCAGGAAGTCCACCGCCGCACCGAAGGCCAGCAGCACGGCCGCCCCCGTCAGCCCCGCGTACCGGTCGATCCAGAGTTCCTGGCGTGGTTTGCCCAGGCCCACGTAGAGGATCTGCACGCCCGCCTGCGAAATCTCCGCGGCAATCCGTTCGGATTCCGTGGTGGAGGCCAGCTCCTCCCGACCCGGAGCCCACATTCCCACGAGCTGAAGACCAGGGTGTTCAGTCGCGATCTTCTGAGCCAGGAGCTGCTGGTTGGCGACAGATCCGCCCAGGAATCCCACCCGCAGCCCGAGCTGCTCGGCCTGCGCCAAGAGGGGCGAGGCAAGATCGCTGCCGGCAAGCCTCGGCCACCGGTGCCCGGTGAGGCGCTGTGACTGGGCAACCAAAGGTGCGCCATCCAGCAGGTAGAGCCACTCCACGGTGCTGGCGGGGTCCGCGTGCAGTGTGCCTGCCCAGCGGCCGCCGGTGCCAAAATGGTGCAGGTGGTCGAGGTTGACGGAGGCCACTCCGAGCGGCCGCAGTCCCGGACCGCCGGCTGCCCTTGCGAGGATCCGCTCCAGCGCCGGCTCGGGATCCATCAGGTCTACGGGTGTGCCGCCCAGGATTACCTTGTTGCTGTCCAGCATGTCCATGCCGCCCCTCAGCCCATTTCCGCAGGCAGCAGTTGCCCGTCGATTTCCACGTAGCGCGAGCCCGTCTCCGGGCACAGCCAACTGCCGCCGGCGTCCTGCTTGAGCCGGTGCCCGGCCTTGCCAATCCAGCCTGTCTGCCTGGCTGGGACCCCGGCCACGACAGCGTAGGCGGTGACGTCGCGGGTGACGACGGCGCCGGCGGCAACCGTGGCCCATTCGCCAATGCGGACTGGGGCGACACAGACGGCGCCGGCCCCGATCGAGGCACCCGCTCCGACGGTGACGCCGACAGCTACCCAATCACTGGCGCTTTTGAGTGTTCCCTCCGGGGTGACGGCCCTCGGGTGAAGGTCATTGGTCAGCACGGCCGCCGGGCCGACGAAGACCCCGTCGCCCAGGCGGGCCGGTTCATAGACCAGGGCGTAGTTTTGCAGTTTGCAGTTATCGCCGACCACGACTTCCGGGCCGATATAGGCGCCGCGGCCAATGGTGCAGTTGCTGCCCACCGTGGCTCCCTCCCGGATCTGCGCCAGGTGCCAGACCCGGGTGCCGTCGCCGATTCTTGCGGTGTCCGCCACGTCTGATGTTTCGGAGATGGTTATCATGACGATCCTCCCGGAAGTGGTTCCAGTGCCGGGGCCACCGGCGTTGTCATTCGTGGGCGGCCGGCCGCGGCAACAAGGCGCTGAAACTCCAAGCCACGTGCGTCCCAGGTGTGGCCCGCCGCAAACTCTTTCCTGAGGCGTTCCTGATCCCCGTCATTGCGCCCGGCCAGGGTTGCCTTCACCGCCTGCGCGAATTCGTGCGGCTCCGACTGAAGCGAGATCAGGCTGGTGTTGAGCCAACGCGCCGAAGGCATGTCCGTGGACACCACCCCCAGCCCTGCCGCCAGGTACTCGAGGGTTTTCAGCGGAAAACTTGCCCTGTTGAAGGCGGACTCCGCGTACGGTGTAAGTCCGACCCCGTGAACCCTGAGTTGTTGCTGCAGCTCGTCGGCGCCGAGCCGTCCGACCCAGCGGACGTTGTCTTTTTCCAGGAGCTCGTCCAGCCGGCGGCGGAATGCCGGGGTTCGGTCGGTCCGCGGCCCGATGATGACCATTTCCACCCCGGATGCCTGCACGGCTTCCAGCAGATCGAGGTCCAGCCGCTCGTTGAGCTGGCCGACGAGGCAAGCGGTGGACTCACGGCCCATGGACGGCGCTGCCGGCCCCGGCTCGGGGCAGCCGTTCGGGACCACGGCGAATACCTTTCCTGACACGGACGGGCTGCGGGGCCCGAGCTGATTCAACACGGCCTCCGATACCGCCGCCACGCCGTCGGCCTGAGCCACGTTGACGTCCAGCACCCGCCGGATTACCGGGCGCGACAAGCCCATGAGGTGCGATCCTTCGAGCCAGTCGTCAGTCAGGTACAGGATCTTGCTTCCCGGCGTCCTTCTCGGGAAGCGGGCCAGCGGCATGGCGACGACAACCGCATCGGGCTCCCAGCCGGTCCGGGACAGGGCGGCCGTGATTGCCCGGTCCAGCAACAGTGCCGTCAGCCTTCGAACGCCGGGCCGCGTCACTCCCGGCAGTACTGTCACTCGCAGTCGCAGAATTGAATCGGAGACCCGTTCCAGCCCCGCGGCGTTGTCCGTGCCGCGGGGACCCGGGCGGGCCCACAGCTGTCCCGCCGTTTTCAGCGTTGCGCGCACGGGGGGGTCGACCCACAGCACGGGGCGGACCCTGGCCAGCGATTCAACAATGCGTTTGTCGGTTCCAGCGACGCCGTCCCAGTTCGTGCCGGCAATCCAGACGATTGGACCATGGTTGCTCATGCCTGGCCCCCCGCCCGAAGCGGATGAGGGGACGACGTTCCTGCGCCGAGGGCTGCCTGCAACTGGTCCGCCACGTACTGCTGCTGCGCCTCGCGGATGTGCGGGAAGAGCGGCAGCGACAGCATCCCGCGGGCGGCCCGCTCCGTGACCGGGAAGGATCCGGGGCCGAGGCCGAGGTCCCGGTAGGCGCGGCTGAGGTGCACCGGAACCGGGTAGTGGATGCCGGCGCCGATTCCCGCTTCGTTCAAGGCGGCGAGGACGCGGTCCCGGTCCGGCACCCGGATGACGTACAGATGCCAGACGTCGAGGTTGCCCGGGGCCGTGCGGGGAAGCTCGATGCCGGGCAGGTCCGCCAGCAGTTCCTGGTAGCGTGCCGCGGCCTGCCGCCGTCGTTCGTTCCACACCGCCAGCCTGCGCAGCTTGGCGTTGAGCACCACTGCCTGGATGGTGTCGAGGCGCGAGTTCATGCCGACCGCTTCGTGCTGGTACTTCCGTTCGCTGCCGTGGGCGCCAAGCATGCGGACCCGGGCTGCGACGTCGTCGTCGTCCGTCACGACAGCTCCGGCATCCCCGGCGGCACCGAGGTTCTTGCCTGGATAAAAGCTCGTGCCCGCGGCCAGTCCCAGCGTGCCGGCGAAGCGGCCGTGGCGGGAAGCGCCCTGGGATTGCGCGGCGTCTTCGACAATCACCGCGCCGCAGGCGGCCGCAACCGGGGCCAGGCGCTCCACGAAGGCCGTTTGACCGAACAAGTGGACGGGCATGATGGCCCGGGTCCGGGGAGTCACGGCGTCCGCAACCCGCTCCGGATCGATCAGCAGGTAGTCGGGGTCGACGTCGACGAGCACCGGCACGGCACCGATCCGGCTTACCGCCTCGGCGGTCGCGATGAAGGTGTTCGCGGGGAGGATGACCTCCGCTCCGGCCAAGACCCCGGAAGCACGGAGTGCCAGTTCCAGGGCGTCCGTGCCGTTGGCCACCCCGACGCAATTCCGGGTACCGAGGAACCGGGCGTAGGCCTGCTCAAATTCGGCCACGGCCGGGCCTCCGATGAAGGAGGTCCGCGCGAAGACGTCCTTCAACCCGAGCTCGACTTCAGCGGCTATCTCGTCCTGCTGGGCGCCCAAGTCGACGAAGGGGACGGACATGCTGACGGTCCTGGCCCGGGTCATCGCGCACCACCCGCTGCCGCCGCTGAGGGTTCGAGCACCCGCGCCGGGACCCCGGCCCAGGTTTCTCCGTCGGGAACGTCGCCCAGCACGGCGGCTCCCATGCCGACCCTGGTTCCAGCCCCCACCCTGGTGCGTTCCCGCACACAGGAGTTCATGCCCAGGTAGGCCGCGCGACCGATCCTGACACCGCCGCCCAGTGACACACCGGCAGCCAGGGTGGCGTAGTCCTCCACAACATCGTCGTGGGTCAGCGTCACCCCTGGCATCATCACGACGTGGCTCCCGACCGTGATGCCGGCAGTCAGTGTGACGTTGCCCATCAGGATGCTCCCGGGACCGATCTCGCAACAGTACGGAACCCGCACTGAAGGGTCGACCACCGTCGCGAAGCGGTGGCTCGGGAAGCCCAGCCCGGCGAGTCTGGCGACTATCCGCTCGCGAGCCTTCCCTGCGCCGATGCAGACGACCACCCGCGCCTCCGGGTAGCGGAGGGCGTGGCTGGCGGGACCCATGACGGGTGCGCCGTCCAGGGCTGACCCGACCTTGGACTCGTCATCGTCGAGGATTCCGACCACGTCGAACTGGCCGTTCTCGCGGACGCAGGCCAGCACCTCGCGGGCAAGGCCGCTGGCGCCAATCAGCAGTAACTCAGTCATCAGAATTCCCCGCAGCCTTCAGGATCGAATCGATAACCCGGGACTGCTCGTCCGGGGTCAGCTGGTGGTAGACGGGCAGAATCACGGTGTGGTCCGTGAGCCGTTCCGTCACGGACAGGTCCGCCCTCCCGGTGTTCAACCCGGCGTAGGCGGGCTGACGGTGCGCGGCCATGATGCCCCGGCGGGCGGATATACCGTCGTTGGCCAGCCGCTCAAGCAGTTCCTCGCGCCCGAGGGCGAAGTCCGGCAGGAGTTCGAACCAGAAGGACTGGAAATTGCTGGTGCCGTACGGCGGGTCCTGGCTGAAGCGAAGCCCCGCTACCCCGGCGAGCGCCTCCCGGTAGGTGGCGACGATGGCCCGGCGCCGTGCCACCGCCTCCTCCAGCCGGCCCAGTTGAACGAGCCCGACGGCGGCCTGCATGTCCGTCATCCGGTAGTTGAACCCGATTTCCCCGTACTCCTCCGCCGGCGCCAGGACCGTGGAGTGCCGGTCGTTCGCGGAGACGCTCATGGCGTGTTCGCGCAGCTTCCGGGCACGGTCCGCCCATGCCGCGTTGTGGGTGGTCAGCATCCCGCCTTCCCCGGTGGTGAGGATTTTGCGGGGGTGGAATGACCAGGCGGCGAGCTCGGCGCCTGCTCCCACCGGCCGGCCCCGGTAGGTGGAGCCCGCCGCGCAGGCCGCGTCCTCCACGACAGTGATGCCCAGGCCGTCGCAGAGGGCCCGGATCGGAAGCAGATCGACCGGCATACCGCCCTGGTCGACCACGATCACCGCACGGGTGGCCGGGGTCAGGGCCGCGGCGAGGGTCCGCGCGGACACGTTCCCGGTGTCCGGCTCGACGTCGGCAAAGACCGGCCTGGCGCCCACATACGTGACCGCGTTGGCCGTGGCGATGAAGGACAGGGAAGGCACCACAACGTCGTCGCGCGGTCCGATGCCGGCCACTTTCAGTGCCAGATGCAGGGCGGTGGTGCAGTTGGAGACGGCGACGGCGTAGCTGGCCTGCTGCGTGCCGGCGAACGCTTCCTCGAAGCGCGCCACGCGGGGCCCCTGCGCCACCCAGCCGGAGGCGATCACTTCAGCCACGGCCTCGGCTTCCTCGGTCCCGAGCCAGGGCTTCATCACGTTGATCCGGCTCAGGGCCCGGTCCTGGCTGACCGTCACCGCGCACCGCCGACCCTGGCATCCGCAATCTCAACGCGCAGCGGCCGCCACCAGTCCACCAGTTCCCGCAGCCCGTCCTCGAGTCCGGTTTCGGCACTGAACCCAAGGTCGCGCCTGGCCGCTGCGGTATCCGCCTGCCGCCGGACGACGCCGTTGACGGCCCGCTCGGGGCCGTGCTCCACGTGCAGTTCCGAATCCATGGCGCGCAACAGCGCCTCGGCAAGTTCCAGCAGGCTCGTCTCGGCACCGCTGGCTACGTTGTACACCCCCTCGTCCACCCCACTGCCCGCGGCGAGGATGTTGGCCCGGGCCACGTCCCGGGTGTGCACGAAATCCATGGTCTGCTGTCCGTCGCCGAAGATCAGCGGCGGCAGTCCATCCTCGATGCGCTCCATCCAGCGGACCAGCACCTCGGTGTAGAGGCCATGGACGTCCATCCGGGGCCCGTACACGTTGAAATAGCGCAACAGCACGTAGTCCAGGCCGGACATCGCACGGAAGCTGCGGGCCATGGACTCGTTGAAGGACTTTGCTGCGCCGTAGAACGTGTCGTTGTTGTGGTGGTGATGGCGTTCCGACGTCGGGAAGGTCTCCGCCATGCCGTAGACCGAGGCGCTGGACGCCGCTACGAGCTTGCCGACCCGCTGTGCGGATGCGGCTTCGAGCACATTGAAGGTCCCGTCGACCAGCACCTCGAGGGCCAGCCGGGGTTCCTCCGCGCACTGGGTGATCCGGATGGCGGCCTGGTGGAAGACGATATCCTTGCCCCGGCTCAGGTCGTGGACCAGGTCCCGGTCGCGGAGGTCCCCTTCGATGAGGCGGACCCGGCCGCTGGTGATCGCCGGATCGAGGTTGGCCCGGCGGCCCCGGACCAAGTTGTCCAGCACATCGATCCTGCCGGCCCCGGCGTCGAGCAAATGGTCCACGACGGTGGAACCGATGGTCCCCGCTCCGCCGGTGACCAGGACCTGCGCACCCTGCAGCGTGCTCATTTGCTGACCTCCAGCTTTGCTTCATTGCCGACGACGATGCTGGCCTTCCCGTCCGCGCTGAGGCTGTCGCTGACGGCCTCCAGTACGGACAGCACCCGCAGTCCGGAAGCGCCACTGGTCCTGGCCGGGCGCTGTTGCCGGATGCTGCTGGCGAATTCGGCCACCATCTGGCCCAGCGCCTCGTGTTCGGGCAGTGCCGGTGACCAGGTGTCACCGAGCCGGTAGGAGATGGCCGATGCCTTCCGGTCGGCCGCGGACCGTGTCTGGCGGTCCAGGCTGACTCCGCGGTCGTAAACGCTGAGCCGCTGCTGGGGATTCAAGTCATCCCAGACGAGGGTGCGCCGGGAGCCGCCGACCACCAGTTGGCGGATCTTGGTCGGGCTCAGCCAGTTGACGTGGACGTGGGCCATGGCATCGTTCGGCAACGCGAACGTCAGATGCCCGATGCAGGCATGGCCGGTCCCCAAGGGATCCGCGCCGTGCGCCGCGACCTCCACCGGCCGCAGCCCCTCAGGCAGGATGAAGTCGAGGATGGACAGGTCGTGCGGGGCCAGGTCCCAGAAAACGTCGACGTCCGGTTGCACCAGTCCGAGGTTGATCCGGACCGAATCGATGAAGAGGATGTCGCCGAGCGACCCGTCAGCGATCAGTTCCCGGATTTTCAGGACGGCCGGGGTGTAGCAGTAGGTGTGGTCCGCCATCAGGACCAGCCCCCGTTCCTCCGCTTCCTCAACCATCTCCAGCCCCTTCATCCGGCTGTCGGCGAGGGGCTTCTCGACCAGCACATGCTTCCCCGCCTTAAGCGCTGTCAGGGCGATGCCGTGGTGGGTGTGGGCCGGCGTCGCAATCGCAACGGCGTCGACGTCGGCGGTGTCAAGCAACTCGTCAATGGACCGGAAGACGGGAACCCCGCCCTGGGCCGCGGCGAGCTTGGCCGCCCGGGGCTGGTCCAGGTCGACGATTCCGGCCAGCTCCCAGTCGGGACTGGCGCTGAAGTTCCGCGCCAGATTGGGCCCCCAATAGCCCGCACCGATGACCGCTGCCCGCATCAGGCCGCGGGAATACCCCGAACGTGTTTCATCCATTGTGTTTCCTCACTCAGTCAGTACGCGCCAGTAGGCGCGCACATAGCCCTGAAGGTGCGCCATATGATGATGACGTCGCCCATGATCGACCAGTTTTCGACGTAGTACAGATCCAGCCGCACGGCCTCATCCCACGGCAGGTCCGAACGGCCGTTGACCTGCCACAGCCCGGTAATCCCCGGCTTGATCAGCAGCCGGCGGTGCGTGTGCCGCTCGTAGCCGCCCACCTCACGCTGCAAGGGCGGGCGGGGCCCGACCAGGCTCATTTCGCCGCAGAGGACGTTCCAGAACTGCGGCAGTTCGTCCAGCGAGTAACGGCGCA
Source organism: Arthrobacter sp. UYEF36 (assembly GCF_040547025.1). Lineage (NCBI taxonomy): Bacteria > Bacillati > Actinomycetota > Actinomycetes > Micrococcales > Micrococcaceae > Arthrobacter > Arthrobacter sp. UYEF36. The sequence continues at coordinate 123,256 of NZ_JBEPOX010000003.1, forward strand.
TCCAGCGTCCGCAGCGGGTCACCCGGGGATCATGGCGCATTTTGAAGAGGACGCCGGCGCCATCGTTCTGCGCCCCGAGACCGGCCAGCGCGGCTTCGGCATCTGTGATCATGGACCGGAACTTGAGCATCCGGAAAGGTTGTCCGGCTTTGCCCACCCGCTCTTGCCGGAACAGGACAGGTCCCGGGCTGTCGCGCTTGACGATGATCGCCAGGACGAGGAAGACCGGCAACAGCAGGACCAGGGCGGCGGCGGCCACCGCAATGTCCAGCAGCCGCTTGAAAGCATGCTTGGCGCCGCTGTACCGGGGCACATCCACGTGCATCAACGGCAGCCCTTCCACCGGACGCCAGTGGATCCGGGGCCCGGCTACGTTGGTCAGGGACGAGGCCAGCACAAGTTCCGCCTGGTGTTCTTCCAGCCCCCAGCCCAGTTCGCGGATGTACTGGTTGCCGCCGGGTACCGGGCCGGCCACGATGACCGCTTCCGCCCCACAGCGGCCAACCGTCCGGACCACGTCATCAGTGGAGGAGAGGACCGGCACCCGCCGGCCATCGACGTCGAACGAGGTTCCCCGCCGCCCGCCGGGCAACGATACGCCGAGGATCTCGTAGACGGCGCCGGACTTCCGGGCGATCCGCTTGAGTACATAGCGCACGTCCTCGGCCTGGCCGATAACAATCGCCCTGACAAGGTACTGTCCCTGGGACTGCCGCGAGTTGTACCAGCGCCGGGCAGCCCAGCGGCTGACCGGCAGGAGGGTGAGTCCCAGCGGGAGGGAAACCAGGTAGAACGCCGACGCCGGCTGGATGCGGAACGCCACCAGGCCGACGGCGAGCAACCCGAAGACCGCGCCGCTGGCGGCAGCAACACGTTTGTACTCACTGGTTCCGGCTCCCAGAATCTTCGTGTCCCTGGTGCGGTAGAGGCCCAGGGCCGCAACCCACATCACACCGAGGACCCCTCCGATGAGGGCCGCATTCAGGTCAGCGGGGCTTCCCGTGAACGGCTGGCGGCCCTCGAACGGGACGAGGAATCCAGCGACGACGCAGACGATGACCAGCGCGGCGTCTGTGCCGCGCAGCAGCCGCCGCAGGAACCGCGCCCATTGCCGTCCGGAGAGTGCCGGGGCCGCGGTGGGGGCGGCCGCACCGGCGGGTGTTCCCGCCGCGTCCACAGCGGGGGGAACGGCGGGCCGGAGTGGTACAAAGCTTGCGGGAGCACCGAGGCCGCCATGGGACGTGTGCAGGGCGTGGGGCGCATACGCAAGGTCGGCCACCGTCCCCCCGGGGCGGTCAGCGGTGTATCCGGGAAAGTTGAGGGCCAGGCCGTGCGGCATGCCCTCGGACCGCGGTGTCACCGGCACCCGTTGGGGCCAGTGGTCCGCGGGCCGGCGGACGCATCGTCCGCACAAATTAAGGATGTCCGGTCATTCGGCCGAACATCCGGGGCGACAACGAACCAGCGTGCCATTGCGGCTCCCTCCAAAGGCAATTGGCTGCATCATTTGATGCCTGAGCCAATCAAAGTTGGTGGGAATAGCCCGGTCACGAGTGGTTGCTACTTGCCTTTACGAACTATGCTCAAAAGGCCATGTCCGGGTAGTACTCACTACCCGGACATGGCCGCCCGCGCTGGCACCGGAATCTGAGAGGCAAGTACCGCCGAACGCCGGAGGAGGGTGGTCTAAGTAGTCATCAGGATCTTCAGGGCGTCGCGCTCGACGGCCACGGCGAGGTGCGTTCCGGTGCCGAGGTGGTCACCGTCCAGCTGGAATTCCTGCTCGTGCTCCAGGGTGATCTCTGCGGATTTGCCCTGGAAGTACTCCACGGATTCGGTCTCGCTTTTGTTCCGGCCGAAGATCCCGGCAACAACCCCCAGCCAGCCAAGCCGGCCCCGCGGGGCCAGGACCAGCAGGTCCAGCACGCCGTCGTCGACCTTAGCGTCCGGGAAGATCTCGACTCCGCCCATGATCCGGCCGCAGTTGCCGATCATGACGCTGCGGATCCTGCGGCGGACGGGCTCCCCGCCGTCGACGCTGATCCGCGCCTTGACGGGTTTGCCGGGGAGTTTGCGGATGCCGGCCTCCACGTACGCAAGCCAGCCCATGCGGTCCTTCAGCACGTCGACGGTGTCGGCCATGATGGCGGCGTCGTAGCCGAGTCCGGCCATCACCAGGAACACCTGCTCGTCGTCCGAGTGGTTCAGCCGCGCCTTGACGACGTCGATGGCCTGTTCGCTGCCGGTGAGTACGTCGTAGCAGGCGGAGACCGGGTCGGTGATGTCCACGCCGAGGTTGCGGGCCAGGAGGTTTCCGGTTCCCAGCGGCACCAGCCCCATGGGTGTTCCGGTGCCGGCGAGCACCTCGGCGACGCAGCGCACGGTGCCGTCACCGCCGGCGGCGATGACGACGTCGACCCCGGCCTCCAGGGCCTCGCGCGCCTGGCCGGCGCCCGGGTCCTCGACCGTGGTTTCAAGCCAGAGCGGCTCGGCCCAGCCATGTGTTTCGCACAGCCGGAGGATGGCGCCCTGGAGCGCCGGACCAACGGATTTGGCGGGGTTGATGACCACGGCGGCGCGCCTGGTGGGTGGGGTGCTGTCGAGCGCGGGATTCTCTGGCATGGCGTCCTTCGAGGGCAAGGGGGACGTGGAGTGTCCCGGATTGAAATCCTAACGGGATTCCGTGTGTAACCTCCGCAGCCGCGGCGCGAACCGTGGACGTCTGCGCGCCGGAGTCACTAGACTGGCCATGCTCAACTACTGGAGCCTGCCGTCCCGAGCCTGGTTCGGGCCGGCTGCCTGTCCGGATCAGCCTGGCAGGCCGCACTCCAAGGGCGGGAAGCGGGAGCATATGTCCGAACCACAGGAGAACTACTCGGCTGAGGCCGAAGCGTCCAGCACGGATCCCCACGACTGGGGCCGCGCCATGTCGCGGGCGGTCACGCGGCTGGCGGAGCAGCTCGCCCCAGCGGACAGCGAGGACATCCACGCCTCGCTTGTGGGCAAGGACCTGCACCTCAAGATCCGTGACGACGCGGCAGGGGTCACCATCACGGTCTCCACCGCGCCGTCAGCGGACTCTTCCAGCTGAGTTCCCCTAGCGCCCGGAGGACAGGTCCGCGGAGATGACTTCGGCGGTGGCCACTGTTGCCGCCCGCACCGAGTCCAGGTAGGCCGCCGGGTCGGGCTGGCTCGCGACCGACTGGGCCTGCAATGACACGTTGATCGCGGCAACCACCTTGGGGCCGTCGTGGACCGGTGCGGCGATGGACATCAGGCCGAGCTCAAGTTCCTGGTTCAACAGGCACCAGCCCTGCTTCCTGACGGTCGCCAGTTCGGCGAGCAGTCCCTCGCGCGTCCCGATGGACAGCGGGGTCAGGGGCCGGATTTCTGTGCTGGCCAGGTAGTCCTGCAGCTGGGCGGGCGGCAGTGCCGCCAGCAACACCCGGCCCATCGAGGTGGCGTACGCCGGAAAGCGGGTGCCGACGGTGATGCCGACGGTCATGATCCGGCGCGTCGCCACCCGGGCGATGTAGGCGATGTCCGTGCGGTCCAGCACGGCGGCCGACGTCGACTCCCCCAGCTGGAGGGACAGCTCCTCGAGGTGGGGCTGGGCGAGCTGCGGCAGCGAGAGCCCGGACAGGTAGGCGTAGCCGAGCTGCAGCACCTTGGCGGTCAGGGCGAAGATCTTGCCGTCGGTCCGGACATAGCCCAACTCCACCAGCGTGTAGAGGAACCGCCGCGCCGTGGCCCGGGTGAGGTCCGTCCGTGCCGCCACCTCCGTCAGCGTCATCTTCGGATGGTCCGTGTCGAAGGCGCGGATCACCGCCAGCCCGCGCGCCAGCGACTGCACGTACTGGTCACTGGCCGCCGGCGCGCCAGCGGCCTTGGCGCCCTTTGCTGCGTCAATCATTTCCATGCCTCTCGGTCCCGCACCACTTTATCCGTGCGAGCGGATGCTCAGCTCCCGACGGCGGCGGCGGCCTGGAGCGGCAGCGGAACCATGTCCTGCAGTTCGTCGAGGGTGCAGCCGAACGTCTCCCGGACCTCGACACCGTCGGGACCGGTCAGGAATACGGCCTTGTCCGTGTACACGCGGGTCACACAGCCGATGCCGGTGAGCGGGTAGCTGCAGCTCTCGACGAGTTTGGAGATCCCATCGCGGGTCAGGAGGGTCATCATGACGAAGACATCCTTGGCGCCGGTGGCGAGGTCCATGGCCCCGCCGACGGCCGGGATCGCGTCCGGTGCGCCGGTGTGCCAGTTGGCGAGGTCGCCGGTCGCGGAGACCTGGAAGGCCCCGAGCACGCAGATATCCAAATGCCCGCCGCGCATGATCGCGAAGGAGTCGGCATGGTGGAAGTAGGACGCCCCGGGGAGTTCCGTCACCGGGATCTTGCCGGCGTTGATGAGGTCGCCGTCGATCTGGTCCCCGGTGGCTTCGGGGCCCATGCCCAGCATGCCGTTCTCGGTGTGGAGCGTGATGTTCTGCTCCGGCTCGAGGTAGTTGGAGACCAGGGTGGGCTGGCCTATGCCCAGGTTCACGAAGGAGCCGGGCTTAATGTCCCGCGCCACCAGGCGGGCCAGGTCATCGCGGCCCAGCGGCTTGTCGGAGGTCTGAATGCCTGCCTGGCTGTTGGACTGGCTACTCATCTCAGGCCACCTTTACAATGCTGTTGACGTAGATTCCGGGGGTCACGACGATCTCCGGGTCGAGGCCGCCCGTGGGGACGATTTCTGAGACCTGGACCACGGTGTGTTTGGCCGCGGCGGCCATGATCGGGCCGAAGTTCCGGGCCGTCTTGCGGTAGACGAGGTTGCCCACGCCGTCGGCCTTGAGCGCCTTGATGAGCGCGACGTCGGCGTGGATGGGGGTCTCGAAGACCTGGCCGCGGCCGTCCAGGATGCGGGTTTCCTTGCCTTCGGCCAGCATGGTGCCGTACCCGGTGGGGGTGAAGAAGCCGCCGATCCCGGCGCCCGCGGCGCGGATCCGCTCGGCGAGGTTGCCCTGCGGCACAAGTTCCAGTTCGATCTCGCCGGCGCGGAACTTCGCATCGAAGTGCCAGGAGTCGGACTGCCTCGGGAAGGAGCAGATCATTTTCTTCACCCGGCCTTCCTTAATCAGCAGCGCGAGGCCCTGGTCGCCCTGGCCGGCGTTGTTGTTGACGACGGTGAGGTCCTTGGCGCCGCAGTCCATCAGCGCGTCGATGAGTTCGAACGGCTGGCCGGCGTTGCCGAAGCCGCCGATCATGACGGTGGAGCCGTCCTTGATGCCGGCGACAGCCTCGCCGACGCTGTCTACAAAGTTCAGCATTCGCTTATGCCTTTCCGGTGTTGGTTCCGGCAACGGTCATGTTTTCGAGGACGACGGCGAGGCCCTGGCCGACGCCGATGCAGATCGCGGCGACGCCCCAGCGTTCACCGGAGGCCTGCAGGGACCGGGCCAGGGTGCCGAGGATGCGGCCGCCGGAGGCGCCCAGGGGGTGGCCCATGGCGATCGCGCCGCCGTGCCGGTTCACGATCGAGTGGTCTATGCCCCAGGCGTTGATGCAGGCCAGGGACTGCGCGGCGAAGGCCTCGTTGAGTTCGACGGCGCCGACCTGGTCCCAGCCGATCCCGGCCTTGGCGAGGGCTTTGTTCGCGGCCTCCACCGGGGCGTAGCCGAAGTACTGGGGGTCGTTGGCGTGCGCGCCGCGGCCCGCGATCCGGGCCAGCGGCTCCAGGCCCAGGATGCCCGCGGCGTTCTCGGAGCCGAGCCAGGCCGCGGACGCGCCGTCGGAGAGCGGCGAGGCGTTCCCGGCGGTGACGGTGCCGCCCTCGGTCCGGAACACGGTCTTGAGCCCGGCGAGCTTCTCCGCCGAGGACCCGGCACGGATGCCCTCATCCCGGGTCAGGTCCGTGCCCGGGACCATGGTGACGAGCTGGTCGTAGAAGCCCTCGTCCCAGGCCGCGGCGGCGAGGTTGTGGGAGTTGGCGGAGAATTCGTCCTGCGCCTGCCGGGTGATCCCGTACTTCTCCCGGAGCCGTTCGGTGGCCTCGCCCAGGGACACCGTCCAGTCCGGGCGCATGGCCTTATTCACCAGCCGCCAGCCCAGCGTGGTGGAGACCAGGGCCATGTCCCCGGCCGGGTAGGGCTTCTCCGTTTTGGGCAGCACCCAGGGGGCGCGGGACATCGATTCGGCGCCGCCGACCAGCATCAGTTCGGCGTCGCCGGTGTTGATCTGGCGCGAGGCGATGATCGCCGCGTCCAGCGAGGAACCGCAGAGCCGGTTCACCGTGGTCCCGGGGATCGAGACCGGCAGGCCCGCCAGCAGGGTGCCCATCCGGGCGATGTTGCGGTTTTCCTCGCCCGCGCCGTTGGCGTTGCCGAAAACCACCTCATCGATCCGCTCGACGTCGAGCTTCGGCGCGCGCTTCACCGCTTCACCGATCACATGGGCGGCGAGATCGTCCGGGCGGACACCGGCGAGCCCGCCGCCGAACTTCCCGAACGGGGTCCGCACGGCGTCGTAGAGGTAGGCCTGGTTCATGAGGTTTTGTCCATTCCAGTGTTGTCCATTCCGGCGTTGTCCATGGAATGGAAGACTTGCTGCGCTGTCTTGAAGGCGGTGTTGGCGGAGGGAACCCCGCAGTAAATGGCGGTCTGCAGCAGGATTTCCTTGATCTCGTCCCGGCTCAGGCCGTTGGTGACGGCCGCGCGGAGGTGCATGGCCAGTTCTTCCCAATGGCCGTGGGCCACCATCGCGGTGATGGTGACGGCGGAGCGCATCTGCCGGGTCAGGCCTGGCCGGGTCCAGATACCGCCCCAGGCGATCCGGGTGATCATGTCCTGGAAGTCCTCGGTGAAGGAATCCTTGCTGGCGTTGGCGCGGTCCACATGCGCGGCACCGAGCACCTCGCGCCGGACCACCATTCCGCCGTCGTAGATTTCCTGGCTGGTGGCGTCCGGCTGGACTACGCCGTTCCGGGCTGCGCCGCTGAGATCTGCACCGGGGAGCTGGGGGCGGTTTTGCTGGGGGTCGGTCACTTGGCTGCTCCACTGGATTCGGTCCACGTGATGAGGCTCCGCAGCAGCTCGGCGACGTGGCCGGGTGCCTCAAACGGGGCCAGGTGTGCCACCCCTTCGAGGGTGATGGCACTGGCTGTGCCGCCGCCTGCGGTGATCCCTTCGACGATCGCCTCGGCGAAGGACGGCGGGGCAACGCTGTCCTGGGCGCCTGCGACAGCCTGGGTGGGGACGCTGATGCTGCCGAGCTCGTCCCGGACGTCGAAGCCGGCGAGGGCCTCGCAGCAGAAGGCGTAGCTGAACCGGTCGGCGTCGCGCAGGCTGTGCAGCAGCCGGCCGCTGAGTTCGGGCTGGTGTTCCATAAATCCGGGGCCGAACCAGCGCTGGGCCGATCCCTGGATCATCACGGGCGTGCCCTGGGTGCGGACGGTTTCCGCGCGTTCCAGCCAGCCCTCGGGTGTGCCGAGCTTCGCTCCGGTGCACTGCACGGACAGGCTTTTAAGCCGTTCGCCGTGCTTAATGCCCAGCTGCAGGCCGGTGGCGCCGCCCAGCGACACGCCGGCGTAGTGGAACCTCGCCCCGGGGGCGATCGAATCCACCAGCTCAACAACGGCGTCGGCCAGTTCGGCGACGGTGAACGTCTCCTTCGCGGCCGGTGAGATGCCGTGGCCCGGCAGGTCCCAGGCGACGACGTCGACGTCGTCCCCGAGCAGGGCGCCGGCCTGGGTCCACAGCAACGTGGACGTGCCCAGGGACGGGCCCACCACGAGGAGGGGCTTGTCGCCCAGCGGGCGCTGGGGCGACAGCAGTACTGCCTTGACTGTTGGTCTAGCCACGGGAGGCTCCGTTCAGCTCGGGGGTCGGTGATGGGGTGTGGGATCCGGCGTGCGGGACGCCGTATTCCGGGTAGGCGGCAAGGATGCGCCGGGAGATTTCGGCGGCCTGGCCGAGGTAGTTGGCCGGATCGAGCAGCTCCTCCAGCCGGGCGTCGGAGAGCAGCTCCGTCGGGACGGCCGCGCGGAGCAGCCGCCGGTAGGTGGACGCCTGGTCCGCGGCCGGGACCTGGAGGGTCTGGTCCACCACGGACTGCAGCCGCTGCTTGCCGTCCGCACTGTTCTTACCCGGGACGCTGCCGGACAGGAGCGGTGCGACGGCGGCCGTGACGGCCTCGCTGAGCAGCAGCGGCCCCGAAAGCTCCAGGTTGCGCCGCATGGCATCGGGGAAGACCTGCAGGCCCTCGGCGAGTTCGCGGAGCTGCACGGCGGCGCCGAGGCCGAGGCGGAGGAGCTGGCGCAGCGCCGGCCATTCGCTGTGCCAGGCACCGTCAGGGCGTTCATCGTTGAAGTTGGCGGCGGCCAGGTGCAGCTGCGCGGCCTGGCCCGGCGCCTGCAGGGCTGCGCTGCGGACCAGCACGGACAGCACGGGGTTCTGCTTCTGCGGCATGGCCGAGGACCCGCCCCGGCCGGCGGCGCGGGGCTCGGCGAGCTCGGCGACTTCCGGGCGGCTGAGGAACAGCACGTCGGCGGCGACCTTGCCCGCAGCGTCGGTCACGGCGGCCAGGGCGTCGCCAAGGGAGGTGACGGCCAGCCGGTTCGTGTGCCAGGGCGCCGGGACCGCGGCGAGGCCGAGTTCCGCGGCCAGCCGGTCGGAGAGATCCAGGGGGCCCAGGCCCGAGCCCGCCGCCAGGACGGTGCCGGCGGCCAGGGTCCCGGCCGCTCCCCCGGTCTGCACGGGGAAATCGAGGGCCTCAAGCCGGCGGGCGGCCGCGGCAAGGCCGTGGAACCATTGGGCTGCCTTGAGCCCGAAGCTGAACGGCAGGGAGTGCTGGGTGAGGCTGCGGCCCACGCACAGGGTGTCCGCATGCTCTTCGGCGAGGGCGGCCAGTGCCGCCGTCGCTGCCGTGAGCTCGGTGAGCAGTCCCCGGACCGCCTCCCTGCACAGCAGCATGAGGGCACTGTCAAGCACGTCCTGGCTGGTCAGCGAGGTGTGCACGGCTTTCCCGGCACCGATTCCCGCCGTATCAAGGGTGTTGACCTGCCTGCGGAGGTCCGCCAGCAGCGGGATCACCGGGTTGGCGCCGCCCTGGGCGCGCACGGCAAGGTCCGCGAGGTCATAGCGGCCCACCTCGGCGGCCGCGGCCACCATTGCGGCGGACCCGGCCGGGGCGAGGACTGCCTGTTCCAGCACCACGGCCCAGGCGGCCTCGACCCGGAGAATGGCCGCCAGCACCGCCCGGTCCCCGGTCAGCGCCGCCACCAGGGGCGACGCCGACACGGGACTCAGGAGGCCAAAATCACCCTGCGGGCCGGCGTCGCCTCCGGTGGCTCCGCTGGTTTCACGAGGAATCACTTCGAGGCGCCCTCAAAGTCGAGGAACACCGTTTCGCCCGCGCCCTGAAGCCGGATATCCCAGGTCAGGCCGCCGTCGGCGTCGCGGCGGGCGATCAGCGTCTTGCGGCGTTCCGGATCCAGCGAGGACAGCAGCGGATCCGCGGCCAGGGCCTCCTCGTTCTCCGGCAGGTAGATCCGGGTGAAGAGCCGGTTCATGAGGCCGCGGGCGAAGACCGCGACGGAGATGAACGGCGCTGCGCCTTCCTCGGTGGGGCCGGGGTTGACCGTGGTGAAGGTGAAGACGCCGGTGTTGCCCACGGCGCTGCGGCCGAAGCCGGTGAAGGTGTAGCCGTCACGCACGAGCGAACCCGTGTGGTGCGGGACCTTTCCCTCGGCGTCCGCCTGCCAGATTTCCAGGATCGCGTCCGGGATGGGGTGCCCGGCGCCGTCGTAGACGGTGCCCTGGAGCCGGATGGAGCCCGGGGAGCCGGGGGCCAGCAGCTCGCGGTCCCTGGTGTAGGGCAGCGCGTAGCCGTAAAAGGGGCCTACGGTCTGGCCTGGTGTCGGGGTGAGTTTACTCATGCTGGCCTTATTCATTGTCGTCTCCTGCTGCGCCCAATGCCTCGTTCTCTGTCCAGGTCCGCTTCGACCCGGTCAGGACGATGTCCCAGTTGTACGCCAGGGCCCACTCGGGCTTGGTCTGCTCGTGGTTGTAGGTGGCCACAAGCCGGTCCCGGGCGTCCTGGTCGACAATCGACTGGTAGATCGGGTCCAGCGGGAAGAGCTGGTCGCCGGGGAAGTACATCTGGGTGACGATCCGTTGGGTAAACTCCTGCCCGAACAGGGAGAAGTGGATGTGGGCCGGGCGCCAGGCGTTGAGGTGGTTCTTCCACGGGTAGGCGCCGGGCTTGATTGTGGTGAAGCTGTAGGAGCCGTCGGCGCCCGTGATGCAACGGCCGACGCCGGTGAAGTTGGGGTCCAGCGGGGCCGGGTGCTGGTCCCGTTTGTGGATGTAGCGGCCGGCGGAATTCGCCTGCCAGATCTCCACCAGCTGGCCGGCGACGGGACGGCCGTCGCCGTCGAGCACGCGGCCGGAGACGACGATGCGTTCGCCGAGCGGTTCACCGTTGTGCTGGATGGTCAGGTCCGCTTCCAGCGCGTGCACGTCCATGTGTCCGAACGCCGGAGAGTACAGCTCAATGGTTTCCGGGTCCGCGTGGTGCAGGTCCTTGGTGGGGTGGCGCAGGACGCTGCTGCGGTACGGTGCATAGTCCAGCCGGGGCTGGATCTCTGCCGGGGCGCCGTTTTTGAGCGCCTGCGCGTAAGCCTCGCCGATGGCCTTCATCTCGGCACTGAGGTCCGCCTGCGACTCCGCGGCCGCATCCAGGGGCGCATACGTCTTCGGTGCGGCCTCCGTGGCTTCGTCGGACACGTCTTCGGTGAGCGGATCCGGGTTGTAGATCTCGAGGTTGAGTTCTTCAGGCACAGCAGCCTCCTTTCGTTGGGTGTTGATGGTTGGTTTTGCCATGGCCGGTCAGGAAATAAGGTTCAGCTGGTGCAGGTGGTCGTACTGGACGGCGTGCCGCACCGGGGCGTTGGGCGCCCCGTAGCCGCCGTAGGATCCGCGGCGCTCCACCATTTCGAAGAACACACTGCCGACGGTGGCGGTGTAGAAGTGCAGGAACTCGCCGTCGGCGTCGCGGTCGTAGAGCAGGTTGAGTTCCCGGAGGGTGGCCAGGAAGGACGGGTCCAGGTCGAACCGCGCGTCGAGGTCCTCGTAGTAGTTCTCCGGGATCTGGAGGAAATCAAGGCCGCGGTCTTTCGCGGCGCGGGCCGTTGCCACCAGGTCATCCACGGCGAAGGCGATGTGTTCCTGGTAGGTCCGGCGCTGGCCGGTGCCGGCTGCCACATCCGGGCCGGGGCCGGCACCGTCGCGCTGGATCAGCGGGGCAAGGTTCAGCACCAGGCGGACGCCGCGGTCGCGGGTGAGCATCACCTGGGACCGGACCAGGCCGGTGGGGCTGGCGACTTCCGCGTACGGCTGCGGCTCCAGGGCCAGGGCGCTCGTATAGAAGAGGACGGCTTCGTCGAAGTGCTGCCAGGGCTGCGCCAGGTTCACGTGGTCGATCACGGCGCTCCGCCCCGCCGCCGGGGCGTCCAGTCCCTCGCCGAATTCGCGGGTCCACACGGCAGTGCCGTCGGGGCTGCCCTGGCACAGGAAGATTTCGGTGGAGTCCGGGGCGGCGAAACCCTGGAAAACTTCCTCGTCGGCCTGGCTCTTGCGCGGCACGGCCGGGGCCTTGAGCTGCTGGGCCCGGGCCGCGGCAATCACGGGGGAATCGACGTCGAAGCCCAACGCAGAAATAGCGGGCGCGCCAGCTGCCTGGGGGTCCTCGGCAGACTCCTCATTGATGATCAAGCGGGCGTGGCCCATGGTCCACAATTGCACATTCTTGGTCCGGTGGCGCCCGTTGAACGCAAATCCCAACTGGCCCAGCAGGGACTCAAGTCCGGCGGTGTCCGCGGCCCTGACCTCGGCGAAGTTGAAGCCGGCCGGCTCGGCCACCTGCGGCAGCGTGGCCAGTTCCATTGGGTAACGGCGGCGGCCGGCCGGTCGGGTACCGGCGACATTTCCGGCAGCCGGAGCCGCGTCCAGCCACTTGGCGCTCTGCTCCTCGAGCCAGATCAGCGAGCGCATGGCATCCACGGCGGTGCGTTCGACGTCGGACTGGCGGAAGACGTCGTTGAAGACCTCCAGGGACACCGGGCCGGTGTAGCCGGCCCGGACCACGTGGCCGAGGAATTTGGCGAGTTCGAACTGCCCTTCGCCCGGGAAGACCCGGTAGTGCCGGCTCCAGGACAGTACATCCATGGACAGTTTGGGAGCATCGGCCACCTGGACGAAGAAGATCTTCTCCGGGTTGAAGGATTCGATCGGGGCGGTGTCCCAGTCGCGGGAGAGGATGTGGAACGAGTCAAGGCAGGTGCCCAGGTTCGGGTGGTCCACCGCTTCCACCAGACGGTGGGCGTGCTCGTAGTCGCTGACGTACTTTCCCCAGGCCAGCGCCTCATAAGCCACCTTGACGCCGTGGTCCTGGGCGAGGGCGGCGAGGGCGGCGAGCTGTTCGGCCCGGAGTCCGTCGTCATCGATGCTGGCGGTGGCCACGTTGGAGCAGACCAGGATGGTGTCCATGCCGAGCCGGGACATCAGCCGGAACTTCGCTTCCGCCCGGCGCAGGTTGGCGGCGAGCAGTTCCTCCGGCACACTGTCGAAGTCGCGGAACGGCTGGTAGAGGTCCAGGGTCAGGCCGAGGCCGGCGGCCATTTTCCGGACCTCCTCCGGGCTCAGCGGGGAGGTGACGAGGTCCTGTTCGAAGATTTCGATCCCGTCGAAGCCCGCAATGGCGCAGGCCTGCATCTTTTCCCGCAGGGTGCCCGAGAGGCAGACGGTGGCGATTCCGGTGCGCATCAGGCGGCCACCTCTTCGGCGGCGACGAGTTCCAGGAAGTGGGTGCGCATCCGCTCCGCATCGGCCTCGAGGCCGGTGAAGATGCGGAAGGCGTCGGCGGCCTGTCCCACGGCCATCCGGCCGCCGTCGAGCACGTCGCAGCCCCTGGCGCGGGCCTCGCGGACAAGTTCGGTTTCAATTGGCCGGTACACAATATCCGCGACCCAGTGCCGCGCTGTCACGAGGGACATGTCCAGCGGGACGCCGGGGTGGGCGGCCATGCCCACCGGGGTGCAGTGCACCAAACCGTCGGCCAGCGGCATCAGCTGCGGCAGCTCCGCCGTCGTCCGTGCGGTGACCAGCTGGTCCGGGAAGAAGCCGGCCAGCTCGGCCGCGCGTGCCGCGCAGCGGGCCGGATCTGTGTCCACCAGGTCCAGTTCGCGGACCCCGGCGGTGAGCAGGGCGTAGGCGACGGCGGAGCCGGCTCCCCCGGCGCCCAGTTGCACCACGCGGTTCAGTTTTGCTCCCGGCAGGCCCGTGGCGAGGGCGGCCGCGAACCCGGAGAAGTCAGTGTTGTGGCCGATGAAGCGGCCGTCCCGGATGGTTACCGTGTTCACCGCACCGAGGCGCCGGGCATCCGGAGTGACCTCATCCAGGTGTTCCAGGACCAGCTGCTTGCAAGGGTGGGTGATGTTCAATCCGTTGAAGCCCAGCCGGTAGGCGCCGGTCAGGAGCTCGCCGACGCTCTGGCCGGGAAGTTCCAGCTCGGTGAGGTCGATGGGGCGGTAGAGGTACCGGAGGCCCTGCACGTCGCCTTCGCGTTCATGCATGGGGGGCGTAAGGGACGGCGTCACGCCATCGCCTATCAGGCCCACAAGAAAGGACTCTGCTCGATTGCTCATCCGTATAGCTCCTTTGACAACGGCACTCGGCGGGCGGGGACGCGCGGGGCGCCGGCCGCGGGCCGGGTGTTGGGGATTACAGTACCGCAGTTGTTCACATGTTGCACTGTTGTTCTACTGGCGAACAAATTGGAACGGCGTCCGGCCGGTCGGGCCGCGGAAATCACTGCTGGGGCAGCCGTGCGGACAGCTCTGCCGCCGCCGCCTGGAGCAGCGGGACCAGTGCCACGAGGGCCTCCACACTCATTCGGAAAACCGGGACCGCGGTGGCCAGTGCGGCAAAAGCATGGCCCTGGGAGTTGAAGACGGGGACGGCGACGGCGCGCATGCCCAGCTCGTTTTCCTCATCCATGAGGGCATAGCCACGCTGGCGGACCAGCTCGATCTCGGCCCGGAAGGCCTCCCGGGCGGTGATCGAGAATTCGGTGAGCGGCTCCAGCTCGAGTTCTTCGACGAGCTGGCTGCGGGTGGCGTCGTCAGCGAAGGCCACGAGCGCCTTGCCCACCGAGGTGGTGTGCAGGGCACCCAGGTGCCCGGGGTCGCTCGTAACGCGGAACGTCTGGGGGCCGTCCACTTTGTTGACGGTCAGATGGTGGTTTCCGTCGCGCACCGAGAGGATGGTCGCCTCGCCGGTCTCCTCCGTGACGCGCCGCAGGATGGGCAGGGCCGTCCCGGCGAATCCGTGATGGTTGGACACCCGCTGGCCGAGCTGGAAGATGCGCAGGCCCAGGTGGTACCGGCGGCCGTCCGGCTCGTAGTCCACAAAGCCGTCGCGGGTCAGCGAACCCAGCAGGCGGTAGGTGGTGCTGAAGGGAAGTGCCGCCCGGCGGGAGAGCTCGGCGGCACTCGCACCCCGCGGCTCGTCGCCGAGCAGGACCAGCAGCCCCAGGGCTTTCCCGACCATGTCCGTGCGGGAGTCCTCCTTGGCAGCCTTGGGGCCGGCTTTCCCGCCGGCCGTGGAGTCGATGCCCGCAGGGGCTGGATGGGGGGCGGCGGCGACGTCCGCTTCTGTGTCTTGATTCACACTCATGACCCAATGCTCTCACATGGTGAGAGCTATTTCTAGATGGTGATTATTTTTGTTGACAAGTGACCACCCTCACAGTCATGATTGCTACATCGCACAAGTAGCTCCCACAATGTGGCTACTCGTCCGGGTCTTTCCACGAACCTCCTGCTGCCGCACCCCTAAAAGCCAGCGGCGGCCGAGACCTTCCTGATCCATCCGCGACAATGTCGTTACACAAAGGAACACCATGAGCCAGACACTCCCGTCTACGACGCCGGGCACTGACACACCGGCAGGGACGCCGAAGAAGGCAGCCCTCGCCAGTTTCCTGGGCAGCGCCGTCGAGTACTACGACTTCTTCATCTTCGGATCCGCCGCTGCACTGATCTTCCCCACAGTCTTCTTCCCCGACGCCGGCGCCAACGCGGCGATCATGTCCTTCGCGACGTTCGGCTTCGCCTACGTTGCCCGGCCGGTCGGCGCCGTCATCCTGGGCCACTTCGGTGACCGGGTGGGCCGCCGCAAGGTCCTCATGTTTACGCTCCTGCTGATGGGCGCTTCCACGTTCCTGATCGGCTGCCTGCCGGACTTCAACACGATCGGCTGGTGGGCTCCGGCCCTGCTGGTGCTGGCGCGCCTCTGCCAGGGCCTCTCCGCTGCCGGCGAGCAGGCCGGCGCCTCCTCCATGACACTGGAGCACGCCCCGGACAACCGCCGTGCCTTCTTCACCTCCTGGACGCTCACCGGGACCCAGGGCGGCCAGATCCTCGCAGCCCTCGTCTTCATCCCCGTTCTGGCCCTGCCGGATGAGATCAAGTACGGCATCGGCTGGCGCATCCCGTTCTGGCTCAGCGCCGTCGTGGTGATTGTTGCGTTCTTCATCCGCCGCACCCTGCACGAGCCCCCGGCCTTTGAGGAAGCCCAGAAAACTGCGCAGATCTCCAAGCTCCCCGTCGCAGACCTGCTCAAGCACCACTGGCGTGACGTCCTCCGCGTCGTGGCCTGCGCGTTCATCGCCGCCGTCTCCACGGTGTTCGGCACCCTGGCCATCGCCTACGCGAAGACCGTCGCCGGCGTGGACGGCACCACCACCCTCTGGCTCGTGGTCGGCGCCAACGTGGTCGCCCTCGGCACCCAGCCGCTCTTCGGCAAGCTCGCGGACCGGATCGGCCGCAAGCCGGTCTTCATCTACGGCGCCCTGGCCAGTGCGGTCCTGACTCCGCTGTTCCTGCTCAGTCTCGAGTCCGGCAGCGTCCCGCTGATGTTCCTGGCCGCAATCGGCTTCTTCTCCTTCGGCTACGCAGCCTCCAACGCTGTCTGGCCCGCCTTCTACGCCGAAATGTTCAGCACCAAGGTCCGTTTCTCCGGCCTGGCCATCGGCACGCAGCTCGGCTTCCTGATGGCAGGCTTCGCCCCGGCAATCGTCGCGGCGATGGGCGGCATCAAGCCCGGGGGCTGGGTCCAGATCAGCATCTTCACCGCTGTCATCTGCGTCATCTCGGCCGTCTCGGCCCTGACCGCCAAGGAATCCTTCAAGATTCCCACCAAGGAGCTCGGCCTCAAGTAACCCGGCCGCAGCATTCCGGCCCGGTTACTCCGGGCCGCAGCACCGGAAGCCCGGCGTGTTCACAGGACACGCCGGGCTTTTCCATGTCCCCGGGGGCAGGGCAAAGTGGAACTGGGCCGGAGCGGCTACGGCCGGTCCGCACAGCCGGGGTCAGCCCCTGCCCGTCCCCAGCACTGCGGCCAGATGGTAGCTGACCGGCTCCTCGAGCTGTTCGTAGGTGCACGAACGCGGATCCCGGTCCGGGCGCCAGCGGACAAACTGCGCGGTGTGGCGGAACCGCTCGCCTTCCATGTGGTCGTATTTCACTTCCAGCACCCGCTCCGGCCGGAGCGGGGTGAAGGAGAGGTCCTTGCCTCCGCTCCACCGGCTGCCCTCGGCATTGCGCGGGGTCCGGTTTCCTTCCTCCTGCCGGTCCCCGTGCCAGGGATGCTCCTCGAAGCTGGTTACCAGCGGCTGGAGCTCCTCGAAAAGTTCCTTGCGGCGTTGCATCGGGAAGGCCCCCACCACGCCCACGTTCGCGAGTCCGCCGGCGTCGTCGTAGAGCCCCAGCAACAGCGAACCGATCCGGTCCGGCCCGGAGGTGTGCACCCGATACCCGGCCAGAACGCAGTCTGCGGTGCGTGCGTGCTTGACCTTGAACATGGAGCGCTTGTCCGGCAGGTATGCCCCGTCCAGCGGCTTGGCCACGATGCCGTCGAGCCCGGCCCCCTCGAACTGGTGGAACCAGTCCTCGGCCGTTCCCTTGTCCTGTGTTGCGGCGGTGAGGTGGATCGGAGCCGCACTCCCGGCGAGTGCTCGTTCCAACGCCGCGCGCCGCTCGGCGAAAGGATGCGCGGTGAGGTCCTCGTCATCGAGCGCCAGCAGATCGAACGCGACAAAACTCGCCGGCGTCTGTTCGGCCAGCAGCCGGACCCGGCTCGCCGCGGGATGGATCCGCTGCTGCAGGGTGTCGAAGTCGAGCCGGTCGCCTGAGGTGCCGACCATAATGATCTCGCCGTCGAGCACGCAGCGCTGCGGGAGGTTTGCCTTCAACGCCTCGACCAGTTCCGGGAAGTAGCGGGTCAGGGGCTTGCCGTTGCGGCTGCCGATCTCCACGTCGCCGCCGTCGCGGAAGATGATGGCCCGGAACCCGTCCCACTTCGGCTCGAACATCAGCGCGCCGTCGGGCAGGGACGTCACGGCTTTCGCCAGCATGGGCGCGATCGGGGGCATCAGCGGCAGTCGCATAGGCCTATTGTGGCCGCGCACCGCGCCGCCCGCCAGAGGCAGGCCGGGCAGGGCTCGGCCGGGCAGGCTTTACTCGACAACCGGCCGGGCCGACGGTAGACATTAACGATGGCTATCCTCGGTTTCCACGCATCGCACGAACAGATCAGTCCCGGCCAGCTCCTCAAGGACGTCCAGCTGGCGGAGCAGGCGGGCTTCGACGCCGCCATGTGCTCGGACCACATCGAGCCCTGGTCCGCGCGGCAGGGGCATTCCGGTTTCGCCTGGTCCTGGCTCGGGGCCGCGCTGGCAACCACCAACCTGCGCCTCGGCGTGGTGACGGCGCCGGGCCAGCGCTACCACCCCGCCATCATCGCCCACGCCTCGGCCACCCTGGCGGACATGTTCCCCGGCCGGTTCTGGCTGGCGCCGGGCAGCGGCGAGTACATGAACGAGCACGTCACCGGGGACGCCTGGCCGGACAAGGCGACGCGGCAGCAGCGCCTCGAGGAAGCCGTGCAGATCATCCGCGAACTCCACGACGGCAAGGAAGTGACCCGGAACGGCCTGGTCACCGTCCAGCAGGCCAGGATCTGGGATGTGCCGGAGATCAAGCCGCCGCTGATTGCGCCTGCTGTCAGTGTGGAAACAGCGCGCCGGGGGGCAGCCTGGGCGGACGGGCTGGTCACGGTCAACCAGCCGCACGCGAAACTGAAGGACATGCTCGCCGCCTACCGCGATGCCGGCGGCCGGGGCAAGGCCGTGCTGCAGGTGCACCTGTCCTGGGCGCCGACGGAGCAGGAAGCCGTTGGGGTTGCCCTGGACCAGTGGCGCAGCAACGTGTTCGCCCCGCCCATTCCCTGGGATCTCCCGACGGCGGCCCACTTCGACGGCGTCAGCGCCGACGTCGGCGAGGAACAGGTCCGGAACGTCGTGAACATCTCCGCGGACCCCGGGCAGCACGCGCAGTGGCTGGCCGAATATGTCGAGCTCGGCTTCGACGAGCTGTACCTGCACTTCGTCGGGCAGGAGCAGGCGCCGTTCATCCATGCCTTCGCGGAGCAGGTCCTCCCGCAGCTTCGTGGGTCCGGGAACCCGCGGCAGGACCGGGAGGTGCTGCTGTGAGGATCGCCGAGACCTCGGACCTTTGGTGGAAGAACGCCGTTATCTACTGCCTGGATCCGGAGACGTTCTTCGATGGCGACGGCGACGGCACCGGGGATTTCGGCGGCCTGATCCAGCGCGTGGACTATCTCGCGGCCCTGGGAGTGACGTGCATCTGGCTGATGCCGTTCTACCCCACTCCGGACAAGGACGACGGCTACGACGTGACGGACCTGTACGGCGTGGACCGGCGGCTGGGCACCCTGGGCGACGTGGTGGAGTTCATCCGGACCGCGAAGGACCGGGGGATGCGGGTGATCGCGGACTTCGTCCTCAACCACACCTCGGACAAGCACCCCTGGTTCGTGGAGTCCCGCAAGTCGGTGGACAACCCGTTCCGCGATTACTACGTCTGGCGCAAGGACACCCCGCCGGATACCTCCGAGCAGGTGGTGTTCCCCGGCGAGGAGACGTCCATCTGGACCCAGGACAAGGCCACCGGCGAGTGGTACCTGCACATGTTCGCCAAGCATCAGCCGGACCTGAACGTGGCCAATCCCAAGGTCCGGGACGAGATCGCCAAGTCCATGGGGTTCTGGCTGCAGCTGGGACTGGACGGCTTCCGGCTGGACGCGGTCCCGTTCTTCCTGGAACTGCAGGGCACGTCCAAGGAAGGCTCGGCGCAGGTCGATCCGCACGACTACCTCAGCGCGCTCCGCAGCTTCCTCAACCGCCGCAACGGCGGTGGCGTGCTGCTGGGCGAAGTCAACGTGCCCTACAAGGATCAGGTGAAGTACTTCGGCGGCGCGGCAGGAAACGAGCTGAACATGCAGTTCGACTTCCTGTCCATGCAAAACCTGTACTTGTCCCTCGCCCGGGAGGACGCCCGGCCGTTGGCCAAGACGCTCAGCTCCCGTCCGAAGATCCACCCGGACAACCAGTGGGCCATGTTCGTCCGCAACCACGACGAGCTGACCCTGGACAAACTCAGCGACGCCGAGCGCGAGGAGGTTTTTGCCGCGTTCGGACCGGACGAGGACATGCAGATGTACGGCCGCGGCCTGCGCCGCCGGCTGCCCACCATGCTCAACGGCGACCCCGCCCGGATCCGCATGGTCTACTCGCTGATGTTCGCGCTGCCCGGAACCCCGGTGCTGTTCTACGGCGAGGAGATCGGCATGGGCGAGGACCTGACGGCGAAGGGCCGCTCGGCCGTGCGGTCCCCCATGCAATGGAATGACACCGAGAACGGCGGATTTTCGACTGCGCCAGCAGAGGATCTCGTGGCACAGGTGGTGGACGGCTACTTCGCGCCGAAGAACATCAACGCCGCCGCTGCGAAGAGGGATCCCGACTCACTGTGGAACTTCATGGCCACGCTGATCCAGCGCTACCGGGAAAGCCCCGAACTGGGGTGGGGCGACTTCGAACTCGTCAAGCAACCCGCCGACAAGGTGCTTCTGCACCGGTGCACCTGGGGCGGCTCAACCGTCGTGCTGGCCCACAACTTCGGGGCGGAGCCAGCCTCCGTGGCAGCGAACCTGACCTCCGCCGGGGACCCGGAGCCGGATTTCGAGGGCGCCTATCTGCGGGATCTGCTGGACGGGGAGGACGTCGAGCTGGCACACGACGGCGGTTTCGAGCTTGAGCTGGACCGTTACGGCTACCGGTGGTTCCGGATCCAGCGCCCGGGGGAACGCTACATCCCGTGAGGCTCCGGCAGCCGGGTCGACGACGCCGGTAACTCCGCCGGCGTCGAACGCTTACCCACGTCTTACCGGGCCGAAACGCGGCGGCAACATTGGCGCAGGACACTGAAAGTGCCGGCAAGAGCAGGCACTACTCTCCAGTCCAGGAGCCCCGCCATGTTGAAGGAAGCCAAAGCCCATGTAACGCGCATCCGTGCCCTGGATCAGCTGCACCGCGGCGACGAGATCGAGGCGCGCCTTAGGGTCGGCCCGAATTACGACGACGTCGTGATCCGCCGCGGCAGCGTCCAGGAAACCGCACCCGGTATCGGGGTGGTCTGGATCATGGACCGGCAGTCCGGAACCCGGAAGGCCATCAACACGGACGAGTGCAGTCTCTGGCGGGTCGCCTGAGACTGCTAGCCCCCCGCGACGGACTGGATGATCAGGACCTCCTGTCCCGGGAAAACCTCGGTGGCCAGGCCCTGCAGGCGGCGAATCTCATTCCCGTTGACGTATATATTCACGTAGCGTCGGATCGCCCCGGTCTCATCCCGCAACCGCCTCGACAGCGCCGGGTACTCCCCGGTCACCACGTCCAGCACACCCTCCACCGTCACCGCGGTGTCTGCGGGCGCAGTCAGGAAGGACTGCCCGCCGGCCAGCGGCTGGAGCACACTGGGCAGCACCACACTGATGCCGGCCACGGGTCTCAGGCGCTCACGGCGGCGCCGGGCCCCGCGGAACCGGAGAGGACGGCCGGGGCGACGGCCGTGGCCCGCACGCACAGCACGTCCGGCAGATGCGATGCCACCTCGGCGAAGTGTTCCCCCTCGTCGGCGCTGGCGTAGACGCTGCCGCCGCGCGTGCCGAAGTACACGCCGGCCGGTTCCGCCGCGTCGACGCAAGCGGCGTCACGGAGTACGGAGTTGAATTCCGCTGCCGGGAGTCCGTCGTCAAGCCGCTTCCAGCTCGCGCCCGCGTCGTCGGTCCGGTGGACCGCCAGTTTGCCCTCCGGCGGGATCCTCTCGCCGTCGGCCTTCAGCGGGATTACCCAGGCGGTGCCCGCCCGGCGGGGATGCGTGAGCATCACGAAGCCGAAGTCCGCCGGCAGCCCTTCCGCGATCGACTCCCAGCTCTCGGCGTCGTCGTCGCTGCGATAGACGCCGTGGTGGTTCTGCGCATAGAGGCGGCCGTCGACGGCGGCATCGGCCGCGATCTTGTGCACGCACTGGCCGAATTCCGGGTTGGGGTCGGGCATGAAATAGGCGGAGATGCCCTTGTTGCGCGGCTCCCACGAACTGCCGCCGTCGAGCGAGCGGTAGACGCCGCCGGTGCTCATCGCGACGTGCACCTTCGCGCCGGTGTGGTCGACGACGATTGAGTGTGCCGCGGCGCCGCCGTAGCCGGCGCCCCAGTCAGCGCGGTGCGGGTGGTCCCAGAGGCCGCGGTTGAGCTCGAAGTGTTCGCCGCCGTCGGTGGATTTCCAGACCGAAATCGGCTCGCAGCCGGCCCAGACGACCCCGGGGCGGGATGCGGCGTCGGGGTGGATCTGCCAGACGCGTTCCAAGGCAGCGTCCGTGCCTTCGGGGAAGCGGATGGCGCCTTCCTCGGGCTCGTTCCACGTTTCGCCCAGGTCGTCGGAGTGGAACACGGTGGGTCCCCAGTGCTCCGAACGCACGCCGACCAGAATGCGGGTCCGGCCGTCTCTCGTGTCGATGCCGATGCTCGGGACTTCACTCATCAGGAAGTGCGGGCCGGAAAGGGACCAGTCTTTGCGGTCCGGGCTCGTCGCGAGCCAGAGACCTTTCTTGGTGCCGATTGCCAGGACATAACTCTCTGCGGTAGCCATGCCCCTTATGGAACCACCACCGGAAGATGCCCGCAATGGTTTTCGCTCGGGTTTGTCCCCGCCCGGGGCTGTAGCTCGGAGCCGGCCGTCCGTATTGTCTTCGGGACGGGCGAGTCAGTCGACGAATTCGGACTGCGTCTCGATGAAATCCCAGTCGGCGTCGGTGAGCACCCCGGAAACGTCATCGGGGTGGGGACCACCGGCTTCAGCAATGCCTTGCAGCACGGCCAGCGGCAGCTCGGCGGCCCGCAGGTTCTCCCGCAGCCACTCCTTGCTCGCCAGATCCAGATCCAGCCACCACATGAAGATTTCCACGGCGGTCACCCTTTCCTGAGGTCTTCCACGTTAGGCCCCGCACCGGAGGTGTTCAAGTGCCGCATGGCTCTGGCGGCCTACAGGGCCGAGAGCACGTCCGCTGTGCGCTCCAGTGCGCCGGGGACCAGCGAGTAGTAGGCCCAGGTGCCCCGCTTTTCGCGGTGCAGCAGACCCGCGTCCACGAGGATTTTGAGGTGATGGGACACCGTGGGCTGGCCGAGGTCCAGCGGCTCGGTGAGGTCGCAGACGCAGGCTTCACCGCCGTCGGCCGCCTTGACGATGGACAA
This sequence comes from Arthrobacter sp. UYEF36, assembly GCF_040547025.1. Taxonomy (NCBI): domain Bacteria; kingdom Bacillati; phylum Actinomycetota; class Actinomycetes; order Micrococcales; family Micrococcaceae; genus Arthrobacter; species Arthrobacter sp. UYEF36. Next base: position 145,970 of record NZ_JBEPOX010000003.1, read on the forward strand.
CAGCCGCAGACGGTTCGGATCGGCAAGGGCCTTGAAGAGCTGGGCCTTGCCCTGCGCCTCTTCCGCGCCCAGCACCGGCATCCCGGACACGGTGCAGCAGGCTTCCGCCGGCGTGGACTCAACAATCTGCTGTGTTGTCATGCTTCCATTATGCACTCACATTGACAGGCGTCGATATAGAGGGACATACTCACCATATCGATCATTATCAATCTATCCGGATAGAGGTCACCATGGCTGGACCCACCAATCTTCCCGTTGCTGTCATCGGAGCGGGCCCGGTCGGCCTCGCCGCGGCCGCCCACCTCTTGGAGCGCGGTCTTGAGCCGCTGATTTTTGAGGCCGGCCCAACCGCGGGCGCCGCCATCGAGCAGTGGCGCCACATCCGGCTGTTCTCCCCGTGGCAGTTCAACACTGACGCGGCAGCCGTTCGCCTGCTCGCCGGAACCGGCTGGAAGGCGCCGGAGGCCACGGTCCTGCCACTCGGCGGCGAACTCATCGACCAGTACCTCACGCCCCTGGCTGCAGTTCCCGCGATCGCGCCCAGGCTGCACACCGGCGCCCGCGTCGTGGCTGTGACCCGACAGGGCCTGGACAAGACCCACAGCCGCAACCGCAACAGCGCAGCTTTTGTGGTCCGGGTCGAACACCCCGACGGCAAAGTCCGCGACTACCAGGCCGCCGGCGTCATCGACGCGTCCGGCACCTGGTCCACCCGCAACCCGCTGGGAACCTCCGGTCTGCCCGCCCTCGGCGAAGCCGCCGCAGCTGACAGGATTTCCTCACCGCTGCCGGATGTCCTGGGCCGTGACCGTGACCGCTTCGAGGGCCGCACGGCGCTCGTGATCGGTGCCGGCCACTCCGCCGCCAACACCCTGATCAACCTCTCCGAACTCGCGAGCCAGTCACCGGCGACAAGGATCCTCTGGGCTGTCCGCGGCGCCTCCGCCGCCAAGGTCTACGGCGGCGGCGACGCCGACGGCCTCGCCGCCCGCGGCCGGCTCGGCAGCCGGCTCCGTCGCCTCGTCGAGTCCGGCGCAGTGGAACTGCACACCGGTTTCGGGATCGCCGCCCTCGCAGCGTCCGGCGGCGCCGTCACCGTGACCTCCACGGACAGCCGCACCCTGGAGGCCGACGTCGTGGTTCCGGCCACCGGCTTCCGCCCCGATCTGGACATCCTCCGGGAACTCCGGCTGGAACTGGACCCGGGCGTCGAAGCCCCGCGGGAGCTCGGCCCGCTGATCGACCCGGAATTTCACTCCTGCGGCACCGTCGAGCCGCACGGTGCCAAAATGCTGGCCCACCCGGAACAGGACTTCTACATTGTCGGCATGAAGTCCTACGGGCGGGCACCGACCTTCCTGCTCGCCACCGGCTACGAGCAGGTCCGTTCCGTCGCCGCGGCCCTGGCCGGGGACCGGGAAGCTGCCGACACCGTCCAGCTCGAACTTCCCGAAACCGGCGTCTGCTCCTCCGACATCGGCACCAGCTGCGACGTCGCCGCCGCGGCACCGGCAGGGGACGTCGCCGAAACCTCGGGCGCCTGCTGCGGGGCGCCCGAGCCCGTCCTCGTCGGGTTCCCGACCGGGCTGGCCCACGGCCGCTCCGGCGAGAACTAGCCTCTGTCCCCTAGCTTTCGTCCACTGAAAACACTGGAGTAATGCCATGACCGACCACCCTGATCACAGCCTGGGGCTGCAGGACAACACCGAACTGCTGCACCGGATCAGTGCCCGCCTGGCCGAGAAATTCACGGGCGTCTTCGCACGCGAAACCGTCGAGCGCTACGTTTTCGAGTCCTACACCGCCCTGGCCCGGACCGCAAAGTTCAGCACGTACCTGCCGGCCACCACCGAGCACTTCGCCAACGACCGGCTCGCCGCCCTGGCGAAGTCAAAGAATGCCGTGGTCAGCGAAGTTCCCGAGGTGCTTTTTGTCTGCGTCCAGAACGCCGGCCGCTCCCAGATGGCTGCGGCTCTGCTCAACGTGGAGGCCAAAGGCAGGATCCGTGTGCGCTCGGCGGGCTCGATGCCGGCGTCGGAATTTGACCCTGCCGTGGTGACCGCCATGGAGGAAATGGGGCTGGACCTGTCCCGGGAGTACCCCAAGCCGCTGACCGAGGACGTGGTCCGCGCTTCCGACGTCGTGATCACCATGGGCTGCGGCGACTCCTGCCCCATCTACCCGGGCAAACGCTACGAGGACTGGGACCTCACGGATCCTTCCGGGCAGCCGGTCGAGACCGTCCGGGCGATCCGCGACCAGAATCACGACCGGGTCAGGGGCCTCGTTTCGTCCCTGCTGGAGACACGTGGCCGCGACACGGGCGCGCCGGACTCTTCCCGCAGCAGCTCCCACGGCAGCGTGGCGGACTGAGCCCATGGCCGCTCCCGGAATGTCACCGCAGCCTGCCGCTGCCGGCGCTCCCCGGGGTGGCCTGGTCTCGCTGTGCATCACCCAGACGACGGGGTGGGGCCTGCTCTACTACTCCCTTCCCGCCGCTGTGCGGCCGATCAGCGAGGACACCGGCTGGGATCCTGCCCTGGTGACGGCGTCCTTCTCCGCCGGACTGCTGGTGTCAGCCCTCGCCGGCATCCACGTGGGCCGGGTCCTGGACCGCACCGGGCCGCGGACCCTGATGGTCTGTGGCTCACTGGTTGGCGTCCTGGCGCTGGTGCTAGTCAGCCTGGCCCCGAACCTGCCGCTGTTTGCGGCCGCATGGCTGCTGGCAGGAACCGCCCAGGCCGCCATCCTCTATCAGCCGGCCTTCACCGTGATCAGCCGCTGGTACGGCCGCGACAGGGTCCGTCCGCTGACCACGCTGACGCTCGTGGCAGGCTTTGCCTCCACGATTTTCGTCCCGCTGACCGCAGGCCTCACCGCCGCCGTCGGCTGGCGCAGCACCTTCCTGGTCCTCGCCGCGCTGCTGGGGCTGGTGACGGTCCCGCTGCACGCACGCTTCCTCAACCGCACCTGGCCGGCCGCGGCGCACCCCGCCCGGCCCGCCGCGGACCACCTCCGGGTTCGGGCCATCGCCCGAAGCCCGGCGTTTCTGGGCCTGCAGGCGCTCATGGTGCTGCTGTGCCTGGGGCTTTACACGGTGACGCTGAACATCATTCCGCTGCTGATGGAAAAAGGGGCCAGCTACGCTGCCGCTGCGCTGGGCCTCGGCCTGGTGGGGGCGGGGCAGGTCGGCGGGCGGCTCCTGTTCGCCGGCATTCCTGCCCGTGCCGGGGTGGCCACCATCGCCGGGGCTGGCGCCGCAGCGGTCCTCTCGCTCGCCGTCCTCCCGGGGCCGCCGGGGTTGCTGATCGCGGCGGGAGTGTTCGCCGGGGCGGTCCGCGGCTGCCAGACGCTGCTGCAGGCCACGATCGTGGCCGAGCGGTGGGGCATGTCCAATCTGGGCGCTTTGCAGGGACGCTTTGCCGCCCCCCTGACCGCGGTGACGGCGCTGGCACCCGCTGCCGGACCGGCGCTTGCCGGCTGGCTGGGCAGCTACACCGGGATGGCCTACGCCATGGCGGGCGCCGCCGGCCTTGCCGCCCTGGCCGCCGGAGCGTTGCTCACCGTCGGAGCGGCACCCCGCAAGGGGCCCCCCGGCACGGACCAGACGGATTCCGCACCGCTGGCCCGCGGAAAGATCAGGGAGTAAGTCCCTGTTCCCGGCGCGGGGCGGGGGCCACAATTGAGTATGTCCGCCGAACGCACGAGTGGTCCGCCGCCCCTCGTGGTCGGCGTGCTCCCGGGGCAGAGCCCCGAAGTGCTGCAGACTGCCGCCTCACTTGCCTCGAAACTCGCCGCGCCGTTGATCTGCGCCCATGTCGATGAGGCGAGCTATCTCGTGGAGTGGGATCCGGCGCGGTCCGCGCACCGGCTCTCCCTGCATCCGGACACTGACAACGCTGAAATCCGGGCCGTGACCCAGGAGTTGCGGAACAAGATCGGCTCAGCCTGCGACGCCCTTGGCATCCATTGGACCCTGCGGACGCTGGCCGGAGACCCCGCCCGGGCGCTGGGCAGACTGGCAGCCGAGGTCGGGGCTGCGATGATCATCGTGGGCACACCGGAACCCGGGCTGGGTCACCGGATTTCCGCAGCCCTCAACGGATCGGTGGCCGCGTGGCTCAGCCACCATCAGGACCATCCGATCCTCATCGTTCCGGTCCGGGCCGCCGTCCGCCACCGAACCAGAAACAGCCCCTGACATGTTGACCGACTGCGGGCCGGCGTGACCGTACCGCTGGACCGGGAAGCCGTCATTGCCGCGTATCGGCGCAACTGCGCGGGGCTCGAAGCGACCCTGGCAGCCGCCTCGCCCGAAACGCTCCACCGCCGCAGTGCGGGCACCCGCTGGACCAACGAGGAGCTGCTGTACCACATGGTGTTCGGCTATGTTGTGGTGCTGGCCCTGCTTCCGGTGGTGCGGATCTTCGGACGGCTGCCTGTCCCCGTTAACCGCGGTTTCGCGTGGCTGCTGAACGCCGGGACCGTCCCGTTCGACGCCGTCAACTACTGGGGCTCCAAGGGAGGCGCGCGAATCTTCAACCGCCGACGGACTTCCGCCAAGCTGCGCCGGGTGACCTCGGCACTGGAGCGGCGGTTGCGGCGGGAGCCGGAACCTGGCCTGGCCTCCCGGATGTACTTCCCGACGCGCTGGGACCCCTTCTTCAAAGAGGCCATGACCCTGGCGGACGTCTACGCGTACCCCGTGGCGCATTTCGATTTCCACGCAGCGCAGTTGTCCTTGGACGCGGCTCCGGGGGCGCAACCGGGTCCCCCGAAAATAAAATGAATGTTGTTATTCGGGGTGCTGGCTTTCTTCACCCGCGGCCCCGTAAGCTTGGATTCGTAGGCGGGAGAATGACCGCCGACCCAAAGACGGCTCCGGAGTGCGTATCCCCCAATAACGCACTCCGGAGCTCTTTTGTGTCCGAAACGTTCTGCCCCTGTGACCGGCAAACGGATACCCCTGCGGGGTACTTGCACTATACCCCTTGGGGGTATATGTTGGGCTTATGAACGAGCCCGAAACCGCCGCCGTGGAACCAGCGGCCGCCGAGCAGCATCAACAGCATGGTTACTCGTCCAATAAGGACGCCTACTTGCTGCGGCTGAAACGTATCGAGGGTCAGGTGCGCGGCATCGCCCGCATGGTCGATGAGGACAAGTACTGCATCGACATCCTCACGCAGGTCGCCGCCGTTACGAAAGCCCTGCACGCCGTCAGCCTCGGACTGGTGGAGGAGCACATCGGCCACTGCGTCGTCGGCGCCGCCTCCGAACCGGACGCGGAGCTGCGGGCTGAGGCCATCGACTTCAAGGTCAAAGAGGCCACCGATGCCATCGGCCGCCTGCTGCGGTAGCGGCAACACCACCCAACACCCAACGGGGCTGACGAACCACCAGCAGCCCACCCCTAGGAGCAAGCCATGAGCACCGTTTCCACCACCGTCAACGTTTCCGGCATGACCTGCGGCCACTGCGTATCCTCTGTCAGCGAAGAGCTTGAGTCCCTGGCCGGCGTCGAGACAATCGACGTGGACCTCAACTCCGGCGGCATTTCCACCGTCACCATCACCTCCACCGGCGCCCTGTCAGCCGCCGAAGTCGGCGAGGCCGTTGCCGAGGCCGGGTACCTGGTCGTGTCCAACGAATCCTGAGCACCACCGGCCTGGCACACCACGCAGCGCAAACCAGAAGGACAGGGGACACCGTGAGTAAAGAGCAACTGCTGGACCAGCCCGGAAGCCGGGTGATCGAGCTCGACATCGAGGGGATGACCTGCGCCTCCTGCGTCGGCCGGGTCGAACGCAAGCTCGGCAAGCTCGACGGCGTCACCGCCACCGTCAACCTGCCCCTGGAATCAGCCCAGGTCACAGTCCCCGCAGCCGTCACCGACGCCCAAATCACCGAGACGGTAGCAGCCGCAGGATACAAGGCCACGATCCGCACTCCCAAGTACCCAACGCCGCAAAAAAGGCCCGTCGGGGTTCAGGCGTCGACTGAAACCGCCAGTGAGGGTGACCAGAGCGTCGCCGCCGGGGACATGCGGAAGCGTGCGTCTAAGGTGGGGCCACGCCGACAGGGTTCCCTGGCCGAGCTTGCGAGGCTAGGGGGTCGGCGGGGAGGAACGACCGAGCACGCGGAGCATGTGGCCGGTGGCGACGCACCCGACCACCAAACTGCGACCCACCCGGCGGCCAAGCTCCGCCCGCGCCTGATCGTCGCAGCCATCCTCACCATCCCGGTGTTCCTGATTTCCATGTTCCCGGCCTTCCAGTTCGCCAACTGGGGCTGGGTCGCGGGAGCCTTGGCCCTGCCCGTGGTCACCTGGGCGGCCTGGCCGTTCCACCGGGCCGCCGCCATCAACGCCCGGCACTTCGCCTCCACGATGGATACGCTCGTCTCCATCGGCGTGAGCGCGGCCTACGTCTTCTCGGCCTGGCAGCTCTTAGCGGACCCGCAGATGACCAGCCACCCGGGGATGGAAGATATGGCGGGCACGGGGTCCGGCGGGCTCTACTTCGAGGTGGCCGCGGTGGTCACCACCTTCCTGCTGCTCGGGCGGTATTTGGAGGCCAATGCCAAACAGAAGGCCGGAGACGCCCTCAAGGCGCTGCTGAACCTGGGCGCCAAGGATGCCACGGTCCTCCGCGGCGGCGAGGAGCAGCAGATCCCGGCCGATCAGCTGGGGGTGGGGGACGTCATTGTGGTCCGCCCGGGCGAGAAAATCGCGACCGACGGCGTCGTCGTCGAGGGGTCCTCCGCAGTCGATGCCTCGCTGGTAACAGGCGAGTCAGTGCCGGTGGAGGTCGGCCCCGACAGTCCGGTCACGGGCGCCACCATCAACACTTCCGGCCGGCTGCTGGTCCGCGCCACGCGCGTCGGCGCCGAAACCACCCTGGCCCAGATGGGCCGGCTGGTCTCCCAGGCCCAAACCGGCAAGGCGCCGATCGCGCGCCTCGCGGACCGGATCAGCTCGGTGTTCGTGCCGGTGGTCCTGGCCATCGCCACGGTTACCTTCATCGCCTGGCTGCTGGCAGCCGCCCCGGACATCAGCGACGCCGAACTGCGCGCCGCTTTCACGGCCGCTGTCGCCGTGCTGGTCATCGCCTGCCCGTGCGCCCTGGGCCTGGCCACCCCCGTGGGGCTGCTCACCGGGACCGGCCGGGGGGCGCAGCTGGGCATCCTGATCAAAGGGCCGCAGGTCCTTGAGGACACCCGGACCGTTGACACCATCCTGCTGGACAAGACCGGCACCGTAACCAGCGGCCATCTGGCCGTCGCCGGCACCGAGGCGTTCGGAACCTTCAGCCCCGCTGAGGTTCTACGCCTGGCCGGCGCGGTCGAGGCCGCATCGGAACACCCGATTGCCCGCGCCGTCGCCGCTGCCGCACTCTCGGCGGAGCGCCGCGACAACGACGCCGGTGGCCTTCCCTCCGTTTCCAGCTTCCGCTCCGCGCCCGGCGGCGGGGTCCAGGGTACCGTCGGGGGCCGGCTCGTGACGGCCGGCCGCACGGGCTGGCTGCAGGAGAACGGCATCGCCTTTACTGCGGCGCAGCTGGAGGCGCTGGGCAATGCCGAGGGCTCCGGGGCCACCGCGGTCTGGCTTGCCGTGGACGGGGAGCCAGCCGGAATCATCAGCCTGCGGGATACACTCAAGCCGGGCTCCGCCGCCGCGATCCAGCGGCTCCGGGAACTCGGACTGCGTCCGATCCTCCTGACCGGGGACAACGCCGCCGTCGCCGCGCAGGTGGCAGCCGCCGTCGGCATCGCTGCGGAGGATGTGTTCGCCGGGGTGCTGCCGGAGGGCAAGGTCGAGGCCGTGCGGAAACTGCAGGCCGCCGGAGCCACCGTGGCCATGGCCGGCGACGGAGTAAACGACGCCGCGGCGCTGGCCCAGGCGGACCTGGGCATCGCCATGGGCTCCGGCACTGACGTGGCGATCGAGGCCGCTGACCTGACGGTCATGGGCAACGAACTCGGACAGGTCGTCCAGGCCATCGAGCTGTCCCGGCGGACCCTGGCCACCATCAAGACCAACCTCTTCTGGGCCTTCTTCTACAACGCCGTCGGGATCCCGGTGGCGGCCCTGGGCCTGCTCAACCCGATGATCGCCGGCGCCGCGATGGCCGCCAGCTCCGTGCTGGTCGTGGCGAACTCGCTGCGGCTGCGCAGCTTCGGCAAGTAGGGCGCCTCTGGCCGGGCGCTGCCCGTCAGGCCGCGCCGTAGCGGACGGCAGCCCTGGCCTTCGCCTTGGCCTCTTCCTCCCCGCGGTCCTTTGCCGGAGCGTGGGTCACCAGGGAGTCGAGCAGGTGCGCGGTGGCGTGGGCAATCTCGTGCACCGCCCGGTTGAAGGCCTCCTCGTTGGCCTTGGACGGCTTGGTGCTGCCACTGATCTTGCGCACGTATTGCAGCGCGGCCGCTTCCACCTCGGCGGTGGTAGCGTGCGGCTCGAAATTGTGGAGGGTCCGGATATTTCGGCACATACCTCCATGCTAGGTGCCAAGACGCCTGGGATCGAGGGCATGGGGAGGGCTGCCCATCGACACTTTTTCGGCAGGCAGGATAGTTTGGGGGCATTGGATCTTCCGGAGCAGCCGGGATCCGCCGGGGGGCGCCAACAGGGCCCGGGTCCGGTTCTACCACTTGAGGAGATTTTTCGAATGGCTATTTGGGGTGCAGACATTGCTCAGCTCAAGACTCTTGGGACTAAGCTGCAGGCAGGTTCTTCGGAGATCGACAAGCAGAAATCGATGCTGACCAAGGTGCTCGAGGGCACCGACTGGAAGGGTCCGGACGCCGACAAGTTCCGTAGCGAATGGAACGGCCAGCACGTTGCCGCGCTGGCGAAGGTCTCCCAGGCGCTGCAGGAGGCCGGCAAGCAGGCCAGCCGCAACGCCACGGAGCAGGAAAGCGCTTCCCGCTAGGCAGACGCCCACAGAATCCAACCGGCCCGGACGCTACTGCGTCCGGGCCGGCTTTGTCGGGCCCTGCCTACGGCACGGGTTCGACGTCGTTCGCATGGTCGAGCGCCGCCGGGCCGGCACCGGACGGGGTCCGCAACTCGTCCAGCCGGACCAGCACGACGCCGCCAACAATCAGCAGCCCGCCGATGAGTTGGATGGGGCCCGGCAGTTCACCCAGCAGCAACCACGCCCAGACGACGGCGAACAGGACCTCGGTCAGCGAGACGAAGGACGCCACCTTGGAGCCGAGTGCCCGCGCCGCCACAATGCCGGATACGTAGGCGAGCACGGTGGCCAGCACCACAAGTCCACCCAGGGCCACCCACCAGGGGGTGACCCAGGGGCCCAGCCGGGTGTCCGCCGTGCTGAAAGCCATCGGCAGCAGGCCCGTTGCCGCGGCAAGCCACATGATGACGGCGCCGACCATGAGTCCCCCGGAGGCGAGGACGATCGGTGGGAGGGTGTCGTTTTCCTTGGCCGTGATGAAGAAGTAGATGGCCAGGCAGACCGCGGCCGCGATCCCCCACAGCACGCCGATGAGGTCGATCTTGACGGCCCCCGTGAGGTCCAGGACCAGGACCAGCCCGCCCAGGGACAGCAGTGTTCCGGCAATCGTCAGGGGCCGCGGGCGTTTGCGGCTGGCGGCCCAGAGCCACAGCACGATGATCACTGGTGCCAGGTATTCCAGCAGCAGGGCGACCCCTACCGACAGGCGGGCCACCGCGTTGAAATAGAACAGCTGGCACGCGGCGACCCCGATGAGGCCGAAGAGCAACACCGTGAGCCAGTTGTCCCTGAGCTGGTGCCAGCGCCCACGCAGCGCCGGAATGGCGGGAATGGCCAGGATGACTGCCGCCCCGGTGAGGCGGGCGGTGACGGCTGCCCCGGGGGTCCAGCCGGTCTCCAACAGCGCCTTGGCAAAGGAACCGGAGAGACCGAAAACGGCCGAGGAAAACAGGGCAACCCCCAGACCCGACGCCATGAATGCTGATGCCGCGCCGGGCTTGCCGGCACCGGGCGTTCCGGGGGCGCGCCCTCCGGCGTCGATCGTGGCCGGTGCTTCGGCGGTGCGGCGTGCGGCAGACACGGGCTGCCTCCTGTCAGGAGTAAAGTAGGGTTATGCTCATGACAGTACGCCACGCCGACGTAAGGAGTCAAGATGCTTTTTGCCCCTGACACGGAAGTTGCCCTGCGGTCTGTGGTCAACCTGATCAACTCGGCGGCCAACGGGGATGAGCACCTGTCCACGGCCGAAGATCTGGATCGGTTTCTGGAAGCCGAGGGATTCACCGGTTCGCGGACCCGGGACGCGGCCGAACTTGCCAGCGTGCACCGCCTCCGCGGCGAGCTCGCCGCCCTCTGGCTAGCAAACGAATCCACCGCCGTGGACACCGTAAACCGGCTGCTGCGGGAGGCACAGGCGCTCCCCCAGCTCGTCAAACACGATGAATGGGACTGGCACCTGCACGCCACCACCCCGGAGGCTCCGCTGGCGGACCGGATGAGCACAGAGGCCGCCATGGCCCTGGTCGATGTTATCCGCGGCAAGGAAATGGACCGCATGCTGGTGTGCGCCGCCGAGGACTGCGACGCCGTCGTGCTGGACCTCAGCAGGAACCGTTCCAAGCGCTACTGCGACACCGGTAACTGCGCGAACCGGGCGCATGTGGCGGCTTATCGCGCCCGGAAGGCGGCGTCCTGAGCGGGTCGTGCAGCGCGGTCCTAGCGGACGTCGTCGCCGGAGCTGTGGGGGCCGGCGTCCGGGGCGCCGGCGTCCGGCCGGGGCTGCGCCGGGTGGCCGCCGTGCCCGGAGTCCCGGGAACTCAGGTTGACGCCGGACCCCTTGCCAAGCTGCTCGTCGTTGGGCTTGTGGCCCATAGAAAGCATGGCGAGCACCACCAGAATAACAATGAAGGCGATGCCGGCGGCGGTGAAGGCCAGGTCAAAGCGCGGGGTCTTGGCGCTGCCGCCGGAGGCGAAAATGAGCGTGGCCACGAAGGCCAGCACAGCCCAGAACGCGGAGAACATGAGCGGTCCCTTGACCGAGGTGCGCAGCTTGCGCGGTTCTCCAGATTTCTGCTGTGCCAAGGTACTTTCCTCCTGCAGCCGACGCCGCCAGGCGTGGCAGTTGTGATGCCGCAATCGTTCTACGCAAGGTAGAACCTGTCGGTACTAGTTTACGGCCTCCGCAGAATCGGCCCGTGCATCGTGCCGCAAGGTCAGCCCGGCCAGCATCCAGAGCACCCCGCTGATGATGGCACCGCCGCCGGCGACGCCGAGCAGTGCGTGTGGTCCGAGGTCCATGAAGAACGGCAGCAGGCACGCGGTACCCACCCCGACCACACCGGAGGCGATCCAGTCGCGGGCCAGCACGGACCGGCCGCGGTTGGTGATCCCAAGGTGGAGCTCCGCGGCGCCGGCGAGGCCAAGTCCCAAGGCGGCCAGGATACCGAAGACCAGGTTCCCGGACATGAGCCCGACCGTGGCGCCGGTTCCGGTCAGAACGGCGCCGGCGGCTGACAGGGCCTTGCTGGACGCGGACCCGGCGCGGAGCCCGGTCTTGTTCACGCTCCAGAGCAGCACCAAACCCGTGGCCAGCAGATAGAGCCCGCCGGCCCAGCCCATGCCCTCCGTGGATGGCGCAGCCCAGAACACGGTCACGGCGCCGAATGCCAGTGCTACGGCGGCCCGGACAAGCACGGGTTTCCAGAGATCCGCCGCGGCGGGCAGGGCGGTGGAGGCGTCGGGGTCTGCGGGGAGAGTCACCCGACCAGTTTAGTGCGAAGCCGCACCCGCTCGGGCCGGTACGCGGCACGGGCCCGTACGCGGCGGGAAAGCCGGGCGGCTCAGTGTGAGCCGAGCACCATCCACCGGTCCGTCCGCGCGCGGAGGCCGAGCGTCACAGCCCTGGCGGCCATGTAGCCCAGCGAGAACGCCGCCCACAGCCAGAGCAGGCCCGCGCCGCCGTCGGCCCCGGACTGCCGGACGGCCAGCAGCAGCGGCAGATATACGGCGAGACTCACGACGCCGGCCAGCGCCAGGTACTTCGCATCCCCCGCGCCGATCAGCACGCCGTCGAGGACAAAAACATAGCCGGCGAGCGGCTGCCCGGCAGCGAGTACCCACAGCGCCAGCGTGAGCGCGGCCCGGACGTCCGCGTCGGACGTGAAGAGCAGCCCCGCCCACGGTGCCGCGGCCGCCAGCAGGACCCCGGTCAGTACCCCGAACCCGAGGCCCCAGCGGACCATGGTTCCGGTGAGCCCGCGCGCCGCCGCCGGGCGGGAGGCGCCGAGTTCCTTGCCGATCAGCGCCTGCGCGGCGATGGCGAGGGCGTCGAGGGCGAACGCCAGGAAGGTAAAGACGGTCATCGCGAGCTGGTGGGCAGCCAGGTTGACCTGCCCCTGGGCAGTGACCACCACTACCGTGGCGAGGATCGCGATGCGCAGGCTGAGAGTCCGCAGCATCAGCCACGAGCCCACTCTGGTCAGGGCCCGGATGCCGCGCCAGTCGGGCAGCAGGGACACGCCGTGGTTGCGGGCATTGCGCTGGACCATGACCACGTAGACCAGTGCCATCGCCCATTGGGCGATGCTTGTGCCGATTGCCGAGCCGGCAACGGACCACTGCAGCCCGTAGACCAGGAAGAGGTTCAGCACAATGTTCAGCGTGAAACCGGCGGCCGCGACGAACAGCGGCGTGCGGGTGTCCTGCAGGCCACGCAGCACGCCGGTGCCGGCAAAAATGAGCAGCATCGCGACAAGTCCGGGCATCGACCAGCGCAGGTAGTCCACGGCGAAGACCCGCACTTCTCCGCGGGCGCCCATCAGGTCCAGTACCGGTTCGGCGGCGAGAAACCCGGCGGCGGCCAGGACGAGTCCAAGCAGCAGGGCGAGCCAGACGCCGTCCCGCCCCGCGGCCAGGGCCCTGGTCAGCTGCCCGTTGCCGATCGCCCGCGCCACAGCCGGAGTGGTGGAGTAGGCGAGGAACACCATGAGGCCCACCACGGTATGCAGCACCGCGGACGCCAGTCCGACGCCGGCGAGCTGCGCTACGCCGAGGTGACCAACGATTGCCGCATCCGCCAGGAGGAACAGTGGTTCGGCGATCAGCGCACCGAAGGCCGGGACTGCCAGGCGCAGAATTTCCCTCCGGCGGCCCGCCGCGGATGGGACGGCTGCGGGAGTCGGGGCGGAGGCGTGCACGGAACCACCCTAGCGGCACCCGCGGTGTCGTATTGCTACACATTAGTTGACATTTCAACTACATGCCGGAAAACTATAAGTTGAAACTTCAACTAAATCCGCGGCGGGCCGCCCCGCCGCGGCACCTACGTCAGAACGGCATCCCATGAACCAGCCCACACTCACCACCACGGCCCGCACCATCCTGCGCATCGTCACCGGATTCCTCTTCGCCGCCCACGGCTGGCAGAAATTCAACGAGTTCACCATCGCAGGGACGCAGGCCGCCTTTTCGCAGATGGGCGTTCCGGCCGCCAACCTTGTAGCACCGGTCGTCGCCACACTGGAACTTGTCGGCGGCATCGCCCTGATCCTGGGTGTGCTCACCCGCGTGTTCGCCGCCCTGCTCGCAGTTAATATGCTTGGCGCCCTATTCCTGGTCCATGCCCCGGCAGGAATCTTTGCTGCCACGGGCGGTTACGAGCTGGTGCTCATCCTGGCCGCCGCAGCCCTGGCCGTGGCCCTTGTCGGTGCCGGCAAGGTCTCCGTGGACAAGGCCCTCTTCGGCCGCACCGGCTCCAGGCTCGGCGTCCTGGCCTAAGGAATTTCCTGCGCCAGGCGGCGCGTGCCGGCGGGCGGTCACCAACAGGCGGCCGCCCGCCGTCGTACCTTGTGTGGCGCCCCGGGCAGCGTTTGTGTCCCCGCCCGCGACGCTTTCGCGGCCCGTCAGTAAACTCACTTCCATGAGTGAGACTGCTGCCAATGCCGTAACCCTGCGCTTCCTCGCCGCGCCCACCGACGTCGGCCACAGCGGTTCGGTCGACGCCGGCACCGTGCTCGAGTGGGTGGACAAGGCGGCATATGCCGCGGCGGTCGGCTGGTCCAAGTCCTACTGTGTGACGGCCTATGTGGGGAACATCCACTTTGCGGACCCGGTCAACAGCGGGGACATGGTTGAGGTCACGGCCACGATCGTCTATACGGGCCGGTCCTCCATGCACATCCGCACCGTGGTGTCCTCGGGCGATCCGAAGGGTGGCCCGGCCACGATGCGCAGCCAGTGCATGGTGATCTTCGTGGCCGTCGGCGCTGACGGCAAGCCCATTCCGGTGCCACAGTTCGAGCCGGGCACGCCGGAAGAAATCGAACAGCGCGACCATGCGCTGGCGCGGATCAAGGTCCGCGAGGACATCGTCCAGGCGATGAGCGGACAGGAATATACCGACGCCGGCACCGCCGAGAACGTTGTCCTCCGCTTCGTCGCTGCCCCCACGGATGTGAACTGGGGCGGCAAAGTGCACGGCGGCATCGTCATGAAATGGATCGACGAAGCAGCCTACGTCTGCGCCTCGCGGTACTGCGGGCTGGACACGGTGGCCGTCTTCTCCGGTGGCGTGCGGTTCTACCGTCCGCTGCTCATCGGCCACGTGGTGGAGGTGGAGGCCCGACTCGTCTACACCGGAACCAAGGGGATGCACATTGCGGTGCACGTCCGGTCGGGAGATCCCAAGGGACGCGAGCTGGACCTCACAACGTACTGCCTGACCGTGATGGTGGCACGGGACGAGCACGGCACCTCCGTCCCGATCCCGCAGTGGGTGCCGGTGTCCGAGGAGGACAAGCGGCTGCACGCCCACGCCCGCGAACTGTTGGAGATCCGTGGCCGGGCACCGGGGAACCGGCTGCCCAACCACCTGCTCCGGGCCGGCGGCGAGTAGCCGTTAGAAGCCGCCGCCCCCGGCGTCGGCCGCCATGTTGGCGAACCGCGAGTAGTGGCCCTGGAAGGCGACCACGATGTCCTTGGTGGGCCCGTTACGGTGCTTGGCAATGAGGATGTCTGCCTCGCCGGCACGCGGCGATTCCTTGTCATAGACGTCTTCACGGTGCAGCAGGATGACCATGTCGGCATCCTGCTCAATGGAGCCTGATTCACGCAGGTCCGAGACCATCGGCCGCTTGTCCTGGCGCTGCTCGGAGCCACGGTTCAGCTGCGACAGGGCAATAACGGGGACCTGGAGCTCCTTGGCCAGCAGCTTCAACGCACGGGAGAACTCGGAGACCTCCTGCTGGCGGGACTCCACTTTCTTACCGGAGCTCATCAGCTGGAGGTAGTCAAGGATGACGAGTTTGAGATCATGCTGCTGCTTCAGGCGCCGGCATTTGGCCCGGATTTCCATCAGCGACATGTTGGGGCTGTCGTCGATGAAGAGCGGGGCGTCATTCATCCGGCCCATCGTGGTGGCGATCTTGGACCACTGCTCGTCCTTGATGGTGCCCTTGCGCAGGTCCTGAAGGCCGATCGTGGCCTCCGCGGACAGCAAACGCATCGCGATTTCGTTCCGGCCCATTTCCAGGGAAAACATCACGGTGGCGAGGTTGTTCTTGATGGCCGCGGAGCGGGCGAAGTCCAGGGCAAAGGTGGACTTGCCGACGGCGGGGCGGGCAGCGATGACGATCATCTGGCCGGGGTGCAGGCCGTGCGTGAGCTCATCGAGTTCGTAGAAGCCGGTGGGAACGCCCGTCATTCCCTCCTCGCGGTGTCCGGACGCTTCGATCTCGTCCACGGTGGACTCCATCACGTCCTTGAGGACAACGTAGTCCTCTGCGGTGCGGCGCTCCGCCACGGCGTAAATCTCGGCCTGCGCCTGGTTCACCAGGTCTTCGACCTCGCCGTCCTGGCCGTAGCCGAGCTGGACGATCTTGGTGCCGGCGTTGACCAGGCGGCGCAGGACCGCGCGTTCGCCCACGATTTCGGCGTAGTACCCGGCGTTGGCGGCGGTGGGAACAGTCTGGATGAGCTCGTGAAGGTAGGCGGGGCCGCCGATCCGGTTGATCTCGCCCCGCTTGGTCAGTTCATCCGAGACGGTGACGGCGTCGGCAGGTTCACCGCGGCCGTAGAGGTCGATGATGGCTTCGTAGATCGTCTCGTGCGCAGGGCGGTAGAAGTCCACGCCGCGCAGGATTTCGACGACGTCAGCGATGGCGTCCTTGGACAGCATCATGCCGCCCAGCACGGATTGCTCGGCGGGAATGTCCTGTGGCGGCTTGCGGCTGCCTTCGGCTCCCCGAGTCCCCTCGACTGAGTCCAGATGCGTAACTGACAAAACTGCCGTCCTCCATTGTGTGCCTCGGCGGATGTCCGTGCGCCGGCGACGCGTGTGCCATGGGCCTTGGTGCCCGCTGGCGTCAACCCCGGCGTGAGCCTGAGAAGTTAAGTACTATCAGCGGGCCCCGACACTTTGGCTGCCTCCCGGAACTGCCGGTTTTCCACAGCCCGGGTCCAGGCCCAAAGGGCCGGGGTTGAGAAGGAAGCGTCATCGGATTCGGTATCCACGGCTCGATATCCAGCAACGTTATCCCCCGCCGGGGCAGGCACCAACCCGACCGGCCGCCCCTCCTGTGGATAACCTGTGCACTACTGCCGCCCGCTTGTGCACAGCCTGTGGGAACAGCTGTGGATAGAAAATTTCTTCCGCCGTCAATCAGCCTCTGACGTGGGGAAACACGGGGATCACCGTGTGGACATAAAAGAATTTCGGTCAACATTCATCCACAGCTTGCGGGTGGCGGCTGGGGATAGCCAGCGGCAGAGGAGGCACACAATGCCGGAAATATGCACATTTGGTGATGGTCCTCACGGGATAGCCCGGCATTGACGCCACCGGCGACGCACGGTATGCCTACCGCGGAATGTGCTGTGGATAACTGCGATCTGGCATAAGCTCTTCACATGGGCGATGTACTGCTAGTCATACTGCCTGCCCTCATCCTGGCGGCAGTGCTTTGGACCTTTGCCACGGTCCTCAGGCCCCGCGATTTCGGCGTGTCTGACGCGGAGCGCTACCAGCAGGAACTGGCCGTCCGCTCCCAGGCGCACTACGCGGCCCAGATCCAAGCCGCCACCGCCGCCCGGGCACGCGTGGACGCCGTCACCCGCCCCAGCCAGAATGAACAGCAGCAGTCACAGCAGGCCGATCATGCCCGCAGCGCGCTGCGCGCCCAGACGGGATTGGCACCTGCCGCCGGGCAGCCCGGCTACCAGGGGCATGTGCTGCCCGGCGGCCAACTGAACCCACAGTTCGCCCTGCAACTCCAGTCGATGGCAAGGAACGGCAAGAAGCTGCAGGCCGTCAAGCTGCTGCGGGAGGCGACCCATTCAGATCTTTTGACCGCCAAGAAATATGTAGATCGGCTGTAGTTTCATGGAATCCCTGCTTATCCCCCTGCTAATTCTGGTGCTCGTCGTAGCCGGTGTCCTGCTGGGCGCCCGCGCCCTCGGCCGCCGCGGCACGCGGTCACGGCCGGAAGCTGCCCCACCGGCGGGACGGGATCCGGTAGAACTCGCACGTGCCGCCGCCGCCAAACTCAGCCAGGAGCAGCACCGCCGGCTCTACGCGCTGATCGCCCAGGGCCAGGCCATGGCCGCCATCAAGCTGTACTTCGAGGCCACCGGAGACGGGCTACGGGCCTCGCGCGACGCCGTGGGGGCCCTGGCTGCCCACCCGCAGCCCTTCCTGCCTGAGGCGCCCGAGCAGGCGCCCAGCGAGGACGACGACGACGCGCCGCAGCGTTTTGCCTACCGATACCGGGCGATAGCCAGCAAGGGCGACGTCACCCGCGAGGTCAGCAGCAACATGCTCAACGACGAGATCTACGGCAGGATCCGCACCTTGGCCCGAAGCGGCGACACCGAGGCCGCGGCGGAGGCCCTCACCCGCCACTCGGACATCTCCATCAAGCAGGCGCGCGAATTCATCGCCCTCCTCGAGGACTGACTTTCCGGCCCCTGGGAACTAGAAGTCGAACAGCTCGCCGAGCCAGCCTTCTTTCTTCTTGGGACGGCGGCGGTCGTCATAGCGGGGCTGGTCATAGCGCGGCCGGTCACGGCGGTCGTCGTAGCGGCGGTCATCCGGACGCCGGTCGTCCCGCCTCGGGTCGTCGCGGCGCGGGTCCATGTTGTAGAGCGGGGGCGGGACATGGCCGGGCGTCACCGGCGGCAGCGGCGGCGCCGGGACTGACGGCCCCATGGTCTCGGCGGCGCGGTCCAGGATCTTGTCCAACTCCCCCCGGTCCAGCCATACGCCGCGGCACTGGGGGCAGTAGTCGATCTCGACGCCACCGCGTTCGCTCATGATCAGGTCAATTGAATCCACAGGACACTTCATGTGCCGCCCAACGAGCCGGGACGCTGAATCGTTCGCCGGCGCAGCCGGAGATGTCAGTGCCGGCCCGAAATGCCGGCGAGCAGCTGTTCGAACGGCAGAGATTCCTGGGCAGCCGGCTTCCGCTGCGGCTGCGTGCCCTGCAGCAGCCCGACGAACTCCCCCGCCGCCCGGTCGATCCGCGTCGAGAGGGGTGACCCGCCGTCGTCGTTGTTTCCCCAGTCCTGGGGCCCGGCAAAGACGCCAGTGCTGGCGATCCGGGTTCGGAGGTAGGTGAACAGGGGCCGCATCGCGAAGTCCAGGACCATCTGGTGCCGATCCGTTCCGGCAGTGGCGCCGAGCAGGACTGCCTTTCCCTCGAGCGACTTGGGGTCAAGAACGTCGACGAAGGACTTGAAAAGGCCGCTGTAGGAGGCGCTGAAGACCGGGCTGACGGCGATGATGCCGTCCGAGGCCTCGACTCCGGCAATCACCTCGGCCAGCTTCGGTGCGGCATAGCCGGTCACGAAGTTATTGGCGATCTCCACGGCGAGGTCGCGCAGCTCCAGCACCTGGATATCGGCGGCGTAACCGGCCGCAGCAAGATGGTGTTCCGCGGAGGCGGCCAGCTGGTCCGCCAGCAGGCGGCTCGACGACGGGACGCCGAGTCCGGCGGAGAGAACGGTGATGCGGCGGGATTCCACGGGGATGCTCCTCAAGTTGTGTCGCGGTCACAAACGCTGATACATGCGTTTGCATCTACCTAGAAAAGCCCGGATCGGTGCCGTTTATTCCCGTCCTCCGTTGCTCTTCCACTTTCGGGCCGTAAAGGGGCGGAATGACAACCACACCCGACAGCGCAGCGGGGCCGGGAGGACTGAAGGTTTGGCGACCGGTCGGCGGCTCAGAGCAGAACAAACCCCTCGATGCAGCTCACCGAACTCCCGCCAGCCTGGGCGAAGGGGCGGAGGCGGGGCGCAGGTGCACTATTCGGGATCACTGCCGCAGGCTATCCCCGCTCGCGGCGCGGCTGACAAGGCTGCCGCGGTCTGCGAGACTGCCCGCATGGCTGTGAACAAGACCCACAACGAATCCCCAAACAAGACCACAGCAACCGGTGCGTCCGTCGAGGAGTTCCTCGCCGCCGTCGAACATCCCGTCCGGCACCGGGACGGGCTCCGGCTGCTGGCGCTGATGGCCGAGGTCACCGGGCAGCGGGCACAAATGTGGGGACCGACGATTGTCGGCTTCGGCCGGTACCACTACAAGTACGCGACCGGCCGCGAGGCAGACGCGCCCGCCGTCGGCTTCTCGCCACGGAAGGCCAGCCTGTCCCTCTACGGGCTGAGCTACGGCCCGGAGTCAGCCGGGCTGCTGGCGCGGCTGGGGAAGCACAAGACAGGTGCCGGCTGCGTCTACGTCAACAAGCTCGACGACGTCGACGAGGCGGTGCTGACCGAGCTGATCCGGAACGGCTACCGGCACGTGACCACGGTCCTGCACCATGCCTAGTCCCCGTCGGCTGAAGCAACGCGGGGTCACCTGCGGCCCATAACGCCGGACACTATGGGCCGTAGGCGACCCCGCGTTGGAGTTAAAGCAGAAGGCCCCCGCGTCCGGTTCCTAAGAGGAATCCGAAGGCGGGGGCCTTCCAGCAGTTCAGGACTGCAGAGCCGGTGAGGGCTACTTGCCTGCGACTACGTCGAGTTCGATCACAGCGGCAACGTCGTTGTGCAGACGGACGTTGGCCTGGTAGGAACCAACCGACTTGATGTGAGCCGGCAGTTCAACCTTGCGCTTGTCGATGCGGCCAAGGCCAGCGGCCTCAACAGCGTCGGCCACGTCGCCCTGCTTGACGGTGCCGAACAGGCGTCCGGTCTCGCCTGCCTTGACAACGAGCTTGACCGGTTTGGCGGAGAGTGCAGCGGCCTGCTTCTGAGCGTCTTCCAGGGAAGCGTGCTCGCGGGCGGCACGGGCAGTCTTGATCGACTCAACCTGCTTCTCGCCACCCTTGGACCAGGTCAGGGCGAAGTTGCGGGGCAGCAGGTAGTTACGTGCGTAACCATCCTTGACCTCGACAACATCGCCTGCAGCACCGAGACCGGTTACTTCGTGGGTCAGAATGAGCTTTGCCATGTTAGTTAATCCCTTCCTTAGCCGCGGCCAGCGCCGGAGTAAGGCAGCAGAGCAACTTCGCGGGCGTTCTTGATTGCCTGGGCGATCTTGCGCTGTTCCTGCACCGTGACGCCAGTGACGCGACGGGCGCGGATCTTTCCGCGGTCGGAGATGAACTTGCGCAGCAATGCTACGTCCTTGTAGTCGATGACAGTGATGTCAGCGGCCTTCAAGGGGTTGGACTTTGGTTTGGGCTTACGGAGTTCAGCCTTAGCCATCGTGGAGCTCCTATTCGATGGAGCCCGTGGATATTGATCCACGGGATGGTGGTGATCCGACGCCGGTCAGCACCCGTCCGCCTTGCGGCGTTCCGGCGGGTTCCGTCGTCGAACCTTAGATGTTGTTTAGAAGGGAGGTTCGGAATCCGGGCCGTTGCCCCAGCCGCCGCCTGCATTGCTGACACCGGGCGTGGCCCAGGGGTCATCCTGCTGTGCGGGCTGGTTGCCGCCCCAGGTTCCGCCCGAGTTGCCGCCCTGGTTTCCGCCAGAGCCGCCACCGAAGCCGCCGCCGCTATTGCCGCCGCCACCGAAGCCACCCTGGGCACCGTTGCCGGCACCCCCACCGCCGGAGCGCTGGGTGCGGTTGACCTTGGCGTTGGCGTAGCGCAGGCTGGGGCCGATTTCATCGACTTCCAGCTCGATAACGGTGCGCTTCTCGCCTTCTTTGGTTTCGTAGGAACGGCTCTTCAGCCGGCCGGAAACGATCACGCGCATGCCCTTGGTCAGGGATTCGGCGACGTTTTCGGCAGCTTCGCGCCATACCGATGCGCGGAGGAACAGGGTTTCCCCGTCCTTCCACTCATTGGACTGGCGGTCGAAGGTGCGAGGAGTAGAAGCGATGGTGAAATTCGCTACTGCCGAGCCTGACGGTGTGAACCTCAGTTCGGGGTCACTGGTGAGATTACCGATGACCGTAATAGTGGTTTCGCCTGCCATCTACTGCCTCCTTGTTCGTTCCTGCGGGGTGAAGCGTGAAAATCGGGAGCTGATATTACTCAGCAACAACCTTCTGTACTTCGGGGCGGGTGATCTTGGTGCGCATGATGGTCTCATTGAGGCTCAGCTGGCGATCAAGTTCTTTGGCGGTAGCCGGCTCAGCGGTGAAGTTCACCACGGCGTAGATACCTTCAGACTTCTTCTGGATTTCGTAAGCCAGGCGACGACGGCCCCAGATGTCAACCTTTTCGATGGTTCCACCATCGGTCGTGATGACGTTCAGGAACTTCTGAAGCGTTGGCTCAACGGTACGCTCTTCGACCTCGGGGTCGATGATTACCATCAATTCGTAAGGACGCATATGTGAACCCACCTCCTTTGGGCTAAGCGGTTACGGCATTTCCGTAACAGGAGGTTCATTTGCGGTGCCATGTGCCCGCATCACCCCCAGGAACGGGGGCAGGGCGCAGCACAGACTTCAACAGCCTAGTGCATCAGGGCCGGATTCCGCGATTCCATGTCTGCCCAGCGTAGGCGTTGCCGCCCGGGTCCGGGAAGCCGCGACGGCCTCCATGTGGACAACCCTGGGCTGATCCTGGCGGCACCGACAGCTTGGCTTTCTGAAGCCCGGCATCCGTTCCGGGACCGCCGCCGAGCGTCTCCGGGGCGCGAAACAGGTACTGAACATGAAACTACTCGACTTCCGGCGATGCGCTACTCGACTATCCGTGTGACCTAGTTCCGGCGCAGACCCCCGGCTATATTGGCTGTCACCGGCGGACGATCCTTCCGCGACGAGTCCACAGGGCTGCACCGCCGGGCTTGCCGCGGGGCGATGGCTTTCGCAACATCAAGCGTCAGGAACGGAGTGCACTGATGACTGGTGCAGTATCAAGAGGCTCTGAGCTGACCATTCTGACCCCGAGTTACGGACCCGACGCCGAGTTGTGCGCTGACCTGAATCGTTCCGTTATGGAGATGACCGACGACGTCGAACACCACATCGTTGTTCCGCACCGTGACCGGAAGTACTTCAGCGACATTGAGGGGGGACGAACATTCGTCCACGATGTTGGTGAGTTCCTGCCCCGCCACCTGATGAAAGCGCCGGGCGCAAACGTGTGGGTGAACGCACTCCGCCCGTGGCCTCCCGTGCGCGGCTGGATTGCCCAGCAACTGGTGAAGCTGTCGGCAGCGGCCTCCTTCGAGGCCGGGGGCGTGCTGCTGATGGACTCCGACATGGTGCTGATCCGCAAGACTTCCCTGGACTCCTTCAAGCTGAACGGGAGACCGGCTTTCTACCGCAATCCCGGGGCGGTCCACGCAGGGCTTCCGTTGCACCGCAAATGGCACGAGACCTCCCGGTCGCTCCTGGGATTGGCGCCGCCTCCGGCGGACAATCTCCCCGACTACATAAGCTGGCCGTGCCTGTGGGAACCCGGAATTGTGCGTGGTCTGCTTGCCGCGGTTGAGGCACACACGGGCCGGACATGGGCCACAGCCATCGGCGGCCAACTTCACTTCTCGGAAATGATTCTCTATGGCGTGTACGTGGATGAGGTTCTTGGTGGTGCGAAATCAACCACATCCCGCATGAAAAGCATTGCCTATTCGGAGGAACGCTCCTTGGGCCCGGCTGAACTGTCCGCATTGCTGGCCGGGGTCACATCCGAAGATCTCGCCATCATGATTTCGGCAAAATCAGGAACCGATCTCCAGCATCGACGAAGGGCCATGGCCGACGTTCGAGAGGCGCTGGCCGACGGCCCGCCGGTACAGGCCAGCCCTGAATGACTCTGTCCTGGCCCGGACAGATCCTCCCGGCCAGGACGCCCTGCTGTACCCGGCCGGCCCCGATCCGGTTCTAAAAGCAAGTACCTCGCCCGATAACTACTCGACTTCCGTCGATGACCTACTCGACTCTCCATGCGGCCTAGGACCGCCGCAGACCCCCGACTATATTTGCAACAGCACCGCCAATGAGTCGGGGGTAACGCTTCAACTCCGGCGCTGACCGAGCACTTTTCCATGGCAGTACCCAGTGGCGTGCGGCAATGAATACGTCGGTTCGGGATCCACATATTCCCTGAAAAGCGGTGGAATCTGGCTGAGTGGTCTCTTGGGTAGGAATGGTGGCGCCCGTGGTTTTTTCCGATCGAAGATTAGCGTCAGCACTGGGACAGCAATGAAGCCGCCCCTCCGGACTCGTCCAAACGGCGCCTCGAATGCATTTGCCTGGGGCCTGCTTAATACAGTCATCTCCCGACTCGGGACGCTCGGCATAGGAATAGTCCTCGCACGCGTGCTGGGCCCCGAATCCTTCGGCACTTTTGCCGTCGCCATGGTCGCCCTCATGGCTGTACTGAGCTTCAACGAACTTGGTGTCTCCCTCGCAATTGTCCGATGGCCCGAAGACCCGGCAAAGATTGTTCCCACGGTCAACACAATTTCCGTCGTCGGGAGCTCACTTTTCTGCACGGCGGCGATTTTCGCCGCGCCGGCCTTCACCGCAGCAATGGGAGATCCGGACGCCACCGATGTGGTGCGGATCCTGATTCTGAGTGTCTTCATCAATGGGATCGTTGCCTCGCCCGCGGCCCTGCTGCAGCGTAATTTCAGGGAGAAGGAACGGCTTGGAATCGACCAGGCCAATGTCTGGATCGGCGCGGTCCTGTCCGTGGTCCTGGCCCTCACGGGCATGGGTGCCATGGCGCTGGCGGTCGGCAGGCTGGCTGGCAGTTTGGTTTCCGGTGTGATGTTTCTCGTGGCCTCACCGTTGCCGTACCGCTTTGGACTGGACCGCTCGCAATTGGGGCCCCTGCTGAGATTCGGGCTGCCATTGGCGGGTACCAGCGTCATATTCTTCGCTGTCGGCTACGCGGACCAGCTCACGGCCGGCACGGTCCTGGGTTCAACGGTCCTGGCGTTCTACGTGTTGGCCTTCAACCTCTCGAACTGGCCCGTGAGTATTTTGGCCCAACCTCTCCGCAGGGTTGCGCCTGCTGCGTTCTCGTCATTGCAGGGTAACCGAGGCGGCATGAATTCAGCCATGGAATCGATAGTCGTGGTGTTGGCGGCGGCAACGTTCCCGATCATTCTCTTCCTGGCCGGCAGCGCGGTGCCCTTCGTGGAATTTGTCTATGGTGAGGCCTGGGTGGCGGCCGCGGCGGCCCTTTCCTGGCTGGTTATTGCCGCGATGTGCAAGGTCTTTTGTGATCTTTCCTATGACTACCTCGTGGTTCTTGGCAGGTCCGGGACGGTCTTCACAGTCCAGGCGGGGAGTTTGCTGGTGTTGGTTCCTGCGCTAGTGGCCGGGGCATCCTGGGGAGGGCTTGCCGGACTCGCGGCCGCACAGGCGGCCGTGACGGGATGCGTGGTTCTTCCTCTTTACCTGTGGAAGCTGAGAAAACATGGGCTGGCCCTCACGGGGATATGGAGGAAGCTGCGTTTACCCATCGCAGCGGGCTTGGCCACCGGTGCGGCAGCACGCATCCTGGCTCTCACGGTGTCCGACCACTTCGTGGCACTTTGCACTGCCGGGGCACTTGCGGTGCTGGTGACAGCAGGATTGTTGTACCTGCAGCGGGACCACATTCGGGAACTTCGGTCCATCGGAAAGCCAGACACAGTGGAGGCTCCAGTATGAGGATTCTTGTCTACCCGCACGACCTGGGGATCGGCGGCAGCCAGCTAAACGCCATTGAGCTTGCATCTGCCGTGCAGCGGTTGGGTCACGACGTCGTCGTCTACGGACGGCCGGGGCCGCTGAACCGGCGCATCGAGGAGCTGGGACTCGAATTCATTCCATCTCCGGAACCGCACCGCAGGCCGACGCCGTCGGTAGTGAAGGCCCTGGTCCGACTGGGCCGGGCACGCAAGATCGACATCATGCACGGCTATGAATGGCCGCCGGCGCTGGAAAGCCTCATTGCGTCGCGACGGTCTCCGGGCACTGCCGCCGTGGCAACGGTGATGTCAATGTCAGTTGCCCCTTTCATACCTAAGTCAATGCCGCTTCTGGTCGGCACCCAGGAGATCCTGAAGGCGGAGCAGGAGTTTGGTCGAACTGTGGCCGCGCTCCTGGAGCCGCCGGTGGACCTTGAAACAAACAATCCATCGTGGGACTTCGCCGAGCAGGCCTTCCCTGGATCGTGGGGCCTCGATCCGGCAGCCTACACCGTGGTTCTCGTGTCCCGGCTGGCAACGGAGCTAAAACTCGAGGGCATCCTGGCTGCGATCGACTGTGTGGGGCTGCTGTCAAAAGAATTCCGCGTCCAACTTATCGTCGCCGGCGACGGCCCGGCACGGCACCTCGTGGAAGGTCACGCCCGGACGGTCAACGCCGCAAGCGGTCGGCAGGTCATCGTGCTCACCGGGGAGCTTGAGGACCCTCGGGCGGCCTATGCAGTTGCTGATGTCGCCCTTGGAATGGGCGGGTCGGCGTTGCGGGCACTGGCGTTTGCGAAGCCACTGATCGTTCAGGGCGAAAGAGGGTTCTGGGAACTTCTAACTCCGGACAGTCTTCCGCTTTTCCTTGAGCAGGGCTGGTACGGAGTCGGACCCGGAACCCAGGGCGGAGCAGAGCGGCTGGCGCACCTGCTGCGCGGTCTGCTCGTCGACGGGTCCCGCCGCAAGAATCTTGGCAGTTTCGGGCTATCCACAGTTCGGGAAAGGTTCTCTTTGACGCGGGCAGCCCTCGTAGTGGAGGACTTCTACTCACAGGCCATCGAATCATCCGGGGAAGTCAGCATCGGGCAGGACGCGGCTGCACTCGCCAAGTTTGTCGAATACCAGCTCACGACGCGACTGCGCCGGGTCCTTGGACCGACTCCTGCTGATGATTTCAATTCCCGTCCAGTGGCGGGGCGCGGACCGGCAAGTCGCGCACTGAATGCACCCGCGTGACGGCAGACCTCCGCCTGACGATGAAGTCCAGTCCGGGGACAATCAACGAATCCCAAAACGTGTGACGACACCACCACGGTCCGCACCGCCGACCGAGGCAGGACATCTCCTGACTCCTTGACCGGTCGTAGGATCGCGAGGACCATAACAAGGAAGTAAGGGTCTCACCCTCTGCGAAGTTACGGGATGACTATGAGGCAAAGCGCGTCGCGGGTAGAAATCACGTCCAGGGCAAAGGGCATTGGCGTTCTCGGTGCGTCAGTACTTCTTGCGCTCGGAACCGCGATCACCTGGGTGCAACTTGGCTCCAGTGATCCCCAGACCTCGGTTGAGGTTACTGAGTCACCAACCATCCGGGATGTTGATGGCGGTTCCGATTACTTCAAGAGTTTTCCCAACTCATTGCCAGTTGATCCCTCTTACTTTCCGATCGGCGTGTGGAAAGAAAGCCTGACTGACCCGTCCGACGCTCCGAAAGACAGGGCAGTCCTCATAAACACTTATGTCGAGTTAACCGGTAACTCAGACATAGGGTTTGCGACCAATGTGGGGTCGTTCGCTTTGACCGACGAACCGCTTGCAGGAGCAACGGGCAGGGTGCTTTCCGACGAAGTGGACATGTGGGCCCGCGGAGGCAGCGCGGAGTGGACAGGACTGTGGCCCGGCCAAGGCGAAATCTGCAGGCCGGCGAACCTAGGCTGCGGCTTCACCGTCCAACGCGAACTGCTCAAGGCACTTCCCCAGCAGACCCTGGTTTACAGCAACTACGGAAAAGGCGTTACGTTCTGGGAAGGGGCCGAAAACGCCGCGACCTTCCTGAACGACTTTCAGGATGTCGTCTCTGCCGACAATTATTGGTTTACGGACCCCTACATCTGCGGTCCGGGCGAGGGCGGCGCAGTTCTCGCGGGCGGAAAGGAATTGGAGTCCGGGAAATGCAGACTCGCAGCCAACTACGGTTGGACGGTCAGCAAGCTTCGTTCCCTGATTAATCCGGCTCTCAGTAGACCCGTCTGGGCGTTTGTGGAAGTTGGACACCCGTTCACCGAGAACGAAGCTCCCACTATTACCGGTCCGGAGATCCGCGCTGCCGTGTGGAGCAGCCTGATCCACGGGGCACGGGGGATTATCTACTTCAATCACAGCTTCGGGGGCGACTGCCAGACGCAGCACATCCTCCGGGACGCCTGCGGCGAGGAGATCAGGCCCTGGGTGACCGCCGTCAACAGGCAAATTACCGGACTCGCCCCGGTCCTCAACGCGCCGTTCCTCGACGGAGCGCTGGCCCACGGCTCGGGCGTTGACGCGGCCGTAAAAATGCACGGGGGCGATCTCTACGTCTTCGCCGGCTCGGCGCAGGCGGACCCGCAGGCAGCCGAATTCACTCTGGGGTGCCTGCCGGGCTCGGCCGCGACCGCAACGGTCCTGGATGAGGAACGAACGGTGGCGATCAGCAACGGCACCTTCAGGGACACGTTCGAGGACGGCAATACGGTCCATCTCTACCGGATCGACGGGGCCGCCGCAGCCTGCACGCCCTAGCACGCCTGCGGCGCCGACCCGTGAGGGCCTACGCCGCCGTGCGGAAGAACAGCTCCGTCACCTTCGCGAGCCGGTGGGGGTCCTCGACGCCGCAGAGTTCTCGGGCCGAGTGCATCGACAGCAGGGGCACGCCGACGTCGACCGTCCGGATGCCAAGGCGGGTGGCGGTCAGCGGACCGATGGTGGAGCCGCAGGGCATGACGTTGTTCGAAACGAACTCCTGGTACGGGATGCCGGCGTCCGAGCACAACCGCGCCCAGAGGGCGGCGCCGGTGGCGTCTGTGGCGTAGCGCTGGTTGGCGTTGATCTTCAGCAGCGGGCCGCCGTTCAGGGCCGGCCGGTTGGCCGGATCGTGGCGTTCGGCGTAATTGGGGTGGACGGCATGACCGGCGTCGGCGGACACACAGAAGGACGCCGCGAGGGCCTGCCGCCGCTGGCTCGCCGAGGCCCCCAAACCGTCGGAAATGCGCACCAGCACATCCTCGAGGATGGGCCCGCTCGCCCCGGACCGGGACGCCGAGCCGATCTCCTCATGGTCGAACGCGGCCAGCACGGCGATCGGCGCCCCTGCCGGCAGCGGCGACGCGGCGTGCCTGATCAGCGCCGTGAGTCCGGCATGGGTTGCCGACAGGTTGTCCAGCCGGCCGGAGGCGAAGAACTCGCCCTTTGCGCCGAACACGGCCGGGGTTTGGGTGTCGGCGATGACCACGTCGTAGCCGCCGATCAGGGCAGCGTCCACGTCCGCGCCGGCAACCCGGCCCGCCAGCAGGCCCAGCAGGTCTTCGCCCGCCGGGTCGCCAAGCCCGTAGACCGGGTTCATGTGCTGCTGCTTGTCCAGGGACAGCCCCTCGTTCACGGCGCGGTCCAGATGGATGGCCAGCTGCGGGAACCGCAGCAGCGGCCCGGTGGCGGTGAGGTGCTGGGTCCCGTCCCGCATCACCAGGCGCCCAGCGAGCTGCAGTTCGCGGTCCAGCCAGGAGTTGAGCAACGGGCCGCCATAAACCTCGACGCCGGCCTGCAGCCAGCCGAACTTGCCCGTGGTGGGCTTGGGCTTGAGCTTGAACGACGGCGAATCGGTGTGTGCGCCCAGGATGTTGAAGCCGGTGGCGGGACCGGCCGTCTCCGGCGTCACCCAGGCGATGATCGCGCCGTCGCGGACCACATAGAACTTCCCGGTCCCGGCGGCTGCGGCCCAGGGCTTCAGCTCGTCGAGGGCGGTGAATCCCGCCCCGTTCAGCCGGCGGGCGGCTTCGTGGACGGCGTGGAAGCTCGACGGCGACGCGGTGACGTACGCGCCGAGGTCCTGGATGTGGGCTGCGGCGTTGGACTCTGAAGGCATGGCTCCGAGTCTAGCGCCGTGCCGTTGGCTCACCGGCCCCTACACGGTGACGTTGAGTCCGGCCGTGTACCCACCCGACACTGACCCGGACATGGTGGCCAGCTGGTAGATGCCGCCGTCGTCGCCGAAGACATTGTCCGATGTCAGCGTGGTCCGGGGGAAGTTGCGGGCGCTGGATTCATAGCCGGCGGAGGCGTAGACCTCCTTGCAGCCGGCGTCCGTCAGCGCGATCTGGGACACCGCGAGAACCTGCCCGGCCGCCGTCGCGTTGTCCATGGCCTCGAAGACCTCGAAGTGAATGTGCGGCCAGCGGCCGCTGTAGGCGCCGGGGAAGATGGTCTGGAAGGTGACCTGGCCGTTGGTGTCGGCCTCCTGGACGCCGCGGAGATAGTTCTCGTTCTTGAGTCCGGCGTCGTACATGGAGTACTTGCCATCCTTGTCACAGTGCCAGGCGTAGACGGCGGCCCCGGCCAGGGGTGTGCAGCCGGCGGCGTTGTCCAGCAGGGTGAGCGTAACGGTGAGCGGCACCCCGTCGACCCTGGTGGAGGAGGTGCCGAAGCTGGAGGTGATGTCCTGCCGGACCACGCCCGAGGCGGCCAGGACGTTGGGGCCGTTGGAGCCGTCGCCGGGATAGGGGCCCGCGGTTTCCGCCGGGATTTCGACGCCGCATTCAGCGATCGCGCGGGTCAGCGTGGGCGACGCTGACGGCGTGCCGGTGGCCGCGGCGGTTCCAGAGGATGCCGGCGTCGACCCGGCCGAGGCGGACGCGGCCCCGGTGTTGGAACCGCCCGGCGTACAGGCTGCCAGGGCGGCAGCCGTGCCGGCACCGAGGAACATGCCCAGCGACCGGCGGCTCAAGAGGGTAGAAAGGTCGAATTCCAGGCCGCGGTCGTGGTTGGCGTGCGGTTCGTGCGGTGGCTGCGGAGACGTGGTCATGCGTCCATGGAACCCCGGGGCACTATGCCCTGGCTAGGCCCCTCCTGTGAACCCGCTGTGGCTTCCGCCGGCGCAGCAGTCTGGCCGGGCCGCGGGACATGCCCTCCCCCTCCGCGCAGGACTGGGCATGTCCCACCCGGGCCGCGGGACATACCCTCCCCGTCCGCGCAGGACTGGGCATGTCCCACCCGGGCCGCGGGACATGCCCTCCCCTGGCCGCGTCGAGTGGACATAATGCCACTATGTCCACTGCAGCGCGGCAAGGCTGGGCATGTCCCGTGGTGCTGAGGGACCCAGGGGCGGGGCGGGCGGGAGCTACGACGCCTGGCCGGCACCCACAATGGCGTCTTCGGCAGGAGCCCCGGTCTCTGCCTGGCCGGCGCCGGTCTCGCCGTTGCCCGGCTCCGGGGTCTTCCCGCCGTTCTTGCGGTAGCGCCAGAGGCCGATTCCGACCACGACGGCGGCGAGGGCCAGGGAGAGCAGCAGCGATTCGCGGGTGGTGTCCAGGACCACCATGCCGATCAGCAGGGCAACGATGCTGATGATGGCGACCCAGGTCAGGTAGGGGAACAGCCACATCTTCAACTGGAGGTCCTTGGCCGCGGCGCCCATCCGGCGGCGCAGGATCAGCTGCGAGCCGGCGATCACGAGCCAGACGAACAGGGCGATGGCTCCCGAGGTGTTGACCAGGAACAGGAACACGGTGTCGGGGGCGACGTAGTTCAGGCCGACGGTGATGAATCCGACCACGGTGGAGGCCAGGACGGCGGCGGCCGGGACGCCGCGCTTGGAGATCCGCATCCAGGACCGCGGCGCATCGCCGCGGCGGGAGAGTGAGAACAGCATCCGGCTGGCGGTGTACAGCCCGGAGTTGAGGCAGGAGAGCACGGAGGTGAGTACCACTATGTCCATGATGGTGCCGGCGCCGGGGATGCCGTACAGCTCGATCACGGCGACGTACGGGCTCTTGGCCACCGAGGCGGAGTTCCAGGGCAGGAGGGTGACGACGATCGCAATGGAGCCGATGTAGAAGACGAGGATGCGCCAGACGGTGGACTTCACGGCCTTCTTGACCGCGTCGACGGGGTTTTCGGATTCACCGGCGGCGATGGTGGCGATTTCAGCGCCGAAGAAGGAAAAGACGACCACGAGGATACCGGCCAGCACGGCGCCGGGCCCGTTGGGCATAAAGCCGCCGTTTTCCAGCAGGTTGCTCACTCCGGGGGCCGGGACGCCCGGGATGAGGCCCAGAATCGCCACGACGCCGAAGAGCAGGAACAGCACAATCGCCGCGACCTTGATGGAGGCGAACCAGAATTCGAACTCGCCGAAGGACTTCACGGACCCCAGGTTGGTCAGGGTCAGGACCACCATCAGCAGCAGCGCCCAGATCCACTGGTCGATCCCTGGCACCCAACGGTGCATGATCGCTGCACCTGCCGTGGCCTCGATACCCAGCACAATGATCCAGAACCAGGCGTACAGCCAGCCGATGCTGAATCCTGCCCACCGGCCAAGGGCCTTGTCCGCGTAGGTCGAGAACGACCCGGTTTCCGGATTGGCCGCCGCCATTTCACCGAGCATCCGCATGACCAGGATGACAACGAGTCCTGCCGCCGTGTAGGCGACCAGGATGCCGGGTCCCGCCTGCTGGATCGCGGCGCCGGAGCCGACAAAGAGCCCGGCACCGATCACCCCGGCGATCGCGATCATGGACAGATGCCTGGGTTTCAAGGATTTGGAGAGTTGCTGGTCAGCCTGCATGAAGCGCCGTCCTTCGTGGATTATTCGGGTCCGCGGGTGGATCGTGAAAACTTGTGTGGCGGACCACATTGACGTTTCACCCTAGACCGGGCACGGAAGCGCCCGGTCTGTGCGATCCCACAAATGACGGAGGGCTGAGCCGGGCACAACTCCAGCAATGAGGCCCATGAAGCAAAGGAAGTTGCCTCACAGGCAAATTAGAAATGTGCCTGAAACCACTGCTTCGGACTCCCTGTGCCGCGCAGCCCTCACCCGTGCTTAGTAGTCCGGGTTGCTGGGCACCACCAGGCCGGTCTCGTAGGCATACACCACGGCCTGCACGCGGTCGCGCAGATGGAGCTTGTTGAGGATCCGGCGCACGTGTGTCTTGACCGTGGCTTCGGAGAGGAAGTATTGGTGCGCAATCTCGGCATTGGAGAGCCCCTCGGCCATGGCCCCGAGCATCTCGGTTTCGCGCGGGGTGAGGTCCTCCAGCAGCGGATCCCTGGCCGGGCTGACCCCGATGGGGACTCTGCCGGACGAGGACCCGGCAGGGGCTCCGCCGGAGGCCGGATCGGCCCCGTTGCCCCGGACGTACGTCTCCAGCAGCCGCCGGGTAATGCGCGGGGCGACGACCGCGTCACCGCTCGCCACCACCCGGACGGCACTGACCAGTTCGGCGGGCGCCACGTCCTTGAGCAGGAAGGCCGAGGCCCCGGCCTGGAGCCCGGCGAACGCGTATTCGTCGAGGTCGAAGGTGGTGAGGATGATGATCTTCGCGTGGGCCCCGGAGGCGGTGATGGCCCGAGTGGCCCCGATCCCGTCCAGCACCGGCATCCGCACGTCCATCAGCACAACGTCGGGCGCGAGCTCGCGGACCAGGCGGATCGCGTCGGCGCCGTCGGAGGCCTCGCCCACAATCGCCAGATCATCCTCACCCTCCAGGATCAGGCGGAAGCCCATCCTCAGGAGCGGCTGGTCATCCACCAGCAGAATGCGGATCGGTCCGGTTTCGTTCATCGGTTCCCCTTGACTCATGTGCCCTTGCTTCCGTTGTCGCCGTTCCAGTGCAGGACGGCGTGCACTCGCCAACCGTGATCAGGGCCCGGGCCCGCCTCCACGGTCCCCGCGTAGATCCGTGCCCGTTCCCCCATTCCGGCCAGCCCCCGCCCCGTCCCCACGGATGCGGGGGATTTCCGCGCCGCCGCCGCAACAACCAGGCCACCGGCATCGAGGGTGCCCTTGCCGTCATCGACGACGTCGAGGGTGACCGTGGGGCCGTTCCGGGCAATGGCCACGTCCACCCGGCCCAGCGAGCGGCCGTAGCGCAGCACGTTCGTGAGCGACTCCTGCACGATCCGGTAGACCGTCAGCTGGAACGCGGCGTCGTCCGGCAGCGAGGGTCCGGTGTGCGTGTAGTGCAGCGGGAGCCCCGCGGTGCGGAAACCCTCGAGGAGTTTGCGCAGATTGTCCCCGGCCACGAGCGGTTCGCGGGGAGCCTCCCCGGGGGCCGAGTCGTCGCGCAGCACGCCGAGGACGCGCCGCATGTCCGCCAGTGCGGTGCGGCCGGTGCGGGAGAGTTCCCCGAGGACCTCCGCTGCCCTGACCGGGTCCTTTTTGACCACGACGGCGGCCCCGTCCGCCAGGCTGATCATCACCGTGAGCGAGTGGGCCACGACGTCGTGCATTTCGCGGGCGATGCGGTTGCGTTCGGTGACCGACCCGAGTTGCGCGGCCCTTGCGGCCCAGGCCGCAATCTCGTTCTCGTGCTCGCGCCGCTGCCGGACCGAGACGCCGAGCCCGGCGGCAATGACGTTGGAGAGGGTGATGCTGATGGCGGAGGCGATGCTGGTGATGAGCTGGAAGTTTTCCGGCGTGTTCACTCCCATGTCCGGCAGACGGCCATCCAGCGGACCACCTGCCAGCAGGAAGTAGACAAACACCAGCGGCACAGTGGCCGCCGCCAGGCACACGAGGGCGAACCGGCGGCTGCGCGCCGACGCGACGGAGTAGAGCGCAAACCACAGCCCGGCGGAGACGTTGGAACCCCACGGGTGGAGCAGGGTCACGCCCAATTCCAGCAGCGCCACGACGGCCACCACCCGTACCGGATGGCTCCGCCGGAACCACAGCGCCGCCGCGGTCGCTACGAGCAGCGCGGCGACCGGCCAGACGCCGTCGCGCACCGCTTCCGCCGCGGCGGGGGTCACCAGCAGCAGGTAGCAGGCCACGACCACGGCATCCATCGCCCGCGGATGCTGGAACAGGTAGCGCCGGATGCGCCCCCGGCGCCGGGCGGTGATTTCAGCGAAGGACGCGTCAGCCTGGCCGGCTGGCGCGTCCTTCACGGGAACTGCATCGATCATGCTCTGAGCCTAGACGGTGAGTCCGGGGCCTAGACGTCCCGCTTTTTCAGCAACACCGCGGCCAGGACCACCGGGATGACAACCCAGGCACCCAGCACCAGCGCGGCCTGCCAGGCCTCCAGCGTGTCCGGGACATGCTGCACGGCTGTCATGGGTTCGACCGTGTTGCCGGGCAGGTACTTGCGGGCCTCGACGAAGAAGTCGCCCGGGATCAGCTGGAAGGCGATCGGTGCCACGAAGAACAATCCGACCAGGCTCATGATGCCGCCGGCGGAATTACGGATCAGCGAACCCAGGGCCATGCCGATGGCGGCGACGGCGGCGACGTAGAGGCTGTTGACGAGCAACAGCTTCACCGACTGCGAGCTGGTGAGGTCCAGTTTGAGGTTGTAGTTCTCCAGAATCGGCAGCGACACCAGGCCGGCCAGGTACACGGAGGCCGCGGTGAGGACGAACGCCGTCACCATGACCACGAGGAGCTTGGCGGCGTACGCCGGGATTCGTTTCGGGACGGCCGCGAAGGTGGAGCGGGCCATGCCCGTGGTGAACTCGGAACTCATCAGCAGCACCCCGAGTGAGCCCAGGATCAACTGGGCGAACGCGATGCCGGACGTGGGGACGCCGACGGCGAGGTCCCCGCCCTGGGAGGCAAAGGCCGCGGCGGCTTCCGGGTCCGTGGCTGCGGCCTCGGCGAACTGCCCCGTGCCCCAGGCGGAGAGGGCACCGAAGCCCACCATGACCAGAACGGTGCAGCCCAGCAGGATCAGGGTGGACAGGAGCGTACGGAACTTGATGAATTCGGAGTTCAGCACCCGGAAGAAGCTGGGGCCCGGGCCGGTGCTGGTGCCGGAGATCCCGCCGGCCGGGGCGTCGCCGGCGTGCGCGCCGCTGCGGGAAGGGTCGAGGGTGGTTGAGCTCATGGCTTAGTTGCCTCCGGACGGGACGGGGGCGGCAGCGCCCGTGGTGATCAGTGAGTGGTATTCGACCTCATCCTTGGTCAGTTCCATGTAGGCCTCCTCGAGGCTGGCCTGCAGCGGAGTGAGTTCGTAGATCATGACGCGGCTGTCGAGGGCCGCGCGGGCGATCTGGCGCGGGTCCAGGCCTGTGACTTCAAGCAGTTCCTTCTCCTGCAGTTCCACAGAAACTCCGTCGCCGGCGAGCAGGTGCATCAGCTGGTCCGGCTGGTCGGTGCGGACGCGGGTGCGGATCTGCCCCTTCCCGGTGATGATGTCCTGGATCGGCGCATCGGCGATGATCCGGCCGCGGCCGATCACGATCAGATGGTCGGCGGTGACGGCCATCTCGCTCATGAGGTGGCTGGAGAGGAAGACTGTGCGTCCCTCGGAGGCGAGGTATTTGACCAGATTGCGGACCCAGATGACACCCTCCGGGTCCAGTCCGTTGACCGGCTCATCCAGGATGACGGTCTGCGGGTCGCCGAGCAATGCCGCGGCGATCCCGAGCCGCTGTCCCATGCCGAGCGAGAATCCGCCGACCTTTTTCTTGGCCACATCGGCCAGTCCCGTCATCTCGATAACGTCGTGCACGCGTCTTTTGGGGATGCTGTGCGTGGCGGCCATTGCAAGCAGGTGGTTGTAGGCGGAGCGGCTGGTGTGGACGGCCTTCGCGTCGAGCAGCGCTCCGACGTCGCGCAGCGGCGCTGCGTGCCGGGCGAACGGCGTGCCGTTGACAGTGACGGTGCCCGACGTCGGCCGGTCCAGCCCCATGATCATGCGCATGGTCGTGGATTTGCCGGCACCGTTCGGGCCGAGGAAGCCGGTGACCCGGCCGGCCTCGACGGTGAAGTTGACCCCGGCGACGGCGGTTTTATCGCCGTAAACCTTGGTCAGGCCTCGTGCTTCGATCATGGAAGCGTTCCTTTACCTAGCAGTGGGGATTGGTGTACACACCACGCTACCGAGACGGAGGGCCGGTTTCGCCGGTCTCAGGGATGATTCAGGGTCGAATCAGGGTAGTCCGGGAGGATGACAGTGCGGCTGTCAGGATGCCGGCGAGTAGTACGTCAGGGCGCCGGGCGTCACCGAGAATTCGACCCCGCGCACCCCGGGCATGACCTCCCCGTCGACCGCCAGGACCATGGTGGTGTCCCCGGGTTCCACCCGGATCCTGCTGGATTCGCTGAGGTGGGTGATCCGGGAGGTGGCGACGGTTCCGGTCAGCACGGACCACAGCAGCCGGAGCCGGGCAAAGGATTCGTCTGCGGTGATCATCCTGAGGTCGAACACACCGTCGTCGAGGACCGGGCGGACCAG
This sequence comes from Arthrobacter sp. UYEF36, assembly GCF_040547025.1. Classification (NCBI taxonomy): domain Bacteria; kingdom Bacillati; phylum Actinomycetota; class Actinomycetes; order Micrococcales; family Micrococcaceae; genus Arthrobacter; species Arthrobacter sp. UYEF36. Next base: position 182,475 of record NZ_JBEPOX010000003.1, read on the forward strand.
CGGGGCGTGGTCGCGCGGGTAGTAGCGTCCGCGCCCGATGTAAAGGATCCACAGTCTGTGCCGCGCCCCGTCGACGATCAGCGTGGTGGGCGACCCGGCGGCGAACGTCCGCAGCATCGCGACGACGCCGGCCAGGGGTTTCCCCAGGGCCGGCTGGAGCAGTTCGCGCCGGCGGACCAGGTTCGGGTAGAGGCCGATGCTCGCGGTGTTAAGCATCGTCAGGTGGTGCAGTTCCGAGCCGGCGGGAAGTCCGCGCTCCACGGACACCAGGCCCACGTCCGCCCGTGCCGCTTCACCGCGGGACGCGGCCTCGACGGCGGCCGTGAGGTTGGGGGTCCCGGCGTCCCGGGCAAAGTGGTTGAGGGTTCCGCCCGGCAGGACCAGGAGCGGGAGGGAATGCTCGACGGCGGTCGCGGCCGCAGTGCCGACCGTTCCGTCACCGCCCCAGACGCCCAGGGCCACCACCCCGGGCCGGCTGGCCACCCGGGCGATCTCCGACGCAAGGTCCTCGTCCTGGGCAACCTCCTTTATATACGCTTTGGGGAATACCTTTTTCAGCGCCGCAACGGTTTCCTCCGCGTACGAGCCGCCCAGCGTATTCACCGCGATGCCGAGACCCTCTCCCTCCGGAAGTTCCGCGGCTTTCACGGCAGTCCGCCGGAGCTCGGGGATGGGCGGCCGAACGGGCCACCATTTCCGCGTGACCAGGGCGGCCCCCGCACCGATCGCCGATCCGAAGAACACATCCGAGGGCCAGTGGGCTCCGGTGTGTACCCGGGAGTAAGCGACGCCCGCCGCGAGGGGGGCCAGTGCGGCGCCGAGTACCGGCCGCACGAGACTGGCGCCGAGGGCAAACGCCACGGCCGAGGCGGAGTGGCCCGAGGGCATGGAAGAACTTGTGGGTTGGGGATGGACAAACCTGAAGGCCGGAAGGTGCTCCGGCAGCGGGCGGGCCCGCGGCAGCAAGGTCTTGAACCCGAGATTTGTGACCGCGGAAGCGACGGCCTGAGCCAGCACGCCGTGGAGCGCGGCCCGCCGCGTCCTGCCTGGGAAGAGTGCCATCACGGCGGCGATGCCGAACCAGAGCTTGCCTTTGTTCGCCGCGGCGGACAGCCGCCGGAAGAAGTCGTCATGATTGCCCCCGGGGAGGCCGGACACGGCGCGTACGAGCTTTCGATCGAGTTTCCCCAGCCGGCTCGGCGCTCTCCTCAGCATGCTGCGCATCCGACCACCATACTGCCGGTGAGGGGCGGTACGCCGTCACACAGGAAGGGGACGGCCGAATGTCCGGCGGCAGCAGGGCCAGCCCGCCCGGGCGGTCGGTTGGCTAGGATGAGGCGATGATCCGAGTGCTGGACCCTCAGCGACTGCCCCCTGGCCCCGCGCTGGCCGCGAGTACCGCCTTGCTCACACTGGGCGCGGTCCTTGCTGGGCTCCTGCTGGCGGACGTGAGGCTACCCCCGTTCCAGGGTCTGGACGAAAGCTGGGCCGGCTGGATCACGTCGCTGCGCAGTCCGTTCTGGGACGGCCTTAATGTCTTCCTGAACCTGGCCGGCTACCGGGGCGTCCTGGTGCTCCACGGGCTGCTCGTCGCGGCCCTGGTGCTGAGGAGGCGCCCGCAGGCGGCCCTCTTCGCCGCTGCGGCCGGCATCGCCGTCCTGATCTTCACGCAGATCCTCAAGGCGGGGATTTTCCGTGACCGGCCGGAGAACACCGTCGTCCTGACCGACACGGGCTCCTTCCCGTCGGGTCACGTGGCGAGCACTGCGGCGTTCCTGGTGGTGCTGGCCCTGCTGGTGGGCCGCGCCTGGGCGGGGGTGCTCGCGGGGTTCGGGGTGCTGGCAATGATGGTCAGCCGCACGTATCAATCCGCCCACTGGCTCGTCGACACCGTAGGCAGCGTGTGTTTGACCGTGCCGGTGGTGCTCCTGCTCTGGTTGTTCTTCCAGAACATATGCATTCAGGAGAATGGAGACGCCCGCCGCCTGCTCAGCTGGCGCGCAAGGGCTTCGCGGCGCCGGCAAGCAGAAGCGCACCCAGGATCGGGATCATGATGGCCAGCAGGGCCAGCCGGATTCCGATCAGGTCACCGAGGTAGCCCAGCAGCGGCGGGCCGGCAAGGAACGCGACGTACCCGATCGTGGAGACCACTGACACGCGGGCGGCCGCGTGTTTCGGATCGTCGGCCGCTGCCGACATCCCCATCGGGAACGCGAGGGCAGCCCCCGCCCCCCAAAGCACCGCGCCGGCTGTGGCCATCCAGATGTCACCGGCCAGGACAAAGAGCCCGAGCCCTGCGGCGGCAGCAGCCATGCTGGCACGGAGCACCGGCACCCGGCCGTAGGCGTCGATCGCCCGGCCGCCGAAGAAGCGCACCGCGGTCATGGCCAGGACAAAAGCCGCGAACAGCAGCGCCCCGGTCGATTCCGTGGCGTCCAGGCCGTCCACGGCGGCTTTTGCGATCCAGTCGTTGCCGGCGCCTTCGGTGAGCGTCGCGCCCAGCACCACGACGCCGATCAGCAGCGTCCGTCCGTCCCGCCAGGCCGAGGCGCCCTTGGGTTCCCTGGTGTCCCCCGCCTCCGGCACAGGAGCCGGAATATGCGGCAGGAAGTAGCGCGGCGCGGCCAGGGTCACGACGGCCACAATGGCGGCGATCACCAGCAGGTGCGCCGGGAGTCCGACGCCGAGGCCCGCCAGGCCGGCGCCGATCAGCGCGCCCAGGAACGCACCCCCGCTGAAGGCGGCGTGGAACTGCGGCATGATGGTGCGCCCGAGCTGGTGTTCGACGTCGGCGCCCTCGATGTTCTGCGACACGTCCCAGAGGCCGATGCCCATGCCGAAGAAGAACAGCGCTACGGCGGTCCCGGGGATGGACTCGGCCAGCAATGCCAGGGCCACACCGACCCCGGCCACGGCAGCGACAAGCCCGGCGGCCCGCACCGCATTGGCCGTCCCGATCCGTCCCACGACGTGGCCGGCCGTGGGCAACGCGATCAGGGAGCCCGCCGCCACGCACAACAGCAGGGTTCCCATCTGTCCCGAGGAGATGTCCAGGATGTCCGTCACCGCGGGGATGCGGGCGGCCCAGCTGGCGAACACGAGCCCGTTGATGCCGAAAATCAGGAAGGTCGCCGCGGCTGCGGCGTTGAGCTGTGGGCGGGTTGCCGTTTTGGTCATACGATCACTACTTCCACCGAGTGTTGGGTGAGCCGGGCAAGTTCTTCGGTACTGAGCTGTTTGTCCGTGACCAGGACATCCACGGCATCCAGGGGCGCGACGAGAGCAACCGCGCTGGCGTTCCATTTGCTGCCGGAGCAGGCGACGATCACCCTGCCCGCGGATTCCAGCCCGGCGCGTTTCACCGCCGCGTCGTCCAGGTCATGGGCCAGGAGCCCGTCCCCGAGGCTCAGCGCGCAGGGCGTGAGCACGGCCGTGTCAAAGCGCAGCGAACGGATGTTGGATTCCGTCATGGGTCCGCGGAAGGACAGTTCCCCGGCGATCAGGCTCCCGCCGGGCAGCAGCAGTTCCGGATGCCGGCCCGCAGCCGGGCCGCCGTCGGTCAGCGCATTGACCGCCCGCAACGACATCGGCATCAGGGTCATGTCCCGGTGCCGCAACTGCCGGGCCACCTCTGTGGCCGTGGTCCCGCTGTCCAGCCAGACGTGCCGGCGGTCCTGGAGCAGGGCGGCGACGCCGGCCGCGATCCGGATCTTGGCGGCGTGGTCCTCGATTTGGCGTTGCCCGTATTCGGGGTTCTCGCCGCCGAGGACCAGGCTCCGGGCCCCGCCGTGGACCCGGCGGAGAACCCCGTGGAGGGCCAGGACATCCAGGTCACGCCGGATCGTCGCGCCCGAGGCGCCACATTCGGCCATGAGCTCATCGACCGACACATGCTCCCGGTGGCGCAGGAGTTCCCCGATGCGGCGGTGGCGCTCCTCAGTGATCATGAACAAATGCTAACGGATCGTGATCATCTAATCATTTCTTGCGTAAATGTAATCACCGGCGAGCTGATGGACCTTCAAACAGCAACGCGGGGTCACTTCGCGCCCATAAATCCTTCGGGTATGGGCGCGAAGTGACCCCGCGTTGGTGTGGCTAGCGGGTGACTTCCTCCAGCAGCTCCAGCACATGGCGGTACTGGGCGCCCGTGGCCCGGGTCATTCCCAGTTCGCACGTCCGGTTGCACGAGGCGTGCGCGGCAGCGCCCATGTCGGCCACCTCGGCGGCCTGTTTCGCCGTTGCCGACGCCGTCAGTTCGGGGTGCAGCATGCCCCGGTCGCCGGCGAACGCGCAGCAGCCCCAGTTTTCCGGAACCTCGACCCGCTCGGCCACGGCCCCGGCGACCGCACCGAGGGCATCGTTGAGGCCCATCCGGGTGGAGGAGCAGGTGGGGTGGAGGGCCAGTGACTCCAGCTTCCCGTGGTCGGGAAGCCGGGGCAGGATCCGCTCCGCGGCGAAGTCCACGGCGTCCACCATGCGCAAAGCACGCTGCCCGGCCGCGGGTACCTCCGACTCCACGGCCTGGCGCAGGCCCTCGGTGCAGGAGGAGGCGTCGCAGATGATGGGAAGCTCGCCGTCCCGGGTTGCCTCCCGGAGGGCGGCCAGGGTCTTCGTCCGCATCGTGTCCTGGCCGGCGGCCATGCCCTTGGAGGACCAGGGGGTGCCGCAGCACAGGCCGTCGATGCCGTCCGGAACGAGGAGGGTGAGCCCGGCCCTGGCACAGAGCTGTTCGAAGCTGTACTGCACGCCGTGTCCCTCGGCGCCCTGGCCTGCGTCGGCGGGTCCGAACATGGTTCCGACGCAGGCCGGGAAGTAGACAGCGTCGACCTCGCCCGCCGGCGTCGGACGCTTCCGCACGGGACCGCCGCCCGGCAGTTCGGCGGAATACAGCGGCACGGTGTCTGTGCCGAGCACCGCCCGCGCGGCCTTGTTGGGCGGGGCGATGGCGGCGGCCGGGAGCTTGTCGACGACCGTCAGTGCCAGCGAAGCCCCACGGGTGACGCCTTCCCAGTGCTTGGCGGCGGCGTTCCATGCACCGTTGGCGAGCGGACCGGCGTCGGCCTTCCGCAGGCGTTTCACGAGCGACCCGGTGTTGATGTCCACCGGACAGGCGGTCTGGCACATCCCGTCCACGGCGCAGGTGTCCACGGACTCGTACTCGTAGTCCTTTTCCAGTTCCTTGACCAGCGCCGCGTCCCCGGCCAGCCGGGCCGATTCGATGGCGCGCAGCGTGACGATCCGCTGCCGCGGAGTGAGCGTGATGTCCTTGCTGGGGCATACCGGCTCGCAGTAGCCGCAGGACACGCAGCGGTCCACTTCCTCGGCGACGGGCGGCACCGTCTTGATGTGCCGCAGATGCGCCAGCGGATCCTCGTCCATCAGGACGCCCGGGTTGAGCATCGCGGCCGGGTCGAAGAGCCGTTTGATGCTGCGCATGACGTCGTAGAGCTCATCGCCGTATTGCCGGCGGACGTACGGGGCCATAACGCGCCCGGTCCCGTGCTCGGCCTTCAGGGATCCGCCCTCGGCCAGGACCAGGTCCACCATGTCTTCGGTGAAGGCGCTGTAGCGGTCCAGTTCGGCCGCGGTGGCGAAGCCGTCCGTGAGCATGAAGTGGACGTTGCCGTCCTTCGCATGGCCGAAGATCACGCTGCTGCTATAGCTGTATTTGTCGAAGAGCCGGATCAGTTCCCGGCAGGTGCGGCCCAGCACCGGCACCGGCACCACAATGTCTTCCAGCAGCGCGGTGGTGCCCTGGGGACGCGCCCCGGCCACGGAGGCGTAGAGGCCCTTGCGCAACTGCCAGAGCTGCCCGCGCTCCCGGGCGTCGCCGGTGAACCGGGCGGGGGCGGCCAGCCCGAGGCCCGGGAGGATGCCCTCCCCGTGGGCCTGGAGTTCCGCCAGTTGCCCGGAACTGCCGGCGGAGTACTCCACAAGCAGGGCCGCATGGTCCCGGACCATCAGGTCCTGCACGACGGCGGGTGTTCCCTTGAGTGCCTGGCCCACCTTGAGCGACAAGGCATCCATCAGCTCAACAGTGGCGGCTCCTGTTTCGACGAGGGCGGGCAGGGCCGCGTTCGCGGCCTCAAGGTCCGGGAACACCAGCAGGCCCGCGGCCGCGTGCTGAAGCCGCGGGATGGTGCGGAAAACCGCCTCGGCCACGAAACCCAGGGTGCCTTCGCTGCCGACGATCAGGTGGGTCATGATGTCCACCGGGCTCTGGAAATCCAACAGGGAGTTCAGTCCGTAGCCCATGGTGTTTTTCATCGCAAACTGCTGCCGGATCCTGTGCACGGAGTCCGCGTTGTTCCGTACCCGATCGGCCAGCCGGGCCAGTCCTTCGTAGAGTTCCGGCTCGAGGGCCCGGAGTTTCTGGTCGGCGTCCGGCGCCCCGGTGTCGATGACTGTGCCGGAGGGCAGCACCACGGTCAGCGACTCCAGGGTGCGGTAGGTGTTGTCCACGGTGCCGCAGTTCATGCCGGAGGAGTTGTTGGCAACGACGCCGCCGATCGTGCACGCCGCCTCACTCGCCGGATCGGGGCCGAATTTCCGGCCGTAGCGGGCAAGTCTCGCGTTGAGTGCCCGAACGGTGACGCCGGGCTGGACGCGGACCCGCGCGCCGTCGTCGAGTACTTCGATGTCCCTGAAGTTGCGGCGGACGTCCACGAGCACACCGTCGGTGACCGCCTGGCCGCTCAGGCTGGTCCCGCCGGAACGGAAGGTCAGCGGGACGCCCTGGGCGGCGCTGGCGCGCAGCAGCCCGCCGACCTCGGCAGCGCTCCCGGCCGTGACAACCGCCTGCGGGATCAGCAGGAAATGCGAGGCATCATGGGCGTTTGCGTGCAGGTCGATGGCCCGGGTCTTCACCTGGGCGGGGTCGTGCACCGCCGAGCGGAGGGCTGCCAGGTCCAGGGGAGCCATCAGGGGACCATCCAGCCCAGTACCGGGGTGGACTGCAGGAAGATCAGCACGGTGATGAGCGCCAGCAGGCCCAGGCTCCAGCCGATCAGCTTGCGGAACAGGGTCCCCTCCGCGCCGTCAAGGCCCACGGCAGCGGCGGCGACAGCCAGGTTCTGCAGGGACAGCATCTTGCCCATCACACCGGCGGAGGAGTTGGAGGCGGCCATGAGCACAGGCGACAGACCGGTCTGCTCCGCCGCGGTGGCCTGCATCTGGCCGAACAGGGAGTTGGAGGACGTGTCGGAGCCGGTAAGGGCGACGCCGATCCATCCGATCAGCGGCGAGAGGATCGCGAAGAAGCCGCCCACGGAGGCCATCGCGAAGCCAAGCGTGGTCGTCTGGCCGGAGAGGTTCATCACGAACGACAGGCCCAGGACGGCGGTGACGGTGACGATCGTCCAGCGCAGCTGGACCAGGGTGTCCCGGTAGATGCGCAGGCCCTGCGAACCGGTGACCTTGTACAGCACCATGGTGAGCAGCCCGGAGAGCAGCAGCAGGGTGCCGGTCGCCTTGAGGTGGTCGAGTTTGAACTTGGTGGCCGCGACCGGTTTACCGGCCGAATCGGTGATGTCCAGGCCGGGCCAGGCGAACGTTACGCTGCCGACCTGGCTCAGCCAGGTCTTGACGAACGGGAGCTGTGCCACCGAGAACACCGCGATGATGATCAGGTAGGGAGCGATCGCCATCCAGATCTGCCGGGGTTCGGGCCGGGAGTTGTCAGTGGGCACCGTGGTTCCCGTGCCGGGCACGGCTGCGGCGGATCCGGTGCCGGTCGCAGCGGCGGCGGATCCGCCAGCACGGAGGCCGGTCGCCACGGCGACGGTGGCGTGGGCAGCCACCGGGGCGCCCTCGACGGCACCTTCGACCCCTACGATTTCCTTCGGCTGCCAGACCTTCAGCATCAGCAGCACGGCGGCCACTGTCACGACGGCGGCGACAACATCGGTGAGTTCAACGGCGAAGTAGTTGGAGGTGACAAACTGGGCCACTGCGAAGGCGACGCCGGCCACCAGGGCCACCGGCCAGGTCTGCTTCACGCCGCGCCGGCCGTCGACGATGAACACCAGCAGCAGCGGAACGATCAGGGCGATGAACGGAGTCTGGCGTCCGGCCATGGAGGACAGATCCTGCAGCGGCAGGCCCGTGACACCGTTCAGGGCGATGATGGGTGCGGCCATCGCGCCGAAAGCCACGGGAGCGGTATTGGCCAGCAACGAGACCACAGCAGATTTCAGCGGTTTCATGCCGGCAGCCATCAGCATGGCGGCGGAAATAGCCACCGGGGCACCGAATCCGGCCAGCGACTCGAGCAGGGCACCGAAACAGAAGGCGATCAGGATGGACAGGACTCTCAGGTCGTTCGAGATGGAACGGATGGTGCGCCCCAGCACTTCGAACCACGGGGTGGCCACGGTGAGCCGGTAGATCCACAGCGCGTTGACCAGAATCCACAGAATCGGGAACAGGCCGTAGAACATACCGGCCGCCGTGGCGCTCAGGGCCTGGTTTACCGGCATCTGCCAGCCGAGGATGGCCAGCACGAGCGACAGGGCCAGCCCGGCCAGGGCAGCCACGGGGGCCTTGACCTTGAAGACGCCCAGCAGGACGAAGAGCAGGACGAGGGGCAGCGCCGCGCAAAGGGCGGAAATGACTAGGGACCCGGCGATGGGGTCGAGGATCTGCTGAAACATGTGTCTCCAGATTGTGTTAGGCGTCACAACACCGTGGCGCCCTCCGATTGTCTTACAAGTACACATGATCGTCAAGATAGGCTTGTTGTCTTGTCTGGCAAGATTGGGAGTGGATCAAGAAATTCTTGGCAGGATGGGAGCTCCGGTGGCCGGGCGAATTGCAGCAGTCTCGATCGTGGACGCGGTCGCCTCGGACCTGCGGAGCCGGATCTTCGCCGGTGAACTTGGATCCGGGGATGCCCTGACGGAGTCAGAGGTGGCGTCCTCCTACGACGTGGCGCGGCCCACGGCGAAAGCCGCGATCGAGAAGCTCGTGGCCGAGGGGCTGCTGGACCGGGGTACCCACAAAACCGCCCGGGTGGTCGAACTCGGGCCTGACTCGGTGCGGGACATTTACCTGGCCCGCGCGTACCTGGAAAGCGAAGTGCTCCGCCGGCTCGCCCGCACCAGGGACGTGCCGGCAGCAGCGGTGCAGGCCAACCGCGACATCGCGGCGGTGCAGACCGGCGCTCCGCTCGACGTCGTCGAACCCGACATGCGGTTCCACACCAGCCTGATCGATGCCGTGGGCAATGAACGCATCAGCAGGATGTACCGCTCGCTCGTGGGCGAGGTACGCCTCTGCATGGTCCGGATCCAGTCCCTGCATCTGCTGGACACCGCGCTGATCCAGGCCGAACACCAGAAAATTCTCGAACTGATCGAGGCCGGCCGGGGCGAGGCAGCAGCCGAAGTCCTCGACCAACACCTGGGGCGTGCCCGGGAACGGCTGGTCGCCGCCATGGGAGGAACCCCCGGCCCGGAGGCCGAGCAGCCCTCCGGGCTGCTGCCGGAGTAACCGGCACCCGCGCACAGCAACGCGGGGTCACTTCGCGCCCATAAACCCCTCGGGAATGGGCGCGAGGTGACCCCGCGTTGTTGTTGGCTGGCGGTGTTGGTCAGCGGGCGCGCTCGACGCGCTTTTCGTCCCAGACGGGCTCGGCCGATTCGTAGACCTTGCCGTCGGAGCCGAAAATCAGGAAGCGGTCGAAAGTCCGGGCGAACCAGCGGTCGTGTGTGACGGCCAGGACCGTTCCCTCGAAGTGGTCAATGGCCCGTTCCAGCGCCTCGGCCGAGTGCAGGTCCAGGTTGTCCGTGGGCTCGTCGAGCAGCAGCAGGGTGGCGCCGGAGAGCTGCAGCAGCAGGATCTGGAACCGGGCCTGCTGCCCGCCGGAGAGCGATTCGTACTTCTGCTCCGACTGCGACGCCAGGCCGTACCCATCGAGCGCGCCGGCGGCGGCCTCACGGCCCAGCCCCGAGCGGTGTTCGTCGCCGCGGTGCAGGATTTCCAGCAGCGTCTTGCCCAGCAGATCGGGCCGGACATGGGTCTGGGCAAAGAAACCGGGCCGGATGCGGGCACCGAGTTTCACGGTGCCGTCGTGCGGGACTTCGGCGATGTCGACGTCGGACACCGGAAGGTGCTCCCGTTCCGGGTCGGTGCCCCCCGTGGCCAGCAAGCGCAGGAAGTGGCTTTTGCCGGAGCCGTTGGAGCCGAGCACGCCGACGCGGTCGCCGAACCAGACCTCGGCGGAGAAGGGCTTCATCAGTCCGGTGAGTTCCAGTTTTTCGGCCACGATGGCGCGCTTGGCGGTGCGGCCGCCCTTGAGCCGCATCTGCACGTTCTGCTCGATCGGCAGCGCCTCGGGCGGGCCGGCTTCGAGGAACTTCGCCAGGCGGGTCTGCGCGGCGTGATACCGGTTGGCCATGTCGGAGCGGAACGCGGCCTTGTTCTTGTACATGTTGACGAGTTCCTTGAGCTTCACGTGCTCCTCGTCCCAGCGCTTCCGGAGCTCCTCGAAGCGGGCGTTCCGGTCCGCGCGGGCGTCCACGTAGGAGCCGAAGCCGCCGCCGTGGATCCAGGCGCCGGCGCCGTTGATGCCCGGTTCGAGGGTCACGATGCGGCCCGCGGCATTGTTCAGCAGTTCGCGGTCGTGGCTGATGAAGAACACGGTCTTCTTCGACTCGTTGAGTTTGGCCTCAAGCCAGCGTTTGCCCGGGACGTCGAGGTAGTTGTCCGGCTCGTCCAGAAGCAGCAGCTCATCGGGGCCGGCGAAGAGCGCCTCGAGCACCAGCCGCTTCTGTTCCCCGCCGGAGAGGCTCGACGCCGGACGGTGCTGCGCGCGGTCAAAAGGCAGGCCGAGCGCGGCCATGCAGACTTCGTCCCAGACGGTCTCGACGTCGTACCCGCCGGCGTCGCCCCAGTCCACGATGGCCTGGGCGTAGGCCATCTGGGTGGGCTCGTCGTCGTGCTCCACCATGGCCAGTTCCGACTCGTCCACGGCACGGGCGGCGGTGGCGAGGGCCGGCGGCGCGGCGGAGACGAGGAGGTCCCGGACGGTGGATTCGTCCCGGACCTGGCCGACAAACTGGCGCATGATGCCCATGTTGCCGGACCGCCCGATCACGCCTTCGTCGGCGATGAGGTCGCCGGAGATGATCCGGAACAGCGTCGTCTTGCCGGTTCCGTTGGGTCCGATCAGCGCCGTTTTGCTCCCGTCCGGGACCTTAAAGGTCACGCCGTTGAGCAGTTGCGTGCCGTCGGAGAGGAAGTAATCGATATTGGAAACGTCAATATGAGCCACCCTTCCATCCTCCCACGGCCGCGGTTGCCGCCCGCCGGCGGCAGCTGTCAGCCCGCCGCGGTGAGGAACTCCTTCAGCAGCGGACCCGAGACGGTGGCGCCGAGGCCGCCTTCCTCAACGAACACGGCCACCGCGAGGTCCCCGTGCACGGCCACGATCCAGGCGTGGGTCTTGGGCGGGTTATCGCTGCCGAACTCTGCGGTTCCGGTCTTCGCCGCCACCGGGGCACCCGGGACGGAGGCGAGGAAGCCGGTGTGCCCGGAGGTGACCACGGCACGCATCATGTCCGCCAGGGCGGCGGCCTCTGCTGCGGTGACCGGGGTGCCAGGGGTCTTTACCGGGGCCGGGGCGGACGACGCCGGTGCGGAAGCTGACGCCGTGGCGCCGGATTCGGGGACGGCAGTGGCTGCCGCCTCGTCTGCTCCGGGGTTCAGCACGAGCTGCGGCGACACGGGCGCACCCTTGGCGACCGAGCCCGCCATGATGGCCGCGGCCAGCGGGGATACGAGCACTTTGCCCTGGCCGATCATTGAGGCGGCGTGTTCGGTACCCGTGGCCTCGCCCGGAACCGAGCCCAGGAACGCGCCGGCCCCGAGTGCCGGCGCTTCCACGGCGACGCCGAGCGATGTGGCGGCGGCTTCCAGCTGGGACTGGCTGACGGTGTCGCGGGCGTTGATGAACGCGGTGTTGCACGAGTGCGCGAAGGCGTCGCGCAGGGTCACGGATCCCAGCGAGGAGGCCGGGTAGCCCTCGGCGTTCTTGAAGGTCCGGCCGTCGACGGTCAGGGTGGCGGGGCACTCCACCGTGGACTCCGGGGTCATGCCGTTGCGGATCATGGCCAGGGCGTCCACGATCTTGAAGATGGAACCGGGGGCGTACTGGCCCAGCAGCGCGGTGTCGTAGCCGTTGCTGCCCGGGCCGGAGGCGGCGGCCAGGACGGCACCGCTGGAGGGCCGGAGCGCCACGATGGCCGACGCCGGGCCCACCTTCCCGAGGATGTCCTCGGCCAACTGCTGGAGGTTGGGATCCAGGGTTGTTTTCAGCGGGGTCCCGGCCTCCAGTGGCACGGTGAACAGGACGCGCCGGCCGCCGTTGGGCAGGCCCTGCCGTTGTTCCGCGGTGAGGCCTGCCGTCTGGGCGAAGACCTGGGTGCCGCTGGTGCCGCGCAGCTGGGCATCGTACTGCTGTTGCAGCCCGCCGGTGCCCGTGGTGTCCCCGGACTGGAGGGATCCGTCCGACTTTTCGATCTGCTCTGCGCTGGCCTCGCCTACGGTGCCCAGCACGGCGCGGGCAAAACCGCGGGTGGGAGCGAGCGGAACGGAGTCCGCGATGGCCCGGGCCCCTGGAATCGCGGCAATCTGACCGTCGGTGATGGTCCGGCCGTCCTCGCGCAGGGTAATGGCGGTGACGAAGGCCTCGGGACCGGCTGCCTGGACCTCTTGGGTGTAGGCCTCGGGGTCCACACCCACCAGCTCGGCGAGTTGGGTGGCTGACGCCGCCGGATCGGCGGAGGCCAGCAGGGGTTTGTCGATGCCGACGTTCACGACCGGCCGGTAGGTGACCAGCTGGGCGTCACCGGCGCCCAGGATGTCGGCCCGCGGCGGGGAATCGGAGGAGGTGCCGAGAATCTCACCCTCGGCCAGCCCGGGGACCAGGGTGGCGGGGTTCCAGGCGGCCAGCCATTTGTCGCCGGACTTCTTCAGCTCGGCCGAGGTGGTGTACTTCCACTCACCGGAGCCGATCTTCCAGCTATAACTCAGCGGGACCGCGGCGGTGTCCTTGTCGAGCGTCAGCTCGCCGCTTTCCACCACCGGCTTGACCGGGTCCAGTGCCTGGAACACCTCGTGGAGCTGCTCATTGGCCTCGCCGGAGTCCTTGCCCTCAAAGGCGACGGAGCCGACGTCGAGCGCCGCGACAGCGGAGGCAAGCTGCTTCGCCGCGTCCTGCGCGCCAGCTCTGCCGTCGTCGCAGGACACCAGCGAGGCGCCGAGAATGAGACCAACAAGGACAGCTGAAAGTTTTGATATTTTCCCCACCGCGCCATTATGCCCCGTGCCGCAGACAAGTTCCCTGTCACGGAAGGGAGCGCGACTGGGAAGCAGCGCAGCAGCACCGTCCGGGTTCAGAAGCGCCGGATGATCCTGCGCTGCGCGGCCACGGAAATCGCGGCCGTGCGGTTGTCCACCCCGAGCTTGCCGTAGATGTGCACAAGGTGGGTCTTGACCGTTGCCTCGGAGATGAACAGCTGCTTGGCGATGGCCCGGTTGCCCAGGCCGGTGGCGAGCAGCTCCAGCAGCTGGATTTCGCGTGTGGACAGGACGGGTTCGGGGTTACGGATCCGCCCCATCAGCCGGGCGGCCACCTCAGGGGCCAGCGCTGTCTGGCCGGCCGCGGCGGAGAGCACCGCCTGGCGGATCTGTTCCGGCGGCGCGTCCTTGAGCATGTAGCCGCTCGCTCCGGCTTCCACCGCGGCGAGGATATCGGCGTCGGAGTCGAAGGTGGTGAGGATCAGCACGGGCGGGGCGGGCTCGCCGGCCCCGCCTGCCTTGATCCTGCCGGTCGCCGTGACGCCGTCCATGCCGGTCCCCATCTGCAGATCCATCAGGACGACGTCGGCTGGCTCACCGAGGGCATGGAGCCGGGAGAGCTCGGCGAGGGCCGCGCCGCCGTCGGCCGCCTCCGCGGCGACGGTGATGCCCTCGAAATCGCTGAGCATGGCCCTGAGTCCGGCCCGGACCACCGGGTGGTCGTCGACCAGCAGTACGCGGATATCCTTCACGATTCTCTCCCTGCCGGGGAGTCCCCGAGCGGGAGCCGGATGGCCACCACCGTGCCTTCGCCGGGGGCGGACTCGATGTCCAGGCTGCCGGCCAGCGCCGAGACCCGTTCCTGGAGCGATTTCAGCCCGTAGCCTGAGCCGTCGGGGCGACCGGCGGGGTCCGTGACCGCCGAGGGTTCGAAGCCCGCGCCATCGTCATAGATATCCATCGCCACTTCGCTGCCCAGGAAGGACAGGGTCACGACGGCGGTGTCCGCCCTGGCGTGCACCCACACGTTCGCGAGGCTTGCCTGCGCGGCCCGCAGCAGAGTGGTGCGGTACGGGTTGGGCAGGTCCACCGGGGTTCCCTCAAGGTCGAAGCGGCAGCGCAGCTTGGCGCCGCGGGCGGCTGCCTCGGTTTCCGTCTTTTCGCAGAGCCTGCGCAGGCTGTTCACCAGCGGATCCTCCGGTGAATTTCCCGTCGGACTCTCACTTGGGCTCTCCGCCGGGCTCTCCGCCAGGACGGGAGGCTGCAGGCCGCGGACGAAGTTGCGGGCCTCGGCAAGATTGGCCGAGGCAGTCTCCTGGACCGTCCGGAGCCGGTCGCGGGCCGTGGCGGTGTCCCCGTCATCGAGGGACTTTTCCGCCGAACGGCCCATCAGCACGATGCTCGAGAAGCCCTGGGCCAGGGTGTCGTGGATTTCGCGGGCCAGCCGTGCCCGTTCGGCCAGCGTGCCGGCGTCGTGCTGGCTGCGGGCAAGTTCGGCGCGTGTGCGGCGCAGCTCCTCGGCGGCGAGACGCTGTTTTTCTGCCTCCAGATACAGCGCCCGGTACGCCAGCCCGGTGACCACGGCAAAGGCAGCCCCGAACGCCGGTCCCAGCACCATCGGCAGCTGCAGGGCGCCGCCGTCCGCGCCGGTGTTGTGGAACCAGAGCGCCACGATGACCAGCACGGTGCTCAGCGCGATCGCCGGCAGCGCCAGCCGCAGCGGCAACACGTGCAACTGCAGGAAGAAGAGCGGGAACGCCAGCCACACGAAGTCGGCGCTGGCCCAGATCAACAGCAGCCAGAGCAGGCAGACAGTCCCCAGCCACAGCTGCGAATACGGCCGGGGATCGAACCGGGACGGATCCGTGGCGTGGCGCTTCTCCAGGACGGTGCCCAGCACGTAGACGGCGGCGAGAACCAGCGCGAGGCCCAGGATGAGCCAGTCAGTGCCCTGCAGCCCCGTGCCGAGCAGCCGAACCAGGGCGACGAGCAGCAGGACGGCGAAGCCGGTATGCAGGCACACCCGCAGGACACGCAGGATCACTGCGGCATCCGGCGTGCCGGCTGTGGCGGTCCCTGCCGGGCCGCTGCGGGCCTTGTCATCCATGACTTCAGCGTAGTGCCGTGCCGGGCCGGTTCCGGTCGAAATGGCCGCCGCCGGGCCACTATCAACCTTTTGGTTGACCGGCGGGTCAACCACTCCGGCCCGCAGCCTCAACCATGCAGGCGATGCCGGCGACGCGGCGCAACGGAAGGCTTGGAACAGGCCACAACCCCTCGAAAAGGACTCCCATGTTTCTCGCTCTCCGCGACCTCCGCTTCGCCAAAGGCCGCTTCGTTCTGATGGGCGGAGTCGTCGCGCTCATCACCCTGCTGCTCGTGCTGCTTTCCGGACTTACCGCCGGGCTGGGCAACCAGTCGACGTCGGCCCTCGCCGCACTGCCCGCGGACCAGATTGTCTTCGGGGCTCCCGCCGGGGACAGTGCCAAAGCGTCGTTCACCGAGTCCGAAGTCACCCGCGGGCAATGGTCGGAGTGGGCTGCCCGGGAGGGCGTGGCGCAGGCCGAACTGCTGGGCATCAGCCAGAGCCGGTTCCAGGCGGTTGGCCCCGCTGGCACCCCGTCCGGGACGGCCAGCGTGGCAGTGTTCGGGACGGACGGCACCGGCCTGGCTCCAGCCCCTTTGGCCGAGGGAACGGTTGTGGTCGGCAGCAGCCTCGCCGAGGAACTCGAACTGCGGGCCGGCAGCCTCGCCACCGTGGGCGGAACCGAACTGACCGTCTCCGCCGTCGTCCCCGACCAGTGGTACTCACATACGGGCGTTGTCTGGACCACCCTCGCCGACTGGCGAACGCTGGCCCACATCACCGGCACTGGAGCCGCCGCGACCGTCATCGCCGTCACCTCCGAGGACGGGCAGACGCTCGACGCCGATGCCGCCAACGCGGCAGCCGGGACCGTCAGCACCACCCGGGACGGATCGTTCCAGGCCCTGGGATCCTACAAAAGCGAAAATGGCTCCCTGCTGCTAATGCAGGCCTTCCTGTACGGAATCTCGGCCCTGGTCATCGTGGCATTCCTGACGGTGTGGACGGTGCAGCGCACCCGGGATATCGCGGTCCTCAAGGCCCTCGGCGGATCCTCCGGCTACGTCCTCAAGGACGCCATGGTCCAGGCGGCGATCGTGCTCCTCGCCGGGGCCGCGACCGGGGGTGCTGCCGGTTTGGCCGGCGGAGTCCTTGCCGCCGGGGCTGCCCCGTTCCTGCTGACCCCGCAGACCATCCTGCTGCCGGTAGCGGGCATCGTGGTGCTCGGACTGGCCGGCGCAGCCCTGGCGGTCCGCAGCATCACCCGGGTGGATCCGCTCCTGGCCCTCGGCGGCAACTAGCCCCGTACTGCACCCGGACCTGGAACATTCACTGAAAGGCATACACCGTGAACACCGCCCTGAACCTCGTCAACCTCACCCTGGAATACCCCGACGGCGACGGCACCCTCAAAGCGCTCGACAACGTCAACCTCAAGCTCGCCGCGGGGGAATTCCTGTCCCTTGTGGGACCCTCCGGGTCGGGCAAATCGTCCCTGCTGGCCGTCGCCGCCACCCTGGTGAGGCCCACCGCAGGTCTCGTCGTGATCGGCGGAATCGACGTCGGTGGACTGTCCGAGGCGGGGCGCACATCGCTGCGCCGGGACCGGATCGGCATCATCTTCCAGCAGCCGAACCTGCTGCCGTCCCTGACCGCTCTGGAGCAGTTGGTGATCAGGGATCACCTGCGTGGCAAGCCGGCCAGGGAGGCCACGCACCGCGCCGCCGCACTCCTGGACCTTGTTGGCCTGGGCCCGGCAGCCAGGAAGTGGCCCCACCAGCTCTCCGGAGGCCAGCGGCAGCGGGTCAACATTGCCCGTGCCCTGATGGGGGACCCCGCCGTGCTGCTGGTGGATGAACCTACAGCCGCCCTGGACCATGACCGCAGCGAGGCGATCGTACGGCTGCTGCGCCGGGTCACGGACGAGTTCGGGGTGGCGACGGTGATGGTCACCCACGACACCGGTTTCGTCCCGCTGACGGACACGGTCGCGAGCATGCGCGACGGCTCGCTCTCCGCCCTGCAGCCGGTCAGTCGTGCCCTGGCCTGAGGCCCGGGCCCCGGGCACGGTGGACGCCCTAAAGCCGGAGGGACGGCACCGCAAGGCCGAATATGTCCTTCAGGGCATATTTGGCGGCGTGGAATCCCGGCATTCCGGTGACGCCCGGCCCCGGCGGCGTGGAGGAGGAACAGAGGTACACGCCGCGCAGCGGGGTGCGCCAGGGGACCGGGCCCAGGACGGGCCGCCGGATGAGCCCACGGAGGTCCATCAGACCCGCGCTGAAGTCCCCGCCGACGTAGTTCTCGTTGTACACGCCCAGTTCGGCCGCCGTCGTAACGTGATGGCCGAGGACAAGGTCGCGGAATCCGGGCGCGAAGCGCTCCAGCTGTGCCGTCACGGCCTCCGCCATGTCCACGGTGGAACCGGCCGGCACGTGGCAGTAGCTCCACAGGATATGCCGGCCCTCGGGTGCTCGTCCGGCGTCGAAGCCCGAAGGCTGGGAGACCAGGACATAGGGCCGTTCCGGATGCCGCCCCGCCGCGACGAGGTTTTCCGCCTCGGCCATCTCCGCTCGGGTGCCACCCACGTGGACCGTTCCGGCGTCGGCCAGTCCGGGCGCCGCCCACGGGACCGGCCCGGAAAGGATGAAATCCACCTTGCAGGCCGCGTTTCCGAACCGGTACGCCTCCAGGGCGCGGCGGTACCGACCCGGGAGCCTGCCTTCCGCCAGTCGCAGCAATCCGGGCGGCGCCACGTCCAGTAGTGTGGCGCGGACCGGGGGGAGCTCCGCCAGGGATCCGATCCGTGCCCCGGTTTCCACCGCCCCGCCGTGCGCTTCAATGTCTGCCACCATGGCCTGCGCGATTGCCGCGGAACCGCCCACCGGGACCGGCCAGCCGACCGTGTGCGCCAGGGTCCCCAGCATGAGGCCCGCCCCGGCCGGAGCGGGCGAAGGGAGTTGCCCCACCGCGTGCGCGGCGACCCCGGTCAGCAGCGCCGGCGCCAGCTCCTCCCGGAACCTCAGCCCCCACAGCGGCGAGCCCTGCTCCAGGACCCTTGCACCGAAGAGGGCAGCCGCCACCGGGTCGCGTGGGATCCGCAGGAGCTGGTTCAGCGTCAGGTCGGTGATGCCGTCGGCGCGCTCCACGAGCGGGGCCATCAGTCTTCCAAAGGCGGCGCCATCGCGCCCCAGGCCGGCAATCGTGCGCTCGAGTGAGCGGTACGCCAGCGCCGCCCGGCCGCCGTCGAGCGGTGTGCCGTAGGAGACTTCGGGAACCTCGAGCCGGATCCGCCGGGACAGCTCGAATTGCCGGAAAAATGGCGAGGCGAGGGCCATCGGGTGCACCGCCGAGCAGACATCATGAAAGTGGCCGGGTTCCATGAGTTCCGCAGTGCGCAGCCCGCCGCCCGGGGTGGGCGCAGCCTCGTAGACGTGCACCTTCAGCCCGGCGCGGGCGAGAGTCACCGCCGCGGCGAGCCCGTTCGGTCCTGATCCGACGACGGCGACATCAGGCATTTGCGGGCTCCTTCCGCCAGGGCAGCACGGACGCCGCGGGGCGCAACAGGTCCACCCGCAGCCGGTCCGGGACGCCTTCGAACGGCCCGCCTTGCGGATCATCCGTCCCGTTCCGGCGGATCACATCATGCCTGGGATCCCAAATTTCCCAGGCCACCCGCATCATCAGGTAGCCGGTGGCGATCATGTGGAAGACCACGGCGAGGACATAGTAGGGCATATCAATATTGTGCTGGGAAACGCCGCCGCTCGTCACCTGCCCCAGGTACATCCAGACGGCCGCCCAATGCAGAACCTCGAAGGTCTGCCAGATCAGGAAGTCGCGCCACCGCGGCCGGGCCAGGGCAAGCAGCGGGATAAGCCAGATGACGAACTGGGGGGAGTAGACCTTGTTGGTCAGGATGAACGCGGCAACGATCAGGAACACGAGCTGAGCGAGCCGGGGCCTCCGGGGCGCGGCCAGTGCCAGCACCCCGATCAGCACACAGGCGAGCACAAAGAGGTTCAAGGCGAGGGTGTTGATTGACTCGGGCTGCAGGGGGAGCCAGCCCAGCCGGCCGGCCACGAGGTTGTACGCAAACCAGGGCGAGCTGTAACCGGCAGGCCGGTCCTCGGTGAACTGGTAGAAGTATTTCCAGCCTTCGGGGTTGACGGCTGCGACCGGGACGTTGACGGCCAGCCACGCGGCGGCGGCGGCGCCGGCGGTCACCAGGATCGCCCGGATCCTCCCGGTGCGCAGGGCCAGGAGCAGGACCGCACCAAGGATCAGTACCGGGTAGAGCTTGGTTGCGGTACCCAGCCCGATGAAGATCCCGGCGAGCACGAGTTTGTTCCGGGAGAAGCAGTACATGCCGAGGGCCAGCAGCCCAACCGCCCACATGTCCCAGTTGATGGTGCCGGCCAGGATGATGCCGGGGGCCACCGCCACCATGGCCGCGTCCCACGGCCGACGTCGGGCCATCCGTGCCGTGGCGAGCACCGTGACGATCCAGACGGCCAGGATCAGGGCGGCATTGATGTCGAAGTACGCCAGGATGCGGCCGGCCGAGACGCCCTCGCCGGGGACCAGCAGGGCCGTGGCGCCGGCGATGAAGCCCATAAGCACGGGGTATTCGAAGAACGTCCCCTGCGTGATGAAGGGGAAGGCGCCGTCTCCGAGGCCGCGGTTCTTGAACAGTTCCGGAAAGTCCGAATAGCAGGTCGCATAGAACTGCCCCGGGGTTTCCCAACCGTTGTTGCGGCAGTAAGACTTGAGCAGGATGCCGGTCACGGCCGCCAGCACGGTGAGCAGGATCAGGACGCGTTCCACGGTGAAAAATCCGGGGGAGACAATGCCGGGGGCAGAGCGGCGGCCCATGG
This sequence comes from Arthrobacter sp. UYEF36, assembly GCF_040547025.1. Taxonomy (NCBI): domain Bacteria; kingdom Bacillati; phylum Actinomycetota; class Actinomycetes; order Micrococcales; family Micrococcaceae; genus Arthrobacter; species Arthrobacter sp. UYEF36. The sequence goes on from NZ_JBEPOX010000003.1 coordinate 202,740, forward strand.
GTCCACCGACCAGTTCCGTGAAATTCCTCAGCAGGGGGTCGCTGCGGCTCGGGATGACCAGTCGGACACGTCTGCGGTGTTCCGGCGGCTTTGTCTCCTGCATGTCCCCGAGCTTACCGGGGCGGCTGCAGGTGCCCGTGCTGCGCCGGGCGGGTGGTTAGAGGGTGCTGAAAACGGGAGCTTAAAAGGAAGAGCCCACGCGTCGCCGCGTGGGCTCCCTGCGGATCAGTTCCGAGGTCAGTCATCAGTTCCTCCTTCGATGGCCTGGCCCTGCCTCAGCGGATGAGGCCCATCTGGTGCATAACAACGTAGACGTCTTCACGCTTCTGGTCGAGGAGTTGTCCGTTGAACAGCGTCGTGTGCCTTGGGGCGGGTTTGAGGGCCCGGCGCAGGATTCTCTGGAGTTTCTGCTTCATGGTGATCACCTCCCGCCGCCGGCTCGTGCTGCGTGGTCGGGCTGTGGTTGCTGTGCTGGCAATTGTCACGATGGACCTTTCATTGGTACAGCTGGAAATGGGAGGTAATTGGGCATGCCAATTAGGGCCTCTGTGAATTGAGGAAGAAAAAGCCGAATTTGGGCATACGAATAACAAGCATTAATGCAGCGGTTTCGCAAAAGCGACTGGAGGCCCCTGCACGCGGAATGCTGCAACCCCAACAGGAAGCTGGGTTCCGAACTTTGGGGATGCTGCGTAACCGCGCGGGTCCGCCTGGGTCAGTCCGCTGTCACGGTGCACCCGGGAAGGGGAGCGCCGGTATTGCCCAGGCTCCGGGTCCTAGGTCAGAAAACTGTCCGCGGGCGGAAGGGTCAGGAGGCAGTCGGGCCGAAATTTGGGCGCGGTTCAGCGTCAGAGGCCGGGGTGGCGGTGATGGAGTACATCCATCCGCTAGTCAAAGTAATCATTTCTCCCAACCTCCTTTTCCGTTATGCCGTGGCTCCGGCTGACTGGCCGGGCGACGCGCGCCTCGACCCCGGCAGGACGCTCTGGGGTCAGAAATAAAAATACACCATGAATGCAGAACTTGAATACCGCATTCATAAACTTCCTTGAAGTTATTTGATAAACCGTATTTACAGGCCCCAGCGGACCACTGCCGGGGTCTTCTTGTCCCAGCCGAGCGTGCAGACTTTCGCGGTTCCCAGGATGAAGTGCCGGCCCTCATGGGGATCGAGTCCCAGCCACCGGGCGGTGAGGATCCGGGAGAAGTGTCCATGGGCCACGATCAGCACGTTGTCCAGGCCGGATTCCAGCACCCGCGCCACGATCTTGTCCGCCCGCGCGGCGACGTCATCGAGGGCTTCGCCGTTCGGCACGCCGTGGGTCCAGATCAGGTATTCCGGGTTGTCCTTGCGGATGAGGTCTGAGCTGATGCCCTCGTAGTCGCCGTAGTCCCACTCGACCGCGAGCGGCTCCAGCTGGGCGTCGGGGAAGCCGGCGAGTTCCGCGGTGCGGCGGGCCCGCCGCAGCGGGGACGTCAGCACCAGGTCAAAGTCGACGGTGTCGAGCACCTTGCGTGCCTCCACGGACTGCTGCTCACCCTCCACGGTGAGCGGGAGGTCGGTAAGCCCGGTGTACTGGCCGCTCTTGGACCACTCCGTTTCGCCGTGCCGCAGGATCCACAGCTGCGGGCGGGGGCCGTTGGAAGGTGCAATCACTTAGGACTCCTCGGTTGAGAGTGAGACGGCGGACTCGGGCTGGGCAGCCCACCATTCGTGCAGTTTGGCCTCGGCGACGGCGGGATCCAGCGGGCCGTGCTCCATCCGTTCCTCCAGCAGGAATTTGTAGGCTCGCCCGACGACCGGGCCGGGCTTGAGTCCCAGGAGTTCCATGATCCGACCACCGTCGAGGTCTGGGCGGACGGCCTCCAGCGATTCCTGTTCCCGCAGGGCCGCGATCCGGGCCTCGAGATCGTCGTAGGCGAAGGCCAGCCGCTCGGCCTTGCGCTGGTTGCGGGTGGTCACGTCAGAGCGGGTCAGCCGGTGCAGCCGCTCCAGCAGCGGACCCGCGTCGGTGACATAGCGGCGGACAGCCGAATCGCTCCAGCCGGCATCGCCGTAGCCGTAGAAGCGCATGTGCAGCTCCACCAGCTTCGCCACGGCCTTGATCGTGTCGTTGTCGAAGCGCAGCGCCTTCATCCGCTTTGAGGTCAGTTTCGACCCGACCATGTCGTGGTGCCGGAAGCTCACCGCGCCGCCCGGCTCGAAACGGCGCGTGGCCGGCTTCCCGACGTCGTGCATCAAGGCTGCGAACCGGAGCACAAAGTCCGGACCGGGCACGGCGCCGTCCGCATCCGTTTCGAGCGCGGCGGCCTGCTCCAGGACCTGGAGCGAGTGCTGGTACACGTCCTTGTGCCGGTGGTGCTCATCGGACTCCAGCCGCAGGGCGGAAACCTCGGGCAGCACGAAGTCAGCGAGTCCCGTGTCCACGAGCAGGTCCACCCCGGCCCGGGGGTGTGCCGCGCAGATGAGCTTGACCAGCTCCTCGCGGACACGTTCCGCGGAGATCATGGTGATCCGTTCCGCCATCCGGGACATCGCGGCGCGGACGTCCTCGTGCACCGTGATCCCCAGCTGGGCGGCGAAGCGGGCGGCGCGCATCATGCGCAGCGGGTCGTCGGAGAAGGAGGATTCCGGGGCGCCCGGAGTGGCAAGGATGGAAGCGTGGAGGTCGCGGACTCCGCCGAAAGGATCCACGAGGTCCAGCGCGGGCAGGCGCAGCGCCATGGCGTTGATCGTGAAGTCCCGGCGCAGCAGGTCATCCGTCAGCGACTTTCCGAACGCGACCACGGGTTTACGGGAGTCGGGATCGTACGCCTCGGCGCGGTAGGTGGTGATTTCGATCTGGAAGCCGGCCTTGCGCATCCCGATGGTGCCAAAGGCGCGCCCGATTTCCCAGTAGTTGTCAGCCCACCTCCGGATCAGGGCGACCGTCTGGTCCGGTGTGGCGTCGGTGGTGAAGTCCAGGTCGGGGGACACCCGGCCCAGGAACAGGTCGCGTACGGGTCCGCCCACCAGGGAGAGTTCGTGGCCGGCGTCGACAAACCGCTGCCCGAGCTCCAGAACGACAGGGTCTACCTGGAAATCAACGGTGTGCGAGTCAGTCTTGTGATGTGCGTGCGCCATAGTTTCTTAAGCTTGTCAGAAATCCCGGCCAGCACCACACTGAATGCTCCCCAAGTCCGGCCGCTGGCACCGAAACCGGGGAGGGAACGGGCGATCCACTTTCCCGGCCGTCCACTTTCCTGCCATGTTTAGGTCATCAAGTGCGGACAAGAGTCGTTAGAGTGGACTTCATGGCCCATCCCGTACCGAGCGCTCCCGGCAGGAGGACAAACGCACCGTTGCCGTCGGCAATCGGTGCCAATGTCGCGCCGGTGCAGCATTCCGGACAGGCTTCCCTCCCCACCGTGGAGGAAATCTCCGCCGGCGGCGTTGTGGTGGATACTTCCGACGCCGAACTCCGGGTTGCGATTATTGCCCGCCTTAATCGCGGCGGGCGGCTGGAATGGTGCCTGCCCAAGGGCCATCCGGAAGGCAAGGAAAGCAACGAGGAAGCCGCCGTGCGTGAGATCGCGGAGGAAACCGGCATCGAGGGCAAGATCCTCGCTCCGCTGGGGAGCATCGACTACTGGTTCACGGTCAGCGGGCACCGCGTCCACAAGACCGTCCACCACTACCTGCTGCAGGCCACGGGCGGGGAACTGACGATCGAGAATGATCCGGACAAGGAGGCCGTGGACGTCGCCTGGGTTCCCATCCATGAGCTGGCCCGGAAGCTCTCCTTCCCGAATGAGCGCCGCATCGCCGACCTCGCCAAGGAAGTTCTGCCGGAACACCGCTAGGGCCACAGAATCCCCTTTATAGGTCGCGGATAGCGCCTAAAGCCGTGCCCGGGTGAGACGATGAAGACGATGTCATCAGCCAAACCCACCCCCGCGCACTCCGGCCCCGCCGATTCCGCAGCCGTCCAGTCCGGAGAAGTCCGTTCCAGCGCCATCATGGCCGCCGGAACGCTGGTCTCGCGTTTCCTGGGCTTCGCCAAGACCTGGATGCTGGCGGCCGCCCTCGGTCTGGGCTCCACGGTCAACGACACGTTCATCAATGCGAACAACCTGCCGAACCTGATCTTCCTGCTGGTGGCGGGCGGCGTCTTCAATGCCGTGCTGGTGCCGCAGATCATCAAGGCCAGCAAGGCTCCGGACAAGGGTGCGGACTACATCAGCCGGCTGCTGACGCTGGCTGTGCTGGTGCTGCTGGCACTCACGCTGGCAGTGACGCTGCTGGCACCGTGGGTCATCCAACTGACAACGCAGGGCTACTCGCCGGGGCAGAAGGCCCTCGCGGTGTCCTTCGCGTTCTGGTGCCTTCCCCAGATCTTCTTCTACGGTCTGTACGCCCTGCTGACCCAGGTGCTCAACGCCCACGGCGCGTTCGGGCCCGCGATGTGGGCGCCGATCCTGAACAATATTGTCGCGATCGCGGGCCTCGGCATGTTCATCTGGACCTTCGGCGCCAATGTGGCCAACCCCCACACCCTGGACACCTGGGACTCCACCCAGACGTTCCTGGTCGCCGGTTTCTCCACCATCGGCGTGATCGCCCAGACCGCCATCCTGCTGGTCCCGGTGTTCCGGCTCCGGCTCGGGCTGCGGCCGCGTTTCGGCTGGCGCGGGGTCGGACTGGGCCAGGCCGCCAGGCTGAGCGTCTGGACCCTGGCGACGGCCGCCGTCGGCCAGTTGGCGTTCCTCTATGTCATGCGCATCGCCACGATCCCGGGCGCGGAACGGCTGCGGCTGGAGCAGGCGGGGGACCCGGCCGCCGACACGCTGCCGGGCAACGCCGTGCTGGAAGTGGCGAGCCAGCTGTACCTGCTCCCGCACTCGATCATTGCGCTGTCGCTGGCCACCGTGCTGTTCAACCGGATGACCCGGGCCTCGCAGGATGGGGACCACGCCGCGCTGCGCAACGCGCTTTCCCACGGGCTCCGGACCATGGCCGTGGCCACGGTGTTCGGTGCCTTGGCCCTGTTCGCGCTGGCCGGACCGCTGGGCATGTTCTTCTCCGGCGGGGTGCCCCAGGACGGCGTTATGCTCGCTCAGACGCTGACCATCCTGGCTCTCAGCACACCGTTTATGAGCGCCAACTTCATGATGTCCCGTGTGTTCTACGCCAATGAGGACGCCCGGACGCCGTTCTTCATCCAGCTGGTGCTGGCCCTCGTGAACGTGGTTGCCGCCTTCTCGATCCAGTTCCTGCCGTTCGATCAGATCATCTTCGCCATCGCCGTCCTCTACACCGGCGGCAATATCCTGTCCGTGCTCGTCAGCGCGATTTTCCTGCGCCGGCTGCTGGGACATTTGGACGGCCCGCGGATCGCCAACGCCTATATCCGGATGGGGTATGCCGCCCTGGGTTCCGCCCTGGCCGGCGCCGTGGCTCTGTGGCTGCTGGGCAGCTACAACCGGGATGGCTTCGCCTGGAGCACCCCTGCCGCGGCGCTGGTGACGATCGTCGTCGTCGGGCCCGTTATGCTGGCGGCCTACCTGCTGCTGCTGAAGCTCTTCCGGGTGACCGAACTGAACGACCTGCTGCAGCCGCTGCTGGGGCGCCTGCGCCGCCGGTCGGCTGCGGAGCCCAGCGCAGACCTGCCGGACGGCGACGCGGCAGGGCGGACGAGGCCGGAACGTGCCACTGTCTCGGTGGATACCGGGCTCATTCCAAGGATCTCCGGGGAATTCGATGCCGCGTCCTTCCGCGCGGGTCCTGACCTGGACGAACAGGATGAACGGGCCGGACGCGCCGGGCCGGAAGGCGGCTACCTGCCCGCCGAGGACCTGCCCAGCACCGCGGAAGGCGGCCTGGACGGCGATGTGCCACTGCCCGGGCGCAGGACCTACCAGGGCCCCGCTGGGCGAAACCCCTATTTCCCGTTCGGCGGCAAGAAGAAAAAATAGTAAACGGGCCGGGTTCGCGGGGCCGTGCTTCCGTGGCCGGGACCGTACATCGGCTAGGATCGAAGACTAACAAGGGGAGTTGCAGACCAGGGGTCCACCGGCTTTACCGGACGGCCTGCGGTCACTGATGAAGTGATCAGCTCGGCAGCACCCGGACAGCCTAGGAGGAGCCCGTGTCCCACCCGATCGATGTCGGATCAGTACTAGGTGGCCGTTACAAGGTCACTGCCACTGTACTGACCTCACATGACCAGGATCTGGTGCTGGACGGCGTGGACCAGGTACTCAACCGTGCCGTGAGCATCCTGGTGGCCGGCCCCGGCAATGCCGAGCAGGTGGCACAGAGTGCCCGGGAAGTCGCCACGGGGGAGCGCCCCGGCACCGTGCAGATCCTCGATCTGGGTGTCAGCGACGACACGACCTACCTCATCACCAACCACACCTCGGCCGCCGACCTGCTGGACCTGGTGGTCTCGTCCAACCCGCCCTACATCGAGCCGTTCTTCACGGACACGCTGGGCAGCGAAATCTTCGGTCAGCCTCGCTCCCACGAGCCCGAAACCTATGACGGCCTCTACGACGAAGAAGAAGTCGACGCGGGGTACATCAACTACGGGCAGAAGCAGCAGCCAGCCGCTCCGGCACAAAAGGCCAAGCCGGTGGTGCCGCCGGTTTCCCCCGCCCGCCCGCCTTTGCGTCCGGCCACCTCGCCCGCAGCCGGCGCTGGGGCTGCTGCTGGCGCAGCCGGCGCCGCGGGGCTTGCCGCAGGCGCCGCGGCGGCATCTGCCAAGGAGAAGTCCCCCGAAACCGCCCCCCAGGAGGCCGCGCCTCACGTAACGGCACCCCAGCCGGTTCAGGGTAGCTCCCCGGCATCCAGTGCACGTGACTCCACGCCGCCGGCTCCTGCCGAAACACCCAAAGTTTCGCTGTGGTCAGACGACGACTACGACCGCCCCGCCCCCGACAGCGGGCGTACTTCCCAGCAGGATAAGGCACCGGCGTTGGCCGCCGCGGCCGGAGGTGCCTCCGCCGATCGCGCCCCCGGGTTCTTCCCGGGCTCCGCCCGGAACAGCGACTCCGCGGGAGACGACGAGTACCACGGCACGGACGAAGAACCTCAGCGCGAGCCACGCTCCATGCGGTGGCTGGTTGGCGGACTGCTGGCCGCGGTTCTCGTAGTCGGTTTGGTTCTTGCGGTCACCAATCTTGGCAGTCTCTTCAAGTCCACTCCGGAGACCGTCGCAGGGGAACCGACGTCCACCAGTGCGCCCGGTACGACCGCGTCGGCCGCGCCCTCCGGCACTGCCAGCCCCGCGCCGGCCGCCGGTCCGCCCGTCATTGAGGACGTCACGCGGCTGGGCAACTTCGATTTTGCCGGTACCTATGACGGTGACCTGGTCAAGACCTTCGACGGCAATGCCGCCAGCTACTGGTCGGACATGGAATTCGCCACGGACAACTGGGGTGGCCTGGCCGCCGAGGTTCCGCTCGTCGTCAAGCTTGAGAGCCCTGCTAAGGTCTCCTCGGTGACGCTGAGCCAGTTGGGGGCCTCCGGCGGCAGCATCAGCGTGTACACCAACGGCCGTCCGTCCCTCGAGGGTGCCAAACAGGTTGGCAGCAACAGCTTCACTTCCCCGGATCTGACGATGCCCCTGCAGGAGCCCACCACCGCGCATTATGTCATCGTCTCCATCAAGAACCTGCCCAAGTTGGCCGCACCGAAGACCCGCTACGGGTTTGGCCTTCGCCTGGCCGAGATCAAGGTCCAGTAGCGGTCCGTAACCAAGGCAGGAGCGGGCGGACCTCGGTGCCCAGACGGTACCCCGAGGCTTGGTGTCCTCCCGTGATGCCCAGTCCCGCCGGAATATTCAGCACCAAGTGGCAGTTGTGCCATGTGGCCGGCCATCCAGGCGGGCGCATCGACAAAGGAAGAGGTTCACCGTTCAGTGAGCAACGCAGAAAACACCGCGTCCGACGTACGTGATGTCATCATCGTAGGCTCCGGCCCCGCGGGCTACACCGCCGCGGTGTACACGGCGCGCGCCAACCTGAAGCCGCTGCTCCTGGCCGGATCAGTCACCGCCGGCGGCGAGCTGATGAACACGACGGACGTCGAGAACTACCCGGGTTTCCCGGATGGCATCATGGGTCCGGACCTGATGGAAAACTTCGAGAAGCAGGCTGCCCGATTCGGCACTGAAATCCAGTTTGAGGACGTCACCGACCTGGATCTCGACGGCGACATCAAGACCGTGACCATCGGATCCGGGGAGACTTTCCGGGCCCGCTCCATCATTCTGTCAACTGGTTCGGCCTACCGTGAGCTCGGCCTGCCGAACGAAAAGCGACTCTCCGGTCACGGTGTCAGCTGGTGCGCAACCTGCGATGGTTTCTTCTTCAAGAACCAGGACATTGCAGTGATTGGCGGTGGTGACTCCGCCATGGAAGAGGCGCTGTTCCTCACCAAGTTCGCGAAGTCAGTCACCGTGGTCCACCGCCGCGACACCCTGCGAGCCTCCAAAATCATGGCCGACCGTGCTCTGGCCCACGAGAAAATCAACTTTGTCTGGAACACCGGCGTCGAGGATGTTCTCGGCCAGGACAAGGTCACCGGGCTTCGATTGAAGAACCTCGTGGACGGCACCGAGACAGAGCTCGCCGTTACAGGCGTTTTTGTGGCAATTGGCAATGATCCCCGCACCGACCTCGTCAAGGGGAAGCTGGACCTGACCGCTGAGGGCACCATCGCCGTCGAAGGCCGCACGTCGAAGACCAGCATCAAGGGCGTCTTTGCCGCCGGAGACGTCATCGACCCGACCTACCGCCAGGCCATCACGGCCTCGGGATCCGGCTGCGTAGCCGCTCTCGACGTCGAGCATTACCTCGCCGACTTCCACGCCTAATCGGCACGCACCAACCAACCGAAGAGAGACAGGGATATGAGCAACGCAAAAGACGTAACGGACGCTAGTTTCAGCACCGATGTACTGGCTTCTTCCAAGCCGGTCATCGTGGACTTCTGGGCCGAGTGGTGCGGGCCGTGCCGCAAGCTCGGGCCCATCCTCGACGAGATCTCCGTGGAGTACAGCGAAAAGGTTGACGTCGTCAAGGTAAACGTAGACGACAACCCGGCGATCGCAGCGCAGTACGGCATCACGTCCATTCCCGCCGTCTATCTGTTCCAGGACGGGGAAGTGAAGGGTACCGTCATCGGCGCCCGCCCCAAGCAGTTCTTCGAGAAGGAATTCGCGGACGTTCTGTCCTAGTTCCGGCGTAGTCCGCGCTCCGCGCAGACCACACGTCCGAGTGGCCCCGCTTCCGTTCCCGGAAGTGGGGCTACTTTTGTGTACAGCGGAGCCTGGCTGGCCGTGCCGCACACCAATCTCAAGGCGATGGTCCCAAGGCGAAGCGCCGGGTTGGCAATCAAGCAATTAAAATAAGTTGAATAAAGCCCCCTGATTTTACAGTTCGGGTGTATTCGTATCGTACGGTGCAGGGACCTCCGCGGTAGGAGATTCCTGCGGCAAGATACCCATCGGCCGCCATGCACCGACCAACAGGCCAGGTTTCACGTGAAACAGGTGCGGTGCCGCATAGTCGATAAGACTGCAAGCCCTGTCTGCCCGAATCGGTGGAACAGGCTTGGACCGTGCATTTACCACCTGGGACCACGGGAAGCTTCTTCGGCAAAAGGGGACTGGCTCCGGCAAGTCAAATGGAATTACACCGCAATATTCATCATCGGCATGTTCAATCCACAAGCCGGGTCAATCCACCAGAGGACCGGGCCTGGGCGGGTCTCACCATGTTACGTGGCCGCCGGGGACATGCCCGGGTAGGAAAGGCAGTAACCGCCACTTCCGCCGCAGGTACGGCCGGTTTTCGATTCCGGGAGCCGCTCGCGACGTCGGACAGGCAGCTTCGGCGAAACGGAGGCGGTGTCCGTCTGAGCACCTGCCGGCGCTGCTCCGCGACTAATGGCCTGCCCGGGATTCTTCCCGCCGCGGATCACTGTCGCACTGCAGAACGCGCGGTGTTCGAACAAAGGATACACAGCAGAGCAGTGGGTTTGCAGCCGGCGGTTATGTTTCACGTGAAACAATCACCACCCCACCTGTGGAAATGCCGTGACTTAGAGACCGGAAACCACGCAATGCCCCCTCTCGGCCCGAAAATCGGCACCGGTGACTTACACAATCCTGTTTCACGTGAAACATTATTCCCGCGGCAGACTCTCGCCCATACACCCATATCCCGCGATCAGCTCCGACAACCGACTGGCAGGAACGTCCCAGCGGTCTTGTTTCACGTGAAACATAGCCGAGCCCACCAACGCCGCACATCGTCATCGTGGACGCTTCGCCCGTCCGGCACGGTGGGTGTGAGTGCGGACGTGCAGACTAGTGAGTGAGGGGGACACGCAGATTTGATATTCCACTCTCACCTAAGATGCGCTGAGCCTGAGCTGCAGGAAATAGCGGAGGCTTACAGGAAGGGCGGCTTTTGTTTCACGTTCGACGATTGGTTCGAACAAACGCTCAATCCGAGTCGCCGGCTGCAGGGGACGGGACTGCGGCTACATCCTGTGCACTGCGCGCTGGACGTCCTTCCGGGCCGCAGCAGCAATACGATCGCCCATCCCCAGGGGTGTTTCACCTGGAACACGGTTCAGGGATTGCACACCCGCACGTGTTTCACGTGAAACATGCTGTGTTCTTCGGCTAGGCGCACCGTCCGTGCGCGTAGGTGGCTCCAAACGGGGGATCAGGAATTCATGGCGTCCCACCGGATCCTAGGTAACCACGCACCCGGAGACCGGCGTGGGGTGGCATCCACGGCCACCACACCGCCACCGGATCGCAACGGTTCGGCAATGGGGCTGCGGCGGCGTGAACCCTGGGCAACGTTGGCCTGGTTTCGCTCAGCGCCGGATGACGCTCTGGTGACACCGGAGCCGCAGCCACCGGAGCCAATTGCCCACGATTCAACTACACCTTGCCAGCAAGCTGTCTCCCGAAACCGCGAACATCGTGCAGGGGCAGGGCGAGCAGCTCAACATGGGAGAGTCCGACGCACTCAGCTGAGTCATTTTCCTCGGGACGGGCACGAAACATGCCTACCCAGGGCGACGGCTAACCTCGCGATCCTATTGAGATGCAACGCGGCAGAGACAAACGTACTTCCAAACCTTCCATCGATGGTCAACGCGGCAAGCCCGTGAGGGTGCCAAGCCGGAATCCAGCGCCCTACCCACAGGGGTGTGCCCGCGACAGCTGCAGCCCTCTTCCCTCCATCAGTGGGAAACGCGTGGTGTGTATTCCCGTCGGGGGCTCTGAGCGGTCGCATCTGCGCTCCCCGAGACGCCCATGATTCCGTCAGCGGAACTCGGTGCTTGCATATGCACGAATTGGACAGGCGCCCTGTCCGGCCTGGCACAGCCATATGTCCGTCCGCGAAGGCGTATCCCAGCAACCAGGCTTCGCGCCGCGTTGGGGAAATTGATAGGTATCGGCAAGCCAGGCAAGAGACGGATCGACGACAGTTCCCTCCCATGGCCCGGATCAGTTGTGTGAAGTCGACCACTGGCCCCCGGCGTCACCTTGGAGATGGGGCGCCTGGTGTTCGCCGTCACCGCGTCCTCAGGTCATTGGAACGCATACCCACAGGTTTCTCCACAGATGTTATACACATAGTTATCCACAGCCCACCGGGCTTTTTGTCACAGGGTTTTACGGCGGCGCTCCGAGACGGTGGGCGAAGCTGGGCGGCTCCCCTTCCAGATGCACGTTCCGATACGAACCGGGAAGCGGGCAACGCGTCCCCTGCATCATTGATCTGCCACTAAGCAGTCCGGCAAATGCCGCACAAAACCGTGAAAAATTAACCAACGACGGGGGATTTAGGAAGCACAGTCAGGCGTGAATCAGATCACGGTTCCGTCGGTGCAATTGTTTCACGTGAAACGGGGCAGTCCCCGGTTCCCGAACCAGCCGACTGCTCGTCCACGCGGCTGTCCCGACCCCGGTTACGTTCAGCGAACTGTGACTTGCAGGTTCCAGTAATCCACAAAGTTATCCACAGCAATATCCACCGCACTGTCCACTACTGCCCACATACGTTCAAACCGCCACTTCCACACCATGAGGGTCACCCCGGGTCGCCATCCCTGCGATCATCTCCTCAGCCCGAGGAAAGCATCTGAGTAACCGAACCGCAGAACCACACCGCATCCTCGGCCTTCCCGGCACGAACGAGTCCGGCCACTTCTTCTACCACCCCCCGCAGGTCATCACGTCCGAGGAAGTGACCGGTAGCCCAATGGGAGCCGATCACGTCTGGCGGCGAAATCGACCAGGCGGTTCGGAATATTCTCCGCGAGACGAGTGGACGGCCCAGCCGCCCAGTGCATGGCCCTAGATTGGCTCTGGTCGAGAGCGGCCCTCCCCGTTATCACCTCACATCTCCGGTAACCCCGCCCCGCTCTGTCCGTCGCAGAGCGACATCCGTTATCGGGACGGTGACTTCGGTACTGCTTTGAACCATGAAGCTGGAGGGGGACAGGAAAGTCTCTTCAAACACACACGGACACCGGTGACCCCTCACGATTCACCGACCGAGCGTCCGAGGCCCTGGCATCGCCCTGAATTAGGCCGGCCCTGGCACCACCTCTCGACCACACCACATCTCGACGGGCGCAGGGGCCGCCCACGAGCCCAACGATGCCCCCCATAGCATGCCGTCACCGGCTGGGCGTGCCACGGTCGGGCGCAACATCTACAAGCCCGCTGTTCTTGTCTGTGGCATTATCCGCCGGAAGCGGTACTGGTCCGTAGCGAAGGACTATGGTGCTGCCAAGCCGGCCGGTCCCGCCCCTGAGGAACAATGGCGGCTTTCGCACGCCCGATCCCGCGAGACTAATACCAGTTCGCAGGGATCCACCTGGTCCGCAGAGAGTCCCAGCAGAGCCGCCAGCGTCCCTGTCCCGCCTTGGGTGAGTCTTAGCCCTCTCGTGCCGGCAGGAGGCCTGAAAACGTCCCACAGCGGTGCTGGGCAGCCATGGGGGAGTCTCGTCCCCCTCGTGCCGTCCGAAGGCTCATTTGCGCGGCCACATCGGTGCCGACGGCAAATAGTGCGCCGTCAGCGGCTGCTGCGCGACCTGGGCCCAACGCAGGGCGTGGAAACCCCCGGGCCGTCCGGTCCGCCGGGCAGCGTCCGCCCGCGCGTCCGATACTCACCGAAATCACCGTACCCATCCTTGGGATGTTTCACGTGAAACTCCCAAAGCACGCCCAGGCCTACTTAAAAGATGATCCAAACCATCAACGTGTCTCACCCGCCCGCACCAGCGACTGCCTGTGTGCGGAGTGCAAGCGCAGCGCCACGGATCGTCCGGTGTTCCCATCCCATCAGGGGGAACAACTGCCGCCCTCGGTTGTCCGTCGCTATGAACGCGGCGCGGGGGACCGCGGTGCCTGACGTGTGGACGCATCTTGCCCGGGCCCTCGATGTTTCACGTGAAACTTTGGTGCCCTGATTTGATCCCTCACGGCCCATGTCAGGTGCCGGTAAGAGCTGCATGGCGGAACTCTGGCCAGCCGCGAAGCACGCAGATGGCGCTCCGCCGTCATCTCGGAGTGGTTCTATCCGCATCCCGTGGCGGCACGGCGATGGTTAGACGGACCTTCCATTGGATTCCAGGCCCACTGTTCTGGAGTGCGCCCACACAGTTCTACCGGGGGCCTCCGAGCGCGCAATTCTTGGGGTGACTGCAGGATCGGCTTTGTGCCGGACGCCCTGAGATCTCTTCAGGGGTTCCCTCAGCGGCTAAAGCCGGCCCCTTGAGGGGACACACCAGCTTCACAGCGCGAACGACAATGAAAGAGCGCCAACAACAAAGGGACCTGTTTCACGTGAAACAGGTCCCTTTGAGGAGGTTGACTAAGCTACGCGGAAGCTCCGGGTGACAACACATCCATGATTCGGTTGAGGTCCTCCACGCTTGCGAACTCGATACTGACACGTCCCTTGCGTGCACCAAGGGATATCTTGACGTTCGTATCAAGCCGGTCCGAGAGCGAAGAAGCCAGGTAGTCCAGGCGTTCGTGCCTCGCACCCGGACGCGGAATGTTGTTTTTCGGTGCCGCCGACGGATTCTGGTAGAGCGTGACGGCCTCTTCGGTCGCGCGGACGGACATTCCCTCAGCGACGATCTTCTGGGCCAGGCGTTCCATCGCGGCGGCGTCCGGAAGAGCCAGGAGTGCGCGGGCGTGTCCGGCCGAGATGACGCTGGCCGCGACGCGGCGCTGAACCAGCGGCGGAAGCTTCAGCAGCCGGAGTGTATTCGATACCTGGGGGCGCGAACGTCCGATACGGTCGGCGAGTTGTTCATGGGTGGTGCCGAAGTCCTCCAGCAGCTGCTGGTAGGCGGCGGCCTCCTCGAGGGGGTTCAGCTGGCTCCGGTGCAGGTTCTCCAGGAGGGCGTCGCGGAGCAGGTCGTCATCCGTCGTATCTCGGACAATGGCGGGGATGGTTTCAAGGCCCGCGGCCTGTACTGCCCGCCAGCGACGTTCACCCATGACGAGCTCGTAGGGTTCTCCACCTTCTTCAGTTGAAGTGCGGACAACAATTGGCTGGAGGACACCGATCTCACGAACCGAGTGAACCAGCTCCGCCATGTCGTCCTCATCGAAGACAGAGCGCGGCTGCTTGCGGTTGGGGTGAATGTCAGTAACAAGGATTTCCGCGAAACGGACACCGGGTACCTCGACGAGTTCCACACCCTGATCCTCCGCCGACGGAAGTGAAGTTTCGAGGGTCGACTTCTCGGCGGCAGGCGCAGCTGCTGCGGCCGGTACCTCACCCGTGGCGGCAGGTGTCTTCCGCACCGGAGCCTTCTTGGCCTCGGGGGCCGTCCGCGCATCCGCCGCGTCCGAGGGGCCAGCAGCAGCTGGCTCCGGGGTGAGCACCTGCGGCTTGGCAGCGGATTCCTTGGCGGGAGCTACGGATTTCTCCTCCGTAGTCGGTGCCTCGACCTCGGGTGTCCGCTTGCGCGCCTCAGGAAAGAACAGATCCACGGGACGGGAGGGGGCTGAACCGTTGCCGGCAGCCGCAGCGGAACTTGGAATGAGTGCCCCAAGTCCACGGCCGAGGCCGCGTCGCTTATCGCTCATGGATAAATCCCTCCATTGGAAGAGCCGGGCATCACCGGGCTCTAGCTAGTGCAATTCTTGAAAAGATTCTAACGTTCCGCGATTTCGGCTGCGGCTTCCAGATAGGACAGGGCACCGCTGGATGAGGGATCGTAAGTCATCACGGTTTGCTGGTAGCTGGGTGCTTCAGAAATGCGTACCGAGCGGGGGACCACGGCGCCGAGCACCTGCTCTGGGAAGTGTTCGCGTACCTCGGCTGCCACCTGGGCAGCGAGGTTCGTTCGGCCGTCGTACATGGTCAGGAGGATGGTGGAGACAACCAGATCGGCATTCAGGTGCTTCTGGATCATCTCGATGTTCTTCAGCAGCTGGCTCAATCCCTCCAGCGCGTAGTACTCACACTGGATCGGAATGAGAACTTCACTGGCTGCACAGAACGCGTTGACCGTCAGGAGCCCCAGGCTCGGCGGGCAGTCAATGAAGATGTAGTCGAGCCGCTCCTCACCGTTCTTCGCGCGTTCCCTGGCGTACACGTCAATGGCACGCCGGAGGCGCTGCTCACGGGCAACGAGGCTGACCAGTTCGATCTCGGCGCCGGCGAGGTGGATGGTGGCAGGGGCGCAGATCAGCTTGGCAATATCCGGGCAGGGCGCCACCACGTCCTGCAACGGGATGTCGTTGATGAGGACGTCATAAATGCTGTCAACGTCGGCGTGGTGTTCAATTCCGAGGGCAGTCGACGCGTTGCCCTGCGGGTCAATATCTATGACGAGTACGTTCAGGCCTGCAGCAGCCAGGGCGGCGGCGATGTTGACCGTGGTGGTCGTTTTGCCAACTCCGCCCTTCTGGTTGGAAACGGTGAAGATACGGGTCTTCTCCGGCTTCGGAAGTTCGCGGCCCAGGAGACGTTCCCGGCGTTTGTTCTCATGGGCGAGCTCACGGGCGATGGGGCTGGAGTCATCGATGGAGTCCAGCACGTTCCCGGTGGCGGCAACCGATGTTTCACGTGAAACGCGCGGCTTCCCGGTGGTCTTCGCAACCGATGCAGTGCGCTTTACGGAGTAATCATGAGCGACTGCAGGCGCACTGAAGGCCCGTGCGGACCCCAGGGACACAAACGGGGGGATCCGTTGTGTGGAGGCTTCGCTACTGGTCACTGTGACACACTCACTCTCATTCGGCTTTTTCTGCCGGTTACTAGCCTAACCTCTTACCCGCGGAGTCCGAGGGCACCGGGCTGATGCTAGGCAATCTTTTGAGGCTTATTCACAACGATTCGGACAACGGTCGTGGGTTCTTCGAGGAGGTCCTCGCCCACCAGGACAACGGAGGTTTGGGTACCGCCAAGCTTCCGGATCACCTTGGCGGCTTTTTCGATTTCCTCGCCGGCGCTGCGTCCCTTGATCGCCACGACTTCACCCTTGCCCGCCAGCAGCGGGATGGTCAGACCGGCGAGGTTGGAGAGTGCAGACACGGCGCGCGCCGTGACGACGTCGGCTTTCACCATGCCCACGGCAAGCTCCGCCCGGGTGCGCATGATCGTGACGTTGTCGAGACCGAGGTCATCCACGACTTCCTGCAGCCAGATAACACGGCGTTCAAGGGGTTCGATCAGGGTCAGTTCCAGATCCGGCCGGGCGATGGCCAGGCACAGGCCGGGCAGGCCGGCACCGCTCCCGACGTCGGCCACGTGGCTTCCTTCGGCAATCTGGCTCTCGATCACAGCACAGTTCAGGACGTGCCGGCTCCACAGCCTGGGCACCTCTCGGGGACCGATCAGACCCCGCTCCGTCCCGGACGTGGCCAGGTGCTCCACATAGCGCTTGGCCAGGTCCAGCCGGTCCCCAAAGATCTTCTCGGCTGCCTGCAGTTCGGCCGCGGTAATTTCAACCATCAAGCTATCCGGCGGCTTCAGTCTGCGGAGACGACGATGTGGCGGTCAGCGCCTTCGCCCTCGGACTCGCTGATGAGCCCCAGGTCAGCAACGGCGTCGTGCACGATTTTCCGCTCGTAGGCGCTCATCGGCGCCAGAGCCACGCTCTCGCCGGCCTCCTTGACGGACGCGACGGCGTCTTCCGCGATCTTCTGCAGATCCCCGGCACGCTCGGAGCGGTAGCCATTGATGTCCAGCACCAGCCGGGAACGGTTTTCCGTCGAGGACAGCACCGCAAGCCGGGTCAGTTCCTGCAGGGCTTCGAGGACTTCGCCGTCCTTGCCTACGAGGCTCTCCAGGCCGGCTGCTTCTTCCTCAGCGACGATCGAAATGTAGGTGCGGCCATTGCGTACTTCAATGTCGATGTCGCCGTCGATGTCAGCGATGTCCAGCAGTTCCTCGAGGTAGTCCGCTGCGACGTCGCCTTCCTCTTCCAGACGGCTGGCGGAGGTGCCCTTGTCCTCGGAGCCCTCGGTATCTTCGGCGCCTGCGCCTGAGTCAACGTCCTGTTCGGCATCCTGAACTGCGCTCAAGGCCTTGTCCTGCTCGTCAATCGCTTCAGCGGAAATAGCGTGTTCGGTGCTCTCGGCAGACATTACTTCCTCTTCCTGTTCTTACGTTGTGGCTGGACACGCTGGCTCTTGGCCACCAGGGCCGCAGCGGCCGCAGCTTCAGCGGCCTCGGCTTCGGCTTTCTTGGCGCCCGTCAGGGGCAGGGCCGGCAGGCCCTTGGCAGCCCGTCGCTCCGCAAGGGCCTTGGCCGCGGGGGAACCCGGCGTCGGCATGCGGCGGATCACGAAGAACTGCTGCGCCATGGTCCAGAGGTTGGTGGTGGTCCAGTAGATCAGGACACCGATGGGGAAGTTGATACCACCCACGCCGAAGACGATCGGCAGGACGTAGAGCATCATCTTCTGCTGCTTCATGAACGGGCTGGCCATGGCCTCTTCGGACATGTTCTTGGCCATGATCTGCTTCTGCGTAATGAACTGCGAGGCCGTCATGGCCAGGATCATCACGATCGAGAGGATCCACACCGCGACCACGTTGCCGCCCTCGGGCGTGCCATGAAGCAGGGTGGCAGAAAGCGGGGCACCGAAGATACTCGACTCGTCGAACTGCACCACTTGCTCGTGGCTCATCGCACCGATGCCCTTACCGCTGTTCGCCGCCGTCGTAATGCCGGACAGCACGGTGAAGAGGGCAAAGAAGAACGGCATCTGAATCAGCATGGGCAGGCAGGCCGAGAACGGGTTGGTGCCGTGCTTCTTGTACATGGCCATCTGTTCCTGGGCCATGGCCTGGCGGGACAGCTGGTCGGTCTTTCCCTTGTACTTGTCCTGCAGCTTCTTCAGGTCCGGCTGCAGCAGCTGCATGCCGCGCTGGGCTTTGATCTGCTTGACGAATACGGGAATCAGGGCGGCGCGGATCACCAGCACCAGCCCGATGATGGACAGCGTCCACGTCCAGCCGTTGGCGGCGGGCATGCCGATGGCGCTCAGGCCATCGTGGAAGACCACCATGATGGCGGACACAAGCCACTTGAACGGAAACATGATTGTTTCAAAGAAATCCATACGATATCCCTATTCGTTAGGCCGCAGAGCGGCCTTCTCCATCAGTCTGATCAGCCAGGTACTTGTCCGGATTGTTCAGCACAACAATTGTGGGGGTTCGGTCTGCGGGCCACTCGCATTTACCGGCGGGGACATGGTCCACACCGCCGGCATTCCAGGGATGACAGCGCACCAGACGCTTGGCCGCCAGCCAGCTTCCCTTCACGGCGCCATGGACCGTGATCGCCTCAAGGGCATAGGCCGAGCAGCTGGGGAAAAAGCGGCAAACCTGGCCGTACAGCGGTGAGATCACCTTGCGGTACGCCAGGAGTAACAGGATGAGGATATTGCGGGGCAAGTTCCAGACTGCCCGGCCCAACCATACTGCTGGGGATTTTGCAGGAGGGACGACGGCGGCAGTTAAGTTACGCACGCGGGGTCCCTTCCTGTGTTGTCTCGTTAGAAACTGAAGAAGCAGCCTTCGGAAGGCGGCTGCCCAGCCGTTTCATGTTGCTTTCCAAAGCGGCGTCATAGTCTGATCGCAACTGGCCGAAGCTGGCACCCGCCGCGGCGGGCAGGGCCCGGACCACGATCGCGAACCCGCTGCCGTACTGCTGCAACGACAAGGCACCGACTTCTCTCAGTCTCCTCTTAACGAGATTCCTGACAACAGCGTTCCCAACACTCTTGGAAACAATGAATCCGATCCGGCTTGGTTCATCGGCAGCGAGGGCTGCCGTATATAACACTACGTTCCGGCGTCCATTGCGGACACCGGAACGTACAGTTGTAGAAAAATCGGTTGATGTCCTCAGACGGTTGCGGGTGGCCAGCACCTTTAAACTCGCACAGGGATGTGGACCGACGAGTCAGTTATTTAGGCCGACAGCTCGGTGCGACCCTTGCCACGACGGGCTGCCAGGATGGCACGGCCGGCACGGGTACGCATACGAAGGCGGAAGCCGTGCTTCTTGGCTCGACGGCGGTTATTCGGCTGAAAAGTCCGCTTGCTCACGTTAGTTACTCCAGTGGGATCAAAGGTGCGCCCACCCGATCAAGGGGAAGAACTGGTCGACGCTAAGTTTTGTATGTGCAGCTTCCCTCGACTCGCAAGACGCTGGGCGTCGGGAGAGAAACAAAAGAGGCGAAAAGCGTACACATGGGACTTCACAACGTTAGGGCTTGCCGCCCTCCCGAGTCAAACCGGGGGTCGCGCCGCGGGCTTTCCACAGTTGTGGCTAACTCCCGTTCCAGCCTGTGGATGAAGTGGGTCACGCGCCCCGATTTCGAACTACAACGGTGTGATTATCCACAGGACACAACCCAGCTATCTTCTGGCGTTTTCATCCCCTAGAGTGTCTCAGTAGCCGATTATCCACGGGCTGTGCATAACCCTGTGGATTAAGCCGGAGCCAGCGCACTGGTTCGGGACTTGTGGCTGCAGGTAATGCAGGCAAGCAAGTTTGAGGAACTGATTGATGACAGTAGACGAAGCCAACCAAGCCAACACTGTCGGAAGTTCCTGGCGCCGGGTCGTAAGCCTGCTGGAGAACGATCACCGTGTTTCACCCCGGCAGCGTGGCTTCGTCATCCTCGCCCAGGCCCAAGGTCTGATCGGGTCCACCCTGCTGGTGGCCGTACCGAATGAGCTCACCCGCGAGGTTCTCCAGACGCAGGTGAAGGAAGCCCTCGACGACGCCCTCCGGAGCGTGTTCTCCGACGAAATCCGTTGCGCGATCGACGTCGACACCGATCTGGTGCCGCTCCACACGGAACCGGAACCCGCCGTCGAGCTGTCCCTGGCGGCCGATCCGTCAGTGGAACTGAAGCCGCAGCCGATGCTGCCAAGCACCTCCCACGAATTTGGCCGGCTGAATCCGAAGTATGTCTTCGACACCTTCGTCATCGGTTCCTCCAACCGCTTCGCCCACGCCGCGGCTGTCGCCGTGGCCGAAGCACCGGCCAAGGCCTACAACCCGCTGTTCATCTACGGTGACTCCGGACTCGGCAAGACCCACCTGCTCCATGCGATCGGCCACTATGCCCGCCGGCTCTACAGCGGGATCCGGGTCCGGTACGTGAACTCCGAAGAATTCACTAATGACTTCATCAACTCCATCCGTGACGATGAAGGCACCAGCTTCAAGACCACGTACCGCAACGTGGACGTCCTGCTGATCGATGACATCCAGTTCCTCGCCGGCAAGGACCGGACCCTGGAGGAGTTCTTCCACACCTTCAACGCGCTGCACAACAACAACAAGCAGGTGGTCATCACCTCCGACCAGCCACCCAAGCTGCTCGCCGGCTTCGAGGACCGGATGAAGTCGCGGTTCGAGTGGGGCCTGCTGACTGACATCCAGCCGCCGGAACTCGAGACCCGGATCGCGATCCTCCGGAAGAAGGCCCTGAGCGAGGGCCTGTCCGCCCCGGACGATGCCCTGGAGTACATCGCTTCGAAGATCTCCAGCAACATCCGCGAACTTGAGGGCGCACTGATCCGCGTCACGGCCTTCGCCAGCCTCAACCGCCAGCCGGTCGACGTGGCCCTGGCCGAGATGGTCCTCAAGGACCTCATCACCGATGACGGGGCCCAGGAGATCACCTCCGCGCAGATCCTCACGCAGACCGCGGACTACTTCAAGCTCAGCATGGAAGAACTCTGCAGCAAGTCCCGGACCAGGACTCTGGTGACCGCCCGGCAGATCGCGATGTACCTGTGCCGGGAGCTCACGGACATGTCCCTCCCCAAGATCGGGCAGGAGCTCGGCGGCCGCGACCACACCACGGTCATCCACGCGGACCGCAAGATCCGTGAGCTGATGGCCGAGCGCCGAGTGATCTACAACCAGGTGACCGAGCTGACCAACCGGATCAAGCAGCAGCAGCGCAATTCCTGAACTGATTCCCGACCTGACCAGACGCGCACTCTTACCTTATTAACAGGTGCCTGTGGACAAGCCTGTGGATAGTTAAGGGGACAACTGCGGTTAATGGGCTTAAAACCCTTAAGGCGCCTGTGGATCAGCGGAACGAGTAAAAATGTTATCCCCATCCACACCCTGTTTAAAACCTGCTCCGCCCACAGTCCATGAACAGGGCTTAACCGCGGAATCGCGCCGCCAAACAGGGTTATCCACAGTATCCACAGCAGTTATTAACACTACTAATCCCTAGAAAATGAAATTCCCTCAAATAACAACTTCCGTCCGCACCCCGCACACAGCCCAGGCCCGTCCCGGACCCGGTCCGGAAACCGGCACCGGGCCGGGCCGGCCGAACCACACGGATGTAACCCGGGGATGGGAGAATCACACTTCTTGCGGCTAAGCTGTCTGCAGTGTGTCCGTCGTGGACATCTTTTGTGATTCCTTGCCGGGCCCATGGCCCGGCCACCAGCGATGACAGCAGCAATGAAAGGCGGCACCCTTCCGTGAAGTTCAGAGTCGAGCGGGACGTCCTGGCAGAAGCCGTGACCTGGGCCGCCCGGTCGTTGTCTCCGCGGCCGCCAGTACCCGTACTTTCCGGCCTGCTCCTCAAGGCTGAAGCCGGTACCGTCAGCCTTTCGAGCTTCGATTACGAGACTTCCGCCAGGCTCGAAATCGCCGCTGACATCACCACCGAAGGCACGATCCTCGTCTCCGGACGCCTGCTTGCCGACATCTGCCGCAGCCTGCCCTCAGCACCGGTCGAGATTCAGACCGACGGAAACAAAGTCACCCTCAGCTGCCGTCGAAGCAGCTTCCACCTGGCCACCATGCCGGAAGCCGAATACCCGCCCCTGCCCGCCCTGCCCCCGATCAGCGGCACCGTCCCGGGCGACTCGTTCGCCCAGGCTGTCTCCCAGGTGATCATCGCGGCGAGCAAGGACGATACCCTCCCCATCCTCACCGGCGTGCGGATGGAGATCGAGGACGATCTCATCACCCTGCTGGCCACCGACCGCTACCGGCTGGCCATGCGGGAGGTCCCGTGGAAGCCCGTCACCCCGGGCATCTCCACCAGCGCGCTGGTCAAGGCCAAGACGCTCAACGAAGTAGCGAAGACCCTTGGCGGCAGCGGCGACATCAACCTTGCCCTCGCCGACGATGACAGCCGGCTGATCGGGTTCGAAAGCGGCGGCCGAACCACGACGTCGCTCCTGGTGGACGGGGACTACCCCAAGATCCGCTCACTCTTCCCGGAGTCCACCCCAATCCACGCGACCGTGCAGACCTCCGAACTGGTCGAAGCCGTGCGGCGCGTCTCCCTCGTGGCGGAACGCAACACTCCCGTCCGGCTCGCCTTCACCCAAGGCCAGCTGCACCTCGACGCCGGGACCGGCGAAGACGCGCAGGCCTCGGAAGAACTCGAAGCCCAGCTCACCGGTGACGACATCACCGTGGCTTTCAACCCGCATTACCTGATCGAGGGCCTGAGCGTCATCGAAACCAAGTTTGTGCGCTTCTCCTTCACCAGTGCGCCCAAGCCGGCCATGATCACGGCCCAGAAAGAGGCCGACGGCGAGGATCAGGGCGATTACCGCTACCTCGTCATGCCGGTCCGGCTGCCCAACTAGCTGGCAGCTGGTTCCGCCGTGATCCTCCGGAACGGCTAGACCCTCTGGCTGACGCCACCGCCCGAAACACCCCAGCGCAGAAAAGAGATCATCTAAGTGCACATCGGACTGATCGGTCTTGGAAAAATGGGTTTCAACATGCGCGAACGGCTGCGCAGGGGTGGAATCGACGTCACCGGTTTTGACCGCAACCCGGACGTCACCGACGTCGCCAGCGTGGACGAACTGATCGCCGCCGTGCCGGCCCCACGCTTGATCTGGGTGATGGTTCCCTCCGGCGAGATCACCGATGCCGTGATCACCGAACTTGGCAGCAAGCTCGATGCCGGCGACCTGGTGGTCGACGGCGGCAATTCCCGCTTCACCGAGGACCAGAAACACGGGGCGGCACTGGCGGAAAAGGACATCCGCTTTGCCGACTGCGGTGTTTCCGGCGGCGTCTGGGGCCTGCAGAACGGATACGGCCTGATGGCCGGCGGGGACGCCGCGGATATCGAACGTGCGATGCCCGTCTTCGACGCACTCCGTCCCGAGGGCGACCGCGCCGACAGCTTCGTGCACGTCGGCGCGGTCGGCGCCGGGCACTACGCCAAAATGGTCCATAACGGCATCGAATACGGGCTCATGCAGGCCTACGCCGAAGGGTACGAACTCCTAGCCGCCAAGGACATCGTCTCCGACCTGCCCGGCACATTCCGTGCCTGGCAGAAGGGAACCGTGGTCCGGTCCTGGCTGCTGGACCTCATGGTCAAGGCCCTCGATGAGGACCCCGGCCTGGAATCGATCGACGACTACGTCGAGGACTCCGGCGAGGGACGCTGGACGGTGGAAGAAGCAATCGCCAACGCCGTGCCGGCCCCGGCCATCACGGCGGCACTTTTTGCCCGGTTCTCCTCCCGTGAGGACAACTCCCCGGCGATGAAGATGGTTTCCGCGCTGCGTCACCAGTTCGGCGGGCATGCGACCCGTCCGGCCAAGTAGTCCTGCCCTGAAATCCTGAACCCGGCGTGTACCTAGAACAACTTTCGCTCACGGATTTCCGCAGTTACGCCCAGGTGGAGCTGAGCCTGGAGCCCGGCGTCACGGTGCTGGTCGGCTCAAACGGCATTGGCAAAACCAACCTGATGGAAGCCATTGGCTACCTGGCCACGCTCAGTTCCCACCGGGTCAGTTCCGATGCCCCGCTGCTGCGGTTCGGCACCGAACGGGCCATGATCCGCGCGAAACTGGTCCGCGGTGAGCAGTCCACCGTACTGGAACTGGAAATTAACAGCTCCCGCGCCAACCGCGCCCGGATCAACCGCAGCAATCCGGTGCGGGCGAGGGACATCCTGGGTATCTGCCAGACTGTCCTGTTCGCCCCGGAGGACCTCGCCCTGGTCAAGGGCGATCCGTCCAGCCGGCGACGATTCCTGGATGAGCTCCTGGTCAGTCTCATCCCTCGGCACTCGGCCACCCGCAGTGACTACGACCGGGTACTGAAGCAGCGCAACGCGCTGCTGAAATCCGCCCGCGCCGGGAAATTCAGTTCGGGGCATGAAGCTACCCTGGATGTCTGGGATCAGCACATGGCCCGGGCGGGAGCCGAGCTGCTGCATGCACGGCTCGAACTGGTGGAACGCCTCCGGCCGCACCTCAGGAACGCTTATGCCCAGCTCACCGACGGGTCCAAGGAAGCGGGTGCCGTTTACCGCTCAACGCTGCAGGGTGCCGTGGAAGACGACGGCGCGGTATCGGCCGCCGCTGCCGGAACCGCCGAGGATCTGCGGCTGCTTTCCGTCGACCAACTCAGCGAACGCTATGTCCAGGCCTTTGCATCGTCGCGGCGTAAGGAACTGGAACGTGGGATCTCCCTCGTAGGCCCGCACCGTGACGAGCTCGAACTGGTCCTGGGGGAGGCCCCCGCGAAGGGCTATGCCTCTCACGGTGAAACCTGGTCCATGTGCCTGTCGCTGCGGCTGGCCTCGTACTACGTGATGCTCGATGACGCCCGCACCGGCGGATCCGCTCCCATCCTGATCCTGGACGACGTTTTCGCCGAGCTTGACGTCCAGCGGCGGCGTAAACTGGCCGCTATAGTATCCGGCGCCGAGCAGGTGCTCGTGACTGCTGCCGTCGAGGAAGATATCCCATCGGAACTGGCAGGGCGGCGGGTGAAGGTAATCCCGGGAGGAATCGATGAGCGGGAAGATCGATGAATAAGGATACCGACGGCGGCCTGCAGCCGGGCCGCGATCCCGACGATATCGATGCTGCCCAGTCGGCCCTGAACAGGATGCGCGAGGCGGCCGCTTCCCGCGGCGAAATCCGGCGCAAGGCCCCTCCGCGCCCGGGCAGCACCCCGCAGAAGGCCGGCCGCAGTTCGGGCAGCACCCGCGGCTTCGGACAATTCCACGGCACCGGCCGGGACCCGATGGGGCTGGGCAAGGTGGTTGGCCGGCTCGTCGCGGAGCGCGGCTGGAGCTCACCGGTCGCCGTCGGCTCGGTGATGGCCGAGTGGGCAACACTCGTGGGCCCGGAGATTTCCGCCCATTGCACTCCGGAAAGCTTCACCGACACGACCCTCCACGTCCGCTGTGATTCCACCGCCTGGGCAACCCAACTGCGCCTGCTCAGCATGAGCCTGCTGGAGAAGTTCCGCACCGAACTCGGCGACGGCGTCGTGACCAAGATCCAGGTCCTCGGACCTGCGGCGCCGAGCTGGCGCAAGGGTGGCCGGACCGTCAACGGGCGCGGCCCGCGGGATACCTATGGATGATTCCGGATAACTTCCGTGGCTCCCGCCGCACCGGATCTGAAGCACTCCTTGCAAAACTATTGAAAAATCCGCAAACGGCGTGTAGGGCGCTCAGACGCACCGGAGTCGTATAGGCACCCGCATCCGGTGGTCCTGGAGCCTTGCAGGTATGGCCTGTGGCCTCCCAGCGGTACTTTCCTCCCCGTTTGGCCCTCAGGAATGCGGGATTCGCCCCTATAACACGGTAGAATCGGGGGTAGATAACTGGGCGCCGGTGAAACGTTGACTGAGTCCGTTTCCGACGCAATATCCGCGTGCGGTAGACGGATCCTCGAGCCAGCAGCACAACCGGTGTCCTCAGCGACGTGCCCGTTGGCAGTAGCTCTTTCCTTTCGGGAAGGGGCAACGGCTGGCCCTTAACGAAAAAAGAGGAGTCGAAAGCGCCTGTGGCTAACGACAATGCAGAGATCCCGGCAGTGGAACCAGTAGTGGCGGGAACGGCGGACACCCCGCCGGAAGCCGCAACTCCCCACGGCTACGGCGCCAGCGACATCACGGTGCTCGAAGGCCTGGAAGCTGTCCGGAAGCGTCCCGGCATGTACATCGGTTCCACGGGGCCGCGCGGTTTGCACCACCTGGTCTATGAAGTCGTGGACAACTCCGTGGACGAGGCTCTGGCCGGCTACTGCACCCACATCGAAATCGTGCTGCAGGCCGACGGCGGGGTCAAAGTGGTCGACAACGGCCGCGGCATTCCGGTTGACATGCACCCGACCGAGCACAAGCCCACCGTGGAGGTCGTTATGACCATCCTGCACGCGGGCGGCAAGTTCGGCGGCGGCGGCTACGCGGTGTCCGGCGGCCTGCACGGCGTCGGCATCTCCGTGGTCAACGCGCTCTCGAGCCGCGTCGACACCGAGGTCCGCCGGCAGGGCCACGTCTGGCGGATGTCCTTCGCTGACGGCGGCAAGCCGCAGGGCGGGCTGGTGCAGGGTGAAGAGACATCTGAAACCGGCACCACCCAGACTTTCTACCCGGATGCCGGCATCTTCGAATCCACGGATTTCGATTTCGAAACACTCCGCGCCCGGTTCCAGCAGATGGCCTTCCTGAATAAGGGGCTGCGGATCACGCTCACCGATGAGAGGCGCGCCGCGGAGGAACCGTCCGAGGACGGGGATCTGGACCTCGACGCCATTCCGACCGAAGGTGAAGTCCCGGCCGAGTTCCACACTGTCGTGTACCAGTACGACGACGGGCTGCTGGACTACGTGAAACACCTCAACTCCGGTAAAAAGGTCGATGTGGTCCACGAGGACGTCATCGCGTTCGAAACCGAGGACAAGGAACGGCACATCGCACTGGAAATGGCGATGCAGTGGACCAACGCGTATTCCGAGAGCGTCCACACCTACGCCAACACCATCAACACCCATGAGGGCGGCACCCACGAAGAGGGCTTCCGCGCCGCGATGACCTCGCTGATCAACCGCTATGCGCGGGAGAAGAGCATCATCAAGGAAAAAGATGACAACCTCACCGGTGATGACATCCGTGAAGGCCTCACGGCGGTGATCTCGGTCAAACTGGCCGAGCCGCAGTTCGAGGGCCAGACCAAGACCAAACTCGGCAACTCCGAGGTGAAGGGCTTCGTCCAGCGTGTCGTCACGGACGGACTGGGCGACTGGCTCGAACGCAACCCGGGTCCGGCCCGCGATGTCATCCGCAAGGCCATCTCGGCAGCCCAGGCACGGATGGCAGCGCGCAAGGCCCGCGACAACGCGCGCCGCAAGAGCCCGCTGGAATCGTTCGGTATGCCAGGCAAACTCTCCGACTGCTCTTCGAAGAACCCGGAGAAATGCGAGGTCTACATCGTGGAGGGCGACTCCGCCGGCGGTTCCGCTAAGCGCGGCCGCAACCCGGAAACCCAGGCCATCCTGCCGCTGCGCGGCAAGATCCTGAATGTGGAGCGGGCCCGGCTGGACAAAGCCCTGGGCAACGCCGAGGTCCAGTCCATGATTACCGCCTTCGGCACGGGGATCGGCGAGGACTTCGACCTGAGCAAACTGCGCTACCACAAGATCGTCCTCATGGCTGATGCCGACGTCGACGGCCAGCACATCACCACCCTGCTGATGACCCTGTTGTTCCGCTACATGCGTCCGCTGATCGAGAACGGCTACGTTTACCTCGCGCAGCCGCCGCTGTACCGGATCAAGTGGTCCAACGCCCCGCACGACTATGTCTACAGCGACCGGGAACGCGATGCACGGCTGGTGGCCGGACAGGCCGCCGGCCGTCGGATCCCCAAGGACAACGGCATCCAGCGGTACAAGGGTCTCGGTGAGATGGACTACACCGAACTGTGGGACACCACAATGGATCCGGATCACCGCACCCTGCTGCAAGTCACCATGGACGACGCCCTGGCCGCGGACCAGACCTTCTCCACCCTGATGGGCGAGGATGTCGAATCGCGCCGAAACTTCATCCAGCAAAACGCCAAGGACGTTCGGTTCCTCGATATCTAGCGGGCCCAAGGTCCTAAATATTCTCGAACCGATATATACCTGAAACGGAAAATACAGACTATGAGTGACGAAACACCAGAAGTTCCGGCCGGCCCGGCCGGTGTCGAGCCCGTTCTCGAGGGCACTGTCCTTGATACCGATGTGCTGACCGACCGCGTCGAACAAGTTGACCTGCAGACGGAAATGCAGCGTTCCTACCTTGACTACGCGATGGCCGTGATTGTGGGCCGTGCCCTTCCGGACGTCCGCGACGGACTCAAGCCGGTCCACCGCCGGGTGCTCTACGCGATGTTCGACGGCGGCTACCGCCCGGAGCGGTCGTTTAACAAGTGCGCCCGCGTGGTCGGCGAAGTTATGGGCCAGTACCACCCGCACGGTGATACCGCCATCTATGATGCGCTGGTCCGCCTGATCCAGGACTGGACCATGCGCTACCCGCTGGCGCTGGGCCAGGGCAACTTCGGCTCTCCCGGCAACGACGGCGCTGCCGCGCCGCGGTACACGGAAACGAAAATGGCCCCGCTGGCCATGGAGATGGTCCGCGACATCGACGAGGAAACTGTCGACTTCCAGGACAACTACGACGGCAAGAACCAGGAACCGACCATCCTGCCGGCGCGCTTCCCGAACCTTCTGGTCAATGGCTCCTCGGGCATCGCCGTCGGCATGGCCACCAATATCCCGCCGCACAACCTCCGCGAGGTCGCCGATGGCGTCCAGTGGTACCTGGCCAACCCGACCGCGAGCCGCGAGGAACTGCTCGAAGAGCTGATCGTCCGCATCAAGGGACCCGACTTCCCGACCGGGGCCACCATCCTGGGCCACAAGGGGATCGAGGACGCCTACCGCACGGGCCGCGGCTCGATCACCATGCGCGCCGTTGTCAATGTGGAGGAACTCCAGGGCCGCACCTGCCTGGTGGTCACGGAGCTGCCTTACCAGGCCAACCCGGACAACCTGGCGATCAAGATCGCGGAACTTGTCAAGGACGGCAAGATTTCCGGCATCGCCGACCTGCGGGACGAGACCTCCGGACGCACCGGCCAGCGCCTGGTCATCGTGCTCAAGCGCGACGCGGTAGCCAAGGTGGTGCTGAACAACCTCTACAAGCACACCCAGCTGCAGGACAACTTCGCAGCGAACATGCTCGCGATCGTCGACGGCGTCCCCCGCACCTTGAGCCTGGATGCGTTCATCCGACACTGGGTCACTCACCAGATGGACGTCATCGCCCGCCGGACCCGCTACCGCCTGCGCAAGGCCGAGGAAGAGGCGCACATCCTGCGTGCCCTCCTCAAGGCACTCGACGCGCTCGACGAAGTCATCGCGCTGATCCGGGCGTCGAACACCACCGAAGCTGCCCGCGACGGGCTGATGCAGCTCCTGGATATCGACGATCTCCAGGCACGGGCCATCCTGGACATGCAGCTGCGCCGCCTCGCGGCCCTGGAACGCCAGAAGATCCAGGACAAACACGCCGAACTCGAGGCCATGATCACCGAGTACAACTCGATCCTTGCTTCGGAAGAACGCCAGCGAGAGATCATCAGCACCGAGCTGGCCGAAATCGTGGCCAAACATGGGGATGACCGCCGCACCAAAGTTTTGATGGGCTTCGACGGCGACATGTCGATGGAGGACCTGATCCCCGAGGAGGAAATGGTCGTCACGATCACCCGCGGCGGCTACGTCAAGCGCACCCGCAGTGACAACTACCGCTCGCAGCAGCGAGGCGGCAAGGGCATCAAGGGCGCGCAGCTCCGCGGAGACGACGTCGTCGAGCACTTCTTCGTCACCACCACCCATCATTGGCTGCTGTTTTTCACCAACCTTGGCCGGGTGTACCGGGCGAAGGCCTACGAACTCGTGGAAGCCGGACGCGACGCCAAGGGCCAGCACGTCGCAAACCTGCTCGCATTCCAGCCGGACGAGCACATCGCCCAGGTGCTTGACCTGCGGGACTACCAGCAGTCGCCGTACCTGGTCCTGGCCACCAAACGCGGCCTGGTGAAGAAAACCCGCCTCGAGGACTACGACACCAACCGCTCCGCAGGCGTCATCGCGATCAACCTCCGCGACGGCGACGAGTTGGTCTCCGCCCAGCTGGTCTCCGAAACAGATGACATGATGCTCGTCTCCCGCATGGGCCAGTCGATCCGCTTCACCGCCACCGATGAGGCATTGCGCCCGATGGGCCGGGCAACGTCCGGTGTCACCGGAATGAAGTTCCGCGAGGATGACGAACTGCTGGCGGCCGATGTGGTCACGGACGGCTCCTTCGTGTTCATCGTCACCGAGGGCGGATACGCCAAGCGCACTGCCGTGGAGGAATACCGTCTCCAGGGCCGCGGCGGTCTCGGCATCAAGGTTGGAAAGTACCAGGAAGAGCGCGGCCACCTCGTGGGTGCCCTGATCGTGCAGGAAGAAGACGAGGTCCTGGTGGTCATGGAAGGCGGCAAGGTGGTCCGTTCCTCCGTGGCCGGAGTGCCGGCCAAGGGACGCGACACCATGGGTGTCATCTTCGCCAAGCCGGACAAGAACGACCGCATCATCGAGGTGGCGCGCAACAGCGAACGGGGCCTCGAAACCGAAGACGCGGACGCAGGCGAAGATGCAGACGACGCTGCCGAAAGTCAGGCTTCGGCGGCGGATGACGTAACGTTGGCTGAAAATAATGGATCACTTGATGGGTCCGCAGCGGAAGAATCAGCACCGGCCCCGGAGTCAGATGAGTCATCAGGCAATGCCGAGCTGGACGAAGACAACACCGGAGGTAACGAGTGAGTAATTCCGACTCATATCCCAAGCCGAACAGCGGCGTTCCCGGCGGAGTGCGGCAGCCTGCCGCCGCTCCGCGGGTAGGCGCGCCGTCCCGTCCCGAGCAGCGCCCGGGGGTGGCAGGTGGCCCCAATGGTTCCGCACAGCGCCCGCAGGTGCCCGGCCAGCGTCCTGCGACGCAGGGACGCCCGGTCGCTCCCGGGCAGCGCCCGGCCACCCCCGGGCAACGCCCGGAACAGAACCGTCCGGGCCAGAACACTTCAGGGCTGATTAAGCCGGCCCCCAAGGCCAAGGTCCGCCGTGCCCGCCTGCTGGTGAGCAAGGTGGATCCCTGGTCCGTGCTGAAGATGGCCTTCCTGCTTTCGGTAGCGCTGGGCATCGTGACCGTTGTGGCCGCGATTGTGCTCTGGACGGTGCTGGACCTGACCGGAATCTTCGACCAGGTCGACGGTCTGCTCGGCACCCTGGCAGGCTCCGAGGGCGGCGGCTTCGAATTGAAGAAGGTCGCCTCGCTGGGACAGGTGGCATCCTTTGCCACGATCATCGCCGTCATCAACGTCGTCCTGCTGACGGCGCTCTCGATGCTTTCGGCCGTGCTCTACAACATCTCGGCCACCCTGGTTGGCGGCATCGGCGTCACCCTCACGGACGACTAAAACCCATAGTTTTCCCGGATTTTTCCCCGGGAAATGCCTCGATTTGAGATCGGGCCGGGATGTGCTGTAAAGTCGTATCTCGGCCCGATGAGGCATCGGGGCGTATAGCTCAGGCGGTTAGAGCGCTTCGCTGATAACGAAGAGGTCCCAGGTTCAAGTCCTGGTACGCCCACGGAATCTGTACGGATTCAAGTGGAGGTTCGGTTGGTATTTGTTTATCGCCGAACCGGAACGGGGTGCATGTGAAGAAGTTGCTCGTTGTTGCAGCTACGATCGCAGGCGTCCTGCTCTACAAGAAAGTGCAGGAATCCGAGGCCCGGAAAACTGTCTGGAGCAAATCAACCGATACGGTTGCCTAGCCCGGACTCCCCGGATCGGGAGCTGGTAATTAGCTCCTCGGACTAGGGTATGATTGTCGGGTTGCTTCTTATGGGGGCATGGCGCAATTGGTAGCGCACCTGCTTTGCAAGCAGGGGGTTCGGGGTTCGAGTCCCCGTGCCTCCACCATAGGAAAGGCCCCGGATCGCGGAAACGCGGTCCGGGGCCTTTTGCATGCCCGCTCTGACAGCCGGGGAGCCACTCCTCATTCCTTGGGCTTCGCGTAATTGCTCATACCCTGCCAGTCGATGAAGACGTACGGTTCGTCGCCGACAACCCACGCGTCGTGTCCCGGCGGAATGATGCCGAAGTCACCCGGGCCGAACTCGTTCTCCTCGCCGTCGTCCATGAGGACCTTGAGGCGGCCCGAGATGGTGTACCCCTTGTGGGCAACCATGCAGCTCTCTGTCTGGGCGATCGGTTTGACGTGCAACGACCACTTCCAGCCCGGCAGGAACGTCACCCGTGCCACGGCATCGGCGTCCAGATTGACAATCTCCACCTGACCCATGCCGTCCTTGACGGGGCGGGTCTCCTCCGGATGGTCCAGGCTCTTGCGGATGGTTGAAGCCATAATGGTCTCCTTTGTGGATGATTGTGAGACCGGATTTAAGACTGGCACCGCCGCCAGCCACGGTCAAGGATGCACCAGCTTCAGGCTGCAGCTGCAAGCCCCCACTACTGTTGGACCGTGAACTTCTTCCTCGCCGCTCTGGGCGTCCTCGGCGTGGCCTCGTCCGGGCCACTCATTGCCGCCACCCTGGGTGCCACCTCCGTCAGCGCCCTGGCGATCGCCTTCTGGCGCAACGCCATCGGATCAGTCGTTATGGCCGGCCCTGTGTTGGTCCGAAACCCCCGCCAGTTCGGCCGGGTTACCGGCCGCGAATTTCGCTGGTCCCTGGCGGCTGCCGTCGCGCTGGCGCTGCACTTCGCCTGCTTCATCACCTCGCTGCAGTTAACTTCGGTCGCGGCAGCCACCGCCCTCGTCTGCCTGCAGTCCGGCTGGATCGCCGTCTTCCAGCTCTTCCGGGGCGTCAAACACCGGTGGCCGGTCCTGGCGGGCCTGGGCATCGCGTTTGGCGGTGTCGTCGCCATTACCGGGTTCGACATGGGTACCTCGCCGCAGGCGTTGCTGGGCGACCTGCTCGCGGTGGCGGGCGGAGCCCTGGCCGGGGTCTACACGCTGGCCGGCGGCAAGGCGCGGCAGACCATGGGGACGGGCGTTTATACCACCCTGTGCTACGGGATGTGCGCGGCCGTCGTGGCGGTGCTGGCACTGTTCTCGCAGCAGCCGCTGGCAGGTTTTGAGGCCGCCGGCTGGATTGGCATCCTGGCGATCACGGTGTGCGCCCAGCTGATCGGGCACACCGCCTTCAACCACCTGCTCGCCACCATGAGTCCGCTGCTGGTGTCCATGATCATCCTGCTGGAGATTCCGGGGGCCGCGCTGCTCGCCGCTGCGTTCCTGTCCGAGACCCTGCCGGTCGGAACCTACGCAGGCCTGGCGATGATCCTCGTGGGGCTCGCCGTCGTCGTCCTGGGGCAGCGCAGTTCCCGCGCCGGGCGGCGCACTGCTGCCGGACTGGCGGAGCTGGGGACGGATTGACGACGACGGCGGGCGGCGCCGTCAGCGCTGGGGGTTACTGGCCGCCGCGGCGGGCAGGCTGGGCCGTGTTGACCGTGTGGATCGCCCGCAGCAGTTTGGCCGGGAAGTACACCGAGAAGAAGACCACCATGGGAGCCTTGAGCGCCATCTTCTTGACGTTGTGGGCCTTGTAGGTGCGGTCGAATCGCGTCACGTAGTAGCGGTAGTCCCGAGGCGAGTCTTCCAGCCGGCGAGCGGACATGCCGGAGACCATCTGCGGCCAGTACTGGATCCGGAGATCGTGGTCGGCCAGGTGCAGGGACAGATCAATGTCCTCGTGCATCTCGTCCTTCTCATCCCGGCACGTCTCCGTCCGGATGATCTCCCAGGCCGAGCGGCGGAGGGCCATATTGGAGCCGAAGAGAAAGTGGTACTGGTGCTTGGCCAGTTTGAGCATCAGCTGGCGCATCTTGTCGTCAGCCTTCAGGCCGAAGCGCCGCATCGGCATGTCGTAGTAGACCACCGGCCCGGTTGCGGCGTGGACGGATTTTTCCCGGAAGGCCTTCTGTACCTGTTCAACCCAGTCGGGTTCCAGGACGGAATCGGCATCGATCCGGCCCAGGATGTCCCCGGTGGCATGGTCGAGGCCGAAATTGCGGGTGGGGATCAGGCCCTGGTCCCGGTCCTGGCTGAGCAGGATGATGGGGCTCTCCGGGTATTCCAGTTGCATCTGCCGGACGATGTCGGCCGTGCGGTCCTTGGACATGTTGTCGACAACGATGATCTCGTGTGCCGGCACAGACTGGTACACGGCGGCAATGAGGCACTGCCGGATGACGCTTTCCTCGTTGTAGGCCGGGATGACAATGGACACAGCCGGCGTGTGCACAGCATCGTGTAAGGCATCCTCAGAGGATTTTTCGGGTGACATTCCCCCAAATTTAGCACCAACGCGGTTTTTCGAGTCCGGTTCCGGGCAGTGCCCCGGCTACGAACTGGTAAACATCGCGCGCAAAAAAGGGAGGGATCCCGCCACAGTGGCGGAATCCCTCCCTCAACGGCTGCCCGCAGGCGCCCGGCGATCTGTCTTAGCTGCCGGTGGTCTTGTCCGTGCCGTTGTTGCGGCTCGCGGCGATATTCCGGACGGCGGTCTTCGCATCGGTGGCAACCTTGGCGGAAGCGTTCTGGATGTCCTCAACCGCGTCCTCGGCCGCGTGCTTGGCTTTGTCCGCGGGTTCGTCGGCGGACTCGGCAACGTCAGCCGACGCGTCCGCAGCGGTGTCGGCGGCGGCAACCGCGGCGGCGCCGGCCAGGCCGGCAGCTTCCTTGGCGGAATCCTTAACGTCGTTGACGGTGGTGGCCGGAACGGGCGCCGGCGTGACCGGAGC
This sequence comes from Arthrobacter sp. UYEF36, assembly GCF_040547025.1. Lineage (NCBI taxonomy): Bacteria > Bacillati > Actinomycetota > Actinomycetes > Micrococcales > Micrococcaceae > Arthrobacter > Arthrobacter sp. UYEF36. The sequence goes on from NZ_JBEPOX010000003.1 coordinate 237,943, forward strand.
CGGCGTTTTCCAGGGGTCCTCGACCGGCCTGGAAGCCCGCCAGGCGGCAACACCGGCGGCAACTGCCGCGGCGATGATACCGAAAATCAACAGCCCGCGGTGCTTGGGCTTCTGTTTCTTGACCAGCTCACCGCTGACGGCCTTGCTCGCCTTGTTCGCGGCGATCTTGACGTGGCTTCCCGCGGTCTTCGCCTGCTCCTGGACGGAGTGGATGATTCCCGCTTCGCCGAGCCGCTGGGCAACCGCATCCACATGCGCCGGAGCGCTCTGAAGCGTGCGGTGCACGGCGTCGGAGGCGTGGCCGATCTGATCCGAAAGCTTCGGCAGGTACTCCACGACCACGAGGTCGCGCGCGTTTGCGATCACCGGCGTCGCCTTGTCCAGCGCCTCGTGCAGGCGCGGGGTGGCGCTGTCAACGGCGTCGTTGATCTTTGGCGCGAGGTGGGCGAGCCCGTCCTGGAGACGCGGGGTCACCGTCGCCACGCCATCGGCGAGATTGTGGGCCGCCGACTTCAGCCCCTCCTGGATCTTGGGAGAAGCGGTGTCCAGGCCCTGCTGCAGACGCGGAACGGCCCAGTTGACTGCGGCTTCAACCCGCGGGGTTGCCCAGTCCTTGGCGTTCTCTACTCCGGTGCTGACTGAATGCTCCAGCTCACGGGCAATACGGTCCGTTTTCTTCACAACTACCTCCCGATTAATGTGACGGTTCTGCAGTTAGCCTACGTGTCCCAGACCTCACGGGCTATTCTTCAAGCGGATTTTGGGCCGATTTCACCCAGCGCGGAACTGGCGGACTGGCCGGGTGCGGGATGGCCTCTCATGGAAGAATGGGGCCTATGACTGCCATCGCAACTGCAAAAGCAACCATCCACACGAGCATGGGCGACATTGTCGTCAACCTCTTCGGCAACCACGCCCCCAAGACCGTCGAGAACTTCGCCGGACTGGCCACCGGCGAGAAGGCCTGGACCCACCCGGAGTCCGGCGAGGACAAGACCGGGACGCCGCTCTATGACGGCACCATCTTCCACCGCATCATCAAGGACTTCATGATCCAGGCGGGCGATCCCCTGGGCCGTGGCGTGGGCGGACCGGGCTACAAGTTCGACGACGAAATCCACCCGGAGCTGACCTTTAACGAGCCCTACAAGCTGGCCATGGCGAACGCCGGCATCCAGATGGGCCGCGGCACCAATGGCTCGCAGTTCTTCATCACTACCATCCCCACCGGCTGGCTGCAGGGCAAGCACAGCATCTTCGGCGAGGTGGCAGACGAGGACTCCAAGAAGGTTGTCGACGCCATCGAGGGTGTCCGCACCGGAGCGGGCGACCGCCCGGTCGAGGACGTCACCATCAACAGCATTGACGTAGAAAAGCTCTAAGCCCCAGCGCATGAGCTACGGAATTCCGGCGGCAGAGCCGTCCGCGGAGATCCCGGTGTGCCCCCGGCACCCGGATCGGCCCGCCTATGTGCGCTGCCAGCGTTGCGGGCGCCCCGCCTGCCCCGACTGCCAGCGGGCGGCCGCCGTCGGATTCCAATGCGTTGACTGTGTCAACGAAACGAAACGCACCACGCCGGACGTCAAGACCGTCTACGGCGGCGCCGTGACCACGGGCAAGCCGGTGGTCACGCTTTCCCTTATCGGGCTGTGTGCCCTGGTCTTTGTGCTCCAGTGGCTGGTTCCCAACGACGGGATCTACCGGAACCTGGCCTTCGCCACCGTCTTCGCCAGCCCGGAGTCCGGGGCCTTCGAACCTTGGCGGATGGTGACGTCCGCCTTCCTGCATTCGCAGGGTTTCATCCTCCACATTGTGCTCAATATGTACATGCTGTGGGTGTTTGGCCAGGCACTCGAACCGCTCCTGGGACGAATCAGATTCCTGGCGGTGTATTTGCTGTCCGCCTTCGGCGGTTCGGTCGGCTATCTGCTGCTGACACCGGGATACGTCCCGGGCCAGCAACTGAGCGGAGTTGTCGGCGCTTCGGGCGCGATCTTCGGGCTCTTCGGAGCCATGCTGGTGGTCCAACGCCGCCGCGGCGGCGACACCAGGCAACTCTGGGTGCTGATCCTTATTAACGGCGCCATCGGCTTTGTGGTCCCCTCGATCGCCTGGCAGGCGCACCTGGGTGGGGCTGTCACCGGTGCCCTGTGTGCCGCCGTGCTGGCGTACACCCCCCGCGGCCCGCGCCAACCCCTGTTGCAGGCCACTGGCCTGGTGTTGGTCCTCGTCCTGCTGGTCGCCGCCTCTGCCCTCCGGGTCGCCAGCGCCTGACCCCGCGGGGCCTCCCCTGCGCCGCGCCTGACCCCGCGGGGCCTCCCCCTGCGCCGCGTCCGCCGCCTCGCCGTCCTGCCTCGCCGTGCCGCCCTGCCGTCGCGCGCCTGCCGCCCTGCCGCGCATCTCTCTCGCGAACCCCTCGTCCTGGGGTTTCCCACAGCCTGTTCCCTTTTTCCACAGCGCAACCTGCCCGCGCGTGCTTTTTGCAGTCTCCCCAGCAGTCAGCGGGAAGTTCAAAGACGCCCGCGCACCGGTCGAACTGGAAAGTTGTCCACAGGGTTTATCCACACTGTTGGTAACTTACACGCCTGTAGTTCATACGGTCGTCCCGGATCTGACGGCCACACCGGGCGCTTCCTGGCCGGGTCGCCTGGCGATCTCCACAATTGTGGATAACTCCTGTGGGCAGCCCTGTGGTTAAGTGGACAACTTCCGCGGGAATCCGGGCAGGCCCGCTGTCGGGCGCTGGCCCGGTTGAGCAAACGCTGCCGATGCCCACGCCGACCCGGGAAGGGTCCCGGGATCAAATCTGATTTCAACAGGGTTATTCACAATGTTAATAACTTGTGGTTTGCAGTATTCCGGCCAGAATCGGCGCCATCTGGGGCCGAATCCCGCGGAACTTGTCTCAATCCACCCACTTATCCCCAGGTGTGGATAAGTTGTGGGTACTGCAGTGTTGTTAAGTGGATAACTAAGCCGGGCCGGCGGGGGCGCTGAACAGGCGCTGTCGATTCCGCGTCACGGCTCCCTCTTCCGGCAATAAGGAAGGTACTCCGAACTTATCCACAGGGAATCCACACTGTTAATAACTCACAAGCTTGTCATTCTCAGCCGCGCGTTCTCCGGAGAGTCTTCCTGAGCGCCACAACGCGCAGGAAAAGTCCGCCCAGGATCGAAACCCCTGCAAAGTTATCAACAGTGTGGATAACTCCATCCGGAGTTGTGCACAGGAGGAGCCTCAGCGTGGCCAGACTCCGGAGGTGCCCCGGCGATGGCTGTCGAGCAGGTGGGTGTCAATCATGCCGATGGCTTCCATTAGTGCGTACATCGTGGTGGGTCCGACGAACACGAAGCCCCGCTTCCGCAGGGCCTTGGACAGGGCGATCGACTCGGCAGAGGTGGTGGGGATTTCCGCAGGGGATCTCGGCTCGGGTGTGGACTCCGGCTGGAAGGCCCACACGAAGTCAACCAGCCCGCCATCTGGCCGCAGATCACGGGTGGCCTGGGCGTTGGTGATGGCGGCCCGGATCTTCAGCCGGTTCCGGACGATGCCGGCGTCAAGGAGGAGACGGTCAACATCGGCGTCGGTGAACGCGGCCACCGTGTCGGGATGGAAGTCGTGGAAGGCAGCCCGAAATGCCGGCCGTTTCCGGAGAATTGTCGCCCAGGACAGTCCAGCCTGGAAGGCCTCGAGGCTGATGCGCTCGTACAGGCCCTGCTCGTCCCGGACGGGAAGTCCCCACTCGGTGTCGTAGTACTCGCGCAGCATCGGATCCACGGCCGCCCACGGGGGCCGGGCCAGACCGTCGTCGCCGATTACCGGTCCGGTTATTACCGGGGCCATCTGGACTCCTTCGCTCGCGTTGTTCTTCCGCTCCAGCATTATCTGCCCCTCGGAGGACAGATGTTAACGCGAAAGACCGGCACACAGGGTGTACCGGTCTCCGTCACGTGCTGCGGCGTTCAGGAACGCCAACGGGTGGTCATCAGGAAGCCAATGATGGCAATGCCGAAGCCGGCGATGATGTTGCCGGATCCCCAGGCGGCAACGGGAAGTGTGCCCTCGCTGATGTAGAAGGTGATGATCCACAGCAGACCAATGATCATCAGGCCGAACATCACCGGCTTGAACCAGACCGGGTTGGGCTTGTTGGCCTGCGCGGCGGAAGTCTGCGGCGTTTCGTGGGCAGTCCGTTTGCGGCGCTTTGACTCGGGCACGGGTCCTCCTAGGCGGCTGGACCAGGAGCGGGACCCTGGCTTGATATCCTGCAAGAAGGAATACCGCGGCGGTCAGCGCTCTTGGTCACGTTGAAGTTCTTATTCGGAGCCAATTCTAGCCGTAGTTCACACCACGGGGATGTCCGCCGCGAATGTCCGGGATGGCACGATTCACCCTGTTCTCTGATTCAACGATTGGTTCAGCAAGGCACCCATGAGCACAACCAAGATTCTCGTCGTCGACAACTACGACAGCTTTGTGTACACCCTGGTGGGATACCTCCAGGAACTCGGCGCGGAGACCACGGTGGTCCGCAACGACGACGTCACCCTGGCCGAGGCCACCGACCTGGCGGCGGCACGCGACGGCGTCCTCATCTCCCCGGGCCCGGGGAATCCCGCGGGCGCCGGCGTCTGCATCGAGTTGATCAAGTGGTGCGGCAGCCACAACAAACCCATGCTGGGGGTCTGCCTGGGACACCAGGCGCTGGCCGAGGCCTACGGGGGAACCGTCACGCACGCGCCCGAGCTGATGCACGGCAAAACGTCCCTCGTGGAGCATCACGGCACCAGCGTGTTCGCCGGGCTGCCTTCGCCTTTCACCGCGACCCGCTACCACTCCCTCGCCGCTGTCCGTGAGAGCATCCCGGAGGTCCTGGAGATCACCGCGGAGACGGGAACCGGAGTGGTCATGGGGCTCCAGCACCGCAGTGCCCCCCTTTGCGGAGTGCAGTTCCATCCGGAGTCCGTGCTCACCGAAGGCGGCTACCAGATGCTCGGGAACTGGCTGGAGTCCCTTGGTATGGCCGGCGCGGCCCAGCGTGCAGCGTCGCTAAGCCCGCTCATCAAGCACTAGCCCACCCCGTAACGCTCAGTCGCCCTTGTCGCCCTTGGTGGGGGTGGGGGTCGGCGTGGGCGTTGGTGTGGGTGTGGGGCTTGGTGGCGGGGGCGGAGCCTTGGCCACGGTGACCGTCACCGTTTTGCCCTGTTCCACCAGCGCCTCCGCAGGGTCGGATTGTCCGGTGACCTTACCCGGTTCGACCTGGGAGTTTTCGACTTCCGTGGCGGTCATGCCCAGGCCCAGTGCCTTCAGAGCGGCTTCAGCCTCGGCTTGGGGTAGCCCGACGAGCTGGGGAACCACCACCTTGCCGGTGGAGACGATGATTTCCACGATACTGCCCGTGGGCACGTTCTGGCCCGGCGCCGGGTTGGTGGTGATCACGATGCCCGCCGGGACCGTGGGACTGTTGGCCATGGTGGTGCCCGGCGCTCCGGCGAGACCCTTCTGGCGCAGCATGTCGCGTGCGGCGGCCTCCGTGCGTCCCGGCAGGTCGGCTGGGATGGTGATGACGCTGGGGCCTTCAGAGATGTTGAGCGTAATGTCGGAATTCGGATCCAGCGAGCTCCCCGTTGCCGGGACGGTACCAATCGCGATGCCCTTGGCGACGGTTTCGTGCTGCATCCGGCTGAGCTGGGGTTTCAGTCCTACGTTGTAGAGCTTCTGGAGGGCCTCGGTCTCGGTTAGTGACGTCACCGACGGCACCAGGACTTTAGCGATTGGGGGCGGCGGCTGGTTCATCATGTTGTAGAGCCACAGGCCCCCTCCTGCCAGCACCAGGACGGTGACGAGCATCAGGGCGGTGATCCACGTCCGACGCCGGGACTTCTGACGCGGAGTGTGCTCGCGTTCGGGCGGCAGGACCAGCGGCAGGCTTCCGGTATCAGCGGCGCCGTAGAGGACACCGTGGGCCATCAGGGCGTTCTCATCGTCAGCCGGGGTTTCCAGCACGGGCCGGAGCCGGCCGGTGGGGGTCTCATCGAGGAACTTCGCGCCGGTCACGGAGAAGGCCGCCGTCGGGGTGCCGTCCGGGGCCGGGACCGTGTTATTGGGATCGGTGGGAGCTTCACTCGCGGCCGGGGCGGTGACGCCGATTCCGCTCCGCGCAGCCCGCAGGGCTCGGCGGAACGCGGCGGCATCCTGGAAGCGGTCCGCTCGGTTTTTTTGTAGCGCCTTCATGAGCACGCTGTCCAGTGCTTCGGAGACGTCAGGATTCAGGCTGCTGGCCAGTTCGGGGATCTCACGCACGTGCTGGTAGGCCACGGAAACGGGGCTGTCCCCGATGAAGGGCGGCCGGCCGGCCAGCATCTCGTACAGCAGGCAGCCGGCGGAGTAGAGGTCGCTGCGGGCATCGACGGTTTCACCGCGGGCCTGCTCGGGTGACAGATACTGGGCAGTGCCCACCACGGCCTGGGTTTGGGTCATGGTTGCTCCCGAGTCCGCCATGGCGCGGGCAATCCCGAAGTCCATCACCTTGACGCTGTTGGAGTCCGGGCAGAACATCACGTTGGCGGGTTTGATGTCGCGGTGAACAATACCGGCCTTGTGGCTGTAATCCAGGGCCGCGAGCACTCCAAGGGTGAAGTCGATCGCCTGGTCGATGCTGACTTCCTTGGCCCGGATCAGGTCCCGGATCGTCTTGCCGGAGACAAACTCCATCACGATGTACGGCACCCGGACGGTGTCCTCGTGGTCCCCGGGGACGGCATGGTCCCCGGTGTCGTAGATCGCGACAATCGAGGGATGGTTCAGGGCGGCGACGGCCTGCGCTTCGCGTTTGAACCTGGCCTGGAACTGGGGGTCCCGGGCCAGGTCCGGACGGAGCAGCTTTACCGCCACGGTGCGTCCCAGCCGGGTGTCGAGGCCGCGGAAGACGTCGGCCATGCCGCCGCGGCCGATCAGCTCACCCAGCTCATAGCGCCCGCTGAGGACGCGCTGCGTGTTCACGGGGCGGCGGTCCTCCCGGTGCGATGGGGTGCGGGGTGAAGTGGGCATGGTGGGCTACGTTCCCGTTGGGCTGGGGGTTGATTCCACGACCGCGGCCTTGGCCAGGTGATAGGTCACGAGCGAACCGGCGGGAACCTTGCTGCCAGAAGCGGGCTCGGAGCGGACGAAGGTCCCGGGGTCCTCGTCCTTGTTCGTCGGATTGACATCGACACCCTTGGCCCACCGCAGTCCCGCATTTAGGATGGCCTGCTGGACGGTGGCTTCGCTCGCGCCGGACTCCAGCGTCGGGACGGTCACGGTTTGGGGGGCTTCGGGGCCCTTGGAGTAGGTCACGGTGATGGTTTCGCCCCGTTCAACCGGGCCGGAGGGATTGATATTGGTGACGGTTCCAGGAGGGGCGGCGTTGAAGACCTCGGCACCGTCGACTTTGAGTCCCAGGCCGATCAGTGCGGTTCGCACGTCGTTGTACTGCTCGCCCAAGTACTCTTCCGGAATCAGGTTGATCGCAGCCGGTGTCGACTGGGTGGGCGTGGCGGAGCTGCTGGTGGGACTGGGGCTCGTGGACGTGGGCGAGGCGCTGGTGGTGGTCGGTGACGCGCTGGTAGTGGTCGCACTGCTGCTGCTCGCCGGAGTCTGCGGGAACAGGATCCCGGCCTGGGTCAGCATGACGCCCACCAGTGCGAACAGCACGAGCAGGATCAGGGCAATCAGCGGCCAGGTCCAGGGGCTGCGGCCGCGGCGTTCCGGATCATTGACCGGCTCGTCGTAGTCATCGTCCTCCTCCTGGACCCAATTGCGTTCCGCGGCAAGGGCATCGGCACGCGACAGCGTGTTCCGTGCTCCGTACGCGCTGGCGGCGGCGGCTCCGGCAGCCGTCCCTGCCGCGGCGCCCGCACCGGCGGCGCCGACCACCGGCAACGCCGAGGTGGCCGACGTCGTACGGTCCGCAGCGCCGAGGACACCGGTTGCTGCCGTGGGCATGTCCACCGGTGCCGTGATTGGTCCGGTTGCTGCCTCGAAGAGCAGCATGCCCGGGACCGCGGCGTGTGCCGCCGCGATGTCGCCGTTGCGGATGGCCTCGGCAGCCTCGGACAGCTTGAGGGCGTCGGCCGGGCGGTTCTTGGGGTCCTTGGCCAGCATGGACATCAGCAGGGCGCGTACCGGCTTCGGCAGGGTTTCCGGCAGCGGCGGCGGAGCGTCGTTGACCTGGGCCAGCGCGATCGCGATCTGGGATTCCCCGGAGAACGGACGATGCCCGGTAAGGCACTCGTAGCCGATCACGCCGAGGGCGTAGATATCCGAGGCGCCGGTGGCCAGCTGCCCGGTTGCCTGCTCGGGCGCGAGGTACTGGGCAGTGCCCATCACCTGGCCGGTCTGGGTGAGGGGGACCTGGTCGGCCAGGCGGGCGATGCCGAAGTCCGTGACCTTGACGCGCCCGTCCGGGGTGATCAGCAGGTTGCCCGGCTTGACGTCGCGGTGGACCAGGCCCTGGGCATGGGCTACCGAGAGGGCGCGGGCGGTCTGCGCGATCATGGACAGGGTGCGGTCCGGGGAGAGCACCTGTTCATGTTCGATGATGCTGCTCAGCGGCTGGCCCGGGACCAGCTCCATGACGAGGTAGGCGGAGCCCTCTTCCTCGCCGTAGTCAAAAACGTTGGCGATGCCCACGTGGTTCAGGAGCGCCGTGTGGCGGGCCTCGGCGCGGAACCGCTGGAGGAAGCCGGGGTCGCCCGTGTACTCCTCCTTGAGCACCTTGATGGCGACGATGCGGCCAAGGATCAGGTCTTTGGCCTTCCAGACCTCTCCCATGCCGCCGATCGCAATACGCGTGGTCAGCTGGAACCTGCCGCCGAGGGTGATTCCTGATGAAGGCCTCACTTATTCAACACCGCCTCAAAAATCTTCTTCGCGTTCGGACTGGTTAGCTTTGCGCCGGTGGTGATGTCTACGCCTTCCATGACGATAGTGACTGCCACCTGCGGGTCATTCGCCGGGGCAAACCCGGTAAACCATGAGTTGTTCAGGCCGTCGCCGAGTTCGGCGGTACCGGTCTTGCCAGCCACCCTCACGCCGGGCACTGCCGCTCCGCGGCCGATGCCCTCGCTGACAACGCTGACCATCCACTCGTTGATCTGCCGGGCAATCTCCGGTGTGGTGGAGGTCAGCAGGGCCTGAGGTTTCGGCTCGCTGATCGGCCGCAGGTCCGGGGAACGTACGGCCTTGATCAGGTTCGGCTGCATCTGCACCCCGCCGTTGGCGATTGCGGCCGTCATCTGGTTGATCTGGAGCGGCGTGGCCCGAACGTCCCGCTGGCCAATCGACGACTGTGCCAGGCTGGCGTCGTCCAGCTCTTCGGTCGGAAAGAAACTCGTGGCGGAGTCCAGCTTCAACTGGTCGCCGAAGTCCTTGCCGAAGCCGAACTTCCCCGCCTGGTCCGCGATGGCCGCCTGCCCCAGATCCAGGGCAATGCTGGCGAACGGGGTGTTGCACGACTGCTGCAGGGCGAAGGCGAACGTCGCCGTGTCGCGGGTGTAGCAGTTGCCGCCGGCATAGTTGGGCAGCGTGTACTGGATGCCGGGGAAGGACATCTCCGCCGGGTTGGGCAGGACGCTGTCCTTGTTGTACTTTCCTGAGCTGAGGGCCGCAGCCGTGTCGATGATCTTGAAGACCGAGCCCGGGGCCAGCAATTCCCCGGTCGGGCCGCTGACGTTCTGGTTCAGGTTGATCCCGGGCACCTTGTTGAGTTCGGCGAAGTTGGCGGCCTCGGCCACGGGATCCTGGGTGGCGATCAGGTTGGGATCGTAGGAGGGCTTGGACACCATGGCCAGGATCGCGCCGGTCTTCGGATTGGTCACCACGATCGATCCGCGCTGGCCATCCGGAATGAGGTCGAAGGCGAGCTTCTGGATCTCCGGATCCAGTGTGAGCTCCACTGAGGCACCCTTGGGCTGGTTGCCCAGAAACAGCTGGCCAACCCGGTCCAGGAACTGCTGGTCCGAGCTGCCCGCGAGCTCTTCGTTCATCGTCTTCTCGAGCCCGGTCACGCCGAAGCTCCTGGAGAAATAGCCGGTGATCCCGGCGTATGGTTCCGGCTGGTTGTAGGTGCGCTGGAACTTGCAGCTCTCCGCGGCAGGCACCGACTCTGCCACGGGGGCACCGCCGACGATGAGCGCGCCGCGGTCGTTGCAGTAATTCTGCAGGAGGGTGCGCTTGTTCCACGCATTGGCCTCCAGCTCGTCCGCCCCGACCACTTGCACGTAGCTGAGGGCACCGAAGATCAGGACGAACATCGCGATCGCGGCGATCCAGGCATTACGAATGGCTTGGTTCACAGCTTCACCACCTCGGTGGGGGCGTCCGGACTGTTCCGTCCGGTGCCGGGAACGGCGGCCGGCTTCGAAGGCATGGCAGGCATTACTTTCTGTGGGTCGGGTTCCTCGCCGGGAGCCAGCGGTGTTGTGTCCACCGGGCCGCGTGCCGTGTGCGAGATCATCAGCAACAGTCCGACGATGATCCAGTTGGCCAGCAATGAGGAGCCGCCCGCGGCCAGGAACGGGGTGGTGAGGCCGGTGAGGGGAATGAGCCGGGTGACGCCGCCGATCACGACAAAGCACTGCAACGCGATGGCGAAGGAGAGCCCGGTGGCCAACAGTTTCCCGAACGCATCCCGGGTGCCGAGTGCCGCCCGGAACCCCCGGGTGAAGAGCAGCAGATACATCAGGACGATCGCGAAGAGGCCAATCAACCCCAATTCCTCGCCGAAGGAGGCAATGATCATGTCGCTGTTGGCGAAAGGAACGAGATTGGGGCGTCCCTGGCCGAGGCCGGTGCCGACCAGGCCGCCGTTGGCCATGCCGAACAGTCCCTCGACGATCTGCAGGCTGCCGCCGAACGCCCGTCCGTAGACTTCGTCGGTGAAGGCGTTGATCCAGCCGTCAATCCGCAGCGCGACGTGGGAGAAGACACGGGAGGCGACGAACCCGCCCGCGGCGATGAGCCCGACACCGATGATGACCCAGCTGATGCGGCTCGTGGCGACGTAGATCATCACCAGGAACAGGCCGAAGAACAGAATCGACGAGCCCAGGTCCCGCTGGAAGATCAACACGCCGATGCTCACAAGCCACGCGGCAATCATGGGGCCCATGTCCTTGAACCGCGGGAACTGGATGGGGCCGACTTTCCGGCCGGCCAGCAGGATCAAATCGCGGTTCGAGGAAAGATACCCGGCAAAGAATATAGCGAGGGTGATCTTGGCGATTTCGCCGGGCTGGAAGGTCATCGAGCCGACCTTAATCCAGACCCGCGCGCCCAGGATTTCACCGGCCGTGATGCCGGGGACCAGCGGAAGGATCAGGAGGAACGCACTGGCAGCCAGGGAGATGTAGGTGAAACGGCGCAGGATCCGGTGGTCCTTGAGGAACCAAATGACGGCGATCGAAACGGCCATGGCCACCAGGGTCCAGCGCAGCTGGTTGTTGCCGGTGTCCTCCCCAACCCGGTCCAGCCGGTGGATCATGGCGAGGCCGAGGCCGTTCAGCGCCACCACCAGCGGAAGAATTACCGGATCGGCATATTTCGCCCGAATCCGCAGGACGATGTGGAAAGCGAGGGCGGCGACGGCGAGCAGGCTCGACTGGAACCAGAAATCGGTGTCGAACGCCTTCTGCTGGTCCACCCCGACCAGGGCGTTGGCCCCGATGCCGACGGCGAGTGCCAGCACCAGCAGGACCAGTTCAACGTTCCGCCGTGGTCTCGGCGTGGGGTCGATAGGTGTCATTGGTCCCCCTCGCAGATGGGAGCCGTCGCCGTCGGCGAGGGTGCCGCAGTCCCGGCCGCGCCGGGACTCGCCGTCGCGCTGGGATCGGCTGTCGCGCTGGGATCGGCTGTCGCGCCGGGGGTGGCTGGGGTGGGGGACGGGGTGATGCATTCGTCCGCAGGAGCGGTGGTGCCGGTACGCTCAAGGTTCTTGACGATGCGCTGGGCATCATAGAGGTCCCGGGCCGGCACGGTCTGGCGCACCCGCTGCTGGGAAAATTCGGGGAGATCTGACATCCGGATTTCGGTCACCGCTTCGAGGGTGGAGAGCTGGATGGGTCCCAGGCGCTGGGAGACCCCGTTGTAGATGGCCACGTGCTGGTCGTGCTCGCCGATGTAGTACCTCGTCTGGGTCCAGGCGTAGCCGAGCCACAGACCCACCGTGAGCAGTGCCACGATGGCCGCGGCGATGGAGACCGTCACCCAGCGGCGGGGCCGGCCGGCCGGCCGGTACTCGTCGGCTTCGTCCCTCGTCTGCTCCGACTTGTGCGTCAGGACCGTCGCAGCCCGGCGGGCCATGGTGCGCCCCGCGATGGTGGGGATGGAACCGGACTCCGCGGCGGCCGCGGCCGCGCCCACGAGTTCGTGGGGGCGCCCGGCAAGTTCCTCGCGGAGCACCTCGGCGGACAGATGCTCACCCAGGTGCGGATCGGTGGAGGTGGACGGTTCGCCGTTTTCGGGGGCACCACCGGCCGGCTTGTCGCCCGGTGTACCGGCGTCCACAGGGGATGCCGCGGCCCCCGGCGGGATGGGGGCCGTTGCTGCGGCGCCGGCCAGCGGGACGATTTCGACGGCGGCCGTCCGGACGTCGTCGGTGGTCTGTTCGGCGATCTCGAGCATCACCACGGTGACGTTGTCCGGGGCGCCGGCGTCCAGGGTGAGATCGACCAGCAGTTCGACGCATTCACGCAGATCCTTGGTCTCCCGGACAGTGCGTTCCACGACGTGCCCGGCCACGTAGTTCAGGCCGTCGGAACAGAGCAGCCAGCGCTCACCCGGCTCGACGTCAAGCGTGTCCAGGTCAAGTTCAGGGCTGGCGTCGACATCGCCAAGGACGCGCATCAGGACGTTCTTGTGCGGATGGGACTCCGCTTCGTCGGGGCGGAGCCGGCCTTCGTCAATGAGGCGCTGGACGAACGTGTGGTCCACGCTGACCTGCTCGAATTCGCCGTTCCGGAGCCGGTACGCGCGGGAGTCGCCAATGTGTGCGAAGTGCAGCTTGCCCTCGGCCAGCAGGAGGGCAGTGACAGTGGTCCCCATGCCGGCCAGCTTGGGATTCATGTGGACGAGTTCGGAGAGCAGCGAGTTGGCGGTCTGGATCTCGTCGGCCAGGACGGTGCCGGCGTCGCCGTCGTAGTCGTCGCTGTCGAGGTGGATCATGTCCAGCACCGTGGCGGCAGAGGCGACGTCGCCGCCTGCGTGTCCCCCCATGCCGTCGGCAACGACGGCGAGGTGGCGGCCAACGTAGGCGGAGTCGTCGTTCTTCGCGCGCACCCGGCCGACGTCGGAACGCGCGGCGTAGCGCATGATGAGTGGCCGCTTGGAGGCAGTTGTTTCGCCTTCGGCCCTGTCTTCGGGGTGATCCGGGGCAGCCACGGCTACGGCCTCAATTCAATGACCGTCTTGCCGATTCTCACGGGGACACCCAGCTCTACGGGCAGTGCCCTGGTCAGCTGCTGGTCGGCCAGGTAGGTGCCGTTGGTCGAGCCAAGATCCTCGATGAACCAGCGGCTGCCTTGCGGGAACAGCCGGGCGTGGCGGCCCGAGGCATAGTCATCCTCCAGCACAAGGGTGGCTTCCTGCGCGCGGCCGAGCAGGATGGGGCTCGCCGCCAGGGGGATCGTGGTGCCCTTGAGTGGTCCTTCGGTCACGACCAGCTGGCGTGGCTGCTGCTTGACGGGGGCCGCCGGTTCGGCCAGGGCCGGGTTCTTGCGGACCTGCCTCGCCGTGGGGGCGCCCGCTGCTGCCTTGCGGCCGATCATGAGGTCGCGCCGCATGGCGGCAACAATACTGAAGATCAGTACCCACAGGAGCAGGAGGAAACCGAAGCGCAGGGCGGTGATGGTCAGTTCGCTCACTGGCGGCCGCCTGGGCTGGCGGGCAAGAGTCGGAAGATGATTTTGGTCCGTCCCATTGTGATCGTGGAGCCGTCGTTGAGTTCCGAGGAGCCCACGATCTTGTGGCCGTTGACGTAGCTGCCATTCGTGGATCCCAGGTCGACGGCCTGGGCGTTGCCCTGCCCCGTGCGGATTTCCAGATGGCGGCGGGAAACGCCGGTGTCGTCAATAAGGATGTCTGCTTCGGAGGAGCGCCCCAGCACAATCGACGGCGCGTTCAAGGAGTAGCGCTGCCCGTCAATGTCCAGCACAGGCTGCATCCGGGAGGGCTGGCGCGTCGGCGCGGCAGGCATTCCGGCGTGCGCCGGAGGCTGTGCGGAGGGGGAGGAGGACTTCTCGGTCCGGGACTTGATTTCGAAGTCTCCGGCGCGGCGGTCCCCGTCACGGCGGAAACTGATCCGGACGGGACCCTGCAGGGTGTAGCCCTGGCTGCGCACGTGGTTGATGACGACGTCGCACAGTTCTTCGGCGAGCGGGGTTCCCCATTCCTGGGCCCGCTGGAAGTCATCGTCACTGAGGAGGACGTCAAAAACGTTGGGGGCGAGGGTCCGCCCGGCGGCGATGGTGATGGCCTTGTTGTCAACCTCGCGGCGGAGGTGGCTGGCGATCTCGACAGGCTCAACCTGGGCGCGAGAACCGGTGGAGAAGACTCCGCGGACGGCCTTTTCGATGCCGCGCTCGACTTTGTCCAGCAATCCCATGGTCCTTCTCCTTTCGTGACGGCTGCAGGGCAGCATTCGTTCCGGAACTCGGTTTCCCACATCTGCGGGAGCCCGCTGTTAACGGGCACTCCTACATCAGATACTACTGGGCGAGTCTGGGAATGGCCTTAATGCGCGTCGCCGCTCCGCGCCGGGAAATTGCGCCGGACCGGCTCTGACGTGCACTGACATCGGCCCGATCCGCCCGGCGGGGACGGGTTCCTGGCGGCACTGCGAGCCCCGGGCCCGGGTGGTGCCGGGCCCCGGATTTCGGGCGCAAAACGTCCTGCACCATCCCTCGCCGAGGGCCGATTGGTGTTTTCCCGCTGTTGTCCGTTATGCTTGATCTCGCTGCTTTTACGAGGTTCACGGCCTGATTTTGGACCAGGAACTACGTGGAAGAAGTTGCGCGCGAGTGGCGGAACGGCAGACGCGCTGGCTTCAGGTGCCAGTGTCCGAAAGGGCGTGGGGGTTCAAATCCCCCCTCGCGCACGCAAAGAAAGAAACCCCGGTCTTCGGACCGGGGTTTCTTTCGTTTAACCCCGCGGAACTGACGCATGGGGTTCAGCCCGAAACCAGGGTTATAGGACAAAACGTGTGTAAATCTCTGGCGTGTCACGGTCGTCCGGCCCAGCCCTTGCGGGCCCAGAGGCCTTCTTCGGCGGTGGCTGCGTTGCCGTATTCCTCGGGTCCGTGGGGTTGCTCTGCGGCGGTCTGAGCCGACCCGCGTGTGGGTGTGTGGTGCTCTGGGCGGATGAGCCGTTGGGGTGGTTCGGGGGTTTCGCTGTGCAGGTAGAGATACCACTCGATGGCCCGCGTCCGGTGTTCTTCGCTCATCCCGCGGTGGGTCCGCAGGATCAGGCGCAGCTGGGCGTTGGTGCCGCCTTCGATCCGGTTGGTCGTCGCGGCGATATCGAGGCCGGTGAACTCGCTGCGGAGGTAGGTGAACAGCGTCCCTGCCTGGCTGAGCCGTTCCAGGAGGCGGTAGGCCTTCCGGAGCCGGTCATGGGTGAACCACCAGGTTTGGTTCGCCCGAACCCACGCCGGAGCCGGCGCGGCAGTGGTGCGGTAGGTCCGGGCCCTCACCAGCTGGCCGTGGTCCTGGTACCAGCCGTTGAGGTGGCCAAGCCATGCAGCGGCCTGCGCCGGGGTGCTGACCCGGGTCAGGGCCCGGCCAAGGCGCAGGAGGGCTTTGCCGGCCTCGGTCCTGGGCCTGCTGGTCAGATAGGTGCGCACGTTGCGCTGGACGTGGACCAGGCAGCGCTGCACGGCGGCGTCGGACCAGCAATCAGAGAGCGCAGCAGCGATCCCGGACCCGCCGTCGGTGATCACGACCCGGGGTGCCGGGAACCGTTGAAGCAGGGCAGCCCAGGCGGCTTTCTTCTCGGTGTCGCACCACTGCCAGCCGATCACATGCTCTCCGGCGACTGCGATCAGGCAGCACCACGACCCGACATAGATCCCGTCGATCTGGACCTGGTCATGGATCTCACCCGTCGCCGGGATCCCGGGGGCGATATTCCAGCATCACGCCGTCCGGCGCCGGAACGACCGGGCCGTGC
This sequence comes from Arthrobacter sp. UYEF36, assembly GCF_040547025.1. Lineage (NCBI taxonomy): Bacteria > Bacillati > Actinomycetota > Actinomycetes > Micrococcales > Micrococcaceae > Arthrobacter > Arthrobacter sp. UYEF36. The sequence goes on from NZ_JBEPOX010000003.1 coordinate 254,144, forward strand.
CGAACGAGTCGGCCCCTGCTTGGCTGCCGGTACCGAGCAACCAGCCCAGAAACGCATCAAGCTCCGCCCGCCGGCTCACATCGGGGCGTTGACCCGAACGGCTCGCCCCGCAATCCAGGCACCGGTACCGCTGCTTACCCGCAGCTGTTTTCCCGTTCCGGACCACAAATCAAACATTCCAGAGATATACAAGCACCCCAGCCACCCTAAGCTTTCAAAGCTTAGCTACCCCTGATTTACCCCGCCGCCACTGGGAAGCAAGCACAATCCATACACACGTTTTGTCCTATAACCCCGAAACCAAGACGGCCCAGCGCCGCGGCGCCGATCTAACCGAGAGTTAACTTCGCGGAAACGACAAGGCGCGAATACCTGAAACAACCGTTCCCTAGGGTCAGTGCCAGACGACCCCGCGGGGGTCGTGTTTATGCGACCGGCTCCCGATTTGGAGAAGTAGAATGACGGCTTTTGGTTCGGAAATGCGCCCGACGCGTCGCATGCTGCTGGCGGGGATGTCCTCCGTCGCACTTGTGGCCCTCACCGGCTGCGGCGGCGGGACCAGCGCTGCGACGTCGACGACCAGTGGTGCGGCGGGGGATCTCGGGACATTGGAGGTCCAGTTGTCCTGGTTGAAGAACGCGGAGTTTGCCGGTGAATATTTTGCCGACAGCAAGGGCTATTACAAAGATGCGGGCTTCACAGCGGTCAATCTGATTGCGGGCGGCCCGGGCGGCGCTTCGGCGGAGACCATGGTCCTTTCCGGCAGGGCCCTGGTGGGCACCTCGTCGCCAGTGGGAGTAGCCCCGGTGGTGCTCAACGAGGGTGCGCCGTTGAAGATCATCGGCTCCACGTACCAAAAAAACCCGTTCACCATCGTGTCCCTCGCGGAAAATCCGGTCACCGCCCCCGGTGACCTGGTCGGCAAGAAGATCGGAGTGCAGGCCGGCGTCAACGAGACTCTCTTCGATGCCCTCCTGGAGGTCAACAAGATTGATCCGTCCAAGGTCACGAAGGTGCCGGTGCAGTACGACCCGCAGCCGCTGCTGAACGGCGACGTCGAAGGGTTCTTCGCCTATCTCACCAACGAGGTCCTGACCCTCGAGCTGGGCGGGCACAAGACCGCGGTGCTGCCGTTCGCGGACAACGGCCTGCCCTTCGTCGCCGAAAGCTTCGTCGCCACGGAGGATTCCATCAAGAGCAAGCGGACAGAGCTGAAAGCGTTCCTGGCGGCAACCATCAAGGGATGGAAGGACGCGCTGGCGGACCCGGCGGAATCGGCCAGGCTTGCCGTGGAGGTTTATGGCAAGGAGCTCGGCCTCACCCTGGACAAGGAAAAGGCCCAGGCGGAGGCGCAGAACAGCAAGCTCATCGAGACTCCCGATACGGACAGCAACGGGCTTTTCTCCATCTCCCAGGAGCTGATGGAGAAGAACATCGAAATCCTCAAGCTGGCCGGCTACGACACGACGGCGGAGCAGATCTTCGACCTGAGCCTCCTCGACGAGGTTTTCGCCGAGAACCCGACCCTGAAGTAGCCACGCCCGGAAGTACGTTTGACGAATGTAAGTAGGATGAATGACTGACGTGAGCACGGCTGCCGTCTCCCACGGCATGCTCTCCGGTACCGGTATATCGCTCAGCCGGCTGGGTAAGAGTTTCCGCATGGGCCGCCGGAGCGTCGTGGCCCTGGAAGACGCCAACCTGAGCACATCGCAGGGAACGTTCCTGTCCCTGCTGGGGCCCTCAGGATGCGGCAAGTCCACCATCCTGAGGATCCTGGCCGGTCTGGAAACCCCCACGACCGGCCAGGTCACCGTGGACGGCCACACCCCGGCTGAGCTGCGCAGCCGGCATGAACTGGGTATCGCCTTCCAGGATCCGGCCCTCCTGCCATGGCGAAGCGTGGTCTCCAACATCCGTCTGCCCTTCGAAGTGGCCGGTCTGCCCGTTGACCATGCCATGGTGGACGAGCTGGTCGGGCTGATCGGCCTGAGGGGGTTTGAAAAGGCCAAGCCGGCGCAGCTCTCCGGAGGTATGCGGCAGCGGGTCTCCATCGCCCGGGCGCTGGCACTCAAGCCGTCGGTGCTCCTGCTGGACGAACCGTTCGGCGCCCTGGATGACATGACGCGTCAGCGCCTCAATCTTGAACTGCTGCGCATCTGGACGGAGAAGCCGGCCACCACGCTTATGGTCACCCATGGAATCGCGGAGGCAATGTTCCTCTCCGACGTCGTCGCCGTCATGAGTGCACGGCCCGGCCGGATCAAGGAAATCATCACTGTTGACCTCCCCAGGCCAAGGACACCGGAGATGATGCGGACGCCAGAATTCCACGCCCTGTGCGACCGGGCTTCCGAGCTGCTGTTCGGCGACGTCGGTGCGCACCCAGGGGAGGGACCGTCCCGTGACGACGACTGACACGAAGACAGCGGCCGTTTCCCGGCCGCTACCGCCGTGGGCGGCGGCAGGAATCGGGGTGGCGGCCACCTTTGCGCTCTGGTGGCTGGCCGCGGCCACCATGCTTTCAGGGGTGGGAGCCGCAGCCGATGGAACGGGCGGCGCCGTTCCCACACCGGGCAAGGTCTTTAGCCAACTGGCCGGCGACGGCGTCGGCTTCTATTGGCCCAACCTTGCGGTCACGGTCGTGGAGGCGTCCACCGGCTATTTCTGGGGCAATATTGCAGCGCTCCTGCTGGCCGGCAGCGTGCTCGTGTTGCCTGCCCTGGAGCGGCTCGTCACCCAGCTGGCCGTCATCAGCTACTGCCTGCCGATCGTGGCGATCGGACCGCTGGCCTTCATTGTGATCGGATCCCCCGCGCGCGGCCAGGCCTCGGGAACAGCTGTCCTCCTGGCCGGCATCTCCGTTTTCTTCACCACAGTGGTGGGCGCCCTGTCCGCGCTGAAAAGTGCGGACCAGGCGAGCCTGGACCTCGTTGCCGTCTACGGCGGCGGCAGGTTCAAGCAGCTGGTCAAAGTGCAGCTCATTTCGGCGCTGCCGGGGATCCTCACCGCGCTCAAGATCGCTGTTCCCGCGGCCGTGCTGGGGGCAGTCCTTGGCGAATACGTGGGAGGAGTGGACCGCGGGATCGGCCCGGCGCTGGTCAACGCGCAACAGAACCTCGAAATTGCCCGGGCCTGGGGGGTCGCCCTGGTCGCCGGACTCCTGGCTGGCGCCGGATACGGAGTTTTTGCCGTGATCTCACGGTTCGTCATTCCGTGGTCCGCCGGCCGCCAGGGGGCCTCCCGATGACGCCGCGAAACCACGGTCCCGCTGTCCTTAGGAGCCTCGGCCGTGCGGTCGTGGGGCTGCTGGTGTCTCTCGCCGTCGTGCTGCTGCTGTGGGTGGCGCTGCTGAGGCTCTTCAACATCTCGCCGTTCGTGGGCAAAGGCCCCCTGGATGTCTTCAACTTCCTCTTCACCGTGCCGGCATCCGGCGGGAACCGGCAGGCTGTCCTGCAGAACCTCGGCCAGACCATGATCGACGCCTTCCTCGGCTTCGCCGCCGGGATAACGGGGGCCGTGGTGATCGCGGCCGTCTTCGTCCTCTTCCGCGGTGTGGAGAACGCGCTGATGCCGATCGCGATGCTGCTGCGCTCCGTGCCGCTGGTCGCGTTGGCGCCGATCATTATTCTCATCTTCGGGCGGCAGGAACCGGCCGTGGCCGCCATCGGGGGCATCGTGGTGCTGTTTCCCGCCCTGGTGACGATCGTCTTCGGACTCCGCTCGGCGTCGCCGGCCATGCTGGAGGTCATCGATGTCTACGGCGGCTCCCGGTGGACGGCGCTCCTGAAGGTTGCCTTGCCGTCATCCCTTCCGTCCTTCTTTACCGCAGTCAAAGTCTCCATCCCGGGAGCGGTGACCGGGGCCTTGCTGGCCGAATGGCTGGCCACAGGTAAAGGTGTTGGTTACGCGATCATCTCAGCCGTCTCCCGCGCCAGGAACAACGAGGTGTGGGCGCTGGTGGTGGTGATCACGCTCGTGTCGATCATTCTGTACACGCTTGTCGCCCTGCTGGAGGACGCCATGCTGAGGAGATCCGGGCAGGCACCGTCGACGTCGGCATAACTGGCCGGGCGCGCCGGTGGTCGGGGGCCGGACCCAGCAACGCGGGGTCACTCCCCGCCCATCCCGGAGGGAATTATGGGCCGGAAGTGACCCCGCGTTGCTTTCTGGGGGTCAGCCGCGGAGCGCCCCGAAGCGCGCGATCATCGCCTCCAGGCCCAGGTTGAAGGCGACGTCGGCGGGCTTCTCGTAGCCTTCCAGGTCCTGTTGCTTGACTGCAGCGGTGAAGTTCGGCGTCGAGTCCGCCATACTGCCGGAGTCAAAGATGTCCGCCGGCGCGGTGACGTCATAGGCGGAGCCGAAGATGAAGGACTCCATAGCCACGATTGCGGAAACGATCTGCCCCTGGGGGAAATCCGCGCGGCTGAATCCGGCGCTGACGGCCTCGTACATGGCCAGCGTCTTGGGGGCATCGGTCACCGGGAGCACGGCGATCACCGGGATGAGCGGCGTGTGCTTGGAGAAGACGTCGCGGTAGCTCCAGGCCCAACTGCGCACGGCCTGGTCCCACGGTTCGGATTCGAAGGCGGACACGTCAACGAACGACGTCAGATGGTCCTGGACCAGGACCAGGACATCGCGCTTGGACGAAACATGGTTGTACAGGGCCGACGGCGCCACATTCAGCGTGCGTGCCAGGGCAGCCATGGTGAACCCGTCGTAGCCGCTCTTCCCGATAAGCTGCAGCGCCGCCGCGGTGATGCCGTCCTGGTCGAGGACGGCGGCAGCGGGCCTGCCCACCCGGCGGCGCGGGTTCGCGTCGTGGCGGTGTGGATCTGCAGGGGCGCTGGTTGATGCCGGCATTGCTGGCCTTTCTGGGGGTCGGTTTCCTGGGTGCTCCCATTGTGTCCCCAACTTTACGGCCACATCGCCAGTGAAATTTCTTGTGCGGGAGGTCTTCCCTGATGTCTGCGAAGGGGCTATAGTCAAGCTAAATGAATGGCATTCATTTAGTGGTCCGCATCACTTCAGCGGCCACAGAGAGGACATCATGCTGGAACTTGACCGCGACGTCGTCATCGTCGGAGCTGGCCCCGCCGGGCTGACCGCCGCCCGGGAACTGAAGAAGGCCGGCCTCAGTGTGGCCGTCCTGGAGGCGCGCGACCGCGTCGGCGGCCGCACCTGGACCGACACGATTGACGGCGCCATGCTGGAAATCGGCGGCCAGTGGGTCTCCCCGGACCAGACCGAACTGCTGGCACTCCTCGACGAGCTCGGCCTGCAGACCTATTCCCGCTACCGCGACGGCAAATCTGTCTACATCGGCTCCGACGGCAAACGCACCCTGTACTCGGGCGATACCTTCCCGGTCAGCGAAACCACCGCCGCCGAAATGGACAAACTCACCGCCCTGCTGGATTCCCTTGCCGCCGACATCGGCCCCACCGAGCCGTGGGCGCACCCCAAGGCCAGCGAGCTGGACACCATCTCCTTCCACCACTGGCTGCGGCAGAACTCCTCGGATGAGGAAGCCTGCAACAACATCGGGCTCTTCATTGCCGGCGGCATGCTCACCAAGCCGGCCCATGCGTTCTCCGCGCTGCAGGCCGTGCTGATGGCTGCCTCCGCCGGATCCTTCAGCCACCTCACCGATGAGGACTTCATCCTGGACAAGCGCGTCGTCGGCGGAATGCAGCAGCTCTCCGAGCTGATCGCCGCGCAACTGGGTGACGACGTCGTGCTGGACAGTCCGGTGCGCACCATTAACTGGGCGGCGTCCTCCGCAGGAGGAACTCAGGAAAGCACTGCCGGCCAGTGCGTGACCGCTGTTTCGGAGCGTGCCACCGTGAACGCGCGCTTCGTCATCATGGCCGTGCCGCCGAACCTCTACTCCAGGGTCTCCTTCAACCCGCCGCTGCCGCGCCGCCAGCACCAGATGCACCAGCACCAGTCACTCGGCCTGGTCATCAAGGTGCACGCTGTCTACAGCACGCCGTTCTGGCGCGAGGACGGCCTCTCCGGAACCTGCTTCGGCGCCGGCGCCCTGGTCCAGGAGGTTTACGACAACACCAACCACGAAGACACCCGCGGCACCCTGGTCGGTTTTGTCTCGGATGAGAAGGCGGATGCAATGTTCGAGCTCAGCGCCGGGGAACGCCGCCGCGCCATCCTCGAATCGATGGCCGGATTCCTGGGTGACAAGGCCCTCGAGCCGGAGGTCTACTACGAGTCGGACTGGGGCTCCGAGGAGTGGACCCGCGGCGCCTATGCCTCCAGCTACGACCTTGGCGGACTGCACCGCTACGGAAAGGACCAGCACGCCCCGGTCGGCCCGATCTACTGGTCCTCCTCGGACCTCGCTGCCGAGGGCTACCAGCACGTCGACGGCGCGGTCCGGATGGGACGCCAGACGGCGGTCCGGATCGTCGCAGCGGCAGACCGAACCCCCGTGGCCTCCCATTAGCCCGGCGCTCCCACCCCCGCCCAACAGTTCAGAAAGGACCGGCCAGATGCGTTATGTAGTGGGGTATTCAGCCAATGCCAGAGGCCACGATGCCGTTAATCTGGCCGTAGCGCTGGCACGCGGCCGCGGTGCCAGCCTGGATCTCGTCCTGGTGGTGCCCGAAGTCCAGCAGTTCGGCGCCGCCCACGCGCCCAAGGCAGGCTTCGAGAACCTCCTGAACGAGCAGGCCCGCCAATGGCTCGACGAGGCCCTGGCCCTCGTCCCGGCGGAGGTTCCGACGCAGGCGCATATCCGCAGCGGCGACTCGGACGCCCAGGCGCTGATCGAGGCGGCCGAGGAACTCGGGGCGGACGTCCTGGTCATCGGGGCAAGCAGCACCGGCCTGTTCAGGCGGTTCACCATCGGTTCGGTGGCCAGTGCACTCCTTCACGCGTCCACCGTTCCGGTGGCCCTGGCGCCGCACGGCTACTACCGCCAGGAGGCCCTGACCCGCATCAGCTGCGGACTCGGCACCCGGGCGGGAGCGGAGAAGCTGCTCGATTTCGCCATCGGCATGGCGGCGAACCGGGCGGTCCCGTTGCGGGTGGTGTCGCTGCTTGCCCTCGACGGCGGGGACCCGGGCGCGGCCGATGCCGCCCGCGAGTACGCGGAGAAGACCGTCGCGGCCGCTGCGCCGGTCAGCCCGTCGGGCGTCCAGCTGGCAGCCACGACGGACGTCGTCGTCGCGCAGGGCCGGAGCATCGAAGAGGCGGTGGACGGTCTCGACTGGGAGGATGGCGAGGTCCTGGTCATCGGTTCGAGCCGCCTGGCCCAGGGCCGGTCCATCTTCCTCGGCAGCACGGCCAACCGGATCCTGCGCGCCCTGCCGGTGCCGATGCTCGTGGTCCCCAGCGGCTACGAACTCAAGCACCAGAATCCGTCAACATCGAATGACACGTCCGGAGAGGCACCCCAATGAGCACCGAACACGTGACGGCCACGGCCTCGCACGACACCCACGCAGGACTGAGCGCCAAGGGCCTCAAAGCCGGATCGGTCGGCCTGATCGGCGCCGTGGTCATCGGGGTGTCCTGTATTGCCCCTGCCTACACACTGACCGCGGCCCTGGGCCCCACGGTCGCCGAAGTCGGCGTCCAGCTGCCGGCCATCTTCCTGGTGGGCTTCATTCCGATGCTGCTCGTCGCGTTCGGCTACCGGGAACTGAACAACGCCATGCCCGACGCCGGAACCTCCTTTACCTGGGCATCGCGTGCCTTCGGCCCCTGGATCGGCTGGATGGGCGGCTGGGGACTGATCGCCGCGACGATCATTGTGTTGTCCAACCTGGCCGCCGTGGCGGTGGACTTCTTCTACCTCATGCTGGCTCAGCTGTTCGGCAACCCCGAGCTGGCTGACCTGACCCTGAACCTGCCGCTGAATATCGCCACCACGCTGGTGTTCATCGCGCTGGCCTGCTGGATCTCCTACCGCGGTATGGAAACCACCAAGGGTGTGCAGTATGTGCTGGTCGCGTTCCAGCTCTTCGTGCTCGGCTGGTTCGCTGTCGCCGCTTTCAGCCACGTGGCCAACGGCACCGCCTTCGATGCCACCGCGATCACCCCCGACTGGTTCAACCCGTTCGCCGTCGAATCCTTCTCGGCCTTTGCCGCCGGCGTCTCCCTCTCGATCTTCATCTACTGGGGCTGGGACGTCACCCTGACCATGAACGAGGAAACCCGGAACCCGGAGAAAACCCCGGGCCGCGCGGCCACCGTCACCGTGCTCGTCATCGTGATCATCTACATGACCGTCGCTCTGGCCACGCTGGCGTTCGCCGGCATCGGGCAGGAGGGCCTGGGAGCCGGAAACCCGGAAAACCAGGGCAGCATCTTCGCCGTCCTCGCCGGACCGGTCATGGGCCCGTTCGCCATCCTGATGTCCCTGTCCATCCTGAGCAGCTCGGCCGCGTCCTTGCAGTCGACGTTCGTCTCTCCGGCCCGGACACTGCTGGCCATGGGCCACTACAAGGCGCTGCCGACCAAGTTCGGCCGGATCAGCCCTACCTTCAAGTCCCCGAGCTACGCCACGATCGCGGCGGCCATTGCCGCGGCGGGGTTCTACGTGATCACCCGGACCACCTCCGAGAACGCCTTGTGGGACACCATCACCGCGCTCGGCATGATGATCTGTTTCTACTACGGCATCACCGCCCTGGCCTGTGTCTGGTTCTTCCGGAGCGAGGCCTTCAGCGGGGCACGGGCATTCTTCTTCAAGTTCCTCTCCCCGCTCCTGGGCGGCGTCATTCTGTTGGTGATGTTCGTCAAGACCGCCTATGACTCCCTGGACCCGGCGTACGGTTCCGGATCATCTGTCGGCGGCATTGGCCTTGTGTTCATCCTGGGCATGGGTGTGATTCTGCTGGGTGTAGTGCTCATGCTGGTCATGGCCAAGATCCGCCCGGAGTTCTTCAAGGGCAAGGTCCTGCCCACCGGGTACTAGGCCAGCGCCGTAAACGCGCCAGGACGGTCCTCCTTCCGGCAGCCACTGGAAAGTAAGCAAACTTACCAATAGGCTGGCGGGAGGGGGACCTTCCCCCGTTCGGAACCAGAACGAGGTGACAGCATGTCGGACGCAGAAAACATCAGCAAAGTTACGGACATCATCAACGATTCGCGGATCGGGATGTTCACCACCGTCAACGAAGAAGGTGCCCTCGTCAGCCGGCCGCTGGCCGTCCAGGACGTGAAGGACGACGGCGATATGTGGTTCTTCACCTCCGCCACCACCTCCCAGGTGGCCCATGTCCGGGCGCACCCGCGAGTCACGTCTCCTTCGGCAAGGGCACGGAATGGGTGTCGGTGGCCGGGACGGCGGAGGTCGTCGACGACCGCGAGAAGATCCACGAGCTCTGGAACCAGATGGTGGAGGCCTGGTTCCCGGACGGTCCGGACACCCCGGAGGTGGTCCTGCTGCACGTCGATTCCGACTCCGCCGAGTACTGGACCAGCCCGGGCGGAACCGCCGCCACGGTGCTGCAGTGGGTCAAGTCCAAGGTCACGCACAGCCGGATGAGCGTGGGGGAAAGCGGCACGGTCGAACTCTAGGCCCGTCCTGCACCGCGGCGGGTCAGCAGACCCGCCGCGGGCGTACCGGCGTCGGACTAGTCGATGATCTTGAGCCCGCTGGCCCAATTGAAGGCCTCATAGGCGGGGTTGGCCTGCAGGGCCATCACGAGGAGCTGGAATCCCTCCAGCTCGCGGGCATGCCGGAGCCCGCCCACACGCAGGGGCCGCAGTCCCGCGGCCGCCGCGAACGACGCGACCTTGTTGGCCGCCTCCTCGGAGTCCGAGGCGATGAAGACATCCAGTGGCATCCCGCCCTTTGCGCCGTCCGTCAGCGGGCCGGCGAACGTCGTGTTGAAGGCCTTGACGACTTCTGCCCCGGGCAGCAGGGCGGCGATTTCCTCGGCGGCGGAGGACCCAGGTTCCACAGTGAGGGAATCGAAGGTCTCCGCATTGGTCGGGTTGCTGATCTCCACCACGGTCTTGCCGCTTAGGGTGTCGCCGTAGTGCGTCGCCACTTCCTTGGCCGGTCCGAAGTAGAGGGCCAGCACCACGATGTCGCCCTCCGGGATATCGCCCAGTCCTCCGGACGCAGTGTCACCACCCAGCTCTGCCGCGAGTTTGGCCGCGTGTTCCGGGGACCGGCTGAGGATCTGGAGCGAACGTCCCGCGGCCACGGCGCGCGTTCCGATCGCCCGTGCCATGTTGCCGCTGCCGATGATGGTGATGTCTGCCATGGTGCTTCCTTCCGGGGATGACCGTGGATTGCGGGACGTGGAATGCGGCAGGTGGGGGTTCAGCTGTTGCGGTTCGTGCGCTCAGCCGCGCGCCGGATCCGCGGTGGGACGTCCGGCGGGTCGGGTCGTGGTGTCTTGCCCGACCCCGGCGGCCCGTTCGGCGTCGGCGAGGGCCTGCTCCAGCCGCGCAACCGCCGGGGCATAACCGGCGTCCGTCCCGCCGCGGAGCCGCTCCGCGGCTTTCATCGCCCGGATCAGGGCCGCCGTCTCGGGCTGCCGCGGATCACTCATGGCGGGATAATCGATGCCGTGCGCGGGATCCAGTTCGTAGCGCTGCCATCGGGCCACGGCGCTGCGGTGCCGGGCCGCGGCCGCCTCATTGCTGGCCGCGATGTGCCGGAAAACGCGCCGGTCCTCGCGCCGGCTGAGGACCCGGGGCGTCCAGAAGTAGGAGGCAGTTGCGGCGGCAACGGCGAGGACACCAAGCAGCAGGCCGGCCCACGGTGCGGCGAGGGCGGGGAGGATCACGGCCGGCGCCACAATGGCCAGCCCGGCGAAGAGGTCCCAGAACACGGCATCCGGCAGGCCGTCGCCGTCGGCGGCCACATGCTTGCGGATGAGATAAACGGCGGCTCCCGACGCGCACACGACGACGACGGCCAGGGCAAACAATTGCCACAGCGCATAGGGTCCGGGTTCGAACAGGGACGGCATTACAACACCTCCAGGGATCCGGCCCGGGCGGGCGCGGTTCCGCTGATTCCATTGGAATCCATTGAAGGCGGGCCGTCAATGGTCCCAGCACTGTGCGGGAGCCCGGCACCGTGAGTCCGGTTCACACCTGGTCCGTCCCGGCGTAGCCTAGGGCCCATGCGACTGAAAATGTGCAGCATCCACGTCAGGGACCCCGCTGCGGCTTACGAGTTCTACACCGGAATCCTGGGCTTCGAGAGCCTCCTGGCCATGCCGGAGCACAACCTGTTCATCGTAAAAGACCCGGCCGGGTCCGGCGGCGGATCAGTCGGCCTCCTGCTGGAGCCCAGCGACAACCCGATCGGGTCCACCTACATGAACGCACTCCACGACGCCGGGATGCCCGCGATAGTTCTGGGTGTGACCGACGTCCGGGCAGAGTACAAGCGGCTCTCGTCCAAGGGCGTGATATTCCAGGGCGAGCCCTCCGACGGTCCGGGCGGCACCACAGCGGTGTTCGACGACGGGTGCGGGAACTTCGTCCAGCTCCACCAGGACTGAGGCAGGACAGGCGGCGGCCGGGATCCTGGGCGTGCCCTGGACGGAAGCCGCTGCTATTCGGCTGCGGCGCGTGCCTTCTTGGTTTCCTTCTTCGCAGCCTCGTCCTTGACCCGCTGGGCCTCGGCGCGGACGGCAGCGTGGGTGGAGCGTTCGGCGACAAGCCATGCCGGGGGAGCCTGCAGCAGCGCGGTGATTTCCGCCGTCGTCAGCGCTTCCTCAACGCCGCCGCGGGCCAGGCCGCTGATGGAGACGTTGAGCTTCTGCGCCACCACCGGGCGGGGGTGCGGGCCGTTGCGGCGCAGTTCGGCGAGCCACTCCGGCGGGTTGGCCTGGAGCTCGGCGAAATCGGCGCGGGTGATGACCGAATCCTGGAACTCCTGAGGTGTTGCGGGCAGGTAGATGCCAAGCTTCTTGGCAACGGTGGCCGGCTTCATGGACTGGGAGTTTGCAGAGGTCATGCTTCAAGGGTATCCGGCCCGGGCCTTGGCACTACACCGCCGGGCACCGGCGCTGAGCCCGGCGCCAGCCCGGGCGGTACTGTGAACATGTGTCCGCAGCAGAAGAAACACCCCAGACCCCCGACGAAACCGCCGCCGTCCCGGCCGAAGCAGCAGCACGGGAGCTGCGGTTCGCTTATGTCGCCGGCGTGACGCCCGGCAAGTGGACCCGGCGCTGGGAAGAGCGGATGCCCGATGTTCCGCTGCACTCCTTTATGTCCAACGAGGGCGCCCAGCTCACGGTACTGCGGGACGGGTCCGCTGACCTGAGCTTCGTCAGGCTGCCGGTGGACCGGGAAGGCCTGAGCGTCATCCCCCTGTACGAGGAACAACCCGTGGTGGTGGCACCCAAAGGGCACGAGATCTCGGTGTTCGAGGAGGTGGCCTTCGCCGACCTGTCCGCGGAGACGTTCCTGGACGTCGCCGAACTCGGCGGACCGGAGATCGCCCTGCAGGTGGTGGCCTCCGGAGCCGGCCTGGTGATCCTGCCGATGTCCGTGGCACGCCATTTCAACGTCAAAGGCACCGTGGCCCGCCAGCTCACCGGCGCGCCGACGACCGAGATCGCCGTGGCATGGCCGAGCGACAGCACGGACGAGGTGATCGAGGAGTTCATTGGGATAGTCCGCGGGCGGACCGCCGCGAGCTCCCGCCAGCCCTCCGCCCAGCAGGAAAAGCCCAAGAAGGAACCGAAGCCGGACCGGCGCGGTCCCGCGGTCAAGAAGCCCAAGGTGGCGCAGCGCTACGCGCCCAACCCGGACAAAGGCCGCGGCAAGGGATCACGGAAAAAGGGCAAACGCTAGGACGCTGCCCTGCCCGGATGGCCTACTTCGCGCAGGCGTCCTGCAGGGCCTTGACGGAGTCGCCCGGAACCTGGTCGCCGGAGTCGGCGATCTGGCGCAGCGGGGTGGTGATCTCGGCGGGAACACCTGCGGTCTCGGCACCGGCGACCAGGCCGCCGAGCAGTTCCTTGTCCTGGACACTGACCAGCCCGTCCTCGACGAGTGTGCAGGCCTGCTTCTTCACTTCACTGCCGGCGGCCGTGGCAACCTGGGACGCGCCGTCGCTGACGGCCTTGTTCGCGGCGTCCTGCACCTGGCCGCAGCCCGTCAAAGCAATCATGAGGGTGGCAGCTGACAGGGCGGCGAGGCGGAGTTTCATTCATCCACCCTAACAAGCACGGCTGGTACCGGGATGCGGGAGGCTCTGACAGGGTTCAGCAGCGCAGCTCCGATTCCTCCCTAAGAGCGCTCCACTTTGGGAGTGATTTTCAGGTATTCCTTTAGTACGTAGTCGGCGATGGACATCGCGGAGGTCGCTGCCGGTGACGGCGCGTTGCGGAGTAAGGTCACTTGACCGACTTGGTCGACGGCGAAGTCGTCAAGCAGTGTGCCGTCCTTGTCCCACGCTTGGGCGCGCACGCCTGAGGCCGACTTGGAAACGAGGTCCCTTGACTGCAGCTCGGGGACGAACTTGCGGGCTTCCTGGAAGTAGAGCGGTTTGACCAGCGACGAGGAAATCTCGCGCACGCCCATAAGCCAGTGCTGCTTCGCCAAGGCTGCCGCGCCGGGCCACCGGATCGATTCAAGGGTGTCCTTTAGCGAAATCTTGCCCCAGCTGTAGCCCTCGCGGGCCAGTGCCGGCACAGCATTCGGACCTACGTGCACCTCGTCGTAGACGCCGCGGGTGAAGTGAACGCCCAGGAACGGGAAGCGTGGATCCGGCACCGGGTAGATCATGCCCTTGACGAGGTCCCGCCGGTCCGTAGCCATCATCCAGTACTCGCCGCGGAACGGCAGGATCTTCGGCGACGGTGAGGCCCCGACCATCTTGGCGACGACGTCGGACTGCAGGCCGGCACAGACGATCAACCGGTCAAAGGAGTGGGCACCGGCAGTGGTGGAGACATTAACAGTCCCGCCGGCGATGTTCACGGCGGTGACCTCTTGTCCCAGCATGATCTTGCCGCCAGCGCGGCGGACGTCCTCGGCCAGGGCCTCGGTGATTGCCGCGTAGTCGACGACCGCGGTCTCAGGTGAATGCACTGCAGCGACACCGGCGACGTGGGGTTCTATTTCGCGCATTTCCTGGGCGTTCAGCCGTTTCAAGCCAGGGACCTGGTTCTCCCGGGCGCGTCGCTCGATATCGTCGAGCTTTGGCAGGTCCGCGTTGGTCACTGCGACGACGAGCTTGCCTAGCTCACGGTAGGGCAGGTTGCGTTCCTGGCAGAACTCACGGGTCAGCTGTCGTCCGCGGGCGCAGAGCGTCGCCTTGAGTGAGCCGGGCTGGTAGTAAAGGCCTGCGTGCACCACCCCTGAATTGTGTCCGGTCTGATGTTGCGCGACTCTTGATTCCTTCTCGAGGACCGTCACGTCGAAGTCTCCGGTTCTCATCAAGGCTCGCGCGATCGCGATTCCCACGATACCGCCGCCTACGATGCCGATGCGTTCAGCCATTTCTTATCGCCTTCCTTCTGTCGGGGCGCCATCGATAGGCAGTGTAACGCCCCGCCCGGCCCCCTGTGCTTTGGTGTAGAGAATCTGTGCCAGCGCCGTGTCCCAGGTGCCCAGCCCGTGGGTGGTCAACAGCTCGAGTGCATCCTGCTCAGTCGGAAAGATCATGGGTTCCTTTCAGTCCTGCCCGGCCGGAACGCCGGTGGGCAACACGACGGCCTTGATGAGCTCTGCGCGCTCTGTGCGGTTCATCGCTTCCACGCCTTCGTCCAGCGAAACAGCGAAACCATTCGTTCGAGCGTTCCGCGAAATTCGGAGACCATGGCGGCCCCGCCCGAATAGTCTTCACGGGTGTAACCATAAGAGCCGTGGATTGACAGTCCCTTGCGCACGACCTGGTTCAGGTCAACCTCAGGTAGCCGTCCATACATCGCCGGCATGACGATGCGCCCCTGCATCCGGGTCGCCGTGATCGCGCTTGCGAGGGCAGGTCCGGCGCCGGACGCTTCGACCCAGTGGTGTGCGGGTTCACGGGGTCCTACCGGGTTTCCGAGGCGCATGCCCAGGTTTCGGGCGAACTCGAGCCGGGCTTCGCCCTCTGTCTCCGGCCCGTACATCACGACGTCGGCGCCGCGCCGTATGCACTCAAGCCCGCCGGCCCACCGCCATGGAGCGGACCAGGACTTGCCCGGCCCCGGGGACCGGGACCGGCAGCTGCCCCACACCGAAGTCGCGCGGCACCTGACTGCGCTTGCGCAGTGCGGCCATCGTGCTGGCGCTAGTGGCCAAGGTAGGACTCCCGGACGACATCGCTCTCGCGCAGCTCGGCTGCCGAGCCCGAAACGCGGGTGATGCCGCCGTCGATGATGGTCCCGAAGTCTGCGACCTCCAGGGCATTCTTGACGTGCTGCTCCACCAGAAGGTGCCAGTCCCAGGGACATCTCGTCGATCATGAGCACCTTGGGGTTGGCCATGAGCCCGCGACCCACGGCGCACATTTGCTGCTCGCCGCCGGACATCAGCCCGGCGCCAGCTTCGGGAAGTGGTCGTAGATGTCGTTGAGCCGTTCGGTCGTCTTTCGGTCCTTGCGCTGGGTGTATCCACCCAGGATCAGGTTGTCTTCAACTGTCATGGTGTTGAAGAGTCGGCGGCCTTCCGGAACGTGCACGATGCCCATGGCCACGCGTTCCTGCGGAGACGATTTGGTGATGTCCCGTCCCTCGAATGTGATCGTTCCGGTCGCTGCAGGGATGAGGCCGCTGATGACCCGCAAGGTCGTCGACTTGCCTGCAGCGTTGGGGCCGAGGAAGGCGGTGACGCCGTGGGCCGGAAGGTTCAGGCTGACGTCTTCGAGGGCCTGCGCGTCGCCGTAGTAGGCGGAGATGTTCTTTACCTCAAGCAAGTTGTGTCGGCCGGAAACCTGCATGAAACGTTCTCCGTCTACTCTGGCAACACCGCGGCGCCGCCAGGCCCGTGACCGCCGGCCGTGAAGGGACTCCGTAATGCATCTTCTGCCCCGTGAGCAGGAAAAGCTCATGATCGTGGTCGCGGCCGATCTCGCCCGCCGCCGCCAGTCTCGGGGGCTGAAGCTGAACTTCCCGGAGGCGGTGGCCATCATCAGCTACGAGCTGATCGAGGGCGCCCGGGACGGCAGGACGGTGGCGGAGCTGATGAGCTATGGCACCACCGTGCTCCGCCGCGGGGACGTCATGGAGGGCGTGCCCGAGATGATCCACGACGTCCAGATCGAAGCCACGTTTCCGGACGGCACCAAGCTCGTCACCGTCCATGATCCCATCCGTTAGGGGAGCCAAGATGATTCCCGGAGAATACGTCCTCAGCCCGGAGCCCGTGCTGGTCAACGCCGGCCGGGAGGCGATCGACGTCGTCGTGACCAACACTGGCGACCGCCCCGTACAGGTGGGCTCGCATTTCCACTTTGCCGAAGCGAACGCCGCCCTGACGTTCAACCGGAGGGCCGCCTACGGCCGCCGCCTGGACATCCCGGCGGGCACGGCGGCCCGCTTCGAGCCGGGGGACAGCAAGACCGTCCGGCTGATCGAACTCGCCGGCCGGCGCGAGGTTTACGGCCTCAGCAACGCGGTCAACGGCCGCCTTACACCGGCTGAAGGAGTACGCAAATGAGCTTCGAAATATCCCGCAGGCAATACGCGGATCTGTACGGACCCACGACCGGGGACTCCATCCGCCTCGCCGACACCGACCTTTTCCTCGAGATCGAGAAAGACCTCACCGCGTACGGCGAGGAAGTGGTCTTCGGCGGCGGAAAGGTGATCCGCGACGGCATGGGCCAGAACGGCCAGCTGACCAGGGACGGGGACGTCCAGGTGGGAGCCGTCCCGGACACCGTCATCACCAACGTGGTCATCCTGGACTACACCGGGATCTACAAGGCCGACGTCGCGCTCCGGGACGGCCACATCCTCCGGATCGGCAAGGCCGGCAACCCGCAGATCACCGACGGCGTGGACATCGTGATCGGTGCCAGCACCGAAATCATTGCCGGTGAGCGGAAGATCCTGACCGCCGGCGGCGTGGACTCGCACATCCATTTCATCTCCCCGGACCAGGTCCCCGCCGCCCTGTGCAGTGGCGTGACCACCATGATCGGCGGCGGCACCGGCCCCGCCGAGGGCACCAAGGCCACCACTGTCACCCCCGGAAAATGGCACATCCAGCGGATGCTGCAGGCGGCCGAAGGGCTCCCGATCAACATCGGCCTGTTCGGCAAGGGGCACGCGTCCGCCGTCGAGCCCCTGGCCGAGCAGATCCGCGCCGGCGCGATCGGGCTGAAAGTCCATGAGGACTGGGGATCCACCACGTCCTCGATCGACACCTCGCTGAAGGTCGCGGACAGTTTCGACGTCCAGGTGGCCATCCACACCGACACCCTGAACGAGTGCGGCTTTGTGGAGGACACCATCCGGGCCATCGACGGGCGCGTGATCCACACGTTCCACACCGAGGGCGCCGGCGGCGGGCACGCCCCGGACATCATCAAGATTGCCGGGCTGCCCAACGTCCTGCCGGCCTCCACCAACCCCACCCTGCCGTACACCCGCAACACGATCGAAGAGCACCTGGACATGCTCATGGTCTGCCACCACCTGAACCCGGATATTCCGGAGGACGTGGCGTTCGCGGACTCGCGCATCCGCGCCGAGACCATCGCCGCGGAGGACGTGCTCCAGGACCTGGGGATTTTCGCAATCACGTCCTCGGACTCCCAGGCCATGGGCCGGGTGGGCGAGGTGGTGATCCGCACCTGGCAGGTGGCGGACAAGATGAAGAAGCAGCGCGGGGTGCTCAAGGACCCGGACGGTGGTGTGCACGGCGCCGCGTCCGGCCGGGGCGCAGAGAGCGACAACTTCCGCCTGAAACGCTACGTGGCGAAATACACCATCAACCCGGCGATCGCGCAGGGCATGGCGGACTCCATCGGCTCGGTGGAGGCCGGGAAGTTCGCGGACCTGGTGCTCTGGGACCCGGCATTCTTCGGGGTCAAGCCGGAACTGGTGCTCAAGGGCGGGCAGATCGCCTACGCGCTCATGGGGGACGCCAACGCCTCCATCCCCACCCCGCAGCCGCGGACCATGCGGCCCATGTTCGCCGCCTACGGCAAGGCCCTGCAGCAGTCCTCCATTACCTTCCTCTCCCGGGCCGCCATCGACGCCGGGGTCCCGGCGGAGCTGGGCCTGGAGAAGGTCATCCGGCCCGTGTCCGGCATCCGCAGCCTCACGAAAGCGGACCTCAAGTACAACGGCGCCACCCCGGAGATCGAGGTGGACCCGGAAACGTACAAGGTGACGGTCGACGGCGAGGACATCACCTGCGAGCCGTCCGACGTGCTGCCCATGGCGCAGCGCTACTTCCTTTTCTAGGCGACCAGAGGAGACAGGAATGATTATTGAAAAGGTCCTCGGCAACACGCACGACCTTCCTCCGGGTCCGGACCCGTATGCCGGGCTGCACCGGGAAAAGGTGGTGCTCCCCAGCGCCCAGCTGGTCAAACGTCTCCAGCGTGTCACTACCGACCACGGCAAGGAACTCGGCATCCGCCTCCCCTCCGGTTCCGGGGACCTGCGCGACGGCGACATCCTGCACGTCGCGGAGACCAACATGATCGTGGTGTCGGTGCTGCCCACCGATGTCCTCGTCATCGCGCCGCGCTCCATCCATGAGATGGGGGTGGTGGCGCACTCGCTCGGCAACCGGCACCTGCAGGCCCAGTTCTTCGACGCATCCTCGGAGTACCGGGCCGAGGTCATGGTCTGCCAGTACGACCACACTGTGGAGGACTACCTCAAACACGTCGGAGCGCCCTACGACCGCCAGGAGCGCGTGATGCCCGTCCCCTTCCGCCATGCCGAACACTCCCACTAGCCCGGCGTCCTACCAGCTGGCCCTGCAGCAGCTGTGTGATTCGGCGCTGCCCACCGGGGCGTTCGCTCACTCACTGGGGTTTGAGAGCTACATCGACCGCGGGCTGGTGCACGACGAGCAATCCTTCGGCGTGTGGCTGTCCGCCTTTGTGGGGCAGCAGCTGAGCTACTCGGACGCCCTGGCCATCCGTTTCCTCTATGAGGGCGCCCCGCTGTCCGAGCTGGATTCGCTGCTGACGGCCCAGCTGCTGCCCCGGCAGCTGCGCGAGGCCAGCATCAAAATGGGCACCCGGCTCCTCGAGATCGGTGCGGAGATCTTTCCGTCACCTGAGCTGGCGGAGTACCGGGAGCTGGTGGGTTCCGGCCGCGCCGCCGGCCACCAGCCGCTGGCGTTCGCCGTCGTGGCGCGTTCCCTCGGTGTTCCGCTGCCCGAGGCCCTGGCCGCCTACCTGTTCGCCGCGGTCACGTCGCTGACGCAGAACGCCGTCCGGGCCATCCCGCTGGGACAGAACGCCGGCCAGCGGCTGCTGCGGAAGGCGGCCGGCGACGTCGCTGCCGCGGTGGGGCGCGCCGGCAGCCTGGACCGGTCCGACTTCGGCGCGGTCAGCCCCGGCCTGGAAATTTCGCAGATGCGGCACGAGCGCCAGCGTGCCCGCATGTTCATGAGCTAGCCACACAAGAAATATGTCTGGAGAAGAATATGTCTGAGCCCATCAAAATCGGCATCGGCGGCCCGGTGGGCGCCGGCAAGACCCAGCTCGTCGAGCGCCTCACCCGCCACATGAGCCGGGAGATCTCCATGGCTGCGATCACGAACGACATCTACACGATCGAGGACGCCAAGATCCTTGCGGCCAACGGCATCCTCCCGATCGACCGGATCATCGGTGTGGAAACCGGCGGGTGCCCGCACACAGCCATCCGCGAGGACACCTCCATGAACACGGCCGCCATCGAGGAACTCAAGAGGCGGCACCCGGACCTGCAGGTGATTTTTGTGGAATCCGGCGGGGACAATCTTTCCGCGACGTTCAGCCCCGAACTGGTGGACTTCTCCATCTACATCATCGACGTGGCCCAAGGCGAGAAGATCCCGCGTAAAGCCGGCCAGGGCATGATCAAGTCCGACCTCTTCATCATCAACAAGACCGACCTCGCACCCCACGTCGGCGCGGACTTGTCCGTGATGGAACGGGACTCGCGTGAATTCCGGGGCGTGAAGCCGTTCTGCTTCACCAACCTCAAAACCGACGAAGGACTGGACCGCGTCATCGAATGGGTGCGGCGCGATGTCCTGATGCTCGACCTGGCGTCATGAGCACGACGGCGGTTTCCCCTACTGCTGTTGTCGCGCCAATGGGGGAGCTTGCTTTGCGCATCGGCGTGCGGGGTGGACGGTCGGTGGCCTCGCATCAGTTTCATCAAGGCGCCTTGAGAATACTGCGGCCGCATTACTTGGATGACTCCGGGCAGGTTTGTTATGTCGTGGTCAATCCTGGCGGGGCGTATTTGGGGGCTGACCTCTTTGTCATTGACGTGGAGGTGGAAGAGGGGGCGAAGCTGCTGCTCACCACCCAGTCCGCCACCAAGATCTACCGGACGCCGGGCTCCTTTGCGGAGCAGCGGCTGCGGCTGCGGCTGGGGGAGGGATCGCAGCTGGAGCTGGCCCCGGACCAGCTGATCGCCTACCGGGAGGCCAGCTACCGGCAGAACACGCACATCAGCCTTCACCCGACGTCGAGCCTGGTCATGTCCGAGGTCATCACCCCCGGCTGGTCTCCGGACGGTGCCTCGTTCCGTTACGAGGAGTTGCGGCTCCGGACCGAAATCCTGGTCGAATCCTCAGGAAGGAGCGGTCTGCTGGCCCTCGACAACCTGCTGATCCGGCCGCCGACGTATGACGTGACAGGGCTGGGATTCATGGAGGGATTCAGCCATGTGGGATCCCTGATCGTGGTTGACCGGCGGGTCGACCAGGCCCTCGCGGACGAACTCCACGTGCTGACCGATGGGCATGATGCCTATACCGGCGTCTCCTTGACTGCCACGGTTGACGGCATCAGCGGCCTGGTGCTCCGGTCCCTCTCGAACAGCACCGAAGACCTCAACCGGCTGCTGGGCGCCTGCAGCGCCCTTCTCCGGCAGCGATGGCACGGCACGGCGCCCCTGGACCTCAGGAAATACTGATGACCACGTTGACCGGATTCGCCGCTCTGTACCGCGGGCGCGAGCAACTCCCGTTGCGGACCCGGCTGCTTGCCACCTTCGGCGCCGTAGTCGCCCTGCACGCGGCCGCCGTCGTGCTTCTCTTGGCCGGTCTGGTGACGGCCGGTGAACCGCTGGCGCTGGGCCTGGTGCTGACTGCCTATCTGGCGGGCATCAAACACAGCTACGACTGGGACCACCTCGCCGCCATTGACAATTCGACGCGCAAGTTCGTGGCCCAGCACCAGGACCCGGTGAGCGTCGGCTTCGCCTTCAGCCTCGGCCACAGCTCGGTGGTGATCCTGGCCGGGACCCTCGTGGTGGGCGGCGCCGCGATGGTGGGCCAGTTTATGGAGGACGGCACTACCGGAAACCTCGTGCTGGGGCTGATCGGCAGCGGCGTCTCGGGGATCTTCCTGCTGGCCATGGGGCTGTTCAACGGATCCGCCTTCATCCGGGCCACGCAGGCCTACCGGAGAGTGCAGGGCGGAAGCGCAGTGCGGGCGGAGGATCTTGAGGCCATGGGATTCGTGGCCCGGCTGCTGGCGAAACCCCTGTCCCGCGTGCAGCGGCCGCGGAACATCTACGTCATTGGCTTCCTTTTCGGGCTGGGTTTCGACACAGCCACCACGATCGGCCTGCTGGTGATGGCGACGGCCGCGTCCCTGGCCGGGGTCTCCCCGCTGGCCCTCCTGGCGCTTCCGCTGGCATTCACGGCGGCGATGACGCTGTGCGACACCGCCAACGGGGTAGCCATGATGCGCATGTACAGCTCCGCCATCCACAATCCGCAGCGGAAGCTGGGCTTCAACGCGCTGATCACCGGCGTCTCCGCCGTGTCGGCCCTGGCCATTTCATTCATCACCCTGGGCGGGTTCTTCAACAGCGCCTTCGGGCTCGAGGATCCTGTGACCACCTGGCTCGGACAGATCGATCTGGGCGAGGCGGGGCTGCTGCTGGTGGCCTGCCTGTTGACCATTTGGGGAGTGGCCTCCGTGCACGGGCGTCTTTCCGCGGCACGCCGGGCGGACTGGCCGGCGGGCGGCGCAGTTGTGCCTGTCCGGCGGGCGGGACATGGTGTCCCGCCCGCCGGACGTTGTCTTAGCCGAAGCTGGCGACGTAGCTGGGCACCCCGACGGCGTCCGTCGAGACCGGCGCGCCGGTGTCGTTGATGACATGGTCCAGGGTCCCGGCGCCGAGGTTGACGGTCAGCAGGCCGTGGAGCTTCACTCCGGGCGTGACCGGGACTTCGAAGCCCCGGGTGGCGTGGATGGTGGGGTCGACGTTGTTGTAGACGTAGCTTCCCCCGCCCCAGAGTTCGTGGTTTTTGACCGAATCGGCGATCTTGTAGCCCGCCCAGCCCAGGACTCCGTCATGCTGCCAGGCGGCCTGGTTGGGGGCGTCGTAGGGCAGTTCGTTCTGGAAGAAGACGGTCTTGCCGTGCTCGCCGTTCCAGATGACGTTGTACTGCTGGTAGTGCTCCACGAACAAGCCGGTGGCCGTGACATGGTCGCCGTTGATGATGACGCCGTTGTCCCCCGTGTTGGTGGTCCAGCCGACGCCGTTGCCGTGGTCTGCGCGCCAGGCCCAGATGTGGTCCAGGAGCACGTTGTCGCTGTTGACTTCCAGGCTGAGCGAGGCCTTGCCCACGTGCGGGCCGCCGATACGGAAGAACACGTCGTGGAGCGTGGTGGGATTGGCCGGATCGCTGCGATTCAGTGAATTCGAGGATCCGCCGGCCTCTGGATTCTTGGCCTTGCCGATGCGCATCAGCGCGGGCGAGTTCACCTCGCCGGCATCCACTGTGACGGCGGCGATGTCGACGCCGGGGACATCCGCGACGGTCAGCGGTACGGCGCCGTTGACGGCGGTGAGGGTTGCCATCCCGAGCCCCAGGACGACGGTGTTGGCACGCTTGACCTCGATGCTTTGGTCGATGTCGTAGACCCCCGGGGTCAGCAGCAGGTTCTTGCCGCGGGCCAACTGGGAGTTGATGGTCTTCACCGAATCGGCGGGGCTTGCCACGTAGAAGTCGGACAGCGGGATGCTGCGGCCGGCCGTCGGACCGTTTTCCCAAGTGGTTCCGGCGGAGTCCTTACGGACCGCAGGAACGAAGACGCCGTACTGGCCTGCGTCGTCGAAGGTGAGGTACGGCTTCTCCCGGCTGACCGGGGTACTCGCCAGGTTTGTGTACGGCGGATTCGGGAAGGACTGCGCCGGGGCCCCCTCCACTCCGGAAAAGACCTGGTTCCAGACCCCGTTGGACCAATCGCCGATGCTGCTGTCGCGCACGAAGTACTGCTGCTGTGAGCCGTTGATGACGGGGCCGGTCTTCGAATCGGAAATGAAGCCGCCGCTGGCGAACTGCGGCCCGCCGGTGCAGTAGTCCATCAGGGAGAGGTTGCCGCCGGTGACGTTGACCCGCCGCATGGGGGAGGCCTGCGAGGCAGCCCAGAAGTTGGCCGATCCGCGGCAGCCGTCGAGGCCGGTGACGTTGATGGTGAGGTTGGACAACGAGCGCCAGAAGTTGTTCAGCGCGATGCAGTTGTCCGCGGTCAGGCACCGGTTGTAGACGTCGACGTGCCCGTTGATGGTGACGTCCGTGGGTGAGGCGCCCAGGCCCGCGACCTCCGTGGAGTAACCAACCTGGACGATGAGAGGCTCCTCGGCGCTGCCGTAGATGCCGGGCTTGAAGAGCAGGGAGTACCGGTTGGTGCCCATTTCGTCGTCGACCTGGGTGGCCGCAATGGCGTCGACTTCTGCCTGGATCTCAGCCACTGGCATGCTGGGGTCGAAGATCCGGACGTTGGGACCGAAAGCAGGCGCCGCGGCGGGCTGCGGCTGGGCCGGGGTCGGTTTTCCTGGTACGGCGACGTCGGCAGCGGAGGCGGCACCGGCGCCGGTGGACAGCACGCCCAGCAACACGGCGACGGTACCGGCGAAAAGCCGGCTGTGGAGGCGCAAAGGCCTCCGGAGTCGGGGCTGCAAGGCCTCGGATCGTGGGCGGATGTGGGCTAGCGGCATTGCTGGTCCTGCTCTCTGTGGGGGCGCGGGCTCCACACGGGCTGCGTGACGGGCTGCTGTGTAATCGGGCCCAGCGGCACGGGGAAGCGCGGGACCGCGTCGGCGGCGCTGGGGGTGCCGGTGGATGAAGACGCGGGTCGGATGATCGGACTGCCAAACAAGGAGAGCCCCATCCCGGTCACCCCAAGAGGTGTGGGAGCGCTCTCGTCGGGGAAGCGTAACACCGCATCCGACGTCGGGCAAGAGCTCGAAACGTCCCGCTATGCCAGCCTTGACAATCGGAAGTGATGTACGACACCATGCTTGTGAGAGCGCTCCCACGAACAGCCTGGGAGCGCTCCCATGAAACGGCCCGGGGCTGCCAGCCCTGCACCCTTCCCCACACCCTGACAAAGGAGTCCCCGCGTGAAATTCCCCCGCAAGCTTGCCGCCCTGTCGGCGTCAGCTGCCTGCCTCACCCTTGCCCTAAGCGCCTGTGGAGCAGATGCCCCTAAAACCACCGGCGCCTCAGGCGAAACCGGCAAGGAACAGGTGACCCTGAGCCTCGCGACCTTCAACGAGTTCGGCTACGAGGACTTGCTCAAGGAATACGAGACCCTCAACCCCAACGTGAAGATCCAGCACAAGAAGGCCGCCACCACGAACGAGGCGCGCGACAACCTGACCACGCGCATGGCCGCGGGATCAGGCCTCTCGGACGTCGAGGCAATCGAGGTCGACTGGCTTTCCGAACTTAAGCAGTACCCCGATCAGTTCGTGGATCTGAAGGATCCTGCCGTGGAGGGCCGCTGGCTGGAGTGGAAGACGGAGGCAGCCACTACCCAGGACGGGCAGCTCATCGGCTACGGTACCGACTCCGGACCCGAGGCTGTCTGCTACAACTCGGCACTGCTTGAAGCGGCCGGGATGCCTGCGGACCGCGAGTCTGTCGCCAAGATGCTCGGCACCACCTGGGACAGCTACTTCGACGCCGGCCGGAAGTTTGTCGCCGCGGGGACCGGCCCGGCATGGTTCGATTCCGCCGGAGCCATCTACCAGGGCATGAGCAACCAGATGGAGAAGGCATACGAAAACGAAGACGGCACTGTGATCGCCGCCGAGAACCCTGAGGTCAAGGACGTCTACACGAAGGTCCTCGACGCCTCGACGAAGGACAACCTCTCGGCGCACCTGGGCCAGTGGAGCAGCGACTGGGTGGCCGGTTTCCAGTCCCAGAAGTTCGCCACGACCCTTTGCCCGGGCTGGATGCTTGGTGTGATCGAGGGCAACGCCGCCGGCGTCACGGGCTGGGACGTCGCCAACGTCTTCCCGGGCGGCGGCGGAAACTGGGGAGGTTCGTACCTGACCGTCCCGGCGCAGGGCAAGAACCAGGCCGAGGCCAAGAAGCTCGCCGCATGGCTGACCGCCCCTGAGCAGCAGGTCAAGGCCTTCACTGCCAAGGGCACGTTCCCGAGCCAGGTTGAGGCGCTGACCAGCGACGCCCTGCTGGGCCAGACCAATGCGTTCTTCAACAACGCCCCCACCGGCAAGATCTTCGCCGAGCGCGCCAAGGCCGTCGGCGACTCCCCGTTCAAGGGACCGCAATTCTTTGCCATCAACGACGCCATGCAGCAGGCCCTCACCCGCGTGGACGTGGACAAGTCGGACGACGCCGATTCCTCCTGGGCGAAGTTCCTCACGGCTGTGAAGTCCCTCTAAGTCATGTCGGTAACGGACCGGGTCAGGCCCCAAGGCCAATTATCTGACGAGGAAAAACCCAGCAACAGGAGCGTCCGGCGGCTCGCGTTTTCGCAGCAGCTGTCGAGGTGGGACGTCAAGTTTTCGCCCTACCTCTACATCTCGCCTTTCTTCCTGCTGTTTGCGCTCACGGGACTGTTTCCGCTGCTCTACACAGGCTGGGTATCCCTGCACAACTGGAACCTGATCGGCGGGCAGGGCAAGTTCATCGGCATGGAGAACTTCGGCTTTGTCCTCGGGCAGCCGTACTTCTGGAACGCCGTAAGCAACACGTTGAGCATCTTCCTGCTCTCCTCCGTGCCGCAGGTGGTGCTGGCGCTGCTGATTGCAGCGGTGCTGGACGCCAACCTGCGGGCCAAGACGTTCTGGCGGATGGGAGTGCTGGTGCCCTTCGTTGTGGCGCCCGTGGCGGTTGGACTGATCTTCAACAACCTGTTCGCGGACCAGTTCGGTCTCGTCAATGAGCTCCTGGGCCTCCTCGGCCTTGACCCGGTCCGCTGGCATTCCGACCAGCTCGCCAGCCACCTGGCAATCGCCACCATGGTGAACTTCCGCTGGATCGGCTACAACGCACTGATCTTCCTGGCTGCGATGCAGGCGATCCCGCGCGATGTCTTCGAGGCCGCCACCATCGACGGAGCCGGCCGTGTCCGCCAGTTCCTGTCCGTAACGGTTCCGATGCTCCGGCCCACCGTGATTTTCGTGGCCATCACGTCCACCATCGGCGGGCTGCAGATCTTCGACGAGCCGCGGGTGTTCGACCAGTCCGGACTCGGCGGCGCTGACCGGCAGTGGCAGACGCTGACCATGTACATCTGGGAGCTCGGCTGGGGCCAGCGCAACTTCGGCAGGGCATCCGCGGTGGCGTGGCTGCTGTTCCTGATGATTGTGCTGATCGCCCTGGTGAACTTCCTTCTCACCCGGCGCATCGCCAACCAGGGAGGCCGCAAATGAGCTCCATCCCCATGATCCGACAGACCGCAGGCAAAGGGGCCGCCAAGGCGGCCGCCAACCGGCCGAACCCTCGCGGGGGCAGGCCCCGGAACCGGGGCGGCGCGGGAGACATCCGCCGTCCCGGGCTGTTGACGTACGGTTCCCTGGGCGCCGTCCTGCTGGCGTCCCTGTTCCCGCTGTATTGGTCCTTCCTGGTGGGCAGCCACGACAGCACCGCGCTGAGCCGGGGGATCCCGCTCCTTCCGGGCGGGAACTTCCTGGCGAACGCCGCGAAAGTCTTCGACAGCATTCCTTTCTGGAAGGCTATGGGCAACAGCATCCTGGTCTCCACGGTCACGTCCGCCTCGGTGGTGATTTTCTCAACCCTTGCGGGATTCGCCTTCGCGAAACTGCGGTTCCGCGGGAGCAAAGGACTGCTCGTCTTCGTGATCGCCACCATGGCGGTGCCCACGCAGCTCGGTGTGGTGCCACTGTTCATTGTGATGGCTAAGCTGGGCTGGACCGGAACCCTCTGGGCCGTCATCATCCCCGGAATTGTCACAGCCTTCGGCGTGTTCTGGATGACGCAGTACCTTCGCGACGCACTCCCTGATGAACTCATCGAGGCTGTCCGGATGGACGGCGCCTCCATGATCCAGGCCTTCTGGTACGTGGGATTCCCAGCGGCGCGGCCGGCCGCGGCCATGCTGGCGCTGTTCACTTTTGTGGCCACCTGGACCAACTTCTTCTGGCCCTTCATTGTGCTGGACCCCTCAAATCCGACCCTCCCGGTAGCGCTGCAGCTGCTGCAGGCCGCACACTTTGTGGACTACTCGGTAGTGTTGGCCGGCGCCGTGCTGGCCACCATCCCGCTGTTGCTGCTCTTCATGGCGGCAGGGCGCCAACTCGTTTCAGGAATTATGCAAGGAGCAGTCAAAGGATGAGCACCACCCCGATTACATTCCCCGAGGGTTTTCTGTGGGGCGCGGCCACCGCCGCCTACCAGATCGAGGGAGCTGCCCACACCGGCGGGCGGAAGGACTCGATCTGGGACACCTTCGCCCGGGTCCCGGGCGCCGTCGCAGATTCCCACAATGGTGACGTGGCCTGCGACCACTACCACCGCTCGGGCCAGGACGTCGAGCTGATGAAGTCGCTGAACCTCAAGGCGTACCGCTTCTCGACGTCGTGGGCGCGCTGCATGCCCGACGGCAGGACGCCCAACCCCGAGGGGATCGCCTTCTACTCCCGTCTCGTGGACGAGCTCCTCGCCGCGGGCATCACTCCCTGGCTGACGCTGTACCACTGGGACCTGCCGCAGGCGCTGGAGGATGAGGGCGGCTGGGCCAACCGCGAAACGGCCGAACTCTTCGCGGCCTACGCAGCCGTTATGCATGAGGCCCTCGGCGACCGGGTCCGTATCTGGACCACGCTCAATGAGCCGTGGTGCTCAGCGTTCCTCGGCTACGCCGCGGGCGTCCACGCGCCGGGCCGGCAGGAACCTGCGGCAGCCCTCGCGGCTGCCCACCATCTCCTGCTCGGGCACGGACTCGCCGCTGCGGAACTGCGCCGGCTCGACCCGGAGGTGAAACTCGGCATCACCCTGAACCTCACCGTCGCCGATCCGGCCGACCCCGACTCGGCGGACGACCGAGACGCGGCCCGTCGGATTGACGGGATGCACAACCGCATTTTCCTCGACCCGCTCTTCCGCGGCGAGTACCCCGCGGACGTGCTGGCCGACGTCGCCGGGCTCGGATTCGACGCTGTGGTGAAGGACGGTGACCTGGCTGTCATTTCGGCGCCGATGGACCTGCTCGGCGTCAATTACTACCAGGGTGAGGCCCTCACCAAGGCGGCGGCACCTGCCGAAGACCGGGGACAGGTGGAGACCGTGACGACAACAGCGCAGGCCGCACCGGCTTCGGCCGGCAGGCCGGAGGCAACGCCTTTTGTTTCCGCAGAGGGGGTGCACTCGGTGCCGCGCGGGCTCCCGGTGACCGGCATGGGCTGGGAGGTCCAGCCCGAAGGCCTCTACAGGTTGCTGACAAGGCTCCAGCGCGAGTACACGGGTCCCGCAGGCATCCCGATCTACATGACGGAAAACGGGGCCGCTTACCCGGACACTCCGGACGCCGACGGCTTCGTCGACGACCAGGACCGGCTTGCCTTCTTCGACGTTCACCTCCGCGCGGTGCGGGACGCGATCAACGCCGGTGCGGACGTCCGCGGCTACCTCGCCTGGTCGCTGCTGGACAATTTCGAGTGGGCCTACGGCTACCACCAGCGCTTCGGGCTGGTCCGGGTTGATTACGAGACCCTGGAACGCATACCCAAGGCGAGCGGCCTCTGGTACGCGAAGGTGGCGGCGTCGAACGCTTTGCCGTCCAGCCAGACGGTCGCGCACGTGGGATGAGCGGGGATGTCGTATTCTCAAAGTGATGAACGAACAGATCCACCGGGGTCTCCGGGCCGCACCGGCCAGACCTAGCCCCACCCTTGAAGACCTCGCGACGGCGGCTGGAGTGTCCCGCTCCACCGCCTCGCGGGCCATCAACGGCGGTTCCCGGGTCAGCCCGGAAGCCCAGGCTGCGGTCGACGCCGCGGTGATCTCCCTTGGCTATACCCCGAACCGGGCCGCGCGCAGCCTCGTCACCCGCCGGACCTCGTCAATCGCTCTGGTCATCAACGAACCCGACGCCCGCGTGATGATGGACCCCTTCTTCGCCGCCGTCATCACCGGGGTGACGGAGGCGCTGCGCGAGACCGAAATGCAGCTGGTCCTGCTGATGTCCCGGGCCGGCGGCGATCCGTCCCGGACGGTGCGCTACCTGCGCGGAGGCCACGTCGACGGTGCCATTGTGGTCTCACACCACAAAGCGGACGGCTGGACCGAAGAGCTCGCCGCCTCGGGGTTGCCCACCGTCTTCATCGGAAGGCCCTGGGACACCGGGCTCGGTATCCACTACGTTGATGTGGACAGCTTCGAAGGGGGCCGGCTGGCCGCGCTCCACCTTGCAGCTGCCGGACGGACGCGGCTCGGAACAATTACCGGTCCGCTCGACATGACGGCAGCCGAGGACCGCCTCGACGGGTGGCTGGCAGGCCTCAGGGAGGCTGGCCTGCCGGCAGGTCCGGTCGCCCACGGGGATTTCACCCCCGCCGGGGGCACCGAAGCTGCCGTGCGGCTCCTGGCTGAGGACAGCGGCATCAATGGCATCTTCGCCGCATCCGATCTCATGGCCCGCGGTGCCATCACTGCCCTGAAAGCCGCAGGACTCTCGGTGCCCGGGGACGTCGCCGTCGTCGGCTTCGATGACCACCTCACGGCTCCGGGCGAACTGCCGTTGACCACCATCAACCAGCCAACGGTGGAAATGGCCGCCCGGGCAGGCCGACTGCTTCTCGAGGACATCGAAAACCCGGGGGCATTGCGGGATCCGGTCATCTACCCGGCCCGGCTGGTCGTGCGGGCCAGCAGCGGGCCGCAGGGCGGATAGGCCGCAGATCCCGGTCCGCACAGTCCCCTGGGGACCCCGCTCTCATCGACCGACGAGGCCCATGTGGTGGTCGTTGTAGCGGTTCCCCTGAACTCCGATCCGGCGGGCCACCGCATCCAGGTCTGCGACTTCGTCAGCAGACAGGGCGACCAGCGCCTGGTTAGCGAGACGGTTTTCGGCAGCGAAGCGCGGGGTCGCCTTCCGGACGTCACCGTCGGCAAATCGCGTTGACGTGCCGACAGTTCCGGTGAGGAAGCCCTTGCCGAGCGGACTGAAGGGCACAAACCCGATACCCAGTTCAGCGAGCGTCGGCAGCACCTCCGGTTCCGGATCCCTGGTCCACAGGGAGTATTCACTCTGGACCGCTGTCACCGGGAAAACGGCATGGGCGGCGCGGATGGTTGCTGCCGAGGCTTCGGACAGGCCGAAGTCGCGGACCTTGCCGGCCTGGACGAGTTCGCCGACGGCACCAGCGACGTCCTCAACCGGTACGTCCGGGTCAACGCGGTGCTGGTAGAACAGATCGAGGGTATCCACGCCCAGCCGGCACAGCGACTCGTCGGCGACTTGTTTGATCCGTTGCGGGGAGCTGTCGAGCCCGACGGATTTGCCCCCCTCGATCCGCCAGCCGAACTTGGTTGCGATCACGACGCTGTCCCGGACCGGGGCCAGTGCCTCGCCGACGAGTTCCTCGTTGACGAACGGACCGTACACCTCGGCCGTGTCGAAGAAGGTGACACCGAGGTCGACGGCAGCACGGAGCACGCCGATCATCAACGTCCTTTCGGGTGCGTGTGGGAGTCCCTGACGAAAGGTGTACTGGCAGGGGCTCCCTCAGGCCCGCCGGGACGGCCACGGCGGGAGCGGCGCCGGGAGCTCGCGCTTCTTCGGTAGATTGGGATCCATGCCGATGAATGCCGCGCTTGAAGGGATCTCGAATGAGACCCAGGCCACCCACGCCCATACCGGATCGTGGGTGGCCGCTGTGCTGCGTTCGCGGATCTCGGCAGGCCAGCTCGCCCCTGGCACGAAACTCTCCGAGCAGAAACTCTCCGAGGCCCTGGGGGTCTCACGGAATACGCTGAGGGAGGCGTTTACCGTCCTTGCCGGTGAGTCCGTGGTGCAGCGTATTCCCAATCGTGGCGTTTTTGTCTCCGCGCCCCAGGCCGAGGATGTCCGGGAAATTTACCGGGTCCGCCGGCTGATCGAGCCGGCAGCCGTTCTGTGGGGGGAATACCGGGCAGAAAACCTCGGTGCGTTGGACACCATCATCGACCGGGCCCGCGCCGCCCTCGCGGCCGGGTCTGTCCCGGATATGGCCGATGCCAACCAGGACCTGCACAAGGCGCTGGTGGCGCTCTCCGGGAGTGCGTCACTGGCTGAACTCATGGACAAAGTCCTCGCCCAGATGCGGCTGGTTTTCCACGCCATGGCAACCACGGCGGACTTCCACAGCCACTACGTGGAACTCAACGCCGCCCTGGTCGCGCAGCTCCGCGCCGGCCACCGGGAGGAGGCCGCGGCAGAGTTGCGCCGGTACCTGGACTCAGCCGAGCACGAACTCCTTGCGCATATCGGAGCCCAGCAGCTAGGGGACCTGGTATGAGGTGTCACGTGCGTCCGTAATGAGCATGTGTCCCGGGGCATGGCCAATGGCCAGTGCGGGCTTTGACTCCATGACGGCCGCCTGCGGTGTCACCCCGCACGCCCAGAAGACCGGCACATGGCCGTCCGGGATGCGGACCGGGTCGCCGAAGTCCGGCCGGCCCAGGTCAGCGATGCCCAGCTCGGCGGGGTTGCCCACATGGACCGGGGCGCCGTGCACGGCGGGATAGCGGGACGTGATGCGGACGGCGTCGGCCACCTGGGAGGCCGGAATGGGGCGCATGGAGACCACCAGGGGGCCCGCCATTTGTCCGGCCGGCTCGCAGCGGACGGACGTGCGGTACATGGGCACGTTCACTCCCTGGTCGATATGGGCCACCCGGATGCCGTTGTCCTGGAGGGCTGATTCGAAGGTGAAGCTGCAGCCCACAATGAATGTCACGAGGTCATCGCGCCAGTGGTCCGTGATGTCGGTTGGTTCGTCGACTTTCAGGCCGTCGCGGTACACCACGTACTTGGGCACATCGGTGCGGATATCGCCTCCGGCCAGCAGCGGACCCGAGGTCGCACCGGCGTCCAGCACGCCCAGGACAGGGCAGGGCTTGGGGTTGCGCTGCGCGAACAGCAGAACGTCAAAGGCCTGCGCCTTGGGCACGATGATCAGGTTGGCCTGTGCGTAGCCGCTGCTCCAGCCGGAGGTGGGCGTCACCAGACCGGTGCGGAACAGGGCCCGGGCCTCGGCCGGGAGCAGGCCTGCCGGGTGTTCGGGGTGGGCGATGGGGGAGGGCGCGTTCACCAGCGGTGGCATCATTGGTTCTAGGCCCACAGCCTGGCCAGGCTGGTCAGCGAGCTATAGCCGAGGAACAGGGTCAGCAGCCAGGCCACAACGCCAATGACGAGAAGGCCCTTGGGGTAGACGTAGCCGTTCAGGAGGTCCCGGCGGCGCCAGGCCACCCACAGGAGCACTCCGAAACCGACCGGGAGGATGAGGCCGTTAAAGGCACCGGCGAAGATGAGGAGCTGCTGCGGGGCCTGGCCGATCAGCAGGTAGGCCACGCTGCAAAAACTGATGAAGCCGACAGTAATCAGGTTCCGGGTGCGGTCTTTGGTGCTGGACTTCGTCACGAAGGAGACCGACGTGTACGCCGCACCGATCACGGAGGTGATGGAGGCTGCCCACAAGATGACACCGAAGACGCGCATACCGATATCTCCTGCTGCGGCCTGGAATGCGGAGGCGGCAAGGTTGTCGCCGGTCAGGGCTACGCCGCCGGCGACGACACCGAAGATGGCCAGGAACAGCAGGATGCGCATGACGCAGGTGACCAGGATCCCCACGATCGAGCTCTGCGTGATTTGTTTGACGTTTTCAACGCCGGTGACTCCGGTGTCCAGCATGCGGTGGGCACCCGCGTACGTGATGTAACCGCCGATCGTTCCGCCGATGAGGGTTGTGATGACCAGGAAGTCGACCTTCTCGGGCATCACGGTGTTCTTGAGGGCCTCGCCCAGCGGCGGGGCGGAAACCACCGCCACATACAGTGTCATCAGAATCATCAGGGCACCGAGGATCACCACGATCCGGTCAAGGGCCACCCCCGCCCTCTTGCTAAGGAAGATCAGGATGGCCGCGACAGCGGAGACTGCCCCGCCGATTTTGGGATCCACGCCCATCATGGCGTTGGTGCCGAGCCCGGTTCCGGCGATGTTGCCGATGTTGAAGACGATGCCACCCAGGAAGACGAGCGCGGCGAGGAACCAGCCAACGCCGGGGAGAACCTTGTTGCCGAGCTCCTGGGCCCGCAGGCCGGAGACGCCGATGATCCGCCAGACGTTGGCCTGCACGGCGATGTCGACAAGGATGGAGACCAGGATCGCGAACGCGAAGGCGGCGCCTAGCTGCACGGTGAAGGCTGTGGTCTGGGTGATGAATCCCGGGCCGATGGCGCTGGTGGCCATGAGGAACATGGCGCCCAGCAGGGCGGAACGCCGGGCGGCCGGCTTGAGCGCGGCCTTGACGGTAGAGCTTTCCATGGGGGATCCCAACGGTTGGGTGACTTGCGTCACAGCGAGTGTCTTCAGTCACTCTACAGGTTGTTGAACAATCTCCGCAAGGGATTGTTCAACAATGGGGAGGGCCGGGAAGCCGGGCGGGGCCACAGACGCCAGGCCCGCGCCCGCCCCGCCGGTCCACTGCCCGCCCCCGGCGGGTCCCGGGCCGGTAATGCCAGGGGCCCCTGATTCGGTGTTCGTCATACCTGAGAATTTACACGTCCCCGCTTCGTGGAATTGATGAATTGTTGAACAATCTGAGGAATTGGTGCATCCTAGATGTAGAGCCACCAATGAGACGAGGATCACAAATGGCAACCATCGACCTGAACAGCGACGTCGGGGAGTCCTATGGACGCTGGAGCCTGGGAGACGACACGGCGATGTTCCGTTCGGTTTCCAGCGCGAATGTGGCCTGCGGATTCCACGCCGGGGACCCCAGCGTGATCCGGAAGACCTGCCGCGAAGCGGTAGCCGCCGGCGTCGTGATCGGCGCCCATGTCGGCTACCGCGACCTCGCAGGTTTCGGCCGCCGCTTTTTGGACATCGACCCGATCGAACTTGCGGACGACGTCGTTTACCAGATCGGTGCGCTGCAGGCCCTGGCCGCCGCGGAAGGCGGCAAGGTCACGTACGTCAAGCCGCACGGCGGACTGTACAACGCGATCGTGGCGCACACCGCGCAGGCGAAAGCCGTCGTCGACGCTGTAAGGTCCGTCGACCCGAACCTGCCTATCCTGGGCCTGCCGGGCTCCGAGGTGCTCCGCCTGGCCGAGGCTGCCGGCCTCCGGGCCGTGACCGAAGCCTTCGCGGACCGGGCCTATAACCCGGACGGCACCCTCGTGTCCCGCACGTTGCCCGGAGCCGTCCTGCACGACCATGCGGAAGTCACTGAACATGTCCTCCGGATGGCCTCCGATTCCGCCGTCCGCACTATTGACGGCTCCATCCTGAAGATCCGCGCAGAGAGCATATGCGTGCATGGCGACTCCCCGGGAGCCGTCACCATGGCCGCCGCTGTCCGCGAGGCCTTGACCGCCGCCGGCATCGGCACGGCCTCATTCGCCCACGCCTAAGCGGCGCGGATCCAGATCAAGGCACCGGCAACGATGAAGGCAGCTATGGAAACCCTGGCAGTACAAAAAGTCCGCTCCGTGCGGGCAATGGGCACCCGCGCGGTACTGGCCGAGCTCTCCGGAACGCAGGGCGTGCTGGCGCTGCAGGCACTTCTCCTTGAGAACCCGTTGCCGGGCCAGTTGGATGTCCTCGCGGCCGCCGAGACCGTGCTGGTCACCGCGGATTCTCCGGTGGCGGCCCGGCGGATCGCCGCCCGGCTGCTCCGGCTGGACCTCAACGCCCCGGTGCAGCGGGACGGCGAGCTGGTGGTCATCGACACGGTGTACGACGGCGAGGACCTCTCCGAGGTGGGGGAGCTGACCGGCCTCGGAGTCGACGGTGTGATCGCTGCCCACACCGGACAGATCTGGACCGTGGCCTTCGCAGGCTTCGCCCCCGGCTTCGGCTACATGGTGGGGAAGAACCAGATGCTTGAAGTGCCGCGCCGCAGATCCCCACGCACCGCCGTCCCGGCCGGTTCAGTGGCGCTGGCCGGGAACTATTCGGCCGTGTACCCGCGCCGCTCGCCCGGCGGCTGGCAGCTGATCGGCCGCACCGGCGCCAGGATGTGGGACCTGGACCGGGAGCAGCCCGCCCTGGCCGCGCCCGGTCACCAGGTCCAGTTCCGCGCGGTCCGCGAGGTCGTGGCACTGGCGCCCGAACACCCCGCCCAGGCAGCCGCCCCGGAGGTGACGTCCGGCCTGCGGATCGTCGCGCCGGGGCTGCAGAGCCTGATCCAGGACCTCGGCCGGTACGGGCACTCCGGCCTGGGCGTCTCCGCCGCCGGCGCGCTGGACCGGGCCTCGCTGCGCCGGGCCAACCGCCTGGTCGGGAACGCGCCGTCGGCCGCCGCGGTGGAGACCGTCGCCGGCGGGCTCACCGTGGAGGCCGTCCGCGACCAGGTCCTCGCCGTCACCGGGGCGCCCGCGGAGCTGACCATCGATTCGCCGTCCGACGTCGATTCTGACGACGCCGGGCCCTTTTGGCGCACTGTCCCGATGGCTACCCCCTTTGCCCTGCTCGACGGCGAAACCTTGACCATTGGTGCCCCGGAGAGCGGTTTCCGCAGCTACCTAGCGGTCCGGGGCGGCGTGGACTGCCTCCCGGTGCTCGGCAGCCGATCCACCGACACGATGTCCGGCATCGGCCCGGCGCCCCTGGCTGCCGGCCAGCTCCTTGCTGCCGGCGGGGACGCCGAATCCGGCGTCGTCGGGGACCCGGAACTGCAGCCGGACTTCCCGGGCAACGGTGTCACCGTGCTCGACGTCGTCCCCGGCCCCCGTGCCGACTGGTTCGACGCGGCTGCGCTGGCGTCCTTCTGCGGCCAGGACTGGGACGTGAAACCGCAATCCAACCGGGTGGGCATGCGCCTGCAGGGCACCCCGCTCCAGCGCACCCGCCAGGGCGAACTCGCCAGCGAAGGCACCGTCGCCGGCGCCCTGCAGGTCCCGCCGGAAGGACTCCCCGTGCTCTTCCTGGCCGACCACCCGATCACCGGCGGCTACCCGGTGATCGCCGTGGTGGTCGACTCCCAGCTGGACCGGGCCGCGCAGGTGCCGATTGGCGGCAAGATCCGCTTCCGCTGGGCTGAAAGCTCCCTCACCGAGAACCCCACCCCCGAACCCGTTGCCACCGACAAAGAATTGAGTAACTGATGCGCAAGGTCCTGATCGCCAACCGCGGTGAAATCGCCGTCCGGATTGCCCGGGCCTGCGACGACGCGCAGCTTGCCTCCGTCGCCGTCTACGCAGACATCGACGCCGACGCTTTGCACGTCACCGCCGCGGACGAGGCCTACGCCCTGGGTGGCAACTCGCCGGTGGACACCTACCTCAACATCCCCAAGCTGCTCGCCGCGGCGGCCGAATCCGGCGCCGACGCCCTTCACCCCGGCTACGGCTTCCTGTCCGAGAACGCCGAGTTCGCCCAGGCGGTCCTCGACGCCGGTCTCACCTGGATCGGACCCACCCCGGACGCTATCCGGCTGCTCGGCAACAAGATCACGGCCCGCGAGACCGCCGTCCGCGCCGGTGCCCCGCTGGTTGCCGGCAGCGACGGCCCCGTGGAATCGGCCGCTGAGGCCCGCGCCTTCGCCGAACAGTACGGCCTGCCGATCGCGATCAAGGCTGCCTTCGGCGGCGGCGGCCGCGGCATGAAGGTGGTCCGTGCCCTTGATGAGGTCGAGGAAGCCTTCGACTCCGCTGTCAGGGAAGCCGTCGTCGCCTTTGGCCGGGGTGAATGCTTCGTAGAGCGCTACCTTGACCGGCCGCGGCACGTCGAGGCGCAGGTCCTGGCGGACGCGCACGGCAACGTGATCGTCGTCGGAACCCGCGACTGCTCGCTCCAGCGCCGGCACCAAAAGCTGGTGGAGGAGGCGCCCGCGCCGTTCCTCAGCGACGAACAGACCGGCCAGATCTACGACGCCGCCAAGGCCGTCTGCCGCGAGGCCGGCTACTCCGGCGCCGGCACGGTGGAGTTCCTGGTCGCCGCCGACGGCACCGTGGCGTTCCTCGAGGTCAACACCCGCCTGCAGGTCGAGCACCCCATCACCGAGGAGACCACCGGGATCGACCTCGTGCAGGAACAGTTCCGCATCGCCGCCGGCGAAGCGCTGCGCATCACCTCGGACCCGGCGCCGCGCGGGCACGCCTTCGAGTTCCGGCTCAACGCCGAGGACGTGGGACGCGGCTTCCTGCCCTCGCCCGGAACCGTCGAGGAGTTCCACGGCCCCACCGGCCCCGGCATCAGGCTCGACACCGGGGTCCGCTCCGGCTCCTTCGTCCCGCCGCAGTTCGACTCGCTGCTGGCGAAACTGATCGTCACCGGCGCCGACCGGCAGCAGGCACTGCGCCGCGCCCGCCGCGCCCTCGCCGAAATCAGCATCACCGGCGTCGCCACCGTACTGCCGTTCCACCGCGCTGTGGTTGAGGCCCAGGACTTCACCTCCGAATCCGGCCTCGGCATCCACACACGCTGGATCGAGACCGACTTCGCGGACACTATTTCTGCCGACCCTGGCTACAGCACCACCGCGCCTGACGGCGAACGCCGCACCATAACTGTCGAGGTGGACGGCCGCCGGATGGCGGTCGGACTGCCGGCGGACTTGTTGGACGGCTGGGCCCGCTCCGGCGGACCAGTGCCCGGGGGAGTGTCCGTGGGCGGAGCGTCCGTGGGCGGAGCGTCCGGAGGCGGCGCTGCCGCCGCCGACCCGGGGGAGCTGCGCGCCGGCATGGCCGGGACCGTAGTGAAGTGGCTAGTCGGACCGGGCACCGATGTTTCGGCGGGGGAGCCCGTCGTCGTGCTGGAAGCGATGAAGATGGAAACCCAGGTCGTAGCCCACCGCGCCGGCACTCTGACCGGCCTCCGTGCGGAGGCCGGAGGCGTCGTTACGGCTGGTGCGGTGCTGGCCCTGATCGGGTAGTCGCAGACTGCTGCGTTTGTTGCGGCTGCGCCGGAGCCGGCTGCGGCTCGGTCTGTGTCTTCGACTGTTGGGTCGCGGCCCAGCTGGCCAGCAGCCGCAGCGCGTCCCCGGTGGGAGAACCGGGCTCGGCGGTATAGACCAGCAGCGACAGCCCGGCGTCGGCGGACAGATCCAGGGACTCGTACAGGAGGTGGAGGTCGCCGACTACGGGGTGGCGGAGGTGCTTGATCCCGGAGTGGTGCAGGCGCACGTTGTGGGCCGCCCACCGGGTGCGGAACTCCTCACTGCGCGTGGAGAGTTCCCCCACCAGGTCGGTCAGGCCGCGGTCGTAGGGGTCACGGCCGGCCTCGGTCCGCAGGATCGCCACCGTGTCATTCGCGGCCCGGTCCCAGTCCGGGTAAAACGCGTAGGCGCGGCTGTCCAGGAAGATGAACCGGGCGTGGTTGGCCGGCCGGACGGGGCTGGCGTACATCTCGGAGTACAACGCGTAACCGAGCTGGTTGGCAGCGAGGATGTCCAGGCGCCCGTTGCGCACGAACGCCGGGGCGTTGCTGATCGCGTCGAGCATGAGTTGCACGCTCGCACGGACCGGCTGGGTGGCGGGGCGGCGGCGCAGCGGTTTGCGGCTGGTGCTGGCGGTCCGGGCCAGGTCGAACAGGTGCGCCTGCTCGGCCTCATCCAGCTGCAGAGCCCGCGCCAGGGCTTCCAGGATCCCTTCGGAGACGCCCGAGAGGTTTCCGCGTTCCAGCCGGGTGTAATACTCGACACTGACCCCGGCCAGGAGGGCAACCTCGCCGCGGCGCAGTCCGGGGACCCGGCGGTTGCCGCCGGAGACGGGCAGACCCGCCTGTTCCGGGGTGATTTTCGCCCGCCGGGTGGCCAGGAAGTCCCGGGTCTCGCTCTGGTTGTCCATACCTTCAACGTTAGAGGGTGCGGCGCCGTAAGGGAGTCCCTGCCAGTACCCCTCACAGCAGGGCCTCCCTCACCGGCAGCTCAGTGGTGTTTGATAGAGAGTGCCCCCGATGACGTCCGGGCCGAAATGCCGCACCTATCCGGTGCGGGACGCCGGGGGACCCCCCAAAACCTTCCACAAGCAGGAGATCCATGCTTACCGTTAACGCTTACGCCGCCCCTTCGGCGACCGAACCCCTCGCGCCGACCACCATCGAGCGCCGGGACGTTGGACCGCACGACGTCCTGATTGACATCAAGTTCGCCGGCATCTGCCACTCCGACATCCACACCGTCCGCGGTGACTGGGGCCCGCAGCAGTTCCCGCTGGCGCCGGGCCACGAAATTGCCGGCATCGTCACCGAGGTCGGTTCGGCCGTCACCAAGCACGCCGTCGGCGACCGGGTCGGCGTCGGCTGCATGGTGAATTCCTGCCGTGAGTGCGTCAACTGCCAAAAGGGCGAGGAACAGTACTGCCTCGCCGGGAACACGGGCACGTACGGCGCCGTCGACCGCGACGGCACGATCACCCAGGGCGGCTACTCCACCCATGTGGTGGTGACCGAGGACTTCGTCGTACGGATTCCGGAGGGCATCGAGCTCGACGTGGCCGCGCCGCTGCTCTGCGCCGGCGTCACCACCTACTCGCCGCTGCGCCACTGGGGTGCGGGACCCGGCAAGAAGGTGGCAGTCGTGGGACTGGGCGGACTCGGACACATGGCCGTCAAGCTCGCCCACGCGATGGGCGCCGAGGTGACCGTGCTGTCACAGTCGCTGAAGAAGCAGGAGGACGGTCTGAAGCTGGGCGCGGACCACTACTTCGCCACCAGCGACGAAAACACCTTCACGGATCTGGCAGGCTCTTTCGACCTGATAATCAACACCGTCAGCGCGAAGATCGACATCAGCTCCTACCTGCAGTTGCTGAGCCTCGACGGCGCCATGGTGAACGTGGGCGCCCCGGCGGAACCGCTGCCCGTGAACGCGTTCGCCCTGATCACGGGCCGCCGGTCGTTCGCCGGATCCATGATCGGCGGCATCCGGGAGACCCAGGAAATGCTCGACTTCTGTGCCGAGCACAAGCTTGGCGCCGAGATCGAGGTCATCCCGGCCGACAAGATCAACGACGCCTACGAGCGCGTGCTCGCCTCCGACGTGCGGTACCGCTTCGTGATTGACACCTCCACGCTGAGCTAATCCCAGCCCTGGACGAGGGGCCCGGCCGGTTCAACCGGCCGGGCCCCTCCCGGTTCCGCTGGGCGGAAGGTGGTGCTTGCCCGCGGCCGGTTCGGCGGGCACGCTGGCAGGATGACCAAACTGCAGCCCAAAGCCAACCATTCCGGCCTGGACGTCTCGGCGGGGATCGAAGTGGAGCCCGACGGCGTCATCGCCCTGGACCCGGAACTGGCCGCCATCTGGACCCTTGCGGCGCCGTGTCTGTTGGTCCGCGACAACGACGCCCACACGCTCTACGCCTTAGGGCTGGCCCGGGCGCTTCTCGAGTCGCACCCCGAGGCGGATGCCGCCGTCGTCCTCCCCGCGATCATGCTGCACGACATCGGCTGGTCCCAGGTGCCGCCCGCGGAGGTCCTGCAGGCGATTGCGCCCGGCGGCGGCAGGCCGGACCTGGTGCTGCTGCACGAGAAGGAAGGCGCCCGGCTCGCCGCCGGGATCCTCGCCGAGGCCGGGTACGACGCCGGGAAGGTGCCCACCATCCTGGACATCATCGACGGCCACGATTCCCGCCGGGAGGCGATCTCGATCGAGGATGCGATCGTCAAGGACGCGGACAAGACCTGGCGGCTCAGCCCGCACGGCATCGACACGGTGATGGACTGGTTCGGCCTGGACCGCGGGCAGGCGCTGCGGCTGTGCAGCCAGCGGGTCCACGGGCATCTGTTCACCGCGGAGGCCCGGGCCATGGCCCGGGCGCTGTCCGCGCTGGAGTCGGTGACGCTGTGGCCGCAGCGGCAGGCGCTGCCCGGCGCGGGCGGCGCGGGATAAGGACGGCTGCCGGGGCGCACCGGGGTCACGCTGCAGGGTATCGTCCCAGCTCAGGCCTAGAATGAAGCCAATGATGCCTGTAGAAGCTGTCGCCGCCGAAGGGAAGAATTCCCTGAGCGTGCGCGCGGGGATCATTGAATCCGTCTGGCGCCCCGGCTCGATTGTTGACGTCGACGACGCCAAGGACGCCATGCTGGCCGTGGCACGCATCAGCGGCGGCACTCCGATGCCGATGCTCTCCGAAATGACCGACGTGGAGATCAGCGCCGCGGCCAGGTACGAATTCGCACAAACCACAGGCGTCCTGGCCATTGCAGTCCTCGGGTCCAGTTCCGTGGACCGTGTTGTCGCCGCCGCCATGAGCCGGCACACCCTGTACCCGCACGAGTTCTTCACCTCAAGGAACGCGGCCATGACCTGGCTGGCGGACGTCGTCAAAGGCCGGGCCTAGGTTCTTCCTGTTTGGTTTGGCCCGGGTGGGCTTCCGACGCCGGTGAACTTCCCCGGGCGCCTGGCGGCTCAGACTCCGCTCAGGGTGTCGATGTAATCCAGCGTTTTCGGACTGACATGCCGCACGGCCCCAAGGGCCTCCCGAAGGACTGTTCTCCTGGCCGGGTCGCCGAGCGTGGCCCGGAGTTCCATGACCGTCTCGATGCCCTGGCGCTCGAACACGCGTGTGATGTCCTCGACCTGGGCCAGACGGCCCGGCGACGGCCAGCTGATAACGTCCGAAAGCTTCCCCGTCTCAAGATGCTGGCGGAACCCACTGGTCGTTGCGGCGTCCGGCCATGCCGCAATCAAAGCGTCAACGCGCGGCTTGACGGTCTCGTGGTAATTCTGCCGTCGCTGCAACGTGGCATCGACAATGATGGCCCCGATGTGGTCCCAACCACGGCCGGCTTCGGTCGAGGCGTCTGTGCCGTGGGAGTCCATTGGCGCCGGAAGGTTGGCAGCATCATTTTCGCTAGTCATAAGTGAATACTTCCATGTGCCGGGCCTGAGCGTGTGGCTGCGTCAGCTCTGGCCCTGCCGCCTTCGAAGGGCACTCGACGGGTTTACCCGGGGTGGATGGCTTGTCCCCTACATGGACATGGAATCCGACCGCGATCCTCTCTGCCGACGTCGCAGCCCAGGTCGCTGAGCTCAAACAACCCGGACGGGAACTCCAGATCCACGGAAGCGCTCGGCTCGTCCAATCCCTGCTGGCCGCAGGGCTGATCGATGAGTTCCGGGCCGTGATTGCGCGCGTCATCGTCGGTCTCGGTCGCCGCCTCTTCCCCGACGGCGGCCCGTCCGTGGGACTGCGCCTCGTCAGCAGCCAGACCACCCCTGGCGCACTCACCCTCCAGGTCTTCGAACAAGCTGGACTCGCCACCTACGCGACATACACGGGCGTCTCAGATCTGCCCTAGCAGTCAGACCTCACTGCTAGGCGCGGCATTGGGCCGGGGATAGTCCCGCAGCAACGGAGCGTCAGGACTATTGACGACCTTCATCGATATGGATTCGGGGAAGTCTTGACCGCCCTGTACTTCATATGTCGCGCGCCGGAGCCATAATAGGGCTGGGCACCAAAGGGGTGCCGCAGAGAAGATTCGACGGACGGCGCCGCCGGAGCAAAGGAGTCCTTCGAATGACGAAGTACCTGATCTCGTTCCCCGGTGAGGCGATGGTGTTCCCCAAGGAGGACTTTGAAGCGGTGGTCGAAGCCGCGCATGCCGTCATCGACGAGGCCAAGGCGGCGGGTGTGTACGTCTTCGGCGGCGGGATCGATGAGGACGTAGACCCCGTGCTCGTGGCCGGTGACGGCACCGTCACCGCGGGAACGTACCCAGGCCACAAGGTGCCCAACGGCGGCTACACCGTGCTCGAGCTGCCCTCGCGGGAGGCGGCACTCGAATGGGCCGCGAAGATCGCCGTCGCCTGCCGCTGCCCGCAAGAGGTCCGGCAGTTCCAGTACGACCCGGCCAGCTGACGAGGGCAACCGCAGCCAGCGTCACTTCCGCCAACGGGCGTTGGTGCGTGAAATGCCGGTACATCGGGTGCGGACGCTTGGCCGGTAGCTGGGAGGGCGACGGCGGGCATAACGACTTGCCCGCTGCGAGGCCGACCGGCGCCGGGTGGCTATTCAAGGCTAGGCGCGGCCTTTAAGGATCAGATTCCAGTAGACCTGGGGGAAGACATCGCGGTCCACAACCCACGATGCGCGGCTTTCTTTCCACGTTGGCACCTTCGGGACAGAGGGCATGGGCCGGTACTGGTCATCGAACTCAGCGAAAACAACCGTGGAGCGGGAAGCCGTGAAGGGGCACACCGAATATCCGTCGTACTTCTCCGTCAGGGGTTTGCCCTTCCGGGCCGCGACCAGGTTCTTGGCCAAGACCTTCGTCTGCTTTCGCAACGCACCGCCGGACTTGGA
Organism: Arthrobacter sp. UYEF36; assembly: GCF_040547025.1. Classification (NCBI taxonomy): domain Bacteria; kingdom Bacillati; phylum Actinomycetota; class Actinomycetes; order Micrococcales; family Micrococcaceae; genus Arthrobacter; species Arthrobacter sp. UYEF36. The sequence goes on from NZ_JBEPOX010000003.1 coordinate 297,965, forward strand.
GTTGGTGGTCGCCGCGGCATCCCCCAAAGACCAGATGTTTGGAAAACGGACGTGCCGGAGGGTCTGCGGATCCACTTCCACAAATCCGCCGGAGTCGCCCGGGGCGGGCAGCTCCGTGGCCTTAAGCCAGTCCGGGGCCGACTGCGGCGGGACTGCATTGAGCACGTCGTAGCGCAGCTGTTCGGTGGAGCCGGTTGCATTGTCCCGGACCAGCGCGCTCTGTGCTGCAGCGTCCACCGAAACCAGTTCGCTGTTGAGTCGCAGTTCAATGCCGTACTCGGCGATCTTGCGATTCAGCTCGTCGTCCACTCCGGGTACTCCGAACACGGTGGGGTATGGCTGCACCATGACTACCCGGATGTCCTGGAGCACACCCTGCTCCCGCCAGTAATCGCAGGCCAGGTACATCGGTTTCTGTGAGGCGCCGCCGCACTTGATGGGGCCTGCGGGCATGGTGAAAGCGGCGGTCCCGGCCTTGAGTCCGCTAAGCAGCGTCCAGGCCTTGGCTGCCAGGCTGAATTCATAGTGGGACGCACCCGACGGGGAATGGACGGCCTCGGCCAGGCCCGGGATCTTGTCCCAGTCCAGCTGCAGGCCGGGGCAGACCACCAGGTGGCCAAACCCCAGCTGGCCGCCGGAGGCCAGGGTCACCGTATTGCCTGCCGGGTCGATGTCCACCACGCTGTCCCGGATCCATTCCACGCCCCGCGGCATGACGGAGCGCTGTGGCCGGGTGGCTTCGGAGGCCTTCGCCCTTCCGCCGGCGACGTGGGAGAACAGGGGCTGGTAGTAGTGCTGGTCCCCGGGTTCCACCACGGCCACATCCTTCACCCCGTAGCGATGGAGGCGTGCCGCGAGGGAAACGCCGGCGTTACCCCCGCCGACAATGAGGACTTCGTGGTGCTGTTGGGCCATGGCGTTACTTCTTCACAGTCAGGGCAGAGGCTTTGTGCGAAGCCCGGGCGCCGGTTTTGTCGGACTCCACGACATACTGCGGCTCGTCCTCACTGGCCCGGTGCGTTTGTCCGTCGAGCTCGAAGTCGCTGACCTTCTTCTGCACGACCTTGCCGCGCGTGGGGCCTTGGGGCGTGTTCCATTCCACGGGTGTTCCCTTACTCAGCGACATCGGCGCTCCTCGGATCGGTCGGTTCCAGCAGCGTATGGGTGACCAGCAACCGGAACCTCAATAGTAAGCATGATGAGCTTTGTTGGGTATGGTCCGGGGCTGGCTGCCGGGATCCTGTTACGTCAGCCCGGCTCCCGGCAGCAACACGACGGCTGTCCTCTCCTCACCGCACGTTGTGCTACCTTGCATTGCCGGCCAGGAGGCGCCGCGGCCGCCCGGCAGGCAAGAACGAACCGAACCGTTTGGAGTCCGAAACGATGCCCCGTAACACCAAGCTGTCCCGCATCCTCGATGCCGGAGCGAACCTGACCGTGGACGGCGCACTTGCCACCGAGCTCGAAGCGCACGGCTGCGATCTGGAAGACCCGTTGTGGTCGGCAAAAGTCCTGCTGGAACAGCCGGACCTGGTCAAGCGCGTACACCTCGATTACTTCCGCGCCGGAGCAGCGGTCGCCATCACGGCGAGCTATCAGGCCACGACCCTGGGATTTGCGCGGCGCGGCCTCGGCGAGGACGAGGCCTTGGAGCGGGTGGCGTTGAGTGTGCGCCTGGCCGATGAGGCGCGCCGCGAGTACCTCGTCGAAAACCCGGATGCGGGCCCCCTGCTGGTTGCAGGGTCGGTCGGACCCTACGGCGCGTACCTCGCGGACGGATCGGAATACCGCGGCGACTACCTCCTCAGCCGAAACGAGTTTTTGGAGTTCCATCGGCCCCGCATCGCGGCGCTGGTGGACGCCGGAGCGGACTTTCTGGCCTGTGAGACGTTGCCTTCACTGCCGGAGGCCGAGGCCCTGTTGGCACTCATGAAAGAGTTCGACGTCGAAGCCTGGCTCTCCTTCACCCTGCGGGACGGCGGGCACATCAGTGACGGTACGCCCCTGGCCCAGGTGGCAAAGCTGTGTAGGGACCAGCCGCTTGCTGCGGCGATCGGCGTGAACTGTGTGCCGCTGGAGCTGGTCTCCCCGGCACTGGAGGCCCTGGGCAAAGCCACCGATACGCCCCTGATCGCATATCCGAATTCGGGCGAAAGCTATGACGCAGTCACCAAAACGTGGGGGCCGGCCGCGGACGGGGACAGCCCTGCGGGCCCGGATTGCAACGAGCCTGTAAGCCTTTCGGCGGGAACGCCCATCTGGCATGAACTTGGTGCCCGGCTCGTTGGCGGGTGCTGTCGAACGACCCCGCGGGATATTGCCGCCGTGGCCAGGTTGTCAGAAAATCGCTGATCGAAGCCACAGGTGCGGCAAATGCCGGCTTCGTTCATCGGGCCCCTCTGCCGCGCCCTGACCGCGGCGCGGGCCCGGGCTGCGTTGACGCTGGGCAAAAGGCTCATCCACAGCGATTGAACGGAATATTCACGACTGATTCTGGAACGCTACGGGTTGCTCCGCGTGTCAACGGCGACTCCGTAGAGCTGGCGTCGCTGACGCCCGCGGGTCACAAATTGAGGGCTTAGTTGCCGCAACACGCGCAGCCGCTACTCGTCGTCGTCCGGGACGGTTTCGTCGCTGAGCTCGGCCAGAACATCGGCCGCGTCCTGGCTGCCCGCGGCGGCGAGGCGCTGAAGCTCCTCCATGTCACCCTTCTCGGCGGCGAGTTCCACGAGCTGGTCCACGGCATCCCGGCTACCGCCATCCGCGAGCCGACGCAGTTCATTGAAATCCCCCCGCTCGGCAGCACGTTCGATCAGTTCATCGATTGCATCGCGGTCACCGCGGGCAGCCTGTTCACGCAATACCGGGAGTTCAGGATCTGTCATCGGGAAAACCTTTCATGGGCCATCGGCATCGTGCGTTTAGTAACAGACCGAGTCCGGGGGGCCCCCCCCCCGGGGGGGGGGGGGGGGGGGGGGGGGTGGTGATTCATAACCCCCCCTGTGGGGGGGGCGCAAAACCCCGGGGAGCCCCGCGCGTGGGGCAGATCCGTGGCCCGGGGGTGCG
>NZ_JBEPOX010000004.1:0-270723 GCF_040547025.1 Arthrobacter sp. UYEF36
CACCTTCTCGGGGTTTTTTTTTTTTTCTGTCTTGTAAAACACTTTCTGGGGCCTGTGTTCTTGTTTTTTTTTCACCCCCCGGGCGCGGGGCCCCCCCCCCGGGGGGGCCCCCCCGGACTCGGGAGGCGATGTTGAAGCATACCGCCGCATGTGGCGGGGACCCATACCCCGGGGAACCCCGTCTAGTGCGTCAGATCCTTGCCCTTGGTCTCCGGGATGGTGAAGACAAACAGCGCGCTGACGATCAGCAGGACCACGGCGTACACGTTGAACACGTTGGACAGGCCGATGGTGCCCAGCCAGGTCTGCAGGTATGGGGCGGTCCCGCCGAATACCGCCACGCAGATGGAATACGGCACGCCGACGCCGATGGTCCGGATGCTCGTGGGAAACAGTTCCGCATAGACGGCCGGAACGATCGCGGCGCTGGCGGCGATGAAGATCAGCATCACGGACATGCCGACGGCCAGCTGCCAGGCCGAATCCTTCAGCAGCCAGGTCATGGGGAAGTGCATAACGGCACTCCCGATAGCTCCGGCCCAGAGCACCTTCTTGCGGCCGATTCGGTCGGACAGTTTGCCCCAGAAAGGCAGGGCAGCGATGAATACGATGTTGGCGACGACGCTGGCCCAGAGGGTTTCACCGCGGTCGATCTTCAAAACGGTCGCGGCGTAGCTCGGCGCCACAACGCCCCAGATGTAATAGATCACGGTGAGACCCACCGTCAGCCCGACGACCTGGAGGGCCTGCTTGCGGTGCGTCACGATCTGCGGCCAGATCGGCGCGCGCTTCTCGGAGGCGGTCTCGCCTTCGAAGGCCTCGGTCTCGTGCAGTTTGGAGCGCATGATCAAGGCGTACAAACCCAGGACGGCACCGACCAGGAACGGAACGCGCCAGCCCCAGGCGTTCATGGCCTCGGTGCTCAAGGTCATGTTCAGGATGGCGCCCAGCAGGGTGCCGGCCAGGATTCCCGCCGTGCCCGAGGTGTAGATCAGCGTGGCCCACAGCCCGCGCTTCTCTTTCGGGGCCACTTCGGAGAGATACGTCTGCGACGACGGCAGCTCGCCACCGTGGGCCAGGCCCTGGATCAGCCGGGCGACCAGGAGCGTCAGCGACGCCCAGACTCCGACGGTGGCGAAGGACGGCGCGACGCCGATCATGAGGCTGCCCAGCGACGCGAGGCCGACGGCGAGGGTCATTGACGTCTTGCGGCCGATGCGGTCGCCGATCCAGCCGAAGAGAAATCCGCCGACCGGCCGTGCAACGAAGCCAACGGCGAAGATCGCCAGCGTGGCCAGCACCGCCGAGGCGGGATCCGCTTTGCTGAACAGCTGGCTGGCGATGAAGGGCGTGAATGTGGCGTAGATCGCCCAGTCGTACCATTCGACGGCGTTTCCGATGCCGGTACCGAGGAGGGTCTTCCGGGTGGCCGCCCGGCTGGCGCGCTGCGGGTCAACGATGGTGGTCATAATTTTCTCCGGAGAAGTAGGTCTAGGAAGCGAGGGACGTGGGAGTGACCGCGGCGAGGGTCGCGATGCGGGCAATGGCAAGCTCGGCGTAGAGCGCTGCGCCGTCGGCGAGGACGCCGTCGTCGAACGTGGCGTAGGGGGAGTGGTTGAAAGCGGTGGACGTGTGGTCCGCTTCCGGCGCGACGGCGCTGAGACCGATGAAGGTGCCCGGCACCTCCGCCATCACCCGGGAGAAGTCCTCGGATCCGCTGAGGGGGGTGGCCCAGCGGGTCAACCGGGACTCCCCGAACAGGCTCTGGATGATTTTTTCGGCGGTGAGGGTCTCGTTCTCGTCCGTGATGCTCAGCGGGTATTCGGCGCGGTATTCGACGTCCACCTCCAGACCGTGGGCGTGGGCGATGCCCTTCAGGAGCATGGGGACGGCGGACATCATCCGTTCGCGGGAGGCGTGGGAGAACGTCCGGACGGTAGCTTCGATGCGCGCCGATTCGGGGATGACATTTTTTGTGGTGCCTGCGTGCAGGACGCCGACGGTCAGAACTACCGGGTCGAACATGTTGAACTGCCGGGTGATCATGACCTGCAGCGCGGTAACCATCTCGGCGGCCGCGGTGACGGGGTCCTTGGCCGCGTGCGGGGCGGAGCCGTGGCCGCCGGCGCCCAGGACCGTGATGAACAGCCCGTCCGAGGCACTCAGCATCACGCCCGGCTTGGTGGCGAACTGGCCGTACGGCTCCAGGGAGGAGAAGACGTGCATGCCGTAGGCGGCGTCCGCGCGCCGGCCGGCCGCGTCCAGGACCCCCTCGCGGATCATGTGCCCGGCGCCGTCGTAGCCCTCTTCGCCCGGCTGGAACATCAGGACGACGTCGCCGGCCAGTTGCTCGCGGCGTTCGGCCAGCAGGGTGGCCGCCCCGGCCAGCATCGAAGTGTGGAGATCGTGCCCGCAGGCGTGCATGGCGCCGTCGACCCTGGAGGAGTAGCCGACGCCGGTGCGCTCCTGGACGGGGAGGCCGTCCATGTCCGCGCGCAGCAGGACAACAGGTTTGTCGGCCGAAACGTGCGGTGCGCCGCCGCGCAGGACCGCGGTGACCGACGTCGTGGTCTCGCCGAGCGTGATTTCGTACGGCAGGCCGTCGAGGGCTTTGAGAACTTTCTCCTGGGTGCGGGGGAGGGCCAGGCCGATCTCCGGCTCCTGGTGCAGCTCGTGGCGCAGCCGGGTGATCTGGCTGTGCAGTTCCCTCGCATCGGCGGTGACCGACATATGTTTCCTCTTCCCGAACGTTTGGTAAGTGCTAGGACCAATTGTGGAGTGACTGGAGTCACACGGGATAAAATGTCTGGAAACGTGCAGAACTATGATGGCTAATACAGGAATAGTTCATTTCAGGAGGGCATTCGGTGGAGATCAGTGAGGAAGACCTTCAGCTGATCAACGCGCTGCAGATTGCGCCGCGGATCAGCTGGTCGGACGCCGCCGGCATCCTGGGCGCCCACGCGACCACCCTGGCTGCCCGCTGGGAACGGCTCAAGGCCTCCGGTGTGGCCTGGACTACGGCCCATCTGATGGGCGATCCGAAGCAGATGTGCCTGGCGCTCGTGGAGGTGGACTGCGAAATGAAGCTCCGCGACGACGTCACAGCCGCGCTGGCGGCCATCCCGGAAGTGGTCACAGTGGAGGAAGCCGCCAGCAACCGTGACCTCATGCTGACGGTCATCACGCCCACCCTGGCCCACTTCAGCGACCAGGTGATGCCGCAATTCAGGAAGATTCCGGGCCTCACCAAGTACCAGACGTCGCTGTGCACGCGGCTGCACTCCGGCGGTTACGCGTGGCGGCTGAACGTCCTGGACAAGTCGCAGAAAGCGGCGCTCCAGGCGCTGGCCGGGCCCGAGGCCTCCGGCCCGACGCCGGCCGGAAACCAGGGTGCGCCACTGCCGCAGAGCCACCTGGACCTGATCCCGTTCCTGGCCAGGGACGGGCGGGCGGCGGCTGCGGACATCGCCCGCGCCCTGGGACGCAGCCCGGCCACAGTCCAGAGGCAGCTGAACCGGGTGCTGGCCAGCCAGGTGCTCTCGTTCCGGTGCGAAATCGCGCAGAAACATTCGGGCTATCCCGTGTCCTGCCAGTGGTTCGCCAACGTTCCGCCCGGCCAGCATGAGGCCGCCGCTGCCGAGCTGCGTACCTTCCGCAACATCCGGCTCAGTGCCTCCACCACCGGCCGCACCAACTTTGTGATCCTGATGTGGCTGCATTCCCTGGCGGACGTTCTGAACGCCGAGCAGGCACTCCAGCTGCGGATCCCCGGAATCGAGCTTGTGGAAAGCGTGGTGGTGCTGACCGCCGCCAAGCGGGTCGGCTGGATGCTGAACCCGGATTCAACTGCGACCGGCGCCGTCGTTGTGCCCGCGGCCGAGCTGGCGCCCACGGCGTGAGGGCCGGATCGCGCTCCTGCCCGTGGAAGGCGTCTGGGGCCTAGTTCTTCTTCCAGTGCTTCGGCCACTTCACGTTCAACAGCAGCAGCCCCAGCAGGAGCGAGTCAATGGTCATGATGGCGGCCATGAGGTAGGCCCAGCCGATCATCATGGATTGCTCACCGCCGATCGGCCGCACGAAGTGTGGGGGTGCATCCGAATGCCCATGACGATCTCCTGACCTGGTATCCCCCCAGACACTCGATAGTCGTCCCAGTGTGCCACGGCGGCGCCCCGGAGGGAACGGCATGGGCAGATGAGGACCCGCTGCGCTCCTGCCCAGTTACTTTCTTGCGACACGGCCAGCGCCCGGCGTGTCCTGGGGAAAACGCCGGGCTCCTGCGCTGCGTCGGCCAGTAACTGGGCTGGAACGCGGCGGGAACTACCGCAGCACGACTGTCCTGTTGCCCTGCAGGATCACGCGGCCTTCGCAGTGCCAGCGCACGGCGTTGCTGAGCGCCTTGCATTCGGTGTCGCGCCCGGCCGCGACCAGGTCTTCCGGCCCGTAGGTGTGGTCCACCTCCACCACCTGCTGGGAAATGATGGGACCCTCATCCAGCTCCGCGTTGACGTAATGCGCGGTGGCTCCCACAGTCTTCACGCCGCGGGCGTACGCCTGGTGGTACGGTTTGGCACCCTTGAAGCTGGGCAGGAACGAGTGGTGGATGTTGATGGCCCGGCCGTCCAGCTTGCGCGTAAGTCCGTCGCTGAGGACCTGCATGTAGCGGGCCAGGACCACCAGTTCGACGTCGAACTCGTCAATGAGCTCCAGCAGCCGGCCCTCCGCCTCGGGCTTGGTGGCGGCGGTGACGGGCACGTGGAAGAACGGGATGCCGTGCCATTCGACGAGCGTCTGGTGGTCCGTGTGGTTGGACACCACCGCCACCACCTCGATGGGGAGTTCGCCGATCCTGGCGCGGAACAGCAGGTCGTTGAGGCAGTGCCCGAACTTGGACACCATGATCAGCACGCGGCGCTTGGAACCGTGCGGCTCCAGACGCCAGCCCATCCCGAAGCGCTCCGCCACCGGGGCGAAAGCCGCCCGCAGGGTGTCCGCGGTGGCCGCATCGCCGTCGGACGCGAAGTGCACGCGCATGAAGAAGTGCTTTTCGGAGCGTTCGCCGAACTGCTGGTTGTCGATGATGTCACAGCCGTGTTCCAGCAGGAAGCCGGAGACGGCGTGGACGATGCCCGGGGACTCCCGGCAGTCGAGCGTCAGGACATGCTCCACTGTGGTGGCCGGCTGGGGAAGGGCAGTTTCAGCTTCGATGGCAGTCATGGCTCAGCACTCGACCACATTGACGGCGAGGCCTCCGCGGGAGGTCTCCTTGTATTTGGTTTTCATGTCCGCTCCTGTCTCACGCATGGTTTTGATGGCTTTATCCAGCGCCACCTTGTGGCTGCCGTCGCCGTGCAGCGCCAACCGCGCGGCGTTGATGGCCTTCACGCTGGCGATCGCGTTCCGTTCGATGCAGGGAATCTGCACCAGGCCGCCGACGGGGTCGCAGGTCAGCCCCAGGTTGTGTTCGATCCCCACCTCGGCGGCGTTCTCCACCTGTTCGGGGGTACCGCCCAGCACCTCGCACAGCCCGGCGGCCGCCATGGAGCAGGCAGAACCCACCTCACCCTGGCAGCCCACTTCCGCGCCGGAGATGGAGGCGTTGATCTTGAACAGGATTCCGACGGCGGCGGCGGCCAGCAGGAAGCGGACCACGCCGTCGTCGTCGGCTCCCGGAACAAACTTGACGTAGTAGTGCAGCACCGCGGGCACAATGCCGGCCGCGCCGTTGGTCGGGGCGGTAACAATGCGCCCGCCGGCGGCGTTCTCCTCGTTGACCGCGAGGGCGAAGAGGTTCACCCACTCCATGGCCCGGAGCGGATCGGTGACGCCGGTGTCCGCCGTCAGGGTGTGGAAGAGCGACGGCGCCCGGCGCCTGACGTTCAACCCGCCGGGAAGGATTCCTTCCGCGGCGCAGCCGTTGTCCACGCACTGGCGCATGACCGCCCAGAGTGCCAGCAGCTTCTCCCGCAGTTCCGCTTCGCTGCGCCAGATGAGTTCGTTGGCGAGCATCACGTCGGAGATGGACATGCCCTCCCGCTTACAGATGTCCAGGAGCTCGTCGGCCGTCGTGAAGGGGTAGGGCAGCACGGTGTCGTCCGGCACCACCTGGTCGCCGGCTTCGGCATCGCCGTCAACCACGAAGCCACCCCCAATGGAATAGAAGCTCCGCTCGCTGAGGACGGCACCGGCGTGGTCCAGCGCCCGGAAAGTCATGCCGTTGGGGTGGGCCGGCAGGGACTTGCGGCGGTGCAGCACCACGTCCTCGTCCCAGTTGAAGTCCACCCGGTGGTCCCCGCCGATCCGAAGTTCGGCATCCAATGCAGCGGCCGCGACCTGGTCATCGGCGGTTCCCGTGTCCACCGTGTCCGGGTCCTGGCCCTGGAGGCCCAGGACCACGGCCTTGTCCGAACCGTGGCCCCGCCCGGTGGCGCCGAGGGAGCCGAATAGTTCGGCCTGCACCCTGGTGGTGGCGCTCAGCTTCCCGTCGCTTTTCAGTGCGTCGGCGAACCGTTTGGCCGCCCGCATCGGGCCGACCGTGTGGGAGGAGGACGGCCCGATGCCAACAGAGAACAGATCCAGGACGCTGAGCGCCATTAGGGGACCTCGGGGGACGCGTATTCGCGCATGGCATCGAGGAGCCAGCGGCCGAGGAACTCCGCAAAGGATGCCCGTGGGAAGATCCGGTATTCCTCCTCTGCGGTCTTCCACAGGACGGCGGGGATGCCGCCGATTTCCGTGGACAGCGCAGTTCCGGTCTTGAAAACGCGGGGGTGCAAGTCCAGGGAGCAGCCCTTCTCCAGGACGGCCCGTGCCCGCGGACCGGAGAGTTCGAACGTGGTGCGGTTGGCGGAGAGATCCACCACTTGGCCGGCGCCGTCTCCCAGTGCCTCCACCAGCGCACGGGGAAGCTCGCCGCCCAGGCTTTCGTGGGATTCCGCGGGGGCCACGAGCAGGAATTCTGCCGGGCCCAGCCACAGCACCGCGGTCCCGCCGCTGCCGCGGACCTCCCCTGACGCGGAGGGCAGGCCACCCGTCAGGGTGCCCAGCCGTTCCCCGGCGTCGCTGCCCGGTTCGACCCGGAGTCCCGCCATGGTCAGGAACGGCACCTCGCGCAGCTCCACGGTGCCCGTCACGGATCCCGCTTCAAACGCTGCCTTCAGCGGCGACGCGGGGCTCTGCCGGAGGGTCTGGATTTTCTTGGAATTTTCGAGTGCTGCAGTGTCAGCCATCTTTGCGGGTCCCTTCAGAGTCAAAAAGTACGGTTTCGGCAACAACGACGTCCACCAGCTGGTCCCCGGCGGCGGCCACCAGGGTTTCGCCGATGCGGTTGCGGCCGTTCTTGATCAGGGCGAGGGCGAACGACCGTCCCAGCGCCGCGCTGTGGTAGCTCGAGGTCACGAATCCCTGCATGGGCACGGGGCCGTAGGCAGGGTTGACGGTGATGCCCTGCTCCACCAGCTGGGTGCCTTCGGGCAGCCGGATCGTGCCGTCCACGGGAAGGACGCTGACCAGGTGCTTCCGGTCGGTGCGGCCGGCGTCCTGGCGGGCGTAGGACCGTTTGCCGATGAAGTCCTTGACCTTGGAGACGACCCATTCCATGCCGGCGTCCTGCGGGGTCACGGTCCCGTCGGTGTCCTGGCCGACGATCGGGTACCCCTTCTCCGCCCGCAGCACGTGCATAGTTTCGGTGCCGTAGGGGGTGATGTTGAATTCCGCCCCCGCAGCGGCCACAGCTTCCCAGGTGTTCAGCCCGTACCAGGACGGGATGTTGATTTCGTAGGCCAGTTCGCCGGAGAACGAGATCCGGCAGATCCGGGCCCGCACGCCGGAAGCGAGGGTTGTTTCCTTGAACGTCATGAACGGGAACGCCTCGGCGTCGAGGCCGCCGTCGGCCGCCAGATCCGGGGCCAGCTTCGCCACGACGGCGCGGGATTTCGGTCCGACGACGGCGATGGTGGACCACTGCTCCGTGACAGAGGTGCAGTGCACGTCCAGGTCCGGCCATTCGGTCTGCAGCCATTCCTCCAGCCAGTCCAGGACCTTTGCGGCGCCGCCGGTGGTGGTGGTCATGAAGAACCGGTCTTCATCCAGGCGGAGGGTAACGCCGTCGTCGAAGACCATCCCGTCCGGGGTGCACATGACACCGTAGCGGGCCGAGCCCGGAGCGAGCTTCTTGAACGCGTTCGTGTAGATGCGGTTCAGGAACTCGCCCGCGTCCTTGCCGCGGATCTCGATCTTGCCGAGGGTGGTGGCGTCCATGAAGCCCACCGATTCCCGGACCGCGGCGCATTCGCGGAGGACCGCGGCGTCCATGTCCTCACCGTTCTGCGGGTAGTACCAGGGCCGCTTCCACTGCCCGACGTCCTCGAAGAGGGCGCCCTGGGCCACATGCCACGGTTGGATGGAGGTGAGGCGGGCCGGGTCGAAGAGTTCCCCGCGCTGGCGACCGGCCAGGGCAGCGAACGCCACGGGCGTGAACGGCGCGCGGTACGCGGTGGTGCCGATTTCCCCGATGCCCCGGGACGCTTCGCCTGCCTGACGGAGTGCCGCGGCGATGACACCGATCGCGTTCACCCCGGAGGTTTTGCCCTGGTCGTTGGCCGTGCTGATCGAGGTGTAGCGCTTGACGTGTTCCACCGAGCGCATGCCGGCGGCGGTGGAGCGGAGGACGTCGGCCACGGACTGGTCGCGCTGGAAATCGACGAAGTGGTGGTGCCAGTCGGCCGGGCCGCCTTCCTGCCCGGGGACCAGCCAGAGCTGGCGTGTCGGGGCGGACGCAACAGGTTCGGAAAAGACCAGCGGATCGGCGACGGCGCCAGAGTCTTCAGGGTCGAAGCCGGCGGCGCCGACCGCGGCTGCACCGGCGGAGATGCCCTCGGCGACACAGTCTGCGAGCTCGAAACTGCCTCGGCCCGCACCGGCCACCTGCTGGTTGGGGACCACGCTGCTGGGCACGAACGCCGCCAGGTCATCATCCCAGCGGATCTTGCCCTGGCGCTGGGAGTGCAGGTGCACCACGGGGGACCAGCCGCCGGAGACGGCGAGCAGGTCGCAGGCGAGCTGTTCGACGCCGGAGGTGAGTTCGCCGTCGTCGTTGATGCTCCGGACGGTGACGCCGGTGAGCCCTTCCTCGCCGGTGGTGTTGGCGACGGCGCTGCCGATCAGCACCCGCGTACCGGCCGCGGCGGCTGCTGCGGCTGTTTCGCTCAGCTGCGGACGGGCGTCCACGACGGCTTCGACGCGGATGCCGGCGGCCCGGAGGTCGGCGGCCAGGGCGTAGGCGCTGTCGTTGGTGGTGCTGACGACCACGCGGGAACCGGGCGCCACGGCGTAGCGGTTGAGGTAGCTGCGGACCGCGGAGGCGAGCATGATGCCGGGGCGGTCGTTGTTTTCGAACACCAGCGGGCGTTCGTGGGCGCCCGGGGCGAGGATCACCTGGGCGGCGCGGATGTGCCAGATCCGCTGGCGGGACACTCCCGGCGCGGCCGGCGTCAGGAGGTGGTCTGTCCTGTTCTGGGCCGCGATGACGTAGTTGGAGTCGTAGGAGCCAAAGGCACTGGTGCGGTTCAGGACCGTGCACTCAGCCGCGGAGATCAATTCGGCTTCGACGTTGGACACCCAGTCCAGGGCGGGTACCCCTTCGATAGTCTCCGCGAGGGTCGGATCGGTGGAGCCGGACAGCAGCGAGCCGCCCAGCTCGGGCTGGTCGTCAAGGAGGATGACCCGGGCGCCGGAGCGGACCGCTTCGCGCGCCGCGGCCAGGCCCGCCGGGCCGCCGCCGACCACCAGGACGTCCGTGTGGACGTACTTCTTGTCGTACTCGGCGCGGTCCTCTTCGGGATCGAGCTTGCCGAGCCCGTTGAGCAGTTCGGCGCTGAGCCCGTCCACGAGGGTCACCGTGGTGGCGGGGAGCATGGATTCGGCCACGTGTCCCGGGAACCGGGCGGCGACCTTGACGAGGGCGTTGGATTCCTCGACGCCGGCGGACATGATGCCGCGCGGCCGGTCCTCGTACAGGGAGTTGCCGGCGCGGTGCTGGCCGTTCGCCAGCAGGGCGGAGGCGAGGGTGTCGCCGGGGTGGCCCGTGAATTCACGGCCATCCACGGTAAAGCGCCAGGTGACGCTGCGGTCAATGCGTCCGCCGGTGCTGAGGCGTGCGGGCTGCGGCTGAGCGGTCATTTGCTTGCTCCTTCCGGGGAAACGGGGCTGGGGAGTGTGGGGGCTGTGGTCCCCGTGGCTGCGTTTTCCTTGTCAGGGCGCGGCTGCCCCATCGGGTAGACGGCCTGGATGTCGTAGGTGACGGTGTCGCGGAGCATGTTGAACCACTGCCGGCAGCTGGTGCTGTGCAGCCAGCGTTCGGCGAAGGCGCCCTTGGTGTTGTCGCGGTAGAACAGGTACTCGGCCCATTCACGGTCGGTGAGTTCCGCCGGGTTTTCGGGGTAGGGCACGTGGGCCTGGCCGCCGTAGTGGAATTCGGTTTCGTCCCGGGGGCCGCAGTTGGGGCAGGGGATCAGGAGCATGTCCGTACCTCTTTCTAGTGGGCCACGGCGGCGGCGCCGTGTTCGTCGATCAGGGCGCCGGTTTCGAAGCGCTCGAGGGCAAAGGGTTTGTTGAGGGTGTGCGGTGTTCCGGTGGCGATGGTGTGCGCGAAGGTCAGTCCGGCCGCCGGGGTGCCCTTGAAGCCGCCGGTGCCCCAGCCGCAGTTGACGAACATGTTCTCCACCGGGGTGGTGCCGACAATGGGGGAGGCATCGAGGGTGGTGTCCACGATGCCGCCCCAGGTCCGGAGCACGTGGGCGCGGGCGAAGATGGGGAAGAGTTCGACGGCGGCTGCCATCTGGTGCTCGATGACGTGGAAGGATCCGCGCTGGCCGTAGCCGTTGTAGGAGTCGACGCCGGCGCCCATGACCAGTTCTCCCTTGTGCGCCTGGGAGACGTAGACGTGGACATGGTTGGACATGACCACCGTGGGGTGGACGGGCTCGTGGAGTTCGGACACGAGCGCCTGGAGGGGGTGGGACTGTATGGGCAGCCGGAAGCCGGCCATTTCCGCGAGGACCGAGCTGTGTCCGGCGGCGCAGAGGCCGACCTTTTCGGTGTGGATGGTGCCGCGGCTGGTCTTGACGCCCACCACGCGGTTGCCGTCTTTGAGGAAGCCGGTGACTTCGCAGTTCTGGATGATGTCCACGCCGAGTTCGTCGCATTTGCGGGCGAACGCCCAGGCGACGTGGTCGTGCTTGGCGATGCCGGCGCGCGGCTGGTAGGTGGCGCCCATGACCGGGTAGCGGATGTTGTCGTTGATGTTCAGAATGGGGCAGAGTTCCTTGACCTGCTGCGGGTCCAGCCATTCGGCGTCGACGCCGTTGAGCTTGTTGGCACCGACCCGGCGGATGCTTTCGCGGACGTCGCCCAGGGTGTGGGCGAGGTTCATGACGCCGCGCTGGCTGAACAGGAAGTCGTACTCAAGCTCCTCCGGCAGGATCTCCCAGAGCTTGAGGGCGTGCTCGTAGATCGCCGCGCTTTCGTCCCAGAGGTAGTTGGAGCGGATGATCGTGGTGTTCCGGGCCATGTTGCCGCCGGCGAGCCAGCCCTTTTCCAGGACGGCGATGTTGGTCATACCGTGGTTCTTGGCCAGGTAGTAGGCGGTGGCGAGGCCGTGCCCGCCGCCGCCCACAATCACGGCGTCGTAGGAGGACTTGGGCTCCGGGTTGCGCCAGAGGAATTCCGGGTGCTCCGGAAGCTGTTCCGTGCTCATTGTGCTGCTCCAATCAGTTCTGCCTCGAGACCGGTTTCCACGGCGCTTGCACCAAGGTGCGGGTAGAGGGGGAATTTGGCTGCGAGGGCGCTGACGCGCCGGCGGAGGCCGGCGGCGGTTTCGTCGCTGAGTTCGTTGTCGATGGCCGGGGAAGTGAGTGCGGAGGCGATGATGTCCGCCACCTCCGTGAATTCCGGGGCGCCGAAGCCGCGCGTGGCCAGGGCGGGGGTGCCGATCCGCAGCCCGGAGGAGACCATGGGAGGGCGGGGGTCGAAGGGAACGGCGTTGCGGTTGACCGTGATGCCGATCTGGTGCAGCCGGTCTTCGGCCTGCTGTCCGTCCAGCTCCGAGTGCCGCAGGTCCACTAGGACCAGGTGCACGTCAGTGCCGCCATTGACCACCGAGATCCCGGCGGCGGCGACGTCGTCCTTCAGGAGCCGGGACGCCAGAAGGCGGGCACCTTCGAGGGTGCGTTCCTGGCGTTCCTTGAACTCGGCCGACGCCGCGATCTTGAAGGCGACGGCTTTGGCCGCGATCACGTGTTCCAGCGGGCCGCCCTGCTGGCCGGGGAAGACGGCACTGTTGATCTTGCGCGCGTACTCCTCCTTGCTCAGGATCACCCCGCCGCGCGGGCCGCCGAGGGTCTTGTGGGTGGTGGTGGTGACGACGTCGGCGTACGGGACTGGGTTGGGGTGCAGCCCGGCGGCCACGAGACCGGCAAAGTGCGCCATGTCGACCATGAGGTAGGCGCCCACCAGGTCCGCGATCCGGCGGAACTCCGCGAAATCCAGCTGCCGGGAGTACGCCGACCAGCCGGCCACGATCATTTTGGGGTGGTGCTCGAGGGCCAGGGCCTCGACTTCGGCCATATCGACCAGATGGCTGTGCTCGCTCACGTGGTACGGGACCACGTTGTAGAGCTTGCCGGAAAAGTTGATGCGCATGCCGTGGGTGAGGTGTCCGCCGTGCGCCAGCGAGAGCCCCATGATGGTGTCGCCCGGTTCCAGCAGGGCAAACATGGCGGCGGCGTTGGCCTGGGCGCCCGAATGGGGCTGCACGTTCGCCGCTTCCGCGCCGAAAAGGGCCTTGACCCGGTCGATGGCCAGCTGTTCGATCACGTCCACGTGCTCGCAGCCTCCGTAGTAGCGCTTGCCCGGGTAGCCCTCGGCGTACTTGTTCGTCAGGACCGAGCCCTGTGCCTCCATAACCGAGGCGGGGGCGAAGTTCTCAGAGGCGATCATCTCGAGGGTGGACTGCTGGCGGTCCAGCTCGCGGTCAATGGCCCGGGCGACGTCGGCGTCGACGCTGGCCAGGGGTTGATTCAGGGTGCCCGTCATGGCGGCCTCTTTCGGTTCAAGGAAACAGATAGACGAATGCAACAGTGTTGCGTTGAGTGCAACTGTAGATCGCGGCCAGTGTTGCGTCAATCACTTTCTTGGCTGACGCGCCATGCGGCTTCAGCCGCGCGAGAGATCTCGTATGACTTAATGTCCCGGAAGCAAAAAGGCATTGACTGTGTCACATGTCACGCCTAGTCTGATGCAACAGCGTTGCGTTCAGTGCAACCCAAATTTTCATTGGTGGACATATGAGTAACGAACCAAACAGAGCGGCAACCATCCCGGGCCACGGCTCACTGCGGGCTCCGGACCCCGCCGAGCCACAGCCTCCGACGGCCGGCGGGTCCGGCCCGGGTGGGGAACACTCCGCGGTCAGCAGGGAGACCCGGCGCCGGGTAGTCGCTGCGAGCTTCATCGGCAATTTTGTCGAGTGGTTTGACTACGCCGTGTACGGCTACCTGGCTGTCACCATCGCGGCGGTTTTCTTCCCCGAGTCCGATCCCCAGACGGGTCTGCTGCTAACTTTCGCCCTGTTCGCGATCTCGTTTCTGGTGCGGCCCCTCGGAGGCTTTGTCTGGGGCCATATCGGCGACCGGGTGGGGCGCCGGACGGCACTTTCCCTGTCAATCCTGATCATGTCCGGAGCGACGTTCTGCATCGCACTGATACCTGGCTACGACACGATCGGCATCTGGGCTCCGATCCTGCTGCTGATAATCCGCGTGGCGCAGGGCTTCTCTGCTTCCGGTGAATATGCCGGCGCCTCCGCTTTCCTCGTGGAGTACGCCCCGGCCAACAAGCGCGGCCTCTACGCCGCCGTCGTGCCCGCAAGTACCGCCGCCGGCCTGCTCCTCGGTTCTTTGCTGGCGGGTCTTTTGACCACCCTGCTCAGCTCCGACGCAATGCAAAGCTGGGGTTGGCGCCTGCCGTTCCTTCTCGCCGCTCCGATGGGTCTGATCGGACGTTATATCCGCACCAAGCTGGAAGACACTCCGGTCTTCCGCGAGCTCGCAGCAGAGGACCAGACCATCAAGGCCCCCGTCTTTGGCCTCTTCCGCGATCACTGGCGACTGCTTCTGAAGGCTGTCGGCGCGGTGCTGCTCAACGCCGTCGGCTTCTACGTGATCCTCAGCTACATGCCGACCTATCTGTCCTCCGAGCTCGGCCTCGGGGCAACCGAATCTTTCCTCGCAACCACCATCGCGCTGCTGACGTACATCGGGTTCATCTTCCTGACCGGAATGCTCTCGGACCGCTACGGCCGTAAGAAGGTGCTCATTGCCGCGTCCGTCAGTTTCATCGTGCTGACCGTGCCTGCCTTCGCCCTGCTGGGCACCGGAGACTTCCTGGTCATCGTCCTTGTCCAGATCCTGCTGGGCGCCATGCTCACCCTCAACGACGGGACGCTCCCCAGCTTCCTGGCGGAAATGTTCCCCACCCGTGTCCGGTACAGCGGCTTCGCCGTCAGCTTCAACCTCTCCAACGCGCTCTTCGGCGGCACCGCACCCTTCATGGCCACCCTCCTCATCGCCACCACGGGCAACGACTTGGCCCCGGCCTGGTATCTCGTCGCTGCGGCCGTCATCTCCCTGGTCGCCGTCGCACTCTCCCGTGAGACCAGCAGGGAACCACTGACCCACGAATAAGCCAGTCCACTCCAACTTTCCTCACGAAAAGCACAGCACCGAAGAAAGGCACCACCATGACCACCACCACCTCCGAGAACGCCTCGTCGATTTCCGAACTGGAGCGACTTAAAGTCCTGCACAACGGACAGAAGGAAGAGCTGACCTTTTCAGATGCCGAGTTTGAACGCCGGCTGTCCGGCCTGCGTCGCATCATGGACGAGAAGAGCCTGGACGCCGTCGTCCTGACCAGCTACCACTCCATCAAGTACTACTCCGACTTTCTGTTCACCTACTTCGGCCGCTCCTACGCCATGGTGGTCACCAAGGACGACACCGTGACCGTCACGGCCAACATCGACGCCGGCATGCCGTGGCGCCGCAGTTACGGTGACAACGTGGTCTACACGGACTGGCGCCGGGACAACTACATCTTCGCCATCCAGGAGGTGCTGCGAACCCGCGGGATCAACCCTCGCCGAATCGGCGTCGAGGACGATTCGCTCCCGCTGGACAACCGCAACAAGATCCAGGCAGCCTTCGAATCGGCCACCCTGGTGGACGTCGCCCAGGCCGCCATGCGCCAGCGGATGATCAAATCGGCCGAGGAGATCGAGGTCATCAAGCACGGGGCCCGCATCGGTGATCTGGGCGGCGAGGCCATCCGCAACGCGATCACCGCCGGGATCACCGAATACGAGGTCGCCCTGATCGGCACCGAAGCCATGGTCCACGAAATCGCCCGGACCTTTCCGGACTCGGAAATCCGGGACACCTGGGTCTGGTTCCAGTCCGGCATCAACACCGACGGCGCCCACAACTGGGCCACCACGCGCAAGATCCAGGAACACGACATCCTGTCCCTGAACTGCTTCCCCATGACCTCCGGCTACTACACTGCCTTGGAGCGCACCCTGTTCTACGGCGAACCCGACGCCCGCTCCCTGGAGCTGTGGAACATCAACGTGGAAGTCCACAGGCGCGGCCTCGAACTCATCAAGCCGGGGGCGGTCTGCAAGGACATCGCCGCTGAACTGAACGAGATCTACGTGGGCCACGGACTGTTGGCCAATCGGACCTTCGGCTACGGCCACTCCTTCGGTGTCCTCAGCCACTACTACGGCCGGGAGGCCGGGCTCGAGCTCCGCGAGGACATCGACACCGTGCTGGAACCGGGCATGGTGGTCTCCATGGAACCGATGATCACCGTCCTCGACGGCCAGCCCGGCGCCGGCGGCTACCGTGAGCACGACATCCTGGTGGTCGGCGAGGACGGGGCCGAGAACATCACGAAGTTCCCCTTCGGCCCGGAATACAACATCGTGGGCGCCTGATCCCCCCAACGGACAGAGAAGCGGCGCCACGTCCCACGTGGCGCCGCTTTTCGTCCCTCGTACGGAATGATGGGAACCACCATGAGTCCAGAAGAATCCCCTGACACCAACGGAAACGGCGACACCAAAGGCACCTCCGTCATCGTCAACGCCATCGCCGTGCTGAGGTCTTTCACCGCCGACGAACCGTTGCTCGGAGTCACCGAGATCGCCAACCGGGTCGGCCTGCACAAGAGCACGGTTTCCCGGATCCTGTCCACCTTCGAGCAGGAACACTTGGTGGAACGGGACCCGGAAACGCGGCGTTTCCGCCTGGGCCTGGGCCTGATCGCCGTTGCCGGCCCGTTGCTCGCGGAACTCGAGGAACGCCGCGTGGCGTACCCGGTCCTGCGGGAGCTCACCGAACAGACCGGCGAAACCAGCGCACTCATGGTGTGGAACGGCACCGAATCGATGTGCGTGGAACAGATCGCCAGCCACCAGCAGATCAAACACACCACCCCGCTGGGAGCCCGGTACCAGGACGCCATGAGTGCGTCCGTCCAGGTCTTCCTGTCCGCCGAGCCGGCCGAGCGGGTCCGTGCCTTGCTCCGCAGCGGAGCCATCACCTATCCGGGGCTGGATGATGCTGGCCTTGACGGTTACCAGATCAAACTCAGCGACGTAGTCAGCCGGGGCTGGGCCATCAACTACGGCGAATCGTCCATCGACGAAGTCGGCGTGGCCGCGCCCGTTTACGACCACCGCGGCGACATCGTGGCCGCCGTCCTCATCCCGGCCCCCCGGTTCCGTGTTTCCCGCGAGCGGCTGCAAAGCCTGGGCGAGGCTTGCGCCTCCGCTGCGCACCAAGTCACCACGCGCCTTGGCGGACGTTCGCCCGGGAGCCCGGACCGCGGCTAGGAAGCCAGTCGGGCGGGGAAAGTCAGGCGAGCCTGGCCAGGCGGGCGGCCAAATGCAGTGCCGCCAGCCGGCCCGTGTCCCGCGGGTCACCGCCGCACAGCTCGAAAATCCGCCGCAGTCGCTGGTGCATTGACTGCCGTTCCAGATGAAGCTCGCGGGCTGCGTGGGCGGTGTTGCACCCGCAGTCCAGCCACGTGGCCAGGGTGTCGAGCAGCCGCGAATTGCGTTGTGCATCGTGGTCCAGGAGCACGCCCAGTTGCCGGCGCACGAAGTTCCGCTGTTGGTCCGGGTCCAGCGATTGAACGGCGAGACGTTCCACTGCGAATGCCTCGGCGTCGATCAAGGACCCGTGCGGTCCGCCGATTCCCGGGTGGGCATGCTCGGCGGAAGCCGCTAGCTCCAGTGTGAGCTTGGCTTCGGACAGCGACCAGGAAGCGTCCGAAATTCCGGCCACCAGGGGGCCCACGGCGGCTAGCGTTCCAGCCATCGCCGGCAGCTCCGAGAGGCCCATCAAGAGCCGCTGCCGGCTCTCTTCTGAGGCATCCCCGGCCAGGCTGGCTACGGCGAGAAGTTCGGCGTTATCGACATACGTGGCGTGGGACTGCGCCGCCCGCGCTAGATGCTGTTCCACCGACGTCCGCAGCTGTTGGGAGATATCCGACCGCACCACCAGGGCGACGAGTGGGGTGGAGACCGGAATTCCGGCAGCTGACGCCAAGTGTTGAAGCCGCCAGGGCTGGCTGCCCGAGTCGATCGCGCGGATCAGCGCAGCTCCGGCGACCTCCCGCAGTCCGGGTGACATCCGCTGCAGCATGGCCAGGGTCAGAATGTCCACGGAACGTTTGCCGGCAGTCCGGGCAAGGTTCTCGTCCTCGCCCGCCGGAACCCGGAGCAACAACTGCGCCGCAAGGATCCCGCGCACCGGAACGTCGATGTGGATCAGGCGTGTGTGTTCCTGCGGCGCAGGCGCGGACTCGGCCGTGGAGCCGGCCGCGTCGTCGGCGGTCTCAGCGTGCTCCGGCATTGCACTGGCCAGGGCAGCACCCGTGAGTGAAGCCAGGGTCACCTCAGCATGGGTGATGCCGGCGAGCACGGCCAGAATCCGGTCCAGGCTGCCTCCGTGCGCCAGCTCAACGGCCATCGCGTGGCTGGCCTCATCAGCCCTCCGCAACTGGGAAACCGACTCGCTGACCAGTGACGAGTTGATCGCCTGCATGACACTGACAAACGGCACAACCTTGCGAAGCTCGATCAGGGGAAGGCCGGCCGCCTCGGCAGCCGACACCATCGAGGACGGGAGCGACGGGAGGGCGACGCCGGTTTCGATGGCCAAGGCGGCCACGCCCCGCTCTGCCAGTTGGCGGATGTAGGTAATGCGCTGCTCCTCGGAGGCGAGAGCGAGGGCTTCCCCTCCCGTCAGCAGCAGCTCCCCTCCCTCAAGTAGCGGGGCGATGTCCAGAATCTCACTGGAGTGGATCCATCGGAGCTGGGTTCTGGCAGCGCTGCCCGCCGCCGCACGGACGATCGGATCGGCGGCTGTGAAGGTCGGGTGGTCGAGGACATCCTGAAGACGTATTGGCATGACACTCCGTCGCGTAAAGCACGTATTAACTAGACACATACTATATAGGCGAATGTGGCATGTGCCACATAATCTTGAAGGGACCCCACTTACTCACGGAGGCTCCAATGCGTGAAAACCCCCCTCAGATTTCGGCTAGCTCCGCACCGGCGATCAACGAAGACGTCGAAGCCTGGCTCCAGCCCATTCCCGAATCCCAGCGGACCCGGAAGGTCTCAGGTCAGTTCTGGATCTGGGCCGGCGCCAACCTCGCGCCGATCAACTGGGTGCTCGGCGCACTCGGCATCCACCTTGGCCTAGGTTTCGCCGACACTGTCACTGTCCTGGTTCTGGGGAACCTGATCGGCATGCTGCTCTTCGGCTGCTTTGTGTTGCTGGGGCAGAAGACGGGGGCGACCGGCATGGTCCTGGCCCGGGCCGCATTTGGCCGCCGCGGAAACTACCTTCCGGCCGCCATCCAGGCGCTGCTGGTCATCGGCTGGTGCGCAGTCAACACCTGGATCATCCTGGACCTGGTGATGGCGCTGTTCGGCACCCTCGGCTGGGTTGACCCGACTGCCCACAACTACGCCTGGAAGATCGGCGTCGCCACTGCCATCATGGCTGCGCAGGTCGCCATCGCCTGGTTCGGCTACAAGGCCATTGCGGCGTTCGAAAAGTGGACAGTGCCGCCCACCATCATCATCCTCGCCGTGATGTCCGCCGTCGCCTGGTTCGGCATGAAGATTAACTGGTCCTACGCCGGGCCTGCCGGCAACATCCTCGAAGGCTCCGAGCGCATCGCCGCGATGAGCGCTGTCATGACGGCGATCGGCATCGGCTGGGGCATTACCTGGTTCACCTACGCCGCCGACTACTCCCGGTTCGTCAGCACCGAAGTGCCGAAGCGCAAGGTCTACCTGGCCTCGGTCCTGGGGCAGTTCATCCCCGTGGTCTGGCTTGGAATCCTGGGCGCCAGCCTGGCCACCAACAGCGGCGAGATCGACCCCGGCAAACTCATCGTCCAGAACTTCGGAGTCATGGCGCTCCCGGTACTGCTGATGGTGCTGCACGGTCCGATCGCCACCAACATCCTGAACATCTACACTTTCTCCGTCGCGACGCAGGCCCTCGACATCACCATCAGCCGCCGCAAACTCAACCTCTTCGTCGGTGTGTTCTCCCTCGCCGCCGTCGTCTTCTTCATCTTCCAGGAGGACTTCGCCGCCGTCCTGGACGCGTGGCTGATCGGACTCGTAGCGTGGGTCGCCGCCTGGGGCGGGGTCATGCTGGTGCACTACTTCTGGATCGAGAAGCGTTGGCCCGGCGACCCGGCCCGCCTGTTCGACGCGGTGGGCACCAAGCGCCTGCCTGGCGTGAACCCCGCCGGCATCGCTTCCCTGCTCATCGGCATCTTCGCCACCTGGCTGTTTATGTACGGGCTTGTTCCGGCGATGCAGGGCCCGGTCGCCGTCGCCCTCGGCGGATGGGATCTTTCCTGGCTGGCCGGCGGGCTGTCCAGCGCCGCAGCCTATGCACTGATGGGCCCGCGTTTCCACCGGAAATACCTGCAGGTGCCCAGCGCCGCCGAGGATGCCCCGGTTTCCGCTCAGCCTCGCGTCAGCGACCTCTCCGCCGCCACCACCGCCCCCGTCGCCCTCTGACCAGGAGATCACCAGCATGGACAAGTCAGTGTTTCTGGAAGACCTGGACGCCTTTGCCTACCGCGAAGCCTTGGCATCCGGGGAGGCGATCGTCATCATTCCCGTCGGTTCCCTGGAGCAGCACGGCCCTCACCTTCCGCTGGGAACGGACACCATCCTGTCCTCCCACTTCGCGGAGGGCGTCGCCCGGCGGCTGGGTGCACTGGTTGCCCAGCCGATCGCCTACGGGTACAAGTCGCAGCAAAAGTCCGGCGGCGGCAACCACCTCTCGGGTACCGTCAGCCTGGATGGCGCCACCCTCGTCGGCGTGGCGCGCAACCTGATCAAGTCCTTCCTCAACCAGGGCGTCCGGCACGTGGTCTTCATCAACGGCCACTTCGAGAACTATCAGTTCCTGTACGAGGGAATCGACCTGGCCCTGGACGAGCTTGGGATTAAGCCCGGTGCAGCGCAGAGCGTGCTGCTGCTCTCGTATTGGGACTTTGTCAGCCAGGACACGCTGACGCAGGTCTACCCCGATGGCTTCCCGGGCTGGGACATCGAGCACGGCGGGGTCCTGGAAACCTCGCTCATGCTCCACCTCGAACCGGCCCGGGTTGCCATGGACCGCCTGATCGACGGGCCTGCCGCCGTCCTGCCGCGCTTCGACAGGCTGCCGGTGGTGCCGGAGCGGACACCCGCCACCGGTTGCCTGTCATCCGCCGCGGGTTCCAGCACTGCCAAGGGCGGGCTGCTGTACGAGCAGGTGGTCGGGGATCTGGCCGTCGACCTTGCACACGAACTGGTCCGTGAACCCGTGCCCGCAGTTGTTCCGGCGTAAGGCATAAGGATCCACAGGGCAATGTGATTCACACAACTCAGGCGCCGCGGAGAGACCTCCCCGCGGCGCCTTTCCTGTTCCAGGTTCCGGATCTGTTTCCGCGCACGGCGAAACTGTGCTCCTGCCCGGTTACCTCTTCGGAGCAGGCCCCTCCACGGCGTGTCGCCTGGTCTGGACCGCTTTCTTGGCCAGTAACTGGGCGGGAGCGCGGGATCCTCCGCTCACTCTGATTTGGCTGCCCGGATGAGGAAGGGGCCGCGCTCCCCATCACTGGTAAAGGTGAGCCGCGCGCCGACATAAGCGGCCCACGCGTGATCAGTACAGGAAGATCGGCAGCCAGTCGCGGTTGTGTGCGTGCACCAGCGCGAGGAACAAAACGAAGTCGAAGGTCAGGTGCACTGTCACTACATAGGTGAGGGACTTTGTCAGCTTGAAGGTGTAGCCCTGCAACAGGGCGAACGGGAACGTCAGCAGCGGCCCCCACGCCTGGTAGCCGATCTCCCAGAGAAAGGACGAGAAGATCACAGCCTGCAGGATGTTGGCCAGCCAGTCCGGGAAGTGTTGCCGCAGCAGTGCGAACGTGGTGCAGATAAAGAACAGCTCGTCCCAGATACCAACAGCGTTCACTCCGAGAAAGAGCCGCCAAAAAATGACCGGGTCGGATGCGTCCGGCCAGTTCTGGTAGACCCCGGTGCGGATCAAGTACGCGGGCAGGATGAAGTAACCGAGCAGGACCACACCGATCAGGTACAACCGCGCGGTCAACGGCCATTTACGGCCGGTGTTCACCGGAAACTGGATAATCCTCTCGCCGTAGATGTACCGCGACACCAGCCACGGCACCAGGACGGCCAAGGAGAGGGCACCACCCATGAGGACAATGTGCTGGATGCTCAAATCGGCGTTCAGCGGAACCGCGCTGATGATGACCATGCCGGCTGCGATCAGTGTGAGGTGCCGCATCAACTCGCGGTCGATGAAAGCCGCCGTGACCAGGCCTGTGGCAAGCACGCCGTAGCCAAGGGGGTCATTCTCGACGCCAAAGAGCAGCACTCCGGACAGCGAGACAAGCACCGCCGGCACCAGCTTCCAGCTGAGCGCGGTACGTGGACTTTCCGTCGAGATCGATGTCACCCCTCAAGCATGTCAGTGCCGTCCGTGGCGCGAAACGGTTGATCCCCGGAACTTCGACGGCCGCACGCACCGAAATGGTGCGTGCCGCCGTCGTTTGTCGTACCCAAGGCGACTCGCCGCCGGGCTCGGCCCGCCGTCGTCGGCTGCGGCCTCGGCGTTTCCGGGCTGTCCCGCCGTCTTAGTGTCAGAAGGACGCCTCCGAACGTCGGGCCGACAACGGCGCCCATCCCTCCGACGCCGGAGGCCAGCCCGATTGCCGCCGAGCGCATGAAGGACGGGTAGTACTGGGGCACGAAGGCGTAGGACATGTTCTTTGCCCCCATGGTGCATGCCCTGGTGATGGCCACGAGCAGCAGCAGGACCGCCATGTTGTCGGCGAACCCCAGCAAGGTCAGCGAGACTGCGGAGATCACGAACTTGGGGATGAGCACCCGTTTGACGCCCCAGTTGTCCGCGAGCTTTCCCAGCACCAGGGTGCCGATGATTACCCCCACGTTGAGGACGATCATGCAGGTCAGGCTGGGGCGCAGGGCGTACCCGCCTCCACCATCAACATGGGGAGCCAGATCGTCAGGCCGTTGACCATCAAGCAGGCACAGGAAGAAGGCCACTCAAATCATGAGCGTCCCCAGCGCGCGGCCGTTCCTGAACAGCGCCCAGGCGGGGACGAAGAGGAGCAGTCCCCGGCCGGCGGGCACGGCCACGCTGAGCCCGGACCGGAACTGGTGTACTCCAGCGCCGTGGAGTTCTTCGCTGATCTCTTCGCCCAGTCCTATGTCCCGGAAGTCAACGAGGGCGCAGCCTACGCGTGGTGCCCGAGTGGTACAAACACCCCGAAGTCCTGATTCGGATGGAAGCAATTTGGCGGGCCTGGGAACACTTACGGCTGGAGCCGGCCCTCGGGGTCAGCACCTGGTGGCTGAACCACGCCGACCCACACATGCGCGTCCTCATGGACAAGGAAGGCCCGTTCAAAAAATGCGGTTACGACGGGCACAAAACCTCGGCCCTAGACAGAACTGCACTTCCCCATAAGACCCCTGAAGCAGAAATCTTTGACTAGCACCGCTGGATGGTCACGATGGGATGAAAAGAACGAGGGAGATGCTTAAGCCTTTGCTGCCGGGACCACTGCCGGAGATGAGTCGACTTTTAGCTGTCCATGGCTGGGGTCAACTGGGTTATCCACGGCTGGAAAATTGGGAGCCGTTAGGGTAGCTCCCTCTGCAGCAGCAGCGGTTGATAACCCCCAAAGATTGTCCCCGGCTGTGGGCACCGGGCCCTGGGTTCCCCCCAAGCACCCGCAATTGTGCAACAGGCTGTTGCGCAATTGCCGAGGTAGCTCAGCGTGGCCGGCTCACAGGTTTGAATCCAAGACTGTTCGGCGGACACGTGCAGGAACTGCTTTCCGGACTCTATGTTGACGAGCTTTTCACTCCTGCCTAACGTCAGGACGGGGTGTAGTCCAGCAAGGCACCGAGCGCCGGGGCGCAATCATTCGGCATACGTAATGGAAACCCGGCGTCTATCAGCGGTTCGCCCACAACGATGACGTCAGGCGTCTGATGTACGTCGCCCTGCGCTGCTTCAAAGTACTCCATGTCTGTCTCTCGTGGAAGGTAATTCTTGGGGATGTCTGGCAGGTCATTCTGCAGACCCATACCCTGGTCTGCAGAATGACCTGCCAGGACAGTTAGGTTTGGACTATCGGGTTGCTTTGATTTCGTGAATGGTCAGGTTCCGGAAAGTGGCGGCTCCTTCATGGGCGTAAAGGCGAATACCGTTGTCGCCATGCAGAGGGAATACCCGGTGCGAGTGCACCACCCGTCCGTCTCCGATGAACATCTCCACGCTCGTAAGGTCCACGAGGATGCGGATGGTGAGTCGTCCTGTCGAAGGGTCAATCGGAGTCTGGGTTTCGCCGCCGGTTGGGTTGATGGTGGGACGCCTGTTGAGATAGGCGAAGGGGCCCCGCAGGAATGCACCGGCGGCAACATGCCTGCCGCCTCCCTGTGCACGGCATAGTTCAAGGCCAACGTTGGAAGGTGCGGAAGCGGGGTCCCAGACGAGCTCGCAGGTCAGGTCGTAAGCATGTGACCGGACCTCGAGGTCGCGGGTGCCCTTTACAACTATGTCGCCCAGGACGCGGGTGCGCTTCACATGATTTTCCAGCGCTGACGTAGGGGCGGAGACGAGGTGGTACCCACCGTCCGCCTGTTTGAGGCGGACGTCGCGCACGATCATGTCATCGCCGTTGTAGCCGTCCGTCTCAAGGGTCGGCGTGTTGTGGGGGTAGTCCCAGAAGTTCGCCCACCCGATTGCTCGGCGGAGGGTCTCATCTTCCGCACCCGACGCGTCGTGATGTGTATAAGTGACTGCTCCATAAAAGTCATAGCCATAATCGAGCCATTCGGGCTCGGGCTGATCAGGCGTGAACGATGTTCCATCGAAGGTGCCTGTCCAGTACGCGTAGGTTGCGGGCAGGCCACGGGCTTTGCCGTTGGCACTCGTGCCGAGGATCCAGTGGGAGGTGCCGTCGTCAGCGGTCATGCGGAAGATGTCAGGGCATTCCAGAAGCCCGAGATCGGTGCGTACGAACTCGCCAACGCGCCGCCAGGACTGCAGGTCGGCGGATGTGTAGAAGCCGAGCTTCTGCCCTTCGGCATTCGCCATGAACCACCGTCCGCGGTCAGCGTCCCAGATCACCTTGGGGTCGCGGAAGTCGTGCACTCCGGGGTTCGGCAGCACCGGGGCCTTACCGGCGGCCCGGAACGAGCGCCCCCGGTCCGTCGAGTACCAGAGGTACTGGGCCTGGCGGCCTTCGGGCGCCTGTGTCACGAGGGCGATCACCGCACCCTCGCCATATCCGGCGGTATTCCGCTCGTCGACCACAAGGGACCCTGACCAGCAGTCGCCGTTATCGTCGCTGAACTTCGGGATGGCGACGCCGTGGTCAGTGAAGGCGACGTGATCCGTGGTAGTCGCGCGGCGCCAGGATGTGCCTCCGCCGCCCCGCAGATAGTCAGCGTTGTACAGGTAGTAGTAGTGGTATTCCCCGTCTATGTAGATGGGGCGCTGAGGGTCGTTCTTCCAGTTGTCCGGGACGCTGAAGTGATAGGTCGGACGCATCCGGCGTGACCCTTTTGAAATTGAGTTGCTTGATGCTGGATCTGGTGTCCTGGCCGGTGCGGCTGCGGCGGATTCGGCGAACGCCGCTGAAAGTGCGAGCGATCCGCTGAGTGCCGCCGCCCCGCTTCCGGTAAGGAGTGAACGACGAGAGACCGCGGGTGAATCTTGCATGCGTTCCTGCTTCTACTTGGGCAGCCTCGATGCTGCTGTGAGAGTGGGTATTGTTCTAGTGCCTCCGGTTCAGGGAAAGAGGCTCCGGGTACCGTCAAAGATTTCGGCCATGGTCCATGCGTCGAGGGAGAGTACCTGTGCCGTGCCTTCGGCGGCAAGGCTGACGTGTTCCCCGCCAAGGGTGGGGTAGACGCGGGCGGTGAGCGCTATCCCGTTGGCAAAAATTTCGACGGCGGATCGGTCCAGGATGACACGCAGGTGCACCCGCCCTTCGGACATGGGGACGGGTCCTGACTTGTCTTCCACATCAACGGTTAGATCCAGGCTGCTTCGCGTGCGGTCCAGGCGGAGCGTGCCATTGTTGCCGCCGTCACCCGCCCTGTACAGCTCAATAATTGTTTCCTCGTCGGGGTTGCCGGAGGTGCCCCTATCAATGGAGCCCAGAACACCGAGTCGCAGCAGTGCGCCCGGTGCCAGTTGCAAGTCCAGTTCGAGGTCGAGTTGCTTGCCGGACAAGCCGGTTTCCAGGGGCACCAGGGCGCCGGTCAGCACCTGTCCGGGCAGGCCGGCGTGGTCACGGCGCAGCTTCTTGATTTCTGGTACGGGTGCGAAGCGGAGAGTACCGTCGTCCGCGGTAGTGACGATTCGCGGCAGGCTCATCACCCCGGACCAACCGGCCTCCACCATTGCGGCATCACTTCGGCCTTCCTGCATCCAGCCGAACATGACACGTCGCCCGGACTCATCCTCGAATGATTGCGGTGCGTAGAAGAAGCGGCCTCCGTAGTCGAGGCGGTGCAGGGCCGCGGGCTCAAAGGTATCCCCGGCGTATCGGCCGGTCCAGTACAGCGGGTGGCGGGTGTCGCCGTCGTTCCAGGCGGAGAAAACCAGCACATCCGGCGAGCCGTCAGAAGGCGCAGACCCCAGCGAACCCTGGCCCGTCCGGAAAAGGTCCACGCATTCCCACATGGTCCCCGTCCAGTCAGTGTCCGCAGGATCGCCATGCGAGGCATCGCCGATGAATAACGGTCCGATGTAGTCCCACGAGCGCAGGTCCGGCGACTCGTACAAGAACGCCGTACCGCCGCGCTGACGAATGCCGGAACCCACTAACTGCCGCCACTTCGTTCCTTCACGCCAGACGCAGTGATCGCGGTACGCCGTGATGTCTACTCCAGCCGGCGGTGCTGCGATCACGGGATTTCGGGGGTCCTTGGTCCAGTTCAGCAGGTCCGGGGATCCTACGGCGACGCAGGGCAGTTCCTTGCCCTCGGACCGCCCCGAATACACCAAGGTGGGCGTACCGCCGTCGTTCACCAATACCCCGGACCAGCAGCCCTCGGCGTCCGCTCCGGCCGACGGTTCCATGGCAACGGGCCGGTCTGTCCATGTGACGAGGTCCGTGCTGGTGGCGTGACCCCACTGGATGCGGTGGTGGAAAGCGCCCTCCGGGTTGTACTGGTAGAAGAGGTGGTAAATGCCGTTCCATTGGCTGACGCCGTTGGGATCGTTGAGCCAACCGGCCGGTGACACGAAATGGAAGCGTGGCCGGAGGGGGTCGGCGTCGGCGCGGGCAACCAACTCATCCTGTGGAACGGTTGCGAGCGGGTGGGTCAGGTCAGTCACGCGGATGCCTCTTCTTGAGCGTTCGACGCCGGGCGGTTGGGTTGGGTCGGTTCGCCTGCCAGGGCATGGCCGGCGGCGCCAGCCCACGGCTGGTAGAGGTGGCAGCGCACCCAGTGGCGGTTGTCGGGGCCTCCCACGCGGTGGCGAACGGGTTCCTCGGCTGAGCAGGTCTGGTTTGGGTCGCCGTCGAAAGTGCAGGTGGTCGAAGCCATCACCGCCTGCCGCAGTTCGGCCCGGCGGACGGGATCGTACGAGCCCGCCCGGGCAGGATCCGGGACGGCTGAGACCAGCAGCTGTGTGTACGGGTGGGCCGGGTTGGCCAGGAGTTCCAAGGACTCGCCCTCTTCAACGAGCTCTCCCGCGAACATGACCGCCGTCCGGTCCGCGAGGTATCGGGCCGAGGCGAGGTCGTGTGTGATGTAGAGCATGGAGATTTCCTGCTCATCGCGGAGCTTGCGCATCAGGTTAAGCACGCCGATCCGGACTGAGACGTCCAGCATGGAGGTGGGTTCGTCGGCGAGGATGACCTGTGGTTCCACGGCAAGGGCCCGGGCAATCGCGACTCGTTGGCGCTGCCCGCCGGAGAGTTCGTGCGGGTAGGAGTTCAGCATGTCGGCCTGCAGGCCCACGGTGGTCATGAGATGCTCGAGTCGCTGCTGCGTCTCCGTCTCGGAGCTGCCGCCCTTCCGGTGGATCGCCAGGGACCTCCGCAGGAAGTGCTCCACTCTGTGGGCAGGATTCAGCGAGCCGAAGGGGTCCTGGAAGACCATCTGCAGTTGGGAGCGGAAGGCTCGCGATGCCTGGAAGCGGTCGCGCTTGAGGACGTCGACGCCGTCGATCAGGATCTCGCCGGAGCTCGGCTTTTCCAGCCGGGCAACGCAGCGGGCCAGGGTGCTCTTACCCGACCCGGACTCTCCCACGAGGGCCACGATTTCGCCGCGGCCAATGGTCAGGTCGATGCCGTGCAGGGCCCGGACGGACTCCCGGGAGAACAGGCCACCCATGGGGAAGGACTTACCCAGTCCGCGGACCTCGAGGGCGGGCGTTTGGGTGGAAACGTCTGGACGTGATGAAGACTGTACAGCGTGGCTCATCGTGCGGCTCCTTCCATAATGGCGGCGTCAGCCGCTGAAGCGTCGGGACTGACAGGTGCCACGAAATGGCCGGGTGCCGCCTCGGTGAGGTCCGGGATGTTACGGAACTTCACGCCGTCGGGCAGTCCCGTCAGCGGAACCCGCGGGCCGGTGAGCGGCGGGAACGCGCCCATCAGCGCCTGGGTGTAGGGGTGGCGGGGGTTGGTGTAGACGTCCTGCGCCTTCGCCGTCTCCACGATCCTGCCGCCGTACATCACGGCCATGCGGTGCGAGAGTTCCACCATGAGTGACATGTCGTGCGTGATGAACAGGACAGAGAAGCCGAGCTCGCGCTGGAGTTCCTTGATCTGGGCCATGATCTCCTGCTGCACCACCACGTCCAGCGCGGTGGTGGGCTCGTCCAGAATC
The DNA here is from genome assembly GCF_040547025.1 of Arthrobacter sp. UYEF36. NCBI lineage: Bacteria > Bacillati > Actinomycetota > Actinomycetes > Micrococcales > Micrococcaceae > Arthrobacter > Arthrobacter sp. UYEF36. The sequence goes on from NZ_JBEPOX010000004.1 coordinate 28,565, forward strand.
AGGAGCGACGGCTTGAGCGCCACGGCCATGGCAATCACGGCTCGCTGCCGCATGCCGCCCGAGAGCTGGTGCGGGTAGGACTTGAGGCGTGCGGGGTCTATCCTCACCAGTTCCAGCAGTTCACCGGCGCGCCGGAGGGATTCCTTGCGGGAGTAGCCGGCGTGGGTGGTGAAGATGTCCACGATCTGTTCGCCGATGGTCAGCACGGGATTGAGCGAGTTCATGGCTGACTGGAAGACCATGGCCACGTCCTGCCATCGGAAGCGCCGCAGCTCTTCCGGGCTCATGGCCAGGACGTCCTTGCCGCCGAAGGAAATGCTGCCGCCTGCGATCTTCGCGGGATCCTTGAGCAGCCGCATGATCGAGTTGGCAATGGTTGATTTTCCGCAGCCGGATTCCCCTGCGAGCCCGAACACCTCACCGGTGCCGATGCTGAAGGAAACGCGGTCTACGGCAGTGGTGGAGCGGGTGTCGCCGATGTACTTGACGGTGAGGTCCTTGACGTCCAGGACGGGTTCACGGGAGCCGAAGGACACTTGGGAGATGGTCATTTGGCGGCGCTCTTTTCGGTATCTTTCGGGGTTTTGATCTTCCGCAGCCGCGGGTTGGTGACCTCGTCCACGGCGTAGTTAATGAGGGCCAGGGCGAAGGCGACCAGTGCGATGCAAACGCCCGAGGGTACGAACACCCACCAGCTGCCGGTGAGCAGTGCGCCCTCGTTGCCGGCCCAGAAGAGGTTGTTGCCCCAGGAGACGGTGCTGACGTCACCCAGGCCAAGGAACTCCAGGCCTGCCTGGGCGCCGATGCCGTAGATCACGCAGGCCAGCAGGGTACCCATGACGATCGAGGCCATGTTCGGCAGGATCTCGCGGAACATGATACGGCCAGCCCGTTCGCCGGACACCACCGCCGCGGCCACAAAGTCCTTTGAGCGGATGGACAGCGCCTGAGAGCGCAATACACGTGCCGACCCAGCCCAGCCGGTGACCACGAGGACCAGGATCACGGTTCCCAAACCCGGCGGCAGGAACGCGGCCAGGATGACAAGGAGCGGCAGCCCGGGAAGGAGCAGGAAGACGTTGGTCACCAGGGACAGTGCTTCGTCAATGAACTTGCCAAAGTACGCCGAGGCCAGGCCCACCAAAATGCCGATGAAGGTGGATGCGAAGCCCACAGTCAACCCGACGAACAGGGAACTGCGGGAGCCGTGGACAGTCAGGGCAAGCACGTCCTGACCTTTGGCCGTGGTGCCGAGCCAGTGCTCGGGAGACGGTTCCAGCGAGGCCATCGCGGTGATCCGCGACGGGTCTCCAGGGAACAGCACGGGCGCCAGCAACGCAAGCGCGATGAACACGAGCATCACGACCATGCCCACCAGGGCTTTCTTGTTGGAGATAAGTCCGTGGACGAAACTGCGGTTGGGCTTGCGGGCAGCTATGGGCTGAGTGGGCTGCTTCAGAATTGCGGTTGTCATGATGGGTCCCTCAGTTGCTGCGCACGCGCGGGTCGAGGCGGACGTAGAGGATGTCCACCAGAAAGTTCGCCAGCAGCACGGCGGCGGTGATGGTCAGGAACAGGCCCTGCATGAGCGGGTAGTCGAGGCCTTGGACGGCGTTGAGGAGTTGGTAGCCGACGCCGGGGTAGGCGAACACCACCTCGGTGAGCAGCGCACCGCCCACCACGAAGCCCAGTCCCATGCCGAAGCTTGTGACCGACGGGAGCATGGCGTTCCGGGCGGCGTAGCGGAGCATGATGCGGCCCGGCCGGAGGCCCTTGGCCTCGGCCATGGTGATGTAATCCTCCGAGTTCGTGGCGATCATGGTGTTCCGCATGCCCAACATCCAGCCGCCAATGGATACCAGCACAATCGTCAACGCCGGCAGGACGAGGTGCGCCCCGACGTCGCCGATGAACTCCCACGTGAAGGCGGGCTCCAAGCCGGCCGTGAACGCGTGGCGGATGGGGAACCAGCCCAGCACCACGCCGAACAGGTACAGCGCGCCCATCGCGAGCCAGAAGTACGGGAACGAGCCGATGAATACGAGCAGCGGCGGAAGCGCGGAGTCGATCGCGCCGCCGCGCCGCCAGGCGGCCAGGATGCCCAGCAGGTTACCCGCGACGGCGGCAATCACCAGTGCGGTTCCACCGAGCAGGAGGGTCCAGCCGATCTGGGACGCAATGACCTCGGTGACCGGAGTGGGGAAACGTGAGATGGAGACGCCCATTTGCCCGGTGAAGATGTTGTGGAGATAGCCGGTGTATTGCTCCCAGAGAGGCCGGTCGTCAACGCCGAGCAGCTTGCGCAGGGCCTCGATCTGTTCAGGCTGCATTCTGTCCTGGGAGCGGGCGAACATGCGGGAGACGGGGTCCCCGGGCATGAAGCGCGGGAGCAGGAAATTTAGGGTGATGGATGCCCAGAAGGCGATCAGGTAGAAACCCAGGCGGCGCAGGATGAAGCGCACGGTTTCCCTCCATTTCGGGAATTGCGGAAAGTTTGGGGGCACGCCCGGCGGGGTTGGTTGCCCGCCGGGCGTGCAGTGTGGGTGACCCGCTACGCTACTTGCGCGGTTCCAGCGTGGTCAGCACCAGCACCGTCGTAGGTGCACGGACCGAAAGGGTGGCATAAGGGTTGCCCTCGGTGGGCCAGCCGGTGAAGCGGGTGTCGTTGAAGGCGCCCCATTCCGGGCCGGAGAACAGAGGCACCAGCGGTGCGACGTCGTCGTATTGTTCCTGCAGCTTGTTGGCGATGTCCTTCTGCTTGGACTCCTCGGCCTCGGCAGCGAATTCCGCCAGCAGGGCATCGGCTTTGGTGTCGCCGAAGCGGTGGTAGTTGTCGAACGTCTTGATGCCTACGGGCTTGACGGTGGCCGTGCCCATGGAGGTGTTGAAGTACTTGTACGGGCTGGGGTCATTGGCGCTCCAGACGATGCCGGAGTCGAAGTCGCCCGTCTCGTAGCCGGCAACCACGGCAGCCCAGTCCGGGGACTCCACCTTTGCTGTGACGCCGACTTCTGCCAGGTTCTGCGCGATCACGTTGGCCACGGACAGCCAGTCAGAAGACGACGCGCCCACGGAGATCTTGAATTCGAAAGGCTTGCCATCCTTGAGCGTGCGTTTGCCGTCAGCACCCTTCGGGTAGCCCGCCTTGTCCAGCAGCTCATTGGCCTTCTGGACATCCAGCTTGGTCCAGGTGCAGTTCTCCTTGACCTCGTTGTTCTTCCAGGTCTCGTAGTTACCGGAGAGTCCGGTGCAGTCCGCAGGCTTGGCGTAGCCACTCATGCCGATCTTGGTGACCTGCTCCCGGTCAACGGCCATGCTCAGGGCCTTGCGGACATCAACATCGTTGAAGGGGGCCTTGGTGGTGTTGAGCTGCCAGTTGATCATGGCGCCCGTGGCCGGGAACCAGTAGTGGCGGTGTTCCTTGTCCTTGGAAACGAACGTCTTTTCGATGTTCGGGATGTACTGCGGAGCCCAGTCCACGTCGCCGTTCGCGGCGGCGAGGTTGGCGCCGTCGTTTCCTGCAAAGGCGAGCATCTTGATACCGGCGATCTTCTGCTTTTCCGGTTGCCAGTAGTTGGGGTTCCTCTTCAGCACAAACGACTGGGCCTGGAAACTGTCAACCTCGGTGTAAGGGCCTGTGCCGACGGGCTTGGCATTGGCGTCCTTCTCCGGATCGGCGAGGGCGGACCAGATGTGCTTGGGCAAGATGGTGAGTTGTCCGACGTCGTGGAGGGCCGGCGACCAGGGCTTGTTGAAGTTGAAGGTAACTTTGTTGGTGCCTTCCGCGGCAACGGTGTCCAGATAGTCGTAACCACCCTTGATCTTCTTCTGGAGCTCGAAGGAGTAAGCGACGTCCTCGGCCACGAACGGTTGGCCGTCGGACCACTTAACGCCATCGCGCAGGGTGAAGGTGATGGACTTGCCGTCGTCGGCGGCCTCCCATTCAGTGGCCAGCCACGGCACGGTGTCACCCTTGGCCGGGTTGAAGATCAGCAGCGACTCGTAGATGGACTGCTGGACCATCGGGTTGACGGTGGGTGCGAACGGGTTGAAGTTCTGCACAAACGTGCCCATGTCCTCACGCGGAATGGTGAGGAAGGCGCTGGCGTTCGCTGCGGCGTCGGTGCCGGCAGGCTTGTTCACGGTGGCTGCACAGCCGGTCAGCAGCAGTGCGCCCACCGCCAGCCCGGCCGCCGTTGTACGGGCAGCCCTCAGGAATCGGGGTTGTGTCATGATGGTTATCTCTTTCCTATCTTCATCAGCAAGGTGAAGGGGTGGGGGAGGGGTTGCTCTTCGCTATTGATTTCGCGGTCAGACCGAAGAGCGTTCTAGCAGCGGACAGCCGACTAATTGCTGGTCGGCAATTATCGGCTGTCCTGCTGTAAGAGCTGCGAGCGTCTGGACTCCCAGGGCGCCCATTTTTTCAAACGGCAACGCAACCGTGGTCAGCTTGGGCCTAAGGTAGGCCGCAATCAGTTCCTGGTTGTCGAAGCCGATCACGGCGATGTCTCCGGGGATGGCCAGGCCCCGTTCTTTGATGGCGTCGTAAGCGCCCATCGCCATGCGGTCATTGAGGCAGAACAGCGCGGTTGGCCTGTCTTTTTCCGTGTAGCGGTCCAGGATTTCACAGGCGGCCTCGTACCCGCCGTCAGCCGTCGCATGTCCGGGCACCACGAGCTGCGGGTCCAGCTCGAGGCCGGCGTCGGCAAGTGCTTCGCGGGCACCTGCCAAACGTCCGACTGCTGCCGGAATATCCGGGTCCAGGTTGATCACTCCGATCCGCCGGTGGCCGGCTTGGAGCAATCGTTCGACGGCGACGCGGCCGCCCGCTCGCTCGTCGGGGACAATCGAGGGCAGCCTTCCGTCTGCATCGAAGCAGTTGATCAGGACGGTGGGTACCTCGTTGGCGCTTTCGGGAACGTGAACGCCCCGGTGGTACGTGGCTGCATAGAGAAGGCCTTCCACGCGTTGTTCCAGCAGCTTTTCAATGGCGGCATCTTCCATGCCCTGGTTGGGTCCTACGGCATCGGCCTGGTCGGAGGGCGCGATGAGCAGGAACCGACGGTCGAGCCAGGCCTGGTCCTGTGCACCTTTGATGATGTCGACGGCGAACGGTGCCGTCACGATCTCGGTGACAATCCCGTACCAGCCACTGCGCTGGGATGCCAGCGCACGTGCCCCGGCATTCGGGCGGTAGCCCAAAACCTGAACAGCTTCGTTGATCCGGGCGCGGGTCTCCTCGGAGATGCTGGCATTTTCGCGGTTGCTCAGCACGAACGAGACCGCGGTCCGGGAAACGCCGGCGTGCTTGGCAACATCATTCATGGTGACACCCCGCTGCCGCGCAGCCCCGGCATGGTTCGAGGTGGTGGTTTTCGCCATTGAATGCTCCGGTGATAGTCGGTGGTGCTGCCAGATAGGTAACGCGCGTTACCTGCGCATAGATAGAGGTTACGCGCGTTACTAGACGTGTGTCAAGGGTTACATTTCTGGGTGTGAAGTTACTGCGGCGCCGCTCGGCCAGCGCACCTAAAAGCCCTTCGGGCCATCGGGATCAGACGGGGTGGCAACTGGCGCTGGCCACGTCTTCACGCTGGTTCCGTCATCACGGCAGGGGACGGCTTGAGAACGCCCTGCCGGCGACCGAACCAGCTCCCCCTGGGCAGGGCGCCGCACGGAGGGTACGTACTACGCGTGCGAATGCAGCTAGGACTGATGCTGATGCTGGAGCTGTGTGCGGAGTTCGTCTTGGGTTGGGGGCCGGGCGCCGGCCCGGGATACGGTGATCGCGGCCGCGGCGGCCGCCGTGCATCCCAGCTGGTCAAGGACGGAAGGAGCCAGGCCGCCGGTTCCGCGGGTGAGGAGTCCCAGGATCAGGGCCGCCATGTAGGAGTCGCCGGCGCCTATCGTGTCAACCACGGAGGTCTTCACTGCAGCAATGCTCAGGGTGGTAGTGGGCGTCGCGAGCAATGAACCTAATGAGCCCCTGGTGATGACCGCCAGCTCCGCTCCCAGATCCAGGACGTGCGTGGCGGTTTCCTCCAAGGACTTCCTCGGGTAAAGCCATGCGGCGTCCTCGTCACTGAGTTTGACGACGCTGGTGAGCTGCACCAGTTCCTCGAAAGTGTGCCGTGCTTCGGCATGGGTTCCGAGCAGGGCTGGCCTGATGTTGGGATCGTAGGTGATGATGCACTCGCTGCGGAGTTCCTGGAGCATATCTTTGACGCCGCCGGCGCCCGGTGACAGGAAACTTGCGATCGAACCGGTGTGGACGATCCTGGGCGGAGTGAGTGCAGGATCCAGCGGTTCCACATCCCAGGTGATGTCGAAGGCGTAGCTCGCCGAGCCATCGCGGGCGAGGGTGGCGGTCGCCGTCGACGTTCTCTCCAGTGACCGGGAGCCTGGCAAGAGCGTCACCCCGGCGCCCGTGAGGTGCTCCTCAAGCGCGTCACCACGGCCGTCAGTGCCAATGGAAGTGAGCAGTCCGGTGCTCACTCCCAGGCGGGCCAGGCCGTAGGCGACATTGGCCGGTGACCCGCCGGGATGTTCATTGGTCCCCTCAGGCGTGGCGACGACGTCGATCAGGGCTTCCCCGATAACGACGACGTCCAACGCCTGCCGGGGCGGGTTAGGTTTCCCGTTGTTGTGCATGTCTGTTGTTCCTTGCTTTGGTGCTGCCCTACCCGAGCTGCGTGGCCTGAAGGCTGTTCATGGTCGCCGCGCCGCCTACGGCGTATACGGCGACGTCGGTGCTGGTCTCCGCCGGGAAGATCAGTTCGGTCATGGTGACCTGGCCGTCCTGGGCAAAGACTTCAACGGAACAGCGGTCCACGTAGATGGTGAGCTCGTAGGACCCCTGCTTGGCCAGGATGGGAGCTGTGTCAATGGAGCTGAAGGATGCGTGGAAGTCTGTCCTGCCGGATTCGCGCCGGTCCACGAGGAGTGTGGCCTGCCCGGGCCGGATGCCCACGCGGGTTCCCTTTGCACCGTCTCCACGCAGGATGAGACCGAATTCCTCTGCGCTTCCGGGGGTGAAGCTGACGTCAATGCGCTGGACGGTACCGGCCGCGCCCGCCAGGACCTGCGCGCCGTCGTGGATGGTGGTTCCGGAAAGGTGGAACGACTCCGTGCCAGCCAGGTCATTCCAATCGCCCGCGGGCTGCTGGACCAGGCACGGTTCTCCGTCGCGGGTCTGGAGTGAAATTTCTCGGGCGAGGCTCATGGGGCTGCGCCAGGGCGTGGTGGGGATATGGTTCGCATATTCCCAGTTGTTCATCCAAGCGATCATCAGGCGGCGGTTGTCCGGGACGTCGCTGAAGGAAACGGCGGCATAGTAGTCACGGCCCCAGTCCAGCCAACGGTATTCGCCCAGCCGGGCCGGGTCCTGCGGGCCTTCGGTAACGGTGCTTGCGGAGGTGAATTTGGTTCCGTCGAAGTCACCGACGAAGTACTGGCCGGCGGAGCCGTTGTTGGGCCCGCCGGGATTGAGGTTGACGGTGAGGACCCACTTGACGTTTTCCGGGTCGCCGTCCACGGGCAGGGCAAACAGGTCCGGGCATTCCCAGACCCCGCCGGTGGCGTTTGCCGGCCCGAAGGTGCTCAGCAGTTCCCAGGTCTTCAGGTCGCGGGACTTGTAGAGGACTACCTGGAAGTCTGTGGCTTCGACGGCGACCATCACCCAGTAACTGTCCGCGCCGCCGTCGTACCGGATGACTTTGGGGTCCCGGAACTCGGCGGACCCGCGGTCAAGCACAGGGTTTCCTCCGTGTTTTGTCCAGCTGTAGCCCCCGTCCAGGCTGTAGGCCAGGGACTGGGCCTGGACGCCCTCATGCGTTGAGCCCGGCTTGAAGGCACTGGTGTAGATCGCCACCAGCGGGGGCGCCGACGGGGTGCCGAAGCCGCTGGTGTTGTCACAGTCATGGACGATGCTGCCGGAGAAGATGTCTTCGTTCTCGTCGCAGGCGATGGCGACGGGGTGTTCGGTCCAGGACAGCAAATCGGTGGAGGTGGCATGACCCCAGGACATGTTTCCCCAGACGTTTCCCAGCGGGTTGTTCTGGTAGTAGAGGTGGTAGACGCCGTCGTGGAAAATCAGGCCGTTGGGATCGTTGAGCCAGGTGTCCTTGGCGGTGTAGTGCAGGGCAGGGCGGTAGGTGTCTGTTGTGGCTGCCGTACTGGCCGGGGTGAGTGTATCCATGAGGTTCCTTTTATAAGTAAACGTGTTATTTGCTCGCGCCGGCCGTGAGGCCTTCGCGCAGGGTACGTTGGCCGAAGATAAAGACGACCAGTGCGGGCAGCATGGACAGGATCACGCCGGCGAGCACCACCGATATGCTCCCGGTGCCGAGGTTGCCTTGGAGCGTGACCAGCCCGAGGGGAAGAGTGAAGTTCTGTTCGCTGATAGTGAGGATCAGCGGCCGGAAGAACTCGTTCCAGTGGAAGTTGAACGCAAGGATCCCGACGATGGCCATACCCGGGACCGCCAACGGTGCGTAAACGGAACGGAAGATCCGCCACGGTCCGGCACCGTCCAGGGCGGCGGCCTCCGCAAAATCATTTGGCAGGCCCAGGAAATATTGCCGCATCAGGAAGGTGCCGAAGGCAGTAGGAATGGCCGGCAGGATCAGGGCCAGCAGGGTATCGGACAGACCCATCCCGCGGATAAGCATGAACACCGGGACGATGGTGACCTGCACCGGAACCATCATGGTAGCCAGGACCAACGAGAAGATGGCCTTCTTGCCACGGAAGTCCAGACGGGCGAAAGCGTAGCCGGCCAGCGTGGCGGAAGCCATCTGGCCAAGCGCGATCAGCCCGGTTACCAGGGCGCTGTTCAGGACCAGGAGGCCGACGTTGATCTGCTTGAACACCTCCTGGTAGGCGGTGAAGTCAGGGTTGATGGGCAGGAAGGACGGTGGCAGGTTGAAGGATTCCGACGGCGTCCGCAGTGAGGTGGAGAGGGTCCACAGGACAGGGCCGAGGGTCAGCGCCGCCGCCACGGCGAGCGCCGCGTACCTGCCGACAGTTCCTGCAGCGGGCAGGCGGCGGTTGCGGTAGGGCTTGCGGGTGGCCGGCGTGCCGGTGCTGGAACCCGAATGCTCGTTGGTCCCGGTGTGCAGGGTCTGGCTGGACATAGGGGACCTCACTGGTAGAAGACGAAGCGGCGGCTGAGGCGGAATTGCAGGGCGGTGACGGCAAGGATCAGCACGGTCAGGACCAGGCCGATGGCCGAGGCTTCGCCGAATTCCAGTTGCTGGAAGGCGGATTCAAAGATCACCATGACGGCGGTGCGGGTGGAATCCCCTGGACCGCCGTTGGTCAGGACGTACGGCTGGTCGAAGACCTGCAGGGCACTGATGATCGCCATGACGGAGGCGACGAGCACGGTGGGGCTGATCAGCGGAAGGGTGACATTGCTGAACTGTTTCCAGCCCGTTGCGCCGTCCAGGTTTGCTGCCTCGTGCAGTTCTTTCGGAATGTTGCTCAGGGCGCCGAGGAAAAGCAGGAAGGAGAACCCGAAGTTTTGCCAGACATAGACCAGGACGACGACGGCAGCGGAGGCCGCGGGACTGGTCAACCAAGGCACTGCGGGAATGCCGACGAGCGACAGGAGCCAGTTCACCACGCCGAACTGTTCGTTGAACATGTAACGCATGAAGATGGACACCGACGCGGCGGACAGGACCAGGGGAAAGAAGAAGGTGGAACGCAGGAACACCCTGAGCCAGGGTGGCATCCTGGCCTGGAGCATGGAAGCCAGGCTGAGTGCGATGCCGAGCTGAAGGACGACGGCAACGACGACGAACACGATGGTGTTCAGGAAGGACACGCGGACGGTAGGGTCCTGTGCCAGGGAGGCGAAGTTGGCGAAACCGACGAACTGGGGTGCTGAGATGATGTCCCAGCGGAAGAAGGCCAGGACCAGCGAGCCGATGATCGGCAGGAAGGTGAACAGGGCCATCCCCAGCAGCGTGGGAGCCAGGAAAATCATCGCCAGCCACCGCTCGACGAACGATCTCCGCGCGGCCGGTGGCTTGATGGCTTGGCGTGGGGCAGTGGACGTGGTGGTCATGAGTTCCTCCTGAGGGCCAGTTCGAGGTCGCGCTGCAGGGTGCCCATCGCTGTCCGTACGCCGGCGGAGTTGCCGCTGACAGCGGTGGATACGTTTTTCATCAGGGCAGTTTCGACGGCGGCCTGCTGCGGCGGCGCGGGGATCGGGCCGGAGGTGGGGAACTTGTCGAGGGTGTCGTAGAAGACTTTCCAATGCCGGGGCCCGGTGGCGGCGTAAAAGGACTCGTTCACCATTGAACGGCGGGTGGGAGTGGTGTTGGGTTTGGGCATGGCCAGCTGCATCGCTTCGCGGCTGGAGCAGAATTTGACCCATTCCCAAGCTGCGTCCTTGTCCTTCGCCGTGCGCATGATCGCGTAGCCGGCGGCGCCGAACTGATGCCGCTGCGTACGCCAGCGGGGGAAGAACTGCACATCGAACTGATCGGCCGTCATTCCGGCATCATGCAGGCCTTGCGCCCAGTAACCACCTGCCGGCGTGGTGCCGATGCGGTTGTTCCCGAACAAGCCAACCAGGGCATTTCCGCCCCCGGACTCAGGCCGTACGCCCAGTCCTTCGGCAACAAGTTCGCGCAGGTAGTCAAAGGTCTCGACAACCCGCGGGTCCTCGGCATTGGGGGCCAGCCACTGATACCCGCCGCCGCGGGTGGCCCGGGCAGGGTCCATTGGATAAAAGCGGTCCCACAGCCAGTCCCCGCCGGAAGCCTTGCTCTCGGTCAGGAAGCTGGTGTCGTTGGCGTACAGCCACGGCACTACTCCGCCGAAAAGCCGGTTGGTCCAGTAGTACGGGGTGAAGTCCGCCGGCCGTGCTTTCCGCAGGGCGCGGAGGGTTGCGCTGAAGTCATCCTGCGTCCAGTCGTCCCTGGGGCGGTCAAGGCCCGCCTGGGCAAAGGTGGTGGTATTCAAATACATGTTCGCCGCGTTCCAGTCCAGCGGAAGCTGGTAAAGGCTTCCCTGGTACATGAAGGCTTCCAGCAGGCTCGGATGAACGTCGTCGAAGTAATCGCTCATGTCGGCGGCGTCCCGGCGGACATAACCATCCAGTGGCTCGGCGAGCTTGTCGGCGAACAGGTGGGCGCCCTCGGTGGCCACGTAGACGACGTCCGGCGGTGTTCCGGCGGCCACCATGGTGAGGATTTTGGAAAAGAAGTCCTTCCAGTCCGCGCCCTGGATGGCCTGCACCTGGACCGGAATGTCGGGGTGGGCGGCGGTAAAGGCCTGAACCAGACCCTGGCGGGCCGCGGCGTCCGCTGAGGTTCCAAGGATGGCGATGCTCAGGGCCTTGCTGCCACGGCCGGGAACATCAGCCCCGGTCAATCGCGGCCACGCTCCTACCGTAGCTCCCGCCACGGCGAGTCCCGTAAGGCCGAGCATGGAACGCCGCGTGAGTTGCGAAATTCCGCCGCCGGGTCGCGGCGCATTCGAGGGGGCTGTTTGCCCCGGTGTCTTCTCAGACGTCATTGTCAGCTCCTCCTAACACGTGTTAAGTAGGTTAGGTGCGCAACCTAACACGTGTCAAGCATCAGGATCTTGGGTTCAAGTTCGACTGAATGTGGGGGGGTGATGAGGGTGATGCTACCGCCAGAGGAACCCCTCAGGGGCTAATCCGGGCAGATGGCTGGGAGGCGGACCGGTTGTGCCTGCTGGATAAGGGTTCACCAGACGACATGCTTGTGGAAAGTGTCCCGACTGGTTACGCGAGCGGGACCGCTGCCGTGGACGCCCGTTCGATGATCCGGCACGGCATGTACACCGTTCCCGCTTCAGCGTTCGCTGCCGCCTCGGCTTTTCCTTCGACCGCATCCAACAGCATGGACATGGCCGTTGCCCCAATTTCGGCGTGCGGAAGTGCCACCGTGGTCAGGGCGGGAACGAGGTTCGCAGCGAGGTTCTGCTGGTCGTCGTAGCCGACCACGGACAGATCCTGCGGTACACGCAGTCCTGCGCTAGCCGCGTACAGCAAAACGCCGGTGGCCACCCTGTCGTTCGAGCAAACGATCGCCGTCGGTCGGTCGCTGCCGCCCAGCACGGAGGAAGCGGCCCGGTAGCCCTCGTCAATGTCCCATCCGGTCGCATGGACGTGCTGTTGTTCACGGCCCAGCCCCGCCGCTTCCATGGCCTCCCGGTAACCCTGTTCGCGCTGCGGGGCGGCGGGTGAGCTGAGGGTCCCGGTTAACAGCGTTATGCGGCGGTGGCCCAAATCAATCAGCAGCTGCGCCGCGGCGCGTCCACCATCGACCTCTGCAGGTATCACCGACGAGAGACTTGAGGCGACATCAGTGCAATTGGCCAGAATGGCTGGCAAAGTGAGCATCGCCGAGGGGGTGGTAACTTCGCGTAGGCTGCCGGTGGCGTACATGATTCCGTCTACCTGCCGGTGCACGAGCTGCTGCGCTGCGGTGCTCTCACGGTCCGAGTCGTGTTCTGTATCCACAACCAGAACCATGTACCCCCGGGCCAGCGCGGTGCGTGAGGCGCCGCTGATCAGTCGACCGGCGAAAGGACTTGTGACAATCTCATCCGTAACGATGCCGATCGTTGATGTCCGCTGGTTGCGAAGGCTGAGGGCAACGGAGTTGGGCGTGTAATCCAGCTCCGCCGCAGCGCGGAGCACGCGCTCCTGGCGTTCCGCGGTGACGTTGCCGCGGGCTCTGCCGTTAAGCACCAGCGATACCGCACTGCGGGACACCCCTGCCCGTCGTGCCACATCCAGTGCCGTAGCTTTACGTTTGACCATGCCGATTCCCCTTGCTTTTCGACTTAGCATAGCTAACTCGTGTGAGGTCAGGAGATGCCTTGTTCGGGTGCCCTTTTTGCAGCAGCCCGGCCCAACGAAATCGACAGGGTCACGCCTCCGGCACAGGTGCCAGTGGGCATGCAAGTATTTGAGGCGCAGGTGCGCACCTTGAATTCAAAACGGGGAGGGCACCCTACCGCCGGTGTGAATGGAGCCCGGTGAGCGGACATCCGGAAGCCCCCGGTCAAGGAGCGGATACATCTCGTCCGCGGAACTTGGGACGTGCAGCAGCCCGCCGGCCAGGAGAGTGGCGGCCCTATAAGGGTGGTGAGCGGTTTGAAGTGCCGGGCGGTTCCACCTTTTTACTGTCCGCATTGGGACACCGTCGCCTACCTCTGCGCCTATACCGGCAATTCCTAGGCGACCCAGACATGTAACACCCCAACGAGTTGCTGCACAGCTGCAGTGACGCGGCCGAAAGACGTTCAGCGGTGGCCCTATTGCAGCGCATCGCTTTTCGCGTCTGGGTTTTCTTGGATTTTTATCGCCCAAGAAAGCCCGCGGCGAAATGGCGTACTCGACTCTCGAGCCCCGCGTCTTGGGGAATAAACGCCACGAATGATGGGAGAAACAGCGCTCCGGCTAGGAGTCTTCAACGTCGTCGCCGGATTTTTGAGTTGGCGCGGGCTCTACATTCTTCTAGTTGCGGGGCGTCGGTAAACACGCAGTCCGTCGCAGTGGAGGAACAGGGCTCGGCCCTTGCCGTCATCCTGCTGTAGCCAGAGCATGCTCCCGTCCAGGGCGAGCATGTCAATCCGTCCTGACGTTATGGGTCGTCCGTCACGGTGTATTTCGACTTCATCGGTTCGGGAAAGTTTGGACCTGTTGGGGACTACTTCAGGAGAGGGTGCCACGGCATGCCGGCCGGTTGCCGGTGAAGGCTGCCACCGCAATCGTCGAATTCGTTACCGGTGTTCTGGACGATAATCCCCGCTGGCTCAGCAAGCCCCTCACCAATGAACTCCTGGGCCTGAGCACCGCACGCCGTGGCGACTACCGCGTGCCGTTCACTCTCGATATTGAAGAGCACACCGTATATGTCCACCGCATCGAGCACCGCGCGGACGACTACAAGCCTCGCCAGCCTCGTTAGAAGAGCATGCCGGAACGTTGACAGGGGGTCCAGCCCGGCGCCTGTGCGGTGTGCACCGACCGCTGTCGGTCGAGCGCGTTCATTTTATCGACTGTCCAGACTTCAACGGCTGGTGGAATGCCGCACTTCCAGCAGTTGGTCCCGGGACTTCCGGGCTGAACCGAACACTCCGAAGTTCCCCGAAGGCCTTCAGCTTCGGCAGCCACAGTTCCATGGTGACCGCGGGGTACCTGCCCGACGGCATTCCTGCCAGGCCGGGCCCCGGGTGGGCTCAGTCCGGGTCGAGGAAGTCACCCATGCCCGGTAGGCCCGGTAGAACTCCGCCTGGCCCGCTATTCCTCGTGCCCCTGGTCGCCGCTCATCTGGTCCTCGGCCGGCGGAGTCTCGCCCGGCGGCACGCCTCCACCGGGCTCCAGCCCGGTGATGTTCCCGTTGAGCGGATCCGGGTTGGCCGAGGCAGCCGGATCGGCCGCCTCCCCGCTGCGCGTTCCCGGATGCTCCGCGCGGTCCGCCGGCTTCGGCGGATCCGGATTGGCCGGGTCATTTTCGGGGTGATAAGTGCTCATCGTTGTGCCTTTCGTAGTTCGGAACGGCGGCATTGCCCTGCTACGGCTTCAGGACCACCTTGATGCAGCCGTCTTCCTTCTTCTGGAAGATCTCGTAGGCGGCCGCGGCCCCGTCGAGGGAGACCTCATGGGTTTTGAGGTCCATGACGCCGAGCGGGTCCGCGGGATCCTCCACGAGCGGGAGCAGCTCGTCCGTCCACCGTCGGACGTTGCACTGTCCCATCCGGAGCTGGATCTGCTTGTCGAACATGGTGAGCAGCGGCATCGGGCTCGCTGTGCCCCCGTACACTCCGCTCAGTGAGACGGTCCCACCCCGGCGTACGGAATCCAGTGCGGCGTGGAGGACCGTCATCCGGTCGACGCCGGCGGTCTCCATGGCTTTCCTGGCCAACGCATCGGGCAGGAGCCCCACCGCATTCTGTGCAAAGGCACCAACCGGCGAATTGTGCGCCTCCATGCCCACGGCGTCGACCACGGCGTCAGGGCCCCTTCCGTCGGTCATGTCGCGAAGCTGGTCACCGACGTCCTTCGTGAAATCGATCGTTTCCACTCCGTGCCGCTCGGCCATGCGGCGGCGTTCCGGAACCGGCTCGACGGCGATCACCCGCTGGCCGAGGTGCCGGCCGACCCGGCTGGCGAACTGCCCCACTGGTCCGAGCCCGAAAACGGCCAGTGTCCCGCCTGCGGGGACGTCGGCGTACTTCACCCCCTGCCAGGCGGTGGGAAGAATGTCGGAGAGATAGAGGTACCGCTCGTCGGGCAGTTCATGCCCCACTTTGATCGGCCCATAGTCCGCGTGGGGCACGCGCAAGTACTCTGCCTGGCCGCCGGGGACGGACCCGTACAGCTCGGAGAATCCAAACAGGCTCGCCCCGCTGTTGTGGGCGTGAACCTGCGTGGTCTCGCACTGGGACTGCAGCCCCTGTTTGCACATCCAGCAATGGCCGCAGGAAATGTTGAACGGAATGACTACCCGGTCACCCGGCTTGAGGTTCGTGACTTCGGACCCGACCTCCTGGACAACCCCCATGGGCTCGTGGCCGAGGATGTCGCCGGCCTTCATATACGGCCCGAGGACTTCATACAGGTGGAGGTCGGAACCACAGATCGCCGATGACGTGATCTTGACGATTGAGTCCGTCGGCTCCTGGATCACCGGATCCGGAACCTCCTCCACGCTGACCGACCGCTTTCCCTGCCAGGTAAGTGCCCTCATGCCTGCTCCTTCAGTAGCCAATGGAATTGATAAGTATACTGACCAATCCGAGTATTCCCTGTCCGGGCCTCGGTGGGAAGGGGGTCCGGCCGGGAGCACCCACCGCTAAGCCATCCGTGACCTGGCGGCGATCGAGGCAGGCTTCGGCACACCCTCAACCGGGCGTTAAACCGGAAAAGCCCCCTCGGCGAGGGGGCTTTTCCGGTCTCACTGCTGAAGGCAGCGCGGCGAAGGGGTCAAATCCACTTCGGTGCGGCCGGAACCGCAGCGTCGGCAGTTTCGGTGCCGGGTCCGGTGGCGGTGACGCCGCCGTGACCGCGGCCGGCAGCCCATTCGACGACGGCCGCCAGAGGTCCGGAGACCACTGTCGGGGAGGCCGACGCCGAGTCCCCGAACGTAAGGTCGCGGTCCGTTACCTTTACCACGAGGCCCGCATCGGTGCCGCGGGTTTTCCAGGCGCCGGTGATGTCCGACAGGAGCCGCTCCAGGACGGGGACCGGGATGTCATGGAAGGCGGCACCGTTGGCCAGGTCGACGGCGTGCATCCAGACTTCGCGGCTCCGCATCCAGACCGTCTCCGTGGCGGGCACTTCCCGGCCCTGGACCGTCCGCACTTTGTGGTGCCAGGCATCCTCGGGCAGGTCCCGCCATTCGACGTTCAGGTGCACGGCGGAGTGGTCGAAGAGATGCCGCAGCGCGATCGGGCTCAGGGTTGCCCCGAAGTCGATCTCGTGGTTGCGGACATCCGTGGAGGCGTACATCGGGGTTTCCACCCCGGTGGCCGCCCACTCGATGAGTCGGGCGATGGCCCGGGCGTTGTAGCCGATGTGCGCCGTGATGTGCCGGCGGGTCCAGCCCGGCAGCAGCGAATCGCCGTCGAGCTCCGCGTCACTGAGTTCGTTGAGCTTGCGGGCGAAAAACGCCGTGCCCCGGCGCGCCTGCAGCAGTGCCGCAAGCAACTCCGGGTCCGTCGTCTGGTCGTGGCGGGCAACCATCAGGCTTCCTTGACCACGCGGTTCTTCAGCTGTCCTAGGCCCTCGATGGTGGTGACCAGTAGCTGGCCCTCCTGCAGGTAGCGCTTCGGATCCTGGGCGTGACCCACCCCTCCCGGGGTGCCGGTGGCGATGACGTCGCCCGGGTTCAGCGTGACGATGGTGGAGATGTAGGAGACCAGGAACTCCGGCGTGAAGACGACGTCGTTGGTGGGGGTCTGCTGCTGGATGTCGCCGTCGACAGCGGTGGTCATGAGGCCGCCGCTGAACTCGTCCTTGGTGACCAGGGCCGGGCCGAACGGGGTGGACTTCTCCCAGGTCTTGCCCTGCAGCCACTGGATGGTGCGGAACTGGTAGTCGCGCATGGACACATCGTTCAGTACGGCGTAGCCGGCAATGTGGTCGGCGGCGTCGGTTTCGCTGATCCGGCGGCCCTTCTTGCCGATGATGACGGCGAGTTCGGACTCCCAGTCGACGGTGTCGGATTCCTGCGGCAGGGCCAGGTCGTCGTTCGGGCCGATCAGGGATTCCTGGTACTTGGCGAACAGGGTGGGGAACTGGGGGACTTCCCGGCCCATTTCCTTGATGTGGTTGCGGTAGTTGTGGCCCACGCAGATGATCTTGCCGGGGGAGGGGACGACGGCGTCGAGGTCGGCGCCCTCGAGCGGGTGCGTGGCGCCGGTGGCGGCCTTCGCGGTCGCTTCCCAGTCGGCGGTGCGGAGCAGCTCTCCGACGTCGGCGAAGCCATCGATCTCGGTGAGGGTGTCGCCGTCCTGGCGCACGGCCTTGGTACCGGCAGGGGTACGGAGGGTGAGGAGTCTCATTATTTATTGCGTCCTTCGATGTAGGTGCGGTTGAAGTTCAGCCGTTCGAAAATGGGGGCGTCACTGAAGCGGAAGAGATCAAACTCGGTCTCCGCCTGCAGCGACCAGGCGGCCCAGGACGGGACGACGAACAAGTCGCCCTTTTCGAGGTTCCTGGTTTCGCCGTTGAGGACCACGGAGCCGCGGCCTTCGAAGACCTGCCAGACGCTGGAACCGACCTCGTGGAGAGTCTCGGTGGTGGCGCCGGCGCGGAGGCGGTGGAATTCGGCCCGGATGGTGGGCATAACGTCGCCGCCGGTGGTGGGGTTGGTGTAGCGCACGGCGGCGTGGCCCTGGGACACGGTGGCCGGGTGGCCCTCGTCCTCGAGCAGCAGCTGTTCGCGCAGCGCCCGGTCCGTGTATTCCCAGCGGTAGGCCGCGATGGGGGAGCTCGTGGTGTCATCCAGTCCGGAGAGCGGGCGCAGGCCCGGGTGGGCCCAGAGCCGCTCGGAGCGCGAGATGTCCGGGGTGGCCTCGTCGGTGACGCGTTCGGTGCCGAACTCGAAGAAGCCTGCGTCGGCGTAGTGCACGAACGGGATGTCCAGGCCGTCGATCCAGGCCATGGGCTCATCGGTGTCGTTGTGGTGGCCGTGGAAGTTCCAGCCCGGGGTCAGCAGGAAATCCCCGCGGGACATCCGGACCGGGTCGCCGTTCACGACCGTCCAGACACCTTCGCCCTCGACGACGAAGCGGAAGGCGTTCTGTGAGTGGCGGTGCTCCGGGGCGGTCTCGCGGGCACCGAGATACTGGATGGCTGCCCACAGCGTGGGGGTGGCGTAGGGGGTGTTCCCCAGGCCGGGGTTGGCCAGGGCGATGGCGCGGCGTTCCCCGCCCCGGCCCACGGGAACCAGGTCCCCGGCCCGGGCGGCCAGCGGGTACAGATCGCTCCACCGCCAGACGTGCGGCACCGCCTTGGGGGTCGGGACCATCGGCATGAGGTCAGCGATCTCGGTCCAGAGCGGGATCAGGTTCTCGCGGTCAAAATCCCGGTACAGCTCTTTCAGCTGGGCGGCTTCTTCGGGCGTGGGCTCCGGAGCAGTGTGCCCGGCGGCCACTGATTCGTGAGTCGTGTTCTCGGCGCTGATGGACACGTGGGCCTCCTCGGTAGGTCAGAACAATTCTTTGGCGTAGTTCGACTCTACGGACGCGGCAGTGTGACCCCCAACATATTCTGCTGGTCAGAATTCAGTCCGGCTCGGCGGGATTGGCTACGATATCGATCTCCAACTGCCGGCAGGTTTCCCGCAGGGCGGGGACGAGGCCGCCGTCGAACACCCTGCGGAAGCGGGTCGCTGGAGCGGCGACGCTGAGCGCTCCGACCACATGCCCGTGCCGGTTGTGCAGGGCCATTCCAAGGGCGCTCACACCATCCTCGGTGCCCTCGAAATTGGCCGCAAAGCCGTTGTTGCGGATGGATTCAAGCTCGCGCAGGAACGCCGGATAATCCGCCGCCGGAATGGTGTCCCCGCCAATCTCGGCGTTGTGGCTGCGGAAGAGCTGTTCGATCATAGGGGGTTCCAGCTCGGCGAGCATGGCCTTGCCCCCGGAGGTTTTGTTGGCTGGCATCACGGTCCCCTGCCGGTCACCAACCCGCAGCACATTGTTGCCTTCCACTGTGGCGAGGAAGCGCACTTTCGTCCCCACCCGCACCATGAGGTTGACGGTCTCGTTGAGCTGCGCGGAGAGCAGTTCCATGTGCGGCTGGGCGAGCGAGCGGAGCAGCCTGGTCCAGCTCAGGCCAGCCGGCCCCACGCCCATGGCCGGACCGGGCACGTAGCGGCGGGTTTCGTCCTGCACGGCGAAGCCCCGGTAGACCAGCATGGCCAGGAGGCGGTGCGCGGTGGACGGGGCAACCCCCAGTTCCTCGGCGGCGTCCTTGAGCCGCAGTGTCCCGCCGTCGCGGAGCAGTTGCAGGAGCTGCAGCGCGTTGTCCACCGCCTCGATGGAATAGGTTGGCCGCTTCTGCACGGGCTTCCGGGCCGACTTGGACGCTGGCTTGTTCTGCACATCAGAATTGTATTGTGGTTCACCTGGGGCCGCTAGGACAGTTAGTGGCATGAATCACACACCTTCCGCTGCAGCGCCGCACCGGTCTGCGCCTAGGGCTCCTGCCCTCACCGCCGATGGGCCCGCGTCACGGTTCTCCAAAGGCTCGGCACTCGCCGTCTTCGTCTGCTGGCTTTTGGTGGTCTTCGATGGCTACGACCTCATCGTCTACGGCACCGTCCAGTCCTCCCTGATCTCCGAAACCGGCTGGGGCCTGACCAAGGCCACCGCCGGAACCATCGGGTCCATGGCCTTCCTCGGCATGATGATCGGGGCGATCTTCGCCGGCCGCATGGCCGACTCGTGGGGCCGCCGCCGCACCATCCTGGGCTGCGCCATCGTCTTCTCGATCTTCACCGTCCTGTGCGCCTTCGCCCCCAACGCCGCCGTCTTCGGCGCCCTGCGGCTCCTCGCCGGCATCGGGCTCGGCGGCCTGGTGCCCTCGGCGAACGCCCTCGTTGCCGAACTGGTCCCCACCAAATGGCGCTCCACCATCGCCACCCTGATGATGTCCGGCGTTCCGATCGGCGGATCCATCGCCGCCCTCGTCGGCATCCAGCTGATCCCCGCCTTCGGCTGGCAGTCCATGTTCCTCGTGGCCGTGCTGGCCCTGGTGGTCGTGGTGCCGCTCGGACTGAAATACCTTCCCGAGACCCTGGCCCCGGCCAGCGCGGCTGACAAGGCCGCCCGCAAGGCATCCGGCAAGGCCAATCCGGTCAGGGAATCATCCGGCTTCTCCTCCCTGCTCCGCGCCCCGTACCTGGGGGTCAGTGTGCTGTTCGCCCTGGCGACAATCGCCACGCTGTTCGCCTGGTACGGGTTGGGCACCTGGCTGCCCAACCTCATGCAGCTGGCCGGCTACAACCTTGGTTCCGCCCTGACCTTCGCCCTGGCCCTCAATCTGGGTGCCGTGGCCGGCTCGGTCATTACCGCCTGGGCCGGGACCCGGTTCGGCCCGGTGCCGACCGCCATTGCCGCGGCCGCCGTCGCCGCCGGCGCCCTGATGGTCCTGGTGACCGGGCCGTCGGTCACCGTCGTGTACCTCATGCTGGTCCTCGCCGGCGTCGGTACCCACGGCACGCAGTGCCTCATCATCGCCGCCGTCGCGAGCCACTATCCCGGACACCTGCGGGGGACCGCGCTGGGCTGGGCGCTGGGGACGGGCCGCATCGGCGCCGTCGCCGCACCCCAGGTCGGTGGCCTCCTGCTGGCCGCGGGGCTGGGCGTCAATTCCAACTTCCTCGCCTTCGCCGGTGCAGCCGCCATCGCCGCGGTCCTGCTGGCCGCCGTCGGCCTCAAACTCAAGTCGAAATCGTCAATCTCACCCTCAATCTCACCCTCAATCTCCCAAGGAGCAAGCAATGTCTGAGCACGCCACGTCCACCGATGTCCTCGTCATCGGAGGGGGAATGGCCGGACTGGCCGGAGCCCTCGCACTGCGTGAAAACGGCGCCAATGTCACCCTCGTGGAACGGGCCCCCGAATTCGGCGAAGTCGGCGCGGGGCTGCAGATGGCCCCCAACGCCTCCCGCGTCCTCCAGCGCTGGGGACTGCTGGAAAAGGCACTGGAAATCGGTGTCCAGCCCAAGCACCTGGTATTCCGTGACGCCGTCACCGGCGAGGAGTTGACGCGACAGACCCTGAACGGCGAATTCGCGGACCGCTACGGCGCCCCGTACGTCGTGATCCACCGCAGCGACCTGCACCGGGTCCTGCTCGAAGGCTGCGAGGCGGCCGGCGTCACGCTGGTCAACGACGTCATGGTCGAGAGCGTTGAAACCGTCAACGGCCGCGGCGTGGCCCACACCGCAGCCGGTGTGGACTACGAGGCCGACGTCGTGATCGGCGCCGACGGACTCAAGTCCACCCTGCGTCCGCTCGTGGCCGATGACGAGCCGGTCCCCTCGGCCTATGTCGCCTACCGCGGCACCGTGCCGATCACCGAAGACACGCCCAAGGCCGACCTTGAGGACGTCATTGTCTACCTCGGCCCGGACTGCCACCTCGTGCAGTACCCCCTGCGGAAGGGCGAGCTGCTGAACACCGTCGCCGTCTTCAAGTCCGCCTCCTTTGAGCGCGGCGAAGAGCAGTACGGCGGAGTGGACGAGCTTGAGGCTGCGTACAAGGATTGCGTCCCGGCCGTCCAGGAAGCACTCAAGAACCTGGCCACCGGCATCCGCTGGCCCATGTACGACCGCGACCCGATCGAAAACTGGGTCGCCGGCCGGATGGTGCTGATGGGCGACGCCGCGCACCCGATGCTCCAGTACCTCGCCCAGGGCGCCTGCCAGGCCCTCGAGGACGCCGCCGTGCTGCAGGACGTCAGCAACGGCACCGTCTTCACCGAGGTCGGCGTCCACCCGGAAGCCTGGGACGGGGCGATCAGGGAATTCAACAACCTCCGCGCCGGCCGCACCGCCCGGGTGCAGCGCACCGCCCGCGTCTGGGGCGAATCCTGGCACGTCTCCGGGCTGGCCCGGACGCTGCGCAACCTGCTCTTCAAGAGCCGGAAGGACAACGACTTCCGCTACAACGACTGGCTGTACGGCCAGGACGGCGACGGCGTGCCGCCGGTTCGCGTAGCCCAGCCCAGTGTTGCGGAACGGGTTTCCGCCTGACCTGACCCGCCCACAACCCCAACGCGGGGTCACTTGCCGCCCATCCGAAGCCTCGGGATGGGCGGCAAGTGACCCCGCGTTGGGTGTTTGGTGAGGCTGCCCGGTGCGTCTCCATGTCAGCAGTCCGGGAAGACCAGGATCTGCCCGTCGCGCAGGGCGGTGGCCAGTTCGAAATGCTGGTCGACGGCGATGATGTCGGCCCGCATTCCGGCGCGGAGGCTGCCGATTTCGGTTTCCAGGCCCAGGACGCGGGCGGGGACCAGGGTAGCGGCCATGACGGCATCGGCCGGGCTGACCCCTGCGGCGATGGTCTTGCGGACAACCCCCAAAAGGGTGGCCGTTCCTCCGGCGAGGGCGCCGTTGCTCCGCAAGGTGGCCACGCCGTCCCGCACCACAACGTCGGAGGGGCCGAGCACGTAGTCACCGTCGGGCAGCCCCGTGGCCGCCATTGAGTCCGTCACCAGCGCGATGTTCCCGGCTCCGACCAGGTCAAAGACCATCCGGACGGTCTCCGCGTCCAGGTGGACCCCGTCGCCAATGAGTTCGACGACGACGGACCCGGTGGAGGCCAGCCGCAGGCAGGCCGCGACGGGGCCGGGGTTCCGGTGGTGCAACGGTGGCATGCCGTTGAACAAGTGGGTCACGGTGGGCCTGGCCTGCGGTCCGAAACTTCCCGTGGCGCTGCCGATCAGGTCCGCGGCGTTCGACAGGGAGGCGGCTGTGGTCCGGGCATCGGCATCGGTATGGCCCAGCGAGGGGGTGACACCATGCTCCGTGAGCATCCGGACCAGCTCTCCGGCGCCCGGAAGCTCGGGAGCGTAGGTCATTGTCTTCAGGGTCCCGCCGGAGGCCGCCAGCATGTGCCGGAGCAGTTCAGGATCGGGGTCCCGGAGCCAGCGGGGGTTCTGCGCGCCGCAGCGGGCGTGCGAGAGGAAGGGCCCTTCGGAGTGGATGCCCGCGATGAGCCCGTCGGCGGCCAGCGCCTTGAGAACGCCGAGCGACCGCAGCAGCTCGTCGCCGGAGGCTGTGACGAGGCTGGCCAGCAGCGTGGTGGTCCCGCTGCGGTGCAGAAAGTCCACCACCTCCCGGCAGGCCGCGTCGTCACCGGTCGGGAATCCGCCGCCGGCAGCACCATGGCAGTGGAGGTCCACGAGCCCGGGCAAAAGAAAGCTGCCGTGCGGCAGCGGGATCTCCTGGGCATCGGGAAATTGCGCCGCATCGTAGCCGCTGGCGGGTCCTGCATAGGCAATCCGGCCACGCATCACCGCCACCACGGAGTCCGCGTCACATGAACCGTCGCTCAGGAGGGCACCCCGCAGCACGTAAGAGCGGGCGGTGGCCTCAAAGCCCCCGGGGGTCAGGATCATAAGTGCCTGGTTTCTGTTGTGCGGCCCGGCGGTACCTGACGGGCGAGTCTATTGAAGACTAGCTTTGCCGCGCCGACGATGGCTCCGGACTAGACTCGATTCCGGGTGGCGGCCGGGCCTTGTAACGGGAAGGGACGCGTCCAGCGCCCCAACAAGCCCGCGACAAGGAGGTCAGGATGGCCGGCGGCAGCCGCGAACCCGGCAGGACCGTGACCTCGAAGGTCTTCGGCATCCTCGAAGCCTTCGAGAAGTCCCGGGGTGCCCTGAGCCTGACCGATATCGCCGAAAAATCCGGGCTGCCACTGAGTACCGCCCACCGCCTGGTCAACGAGCTCACCGACTGGGGATTCCTCTCCCGCGAGCCGAACGGCCGCTACCAGCTGGGCATCCGGCTCTGGGAGCTGGCCCAGAACACCGGTCGGCAGCTCCGCGACGCGGCCCGGCCCTACATTCAGGACCTTTTCTCGCTCACCGGCGAAACCGCCCATCTGGCGGTCCGGGCCGGCCACGAGGTCCTCTACATCGACCGCGTCTACGGGTCCAAGCGGGTACCCCGCGCCGGCCGGGTCGGCGGCCGGCTGCCCATGCACGCGACCGCCGTCGGAAAAGTCATCCTGGCTTTCGAGGAGGACTGGGTCCGGGACGCGTACCTGAACCGGCAGTTGGAGCGGCATACCGCCCACACCCACGTGGATCCCAGAAAGCTGGCCGCCGAGCTGGCCCAGATCCGTGAACAGGGCTACGCCACCACGCTGGAGGAGGTGCGGCTGGGCTCCTGCTCGATCGCGGTGCCCGTCTTCCACTCCGGCAGGATCGGCGCCTCAATCGGCCTGGTGCTGCCCACCAGCCAGGCCGCTACGATGACCCGGCACCTGCCGGTCCTGCGGGGCATTGCCGCCCAGATTGAGCGCGCCACGGCCCGGATCCCGCTGGAAACGCTGCTGGGCAGCCACGTCGCCGGCACGGACTGACCCGGCACGGTCCTCGCTGTGGCGCAGTTAGCGGTGTGACCGTGCCGAAGTGCCCACGAGCCCCGGCCAGCACCCCCTACTGCAGAAGGGGGGAAAACAACTGGCTTCCACTCAGCGGAAGTAAGTCCTGCCCTTGGTGGGTGATCGGGGCCACACTGGGGAATAAGAACCCCCGGCATGCACTGACGCTGCCGGCGGGACCGAAAACCAAGGAGCCAAGATGTCATCGTCGACTGAAACGGCCGGCCGCTGTCCCTTTGGCCACGGCGCCGAAGCCCCCGCCGGGCACCACGGCTACGAGCCGTTCCAGATGAAGGATCCCTTCCCCGCCTACGCCGAACTCCGGGCCGAGCAGCCCGTTATGTTCGACGAGCGGGTCGGCCTTTATGTCGTCTCCCGCTATGACGACATCAAGGCCGTCTTCGAGGACTGGGAGACCTTCTCCAGCGAAAATGCCCAGGCCCCGGTCCGCGAACGCGGCGCCGCCGCGAAGAAGATCATGGAAGACGGCGGCTTCACCGCCTACTCCGGCTTGTCCGCACGGCGCCCGCCGGAGCACACCCGCATCCGGGCCGTGGTCCAGAAGGCCTTCACGCCCCGCCGCTACAAGGCGCTGGAACCCTTCATCCGGCAGAACGTCGTCGAACTGCTCGAACGGATGCTGGCCCGTCCGGAACACCGCGGCGACATGGTCAAAGACCTGGCCTACGACGTCCCCACCATCACCATCCTCACCCTGATTGGCGCGGACGTCTCCCAGGTGGACACCTTCAAACGCTGGAGCGATTCCCGCGCCGCGATGACCTGGGGCGACCTCAGCGACGAGGAACAGATCCCGCACGCCCGCAACCTGGTCGAGTACTGGCAGGAATGCCTCCGCCTGGTCAAGGTGGCACACGAGGAAGGCGGCGACAACCTCACCGCGGACCTGGTGAAGTCGCAGCAGGAAGGCGCCGAGATCTCCGACCACGAGATCGCCTCAGTCCTCTACAGCCTGCTCTTCGCCGGCCACGAGACCACCACCACGCTGATCTCCAACGCCCTCCGCGAACTCCTGGCCCGCCCCGAGCAGTGGAAGCAGCTCGTCGAGGAACCCAAGAAGATCCCCGCCGCCATCGACGAGGTCCTTCGCTACGCCGGCTCAATCGTGGGCTGGCGGCGCAAGGCACTCAAAGACACCGAAGTCGGCGGCGTCGCGATCGAGGAGGGCGCGCAGCTGCTGCTCCTGATGGGCTCCGCCAACCGCGACGAGGACAAGTTCAACGCCGGCGAGGACTTCGACGTCACCCGCCCCAACGCCCGCGAGCACCTCTCCTTTGGATTCGGCATCCACTACTGCCTGGGCAACATGCTCGCCAAGCTCCAGGCCAAAATCGCCCTCGAGGAAGTGGCCCGGCTCGCCCCGGAGCTGCAGCTGGAGAAGCCGGAAGGTATCACCTTCCGGGAGAACCTCTCCTTCCGCGTCCCCGAGACCGTCCCCGTCAGCTGGAAGGCCTGAGAAATATGCACAGCAACGAATATATTCAGTTCTTCGACGGCGGCATCGAACCGAAGCTCGAGAACCTCGGCGGCAAGGGGGCGTCCCTGGTCACCATGACCTCCGCCGGCATGCCCGTCCCGCCCGGCTTCGTGGTTACCACGGCCCAGTTCGACGCCTTCATGGAGGAGGCCGGCATCACCCGGCACATCCACCAGCTCCTCGCCGATCTGGACCCCGAGGATATGGGCCAGGTGGACAAGGTCTCCGCCGCCATCCGCGAGGACATCTGCTCCCGGCCGGTGCCGCAAGCGATGCGCGAACTCACCGTGGGCGCCTACGAGGCCCTGATGTCCCGCTTCGACGCTCCCGTTCCGGTCGCCGTACGCTCCAGCGCCACCGCCGAGGACCTGCCGGACGCGTCCTTCGCCGGCCAGCAGGACACCTACCTCTGGCTCGACGGCGTCAAGGCCGTCACCGAACACATCCGGCAGTGCTGGGCGTCGCTTTTCACCTCCCGTGCCATCATCTACCGGCTGAAGAACAACATCCCCAACGAGGGCCTTTCGATGGCCGTTGTGGTGCAGAAGATGGTCAACGCCCGCGTCTCCGGCGTCGCAATCACCATGGACCCCACGAACGGCGACCGCTCCAAGATCACCATCGACTCCTCCTACGGGGTCGGCGAGATGGTGGTCTCCGGCCAGGTCACCCCCGACAACATCATGCTGGACAAGGTCACCCTGACCGTCATCTTCGAACACCTCGGCGACAAGCACGCCGAGCTGATCCCGGTTGCCGGGGTCCGCGGCCTCGTCGAACGTGAGGTCGACGCCGAACGCCGCGGCCGCCGCAGCCTCACCGACGCCGAACTCACCGCCGTCGCGCAGATGGCCAAGCGCGCCGAAAAGCACTACAAGTGCCCGCAGGACATCGAATGGGCCCTCGACACGGACCTGCCCGACGGCGAAAACCTGCTCCTGCTGCAGTCCCGCCCGGAAACCGTGCATTCCTCCAAACCGACGGTGGTCACTCAAACAGTCCCGTCCTCGGCCGCCGGCGGCTACTTCAGCGGACTCAGCCCCGCGCCGTTGAAGCCCTCCTTCTAGATCTGACCTGCTCGTCCGCTCTGTCACCCAGGCTCAACGCCGAGCCCGTATTGAAAGGACCGCCATGTCCCTGAAATCCTTCCCCAAACCCTCCGAGCTGGCGGTCCCCGCCGGCGCCGAGGGCTGGGAAAAGATCTATCCCTACTACCTGGTCTTCCAGGACAAGCTCAAGGAGCAGGAGGACGCCAAGTTCTGGTTCTGCGACAGCCAGCACTGGCCGACCGTGTTCAAGCCCTTCGAGACCATCGGCGGCGAATTCGCGGTCAAGTGCCTGGGCCAGTACAACGCCCGGCACCTGATGATCCCCAACGCCAACGGCATCGAGTTCCGCGTCCACCTCGGCTACCTCTACATGTCGCCGATCCCGGTGCCGGAGGACCAGATCGCCGCCCGTGTGCCCCTGTTCGAGCAGCGGGTGGGCCACTACTTCCAGAACTGGGACCAGCTCCTCAAACAGTGGCACGTCAAGGTCAAGGGCACCATCGACGAGATGGAAACCATCTCCTTCCCGAAGCTTCCGGAAATGGTCCCGATGGAGGACATCCTCTCCGGCAAGGGCAAGGACGGCTCCGAGAAGCTGCTGGAGAGCTACGACCGCCTGATCCAGCTGGCGTACCAGAACTGGCAGTACCACTTCGAGTTCCTCAACCTCGGCTACATCGCCTACCTGGACTTCTTCAACTTCTGCAAGCAGGTCTTCCCGAACATCCCGGACCAGTCCATTGCCACCATGGTGCAGGGCGTGGACATGGAACTCTTCCGGCCCGATGACGAGCTCAAGCAGCTCGCCAAGCTCGCCGTCGAACTCCGGCTCCAGTCCCATTTCGGCAACACGGACGACGTCGACGCCACCCTGGCTGCCATCGACGCGGCCCCCGGCGGGGACCGCTGGACGGCACAGTACGAGGCCGCCAAGGACCCGTGGTTCAACTTCACCGTGGGCAACGGCTTCTACGGCCACGACAAGTACTGGAATGAACACCAGGAAATCCCGCTCGGCTACATCGCGGACTACATCCGCCGCGTGGACGAGGGCCAGGAAATCATGCGCCCGATCGAGGCCCTGATCATTGAACGCGACCGCATCATCGAGGAATACCGGGACCTGCTGGAAGGCGAAAACCAGGCGCTGTTCGACGCCAAGCGCGGGCTCGCCGCCACCGCCTACCCGTACGTGGAGAACCACAACTTCTACATCGAGCACTGGACCATGGGCGTCTTCTGGCGCAAGATCCGTGAACTGAGCCGCATGATGCAGGCCGAGGGTTTCTGGACCGAGCCGGACGACCTGCTCTATCTGGGCCGCAACGAGGTCCGCGACGCGCTCTTCGACCTGGTCACCGGCTGGGGCGTCGGCGCCAAACCGATCGGCCCGGACTACTGGCCGGAGGAGATCGAACGCCGCCGCGGGATCGTGGACGCGCTCAAGACCGCCCGGCCCGCCCCGGCGCTGAACACCCCGCCGGAGATCATCACCGAGCCCTTCACCCGGATGCTCTGGGGCATCACCACCGAACAGGTCCAGCAGTGGCTGGGTGCCGGTGAAGCGGTGGAAGGAGGCGGCCTGCGCGGCATGGCAGCCTCGCCCGGCGTCGTCGAAGGCCTGGCCCGCGTGGTCACCGACGCGGACCAGCTCTCCGAGGTGCAGCAGGGCGAGATCCTCGTCGCCACCGTCACGGCGCCGTCCTGGGGACCGATCTTCGGCAAGATCAAGGCCACGGTCACGGACATCGGCGGCATGATGAGCCACGCGGCGATCGTCTGCCGCGAGTACGGCCTCCCGGCTGTGACCGGCACCGGCTCGGCCTCGACCACGATCAAGACCGGACAGCGGCTGCGGGTGGACGGGACCAAGGGCACCGTCCAGATCCTCGACGACGAGGCCGAACTGCTCGTCACCGGCCCCGGGGCGCACAGCCACAGCCATGTCTGAACAAAAGATGCCTGAATCAAATATGCCTGCTGCGGAATATGACGGTGCGGGGCAGCCCGCCCGCACCGTCCTGATCACCGGTGCCGCCGGCGGACTGGGCCGGGCGTTCGCGCTCGGCTTCGGCCGCCGCGGCTACCGCGTGGCGGTGGCGGACGTGAACCTCGACGGTGCGGAGGAAACAGCCAAACTGGTCCTCGACACCGGGGCCGACGCGGCCGCCTTCCATGCCGACGTCACGAGCGTCGACTCCACCGAGGCCCTCGCAAAAAGCTGCGCGGACTTCGGCAACGGGAGCATCGACGTCGTGCTGAACAACGCCGCGGTGTACGCGGGGGTGACCCGCAGCCCGTTCGAGGACATCGATCCGGCCGAATGGGACCTGGTGATGAACGTGAACCTCAAGGGCCCCTGGCTCGTGACCCGGGCCGCCAGCCCGTACCTGCCCGAGGGCGGGCGCGTCATCAACCTCTCCAGCGCCACGATTTTCAGCGGCTCGGAGCAGTGGCTGCACTACGTCGCCTCCAAGGGCGGGGTGGTGGCCCTGACCCGGGTGATGGCCAAGGAACTGGGCCGGCGGGGGATCACGGTCAACGCGATCGCCCCCGGCTTCACCCTCACCGAGGCCAGCTACGGGCTCATGGAGAACGCCGAGAACTACGGTGTGGATCGCGGAGCGATCAAGCGGGCCAGCCAGCCGGAGGACATTGTGGGCGCGGCGCTCTTCCTGGCCGGGCCGGACAGTTCCTATTACACGGGGCAGACCATGGTGGTCGACGGCGGCCGCCAGTTCATCTGACTCTGCCCGCCTTGCCAACTTTCCGACTTCAACCCCAAGGAGATCCAATGCCAACGGTTCATTTCACCGACGCCGAGGGCGACGTCCGCGACGTCCAGGGCAACCCCGGCGACTCCGTCATGGAAACCGCGGTGCGCAACGGCGTCCCCGGCATCGTGGCCGAATGCGGAGGTTCGCTGTCCTGCGCCACCTGCCACGTCTTTGTCCGCGAGGACTGCCTTTCAAAGCTCCCGGCGATGGAGGACATGGAGGATGAAATGCTCTACGGCACAGCCGTGGACCGCGAGGACAACTCGCGGCTGTCCTGCCAGCTCCGCCTGACGGATGAGCTCGAACTCTTCGTCACCACCCCGGAAACCCAGGTGTAGTGATGGGCACCCAAGTTGCCGCGGCCGAGCAGCCGTCCGCCGGCGCCGCAGCGCAGCCGGAGAGCACCACCCGCACCGGCCTGCTGATCATCGGCGCCAGCCAGTCCGGCGTCCAGCTCGCCGTGTCCCTGCGGGCGCTCGGCTTCGACGAGCACATCACCCTGCTCGGCGACGAGGACCACCGCCCCTACCAGCGCCCGGCCCTGTCCAAGGAGTTCCTGCAGGGCACGGTGGAGAGCGAATCCTTAATCTTCCGCTCCAACGACTACTGGGCCGACCACAACGTGGAGCTGGTCAAGGGCGAATACATCGTCAAAATCGACAAGGAAGCGGACGGTTCCGGCGTCGCGCATGCCTCCTCGGGCAGACAGTTTCCCTTTAAACGCCTCGCCCTCACCGTGGGCGCCCGCGCCCGGAAACTGGAGATCGAGGGCGGTGACCTCGACGGCGTGCTCTACCTGCGTAACGCCGACGACGCTCTGGCGCTCAAGGCCCGGGTGGGGGACGCGCAGGACGTTGTGGTGATCGGCGGCGGGTTCATCGGCCTCGAAGCCGCCTCCAGCCTGCAGAAGATGGGCAAGAACGTCACCGTGCTGGAATTCGGCCCGCGGCTGGTGGGCCGCGCCGTCGGCGAGGAAACCGCCGACTACTTCCTGCAGGCCCACCGCGCCCGCGGCCTGGACATCCGGCTCAACACGAGCGCCAAACGCTTCACCGCCGACGGCACCGCAGGCGACGCCGGTGCCGTCGCCGGCGTCGAACTCCAGGACGGCACCGTGCTGCCCGCGCAGATCGTGCTGGTCGGCATCGGGGTCATCCCCAACACCCACCTGGCCGAACAGCTCGGCCTCACCGTGGACAACGGAATCGTGGTGGACCGCTTCGCACTGGCCTCGGACGGCACCACGGTGGCGATCGGCGACTGCGCCAACATGCCCAACCCGGTGCCCGGATCGGAACCCGGCGAGCGGATCCGGCTGGAAAGCGTCAACAACGCGATCGAACACGCCAAGGTGGCCGCCTACTCGCTCACCGGCCGGCGCGAGGAATATGCGGGCATCCCGTGGTTCTGGTCCAATCAGGCCGACCTCAAACTCCAGATCGCCGGACTCTGCAACGGCTACGACCGGACCGTGCTTCGACGGGACGAGGAACGCGGAAAATTCAGCGTCCTTTACTACCGCCAGGGCCAGGTCATCGCCGCGGACTGCGTCAACGCCCCGCTCGACTTCATGGCCGTGAAAAACGCCCTCGCCAAGGGCCAGAACATCCCCGCCGACGCCGCCGCGGACCCGGCCACACCCCTCAAGACGATCACCACGGACAGCTAGCCACGCGGCCGG
The DNA here is from genome assembly GCF_040547025.1 of Arthrobacter sp. UYEF36. NCBI lineage: Bacteria > Bacillati > Actinomycetota > Actinomycetes > Micrococcales > Micrococcaceae > Arthrobacter > Arthrobacter sp. UYEF36. The sequence continues at coordinate 60,188 of NZ_JBEPOX010000004.1, forward strand.
CCCCACCCGAAGGAGCACTATGACCACCCCCAAGACCCCGGTTGCCGACGCAGGCACCGCGAACCCGGATTCCGACAACCCGGCGGCAGTCGATTCCGCGGCAGTCGATTCCGCGGCTGCGGATTTCGCCGCCGCGTACCCGGTCCGGCCGGTTCCGGCGCCGGGGCCGGTGGACACCGCCCCGATCGCCACCACCCCGGCGGCGCTCGAGGAACTCGACGGGCTGTGGCGGGCGGTGGTGCACGAGACCCGCACCCGCGGCAATGACATCCACCTGCCGATCTCGCTCGCCTTCGCCGAGCGGCTCTGCCGCGCCTACCCCGACGCCGACGCCGAACTGGTCCGGGTGGCCACCTTGCTGCACGACACCGGCTGGGCCCATGTGGACGAATCCCGCATCATCTCCGAGGGCTTCGCGGGGGATTGGCGCAAGGCCGCCATCCGCTACGAACACGAGAAGCAGGGCTGCGACGTGGCCCGCCGGGTGCTCCCGGGCCTGGGCTACTCCCCGGAATTCGTCGAGCGCGTCTGCGTGATCATCGACGGCCACGACACCCGCCCGGTGGCCCGGTCGCTGGAGGACGCGTTGATGCGCGACGCCGACCGGCTGTGGCGCTTCGACCAGGCCGGGATCGCCCTGGCCTCCACCTGGTTCAAGATGGACCCGGCCACCTACACGGACCGGCTGGCCGCGGAAATCGTGCCCGAACTCATCACCCAGGCCGCCCGCGACATGGCCACCGCCGATCTGGACCGCTCCACCGCACTGCTCAAGACGGCGGTCATCCGGTGACCGCCGCGACGCACGACGCTGCCGCCCTGGCCGCCCGCGCCGGGCTCCTGCTCCCGTACACGCATGTGGATGACGTCTTTCTCGACGGCGCCTGGACCCCGGCGCGGGGCACGGGCCGCAACCCGGTCACCGATCCCGCCACCGGCGACGTCTGGGGCTCCGTCCCGGACGGCACCCCCGAAGATGTGGACGCCGCCGTCGGCTCCGCCCGCCGGGCATTCGACGACGGCGAGTGGCCGCGGCTGGCGCCCTCCGAACGGGCCGCGTACCTCCTGCGCATTGCCGAGGAAGTGGAGAAGCGGGCCGAGGAACTCTCGCTGACGAACACCCGCGAGAACGGATCGCCGGTCTCCGAATCCACCGGGGCCGCAGCCAACGCCGCGGGCATTTTCCGGTACTTCGCCACCCTCGCCGACTACCTGGAGCGCGAGGACGTCCGGGCCTTTCCCAAGGGCGGCGGCGAATCCGTGGTCCGGCGAGAACCGATCGGCGTGTGCGCGCTGATCGCGCCCTGGAACTTCCCGATCAACCTTGTGGTGATCAAGCTCGCCCCGGCCCTGCTGGCCGGCTGCACCGTGGTGATCAAGCCGGCGTCGCCCACCCCGCTCTCGCTCCGGGTGATCATCGACGCGGTGGCCGCGGCCGGCGTTCCGGCCGGCGTCGTCAACCTCGTCACCGGTTCCGGCCGGCTGGGAGACGCGCTGGTGAAGCACCCGGGCGTGGACAAGGTGGCGTTCACCGGTTCGACGCCGGTGGGCCGGAAGATCGCGGCGGCCTGCGGCGAGCTGCTGCGCCCCGTCACCCTGGAGCTTGGCGGCAAATCCAGCGCGATTGTGCTGCCGGACGCGGACCTGGACGCGATGTCCAAGGTGCTGATCCGCTCCTCGATGCGCAACACCGGACAGACCTGCTACATCTCGACCCGGATCCTGGCCCCCGCCAGCCGCTACGAGGAAGTGGTGGACATGGTCACTTCCACCATCGCCGCCGGCAAGCAGGGGGACCCGCTGGACCCGGACACGGTCTTCGGGCCCTGCGCCACCGAATCCCAGTACCGCACCGTGCTGGAATACGTGGAGTCCGGACTGGCCGAAGGCGCCCGCGCCACCACCGGCGGGCGCGCGGCAGCGCTGGGCGGCGGACTGGAACACGGGTACTTCGTGGAACCCACCGTGTTCGCCGACGTCACCGCGGACATGCGGATCTCCCGGGAGGAGATCTTCGGCCCGGTGATCTGCATCCTGAAGTACGACGACGCCGGCGGCAATGCTGATGAGGCCGTTGCGCTGGCGAACAACACGGAGTTCGGGCTGGGCGGGCTGGTGTTCGGCGGCGATCCGGAGGCGGCGCTCGCCGTGGCGGACCGGATGGACACCGGCTCGGTGGGCATCAACTTCTTCGCCTCCAACCACGCCGCACCGTTCGGCGGCCGGCACGATTCCGGCCTCGGCACCGAGTACGGCGTCGAGGGCCTCAACGCGTACCTGAGCTACAAGTCGATCCACCGGAAGGTGTAGGGCCCGGCGCACTCTTGCCGCCGCCGTCGTCCGGCAAACTCCAACGCGGGGTCACTTCGCGCCCGTCCAGGGCCCCAGGATGGGCGCGAAGTGGCCCCGCGTTGTTTGTGAGGAGGTGTTCAGGCCATCAGCGTGAGCACCGCGATCCGGTAGCCGTCAGCTGAATCGACAAGCTGGTAGCAGAACCGCTCAGGTGGCCGGCCGGCGTAGGACCAGGTGACGTCGGCCCAGACGGTGCCCGGAGCCTCGCCCATGATGGCGATCTGTTTCTCAAGGTCCTTCACCCCTTCGTACTGGCCAAAAGCGGCCGTGAAGAACTCCTCGGCCTGGCGGGCGTCACTGACCGGGATCGACGTGCCGGGGAACAGGATGAGTGACGGCACCGCATACATGCCGGCGATCGCTGTGGCATCGCGGGCGAGCAGCGCCGAGGCGTAGCGCCCGAAGAACCCGTCGACTTTCTCCTGGGTTTCATTCATGGCATCAGCCTACAAATCCGCCGGGTCCCGCGCACGGACTTTCTGCAGCCGGGAAAGGCCCGCCGTCGGGTAAATCGGCCCTACCGGCAGGATGGCGGCCGGGCCGATAATCGGGGAATCCACCCCTTGCAGACTATGGAGGCGATCGACGTGTCGGTTTATACGCTGGGAATTTGGTTGGTACACCCGGGCCGCGAGAACGATTTCGTGCAAGCCTGGCGGGATCTGGCCCGAAAGACCCAGGAAGACTTCCCGCATGGGAAGGCCGTGCTGATGCATGACCACGACGTCCGGAACCGGTTCATCAGTACCGGCCCGTGGGAATCCCTGGAACAGGTGGAGCAGTGGCGGGCGTCCGAGATGTTCAAGCAGAGCCTGGAGGGCATGCGCGAGATGCTGGAGCACTTCGAGGCGCGCACCCTGGACGAGGCTGCCAGCATCGGCGGGGATACCCCCTAGTTGCACGCACTTCCCCAGCCGACGCGGGGTCACTTCACGCCCATCCGGGGCCTCGGGATGGGCGCGAGGTGACCCCGCGTTGCTTCGGATCAGGCAAACAGGCCTTCGCCGACGAACCCGCCCTCACGGCACCCCGGGGGGATGGCGAAAACGGCCGAGCCGATCGGCGTCGTCCACTGATTGAGCATGTCCATTTCGTCGAGCCGGCGCTGGATGGGCGTGAACTGCTTGTCGACGTCGGACTGGTAGGACACGAAGATCAGCCCCGAGTCCGAGACCCCTCCGGCGCCCGGGGCGGCATCGTAGTTGTACGCCCGCCGGAAGATCCGCTGCGAACTGTCCTCGGGCCGGGCCCGGCGCAGGTGCGAGACGTCCGAGATCACCGGGAACCCGAGCTTGGAGGCGGCCGCGAAGTCCGGCTCGTCGTGCTCCTGAGTCCCGGTCAGCGGTGCGCCGTTGGAGAGCCGGCGGCCCACGGATTCCTCCCGGCCCACGCGGTCCAGCTCGTCCCACTTGTCCAGGTTCATCGCGATCCGGCGAATCACAACGGACGTGCCGTTGTCCGTCCACGCGGGAATGTCCCCGCCGCCCCAGACGACGCGTTCAGCGTCGGTGCTGTCCGGCGCCGGGTTCGAGGTCCCATCCACCTGGCCGAAGAGGTTCCGCATGGTGGTCCCGGACTTCTCGCTGCCATACGAACGCCGGAAGCCGGTCTGCACCCAGCGGACGGACGCGAAGCTCCGGCTGTCCTTGAGGAGCATCCGTTGGGCATGCGCCACGGTCAACGGATCATCCGCGCAGATTTGCAGCAGCAGATCACCGTCGGAGAACCCGGGCTGCAGCCGGTCGATGCTGAAGACCGGCAGCGGCTTCAACCAGCCCGGTGCCCGGGCGGGGTCCACCGCGGCAACCAGCCCGGGCCCAAAACCGAAGGTGACGGTCAGCCGGGCCGGCACCTGGGCAAGCTCGCCTTCGGTGTCGGCCAGTGCCGGTTTTCCCGCGGCGAGGTTCGCGGCATCGTCGCTGAGGAGCCGCAGCAGCGCCCTGACCCCCGCGCGCGTTGTTCCCGGGAGCAGATCCAGCGCGACAAAAACGCCGTGGGCCTGCGCCGCCGTCGTAATTCCCGCCTGACGGTCGCCGTAAAAAGGGACAACTCCGCCGCCGTGGACGCTCTCCGCGGGCCCGGTCCGTGCAGACTTCCCGGCCTCCTGGGCATCCGCCCCGGCGAGGTGGGCGCCGGCAGCGGCCAGCGCCCCCAGTCCTGCGGCGGCGCCGCCGAAGAGCAGGCCGCGCCGCGGCAGTTTCCTCGGGGCTCCGGGCCCGTCACTGCCCGCGGTTGGACCCGCGGGCTTCTGATCCCCGGCCGTCACTTCGAAGTCGGCGCCGGCGCCGAAGCGGGGGCGCTGCCGGGGGTGCCGGAGGGCTGGCCGTGGGACATGCCGGCGCTTCCTTCTTCGACATAGTTCTCGTTGGCGCCGCTGAAGTCCTTCGCCACGGCGGTGATTTCCAGGCTTCCGCCGTCCGCCAGCGCCAGTGTGAACGTCACCTCAGTGCCGGCAGTGATCGGTGCTGTCAGGCCCATCAGCATGAGGTGGTTGGCGCCCGGCTCCAGGGTCAGTTCGCCGCCGGCCGGGATGACAAATCCGCCCTCCTTGGGCTGCATCTGCATGGCGCCGGTGGATCCCGCAACAGTTTCGTGAAGTTCGACCATCCGGGCCGCGGGGGTCGAGGCGCCGGTGACGGTGACATCGGCGTCGGAGGTGTTCGTGATGACGCCGAATCCGCCGGTCATCCCGGAAGAGGCGGCTTTGACCCATGGCTGGCTGACCGCCAGTGCGGCGGAGGCGCTGGACGGGGAGGCGACGGCAGCAGACGCGGACGGTGCCGGCGTCGAAGCCGAGGGGGCGCAGCCGGTTAGTGCCAGGGCCGCGGCGGCGAGAACGGAAAGGGCGGGGTACATGAGCTTCTTGGACATGGTGGTGCTCCTGAATCGTGGCAGGCGGCCGCAGCGGGCCGGCCTGGAAAGTGTTAGTCGCTGGGGGATTTTGTGTTGCGCTTGATGCGCCGGAGGCCTGCGAAGACCAGGTAGATGCCGAGACCTGCGGCCGCAGCGATTCCGGCGGCAGGCAGCCAGCCGGGCACTCCGTCACCGTCACCGGCGCCGTCCCCGGTGCCGGTGGCGGCAGCCGCGGTGGTTTCAACGCTGGCCGTCGGGCTGGCGGAGGCTGCGGGCGCGGCGGCGGCAGGATTGCCGACGCGGAACCCGTAGCTGCCACTGATCGGGTGACCATCCGCGGAGACCACCCGCCAGATGACCTGGTAGCCGCCGTCGGGGAGTTCCGGGAGCGCTTGGGTCAGCGTTTCCCGGCTGAGCACAGCGGCACCGCTGACCCAGTTCTTGGCGTTGTCATCGACAACACGGACCTCATGGCCGAGTGCGAGCAGGGGCGAACTGAAGGCCAGGATGATGCTGGCAGGTGTTTTGTCCAGGCGCTCATCGGGCGCCGGGCTGGACGAAATCAGCTGGTCGTGGGCAACGGCTGCCGGTGCTGCGGGGAGGCTGGCGCCTACGCAGAGCAGGAGGGCGGCGAGCAGTGTTGCCCCCAAGCCAGGATTCCGCCATTTTTTCAAGGGTTTTCTTGTCATGGCTGCTTCCCGCCCCGGCGCTGTCTTGGCAGCGCGGCGGGGCTTATCGGGTGAAAGGCGCAGTGCGCCTAGGACGCGGGCGGAAGCAGGGGAGGCCCGCGGTGGCGCATCACCAGCAGGGGCGCGCCGAGGTTTCGCAGCGGCCTGACAGGCCGGTTGGCGGGCAGGGCGGCCGGGGCCGGGCGGACCGGCAAGGGCAGGAAAAGCGGGAGGAAGGCCGTTACGCGCAGGCGCATGGCGTGAACCAGCCGGAGGACGGTCACTTCGCCGTGACGCAGGATCGCCACGGTCAGGAGGGCCGCGACGGCGTGGCCCAGCCACATCAGTGGCGAGGCATGGTCCGGCGCGGAGGCCAGGACCGTGCCGGCAGCAGGTTCCAGCACGGAGGAGTGGGCCAGGTGGCCGCCGGCCGGAGCGACGGACCCATGGGGAGCCGCTGCTCCGCTGAACAGCCAGTGGAAAAGTCCCTGGCTCAGTGCCACGCCCGCGGAGAGCCGCCACAAGGACAGCCCGCGGCCCGTGAGTGCGGTGCAGGCCAGCCCGGACAGTGCCAGCGCCAGCGCCAGGAGGGGAAGTTGGGGGGCGTTGCCTCCGGACAGGAAGTGCGAACCGGCGGCGATGGAGGTTGCGACGACGGCGCCGATCCAGCCGCGCACAAGCCGCAAGCCGCGTCCCGTCATGGTTCCTCCTCGCTCACGGGTAATTCTACAGGCTGTCGAAGACGTCTTACTGTGGCTTTCAGCCCTGCGGCCCCGGTCTGGTGGGGAACAACGGGCGGCAGTCGGTGCAGACGTCGTCGTCGGCATCCGGCGATCCGCTCCGGCCCAGCGTGACCTTGCGCTCCAGCTCCAGGCGGCCGTGCAGCGCCCAGGCCATCACGGCCAGGGACAGCAGCCCGACGGCGATCTGGGCTGCCGGAAGGGCCTCCCTCGTCGAGCTCGCCCACACCACACCGAAGAGGCCCAGGGCGGGCCAGCGCAGATCGCACAGCGTGGCCGCCGCGCCGATCGGTGCGTTCACATAGCTGCCTGCCAGAAAGCCGGCAAGGATCGACCCCGCACCCACCAGGGCGTGACCCGTCCAGCCGGTGCCGGCGCCGGCGATCATGCCGTTGGCGGCCATCAGGAAAACGGCGGCGAGGCCTGCCGCGACGACGGTCGCGGCCACGCGTGACCGGGACCAGCTGCGGAGTACCTGCGGGAGCTGCCGGACGCGGTTTAGTCCGGCGGGCGCCTGGTCCGTGCCCGGGGGGAGGTGCTGTTCGGGCTTGCTGCTGGCTGTCATGGCTGCTCCTGGTCCGGGGTGGGGCGTCGTGGCTGCCCGGCGGTCCAGATGATCACGGTGACCACCAGGGCGATGGAAAGGAAACCGAGCCCGGAATATCCGACGGCGGCCAGCACCGGCCCGGCCAGCGCGCCGCCGGTGGCCCCGGCTGCGTTCATGCTCAGGTCCGAAACGCCCTGGATCGCCGGACGGTCCTGCACATGGGCCGACTCGGCCACCAGGGCAGAGCCGGCAACCACCGAGGCGGACCAGCCCAGCCCCAGCAGGATCAGGCTCGCGGTCACGGCGGTGCCGGAGTCCGGCGCGACGCCGGCCAGCACCAGCGAAACCAGCAGCATGCCCTGGCCCAGCAGGATCGTCGGCACCCGCCCGGCCTTGTCCGCCATCCAGCCGAAAACGGGGGACAGGGCATACATCCCGGCGATGTGCAGGCTGATCGTCAGGCCGACCACCGTGAGGCTGGCCCCGTGGTCGCGCAGGTGCACGGGGGTCATCGACATGAGCGCCACCATCGTGGCGTGGCTGAGGGCGACGGCGGCCACCGCATACCGAGCCCTGGGGTTGCTTCGCAGAATCCGCAGCCCGCTCTTGGGCTGCGGCGCTTCCAGGTCGGGCACGCGGGAGGCCATGGCGGTGAGGAGGGGGTCAGGCCGCAGGCCGGTCGCATAAACGACGGCGGCCGCGAGCTGGGCGGCCACGGAGAAGGCGAACGCGCCCGTCAGCGGGGGCAGGCCAAGGGCGGCGCCGACGGTCTCGCCGGGACCAAAGAGATTCGGGCCCAGGACGGCGCCGATGGTTGTGGACCACACCACGATCGAGAGGTCCCGGCCCCGGGACCCGGGGCGGGCCAGATCGGTGGCGGCGAATCGGGCCTGCAGGTTCACTGCGGAGCCCGCCCCAAGGAGCATGAGGCCGAGCAGCAGCAACGGAAAGACGCCCAGCGCGGCTGAGGTGATGGCCGTGACGGCTCCCGCACCGGCAATCAGGGCGCCGGTGGAGAGTGAGACCCGCCGTCCGCGGGCCTGGGCCAGCCGGGCCAGGGGGACGGCGGCGAAGGCGGCGCCGAGGGTGCTCATCGTGGCGGCCATGCCGGACCACGCGTTGGACCCGGAGAGCTGTGCCGCCAGCAGGGAGCCGAGGGAAAGCGTCGCTCCCATGCCGATGCCGCCGAGGATCTGGCCTCCGACGAGGACGGAAACCACGCGGCGCTGGAGCCGCTGATTTTCCAGTCCGGGCGGGGCTGAGGCCGTTATGTGCCGCGGCTTGTCGGCCTGGTCCGGCTTCGAGCCTTCTGGCAGTTTCTGCGTGTCCATGCTGATCCTTTGGCGCTACCGGGTGGCTCCCCTGCGGCCGGGGACTTCTCCAATATACCCTATGGGGTATTATTGTCGTATCAGGTGCGGCACTCGCGGCACCCCGAAATTGGAGTTCATATGTGTGCTGCAGTTCGTTGTAATCGTTGTGGAAAAATCACCTGGGCCGGCTGCGGCGAGCACGTCGACTCGGTCATGGCCGATGTACCGCAGGATCAGCGCTGCACCTGCGACGACTAAAGGACGCGGTGCTGGCCGGAAAGCACCGGCGCCGCCCTCGCCCGTCAAACAGCAACGCGGGGTCACCTAACGCCGATCCACGGCCCCGGGATGGGCGCCAGGTGACCCCGTGTTGGGGTGAGGGCTAGAGTTCACCAGGGGGTAGACCCCAGGACGAAGTTTCAGCAACCGCCGCGAATCCGCGGCGCAGAAGTACCCGGGAGTCATCAGTGCGGCACGGATCCAAGCCCACCATCCGCGACGTTGCGGAGGCGGCAGGGGTGTCCCTGACCACGGTCTCCTACGTGCTGTCCGGCCGCCCCGGCGGAAATACCCGGATCAGCCAGCCCACCCAGGACCGCGTCCATGCCGCGGCCCATGAGCTCGGGTATGTGCCCAACCGGGCCGCCCGCGGGATGCGGCGCGGACGCACCGACGTCGTGGCCGTGGCGATCACCGACCTCGACGATTCCGGCGACCGCGCGCTCGCCGCGGCGGCAGCCAGGATCCTGCCCCGGCGCGGCTACCAGCCGGTCATCCTGGTGGGCGACAGCTGGCGGCAGTTCATGCTCTCCGGCGGCGCCGACGGCGTCATTCTCGGCTCCGTGCCGGCGGACCGAACCACCGAAGACCTCGAGACGATGGCGGAACTCGTCGAGCGCGGCGTTGCCCTGCTGGTTTTCTCGGACACCCCGCAGCAGGACGGCGTCGACTTGCTCCCGCCAGGGACCGCCGGGACGGCGGACGCTGTCGCGGAGCTCGCCGTCGCCCGGCTGCTTTCCCGGCTGCAGGATTAGGCGCCCCGAGCCCAAGGACCGGCCGCCGGCGTCGGTCCGGAGGATTCCCTCACCGTCCGTGCGGCAGAAACAGCGTGGAGAACCTGCCCTTGTCATCTCAACTGAAAACGTTTACAGTATTCAAATGCCGACGTGAGTTGATTCACAGGCGGCGCCTTATGCCGGTCCGGAAGGGCCGGACCAGCAGACCCGGCCGACTCAAAGGAGAGGGCATCCGTGGCAAACATCCATGACGTGGCTAGACGTGCCGGCGTGTCGATCGCCAGCGTCTCGCGCATGCTGGCAGGGGAAAACGTCCGGAGCGCCGAGGCGATCCGGCGGGCCATCGATGATCTCGGCTACCGGCCCAACGCCAGTGCCCGCGGCCTGCGCCTGGGTAAGCACCACAGCATTGCCGTGATTGTGCCCGACATCTCCAACCCTTACTTCGCCGCCCTGGTCCGTGGCATCGAGGAACGGGCCATGACGCAGGGTTTCCGCATCATCGTGGCCAGCAGCGATGAGCAGTTCAGCGCGGAATCGGAGCTCCTGGGAAACCTCATCGACGCCGTCGACGCCGTCGCGATCGTCCCGGCCGAGGAAGGCGACCGCACCCGCAGGATGCTGGCGGACCTCAACAAGCCGGTGGTGCTGATCGACCGGATGGTGGGGGAGGAGCCGGGCTTCGACCTGGTCCATGTGGACAATGCCAGCGGTGCTAAGGCCGCCGCGGAGTATCTCCTGTCGCTGGGGCACCGCAGGATCGGCATTATCAGCGGACGCCAGGACACCGTTCCGGGACGGGTCCGGCACCAGGTCTTCCTTCAGGCCCTGGCCGACGCCGGCATCCAGATCCCGGCAGAAGCCGTCAAAATCGGCGAATTCAGCCGTGACTTCGGGCGCCGCGCCGCCCAGGAGCTGATCGAACAGGAACTGATCGGCCGGCCCGCCGGAATCACGGCCCTGTTCGTGGGCAACAACACCATGGCCCAGGGTGCCCTGCTCTCCCTGCACGCCGCGGGGGTATCCATCCCCGGACAGCTTTCCTTCCTTTGCTTTGACGACTTCGACCTTGCGGAACTGCTCCCCGCGCCCGTCACCGTGATCTCACGGCCCGCCATTGCGGAGGGCCACGCGGCCGCGGACCTCCTGCTTAAACGGATTGAACATTTCGGCAGCCCCAAGCAGCCACCCCTGGAGCACAAAGTCCTGCCGGTGAGCCTGACCATCCGGCAGTCCTGCGCCTCTCCTGCCTCCAACTGACGCCCCACCTGACCTCATCATTAAGGAACCCCCATGACCACAACTGTGCCCGGAAACGGGAATGTACTGGTGATCGGCAGCATCACCTGCGATCTGACCAGTTTCAGCGACCGGCTCCCCCAGCCGGGGGAAACCGTCCTCGGCAACGCCTTCACCATGGTCCTCGGCGGCAAGGGTGCCAACCAGGCCCTGGCGGCGGCACGCGCCGGGAGCCAGGTCTCCCTGATCGGAAGCGTGGGCAACGACGGCTTCAGCGAGCTGGTCCTCGGGACCCTGGCCGAGGAACACATCGACACCACGCACGTGATGCGCACGGAAGGACCCACCGGAATCGCCCACATCCGGGTGGACGCCTCAGCGGAGAACGACATCGTGATGATCCCGCTCGCCAACTCCCGGCTGAGCCCCGGCCACATCAGGGATGCCCTTGACCAGTTTCAGCGTCCCGCCAACGTGGCCCTGATCCAGCTGGAAATCCCGCACGAATCCGCGCTGGAAGCGGCACGTGCGTGCAAGGCCCGCGGCATCACCGTGATTCTTGATCCTGCCCCGGCCCCGGCCGCGCCCCTGGACGAGGACTTCTGGGCCCACGTGGACATCGTCACCCCCAACGAGACCGAAGCGCGTCTCATTACTGGAATCGCGGTATCCGACCACGAATCCGCCACCGCGGCCGGACGCTGGTTCACCGACCGCGGCGTGCGGCGCGCCGTCGTCACCCTGGCCGGGGCCGGCGCCGTCGTCGTTGAACGGACTTCCGCGGACAGCACGGCCGTGACCCTGCGGGAACCCTTCCGTGTCACGGCGGTGGACACCACAGCCGCCGGCGATGCCTTTGCCGGTGTGCTGGGCAGCGCGCTGGCCGAAGGGCTGGACTGGGATGAGTCGCTGCGTCGCGCCATGGCCGGCGGCGCGCTGGCGGTCACCGTGGCCGGCGCCAGCCCGAGCCTGCCCCGGCGCGACGCGATCGACTCGTTCCTCGCCGCCCAGACGGCCACAGCCCGCTGACCGCGGGCAACCAGACCACCCCGAAGTCCCATCCTCTACAACGCAGTGGAGCAACTATGCGCAAAAACAGCGGTACCCTCAACGCATCCCTCGCCCGGGTCATCTCAGAACTGGGCCATACCGACGAACTCGTCGTGACCGACGCCGGCCTGCCGATTCCGGCCGGAGTGGAACGGATCGATCTCGCCCTGACGGCCAACGTCCCGCGGTTCCTCGAGTGCCTGGACGTGGTCCTGGCAGAAGTCGAGGCGGAAGGCGCCATCGCGGCGTCGGAGATAGCCGAACACAGCCCTGAACTCCTTGAGGCCCTCAAGGAACGGCTCGGCGACCACGGCATTCCGCTCGAACTCGTCCCCCACACGGAATTCAAACAGCGGACCAGGAACTCCAGGGCCGCCGTCCGGTCCGGCGAATTCACCCCCTACGCCAACGTGATCCTTGTGGCCGGAGTGGTGTACTGACATGACAGTCACCCTCAGCGGCATCACCAAGTCCTTCGGGCCAAACCGCGTGCTCCGCGGTGTGGACCTCAGCATCGAACCCGGCGAAATCGTGTCCCTCGTTGGGGAAAACGGGGCCGGAAAATCCACCCTGACCCGGATCATCGCCGGGGCCTACCAGCCCGATTCCGGCCAGATCATCCTGGACGGCGAGGTGCGGAAGTTCAGCGGGCCGCAGGACGCCATGGCGTCCGGCGTCCAGGTCATCTACCAGGAGCTGAAGAACAACCTGTTCCCGCAGCTGGACGTCGCCTCGAACATCTTCGCCCACGACGGCGCCGGCGAGTTCGGCCGGATGTTCGTCAACAAGGACAAGATGCATGCCCGCGCCGCCGAGCTCCTGAGCCAGGTGGGGATCGACGTCGACACCCGCCTGCCCGTGGGAAAACTCAGCTTCGGTCAGCAGCAGCTCGTCCAGCTCGCGCGCTGCCTCAACCACTCGGTCAAGCTGCTCATCCTCGATGAGCCAACGGCGGCCCTGGACGACCGCGAATCGGAACTCCTGTTCGCCCAGGTCCGCAAGATCCAGGCCGCCGGTGTCGCCGTTATCTACATCAGCCACCGGCTCCCGGAGGTCTTCGCCCTCTCCGACCGCATCGTGGTGATGCGCGACGGCCGCGTGTCCAAGACCGGCACCGCCGCCGAGCTGACCGAAGCCGCCGTCGTGGCGGCCATGGTGGGCGGCGAAGTGGAGAACTTCTACCCCAAGGAACACCACGCCACGGACCGGGTGCGGCTCGACGTCCAGAACCTCGAATCGGCCGGCGTCAACGGGGTGTCCTTCAAAGTCCACGCCGGCGAAGTCCTCGGCATCGGCGGGGTCATGGGCAGCGGAAAGGGGGATGTCCTCCGGGCCCTCTTCGGCCTGGACGACGCCGCGGGCACCGTCAGCATCGACGGCAATCCGCTCACCCTGAAGTCACCCCGGCATGCCATCAGCGCCGGTGTGGCCTACCTGACCCCCGACCGGCAGGCGGAGGGACTCACCCTCGCCCAGCCGATTTCGCACAACGAGTCCCTCGCCACCCTCGGGGCCATCACCCGCAAGGGGATCGTGGCACTCAAACGCGAACGGGACCGGTGCCAGGAAATTTCCACCCGGCTGAGCGTCAAATGCAACAGCATTGACGACGCCGTCGGGACGCTTTCCGGCGGCAACCAGCAGAAGGTCCTCCTGGCCCGCTGCTTGCTGGGCAACCCGGCGATCCTGCTGATGGAAGAACCCACCCGCGGCGTCGATGTCGGCGCCAAGGCGGAGATCTACTCCATCATCAACGACGTCGCCGCCCAGGGCGTCGCCGTCGTCCTTGTCTCGTCAGACCTTCCCGAACTTGTCGAAATGTCGGACCGGGTGCTGGTCATGCGCGGGGGCAGCATCAACGCTGAACTGTCCTCCGACGCCCTGACCCAGCAGTCCGTCCTGGAACACGCAATGGAGACCGTATCCCGATGAAAAAAATATCCCTCTTCAACGACCAGCTGCGCGCGGTGTGGATGCTGGCCTTCGTGGCCATCGCGCTGGTGTTCGCCACGCCCCTGTTCCTGCAGCCCTCCAACATGCTCAACGTGCTGCTCACGGCCGCCGTCGTCGCCCTGATCGCCGCAGGCCAGACCTACGTGATTATCCTCGCGGAGATCGATCTGTCCGTCGGCGCGGTCCTTGGCTTCAGCGCCATCACCACCGCGAGCGTCATCAGCCAGTACGGTGTTGTCGCCGGACTCGCCGCGGGCCTCGCGGTCGGCGCACTGGCGGGCCTGATCAACGGTGTGCTGGTCACCAAAGCCAAGATGCCCTCGTTCATCGCCACCCTGGCGACCATGTCCATCTTCGCCGGCCTCACGCTGCAGTTCTCCCAGGGCAACCCCGTCAAGGTGACGGACGCGGCGTTCCTGGCACTGGGCCAGGGCAACCTCCTCGGCATCCCCACGCCCATCTGGATCATGCTGGTCCTGGGCGTGCTCTTCGGCTACATCCTGGCCCGCACCCGCTTCGGCCGCGAACTCTACGCCACCGGTGACAACGCCGACGCCGCCCGACTCGCCGGCATCAGCACGGACCGGGTCAAGATCATGGCCTTTATGATCTCCGGTGTCCTCGCCGCCACCGCCGGGTTCATCCTCACCGCCCGCCTCGGGACGGCGCAGCCCACCGCGGGCACGGGCCTGGAACTCGCCGCCATCGCCGCCGTGATCATCGGCGGCACCAGCCTTGCAGGCGGCCGCGGGGCACTGCTGGGCACCCTCGTCGGCGCAGTGCTGCTGGCAATGATCGACAACGGGCTTAACCTGCTCAACGTCTCCCCGTTCCTGCAGAGCGTCGTCAAGGGCGCCGTGATCCTGCTGGCCGTGTTCGTGGACCGCAACTCCGGTGTGCTGATGCGGATCTTCCGGCCCGGTCCGGCCAGGACTGAAGCAGCCGCGACGGCGACCGCAGCCGGCACCGGCGGCCCGGCGCCGCTCCTTCCGAAGGTTGCCATGATCTCGGTGGTGGCCCTCCTGCTGGTCGGTGCCGGCGTCACCACAGCAGTACGCTCCACTGACGACGGGAGCGCGGGGGCGCAGCAGAAATCAGCCACCCTTGTCATTTCCACACTGAACAACCCGTTCTTCGTCTCCGTGGGGGACGGCGCCAGGGACCAGGCCGCGAAGCTGGGCGTGGCCCTGGATGTGCAGAACGCCAACAACAACGACACCGCATCCCTCAACCAGGCCACCACCGCGCTGGTCAAGAAGCCCGGTGTGCTGCTGCTGGACCCGACGTCGAGCGAAGCCGGCGGGTCGATCACTGTCAAAGCCAACCAGGCGAACGTTCCCGTTGTCGCGTTCGACCGTGTCCCGGATCAGGGCAAGCTGGCAGCGTTCATCGGTTACGACGCCGTCCAGGCCGGCAAGAACGGTGCCGCGGCCCTCTGCGAAGCGGTCGGCGGCGCCGGCAAGGTGGCCGAACTCCAGGGCCTCCTTGGCACCAGTGTTGCCCGGGACCGGTCCGAGGGTTTTAAAGCCGGGATGAAGGAATGCCCCGGCGTCGAGGTGGTGGCCGTGCAGTCCGCGGACTTCGACCGCGGTAAGGCACTGGATGTCACCACCAACATCCTCCAGGCAAACCCGGGCCTCACCGGGATCTACGGCGCTAACGACGAGATGGCGCTCGGAGCAGTGGCCGCCGTCAAATCCCGCGGCCTGCTGACCACCATCAAAATCGTCGGCAACGACGGCATCGGCGATGCCCTGGCCGCCGTGAAGAGCGGGGAGATGTACGCCACGAACGCCGAATCCCCGTTCGCCCTGGGCCAGGAAGTCGCCAAGATCGGCCATGCCGTGGCCAGCGGCGAGAAAGTCGAAGAGTCCCGGGTGTTGCAGGGCAAGCTCGTCACTGGCAGCGGCGTCGAGGACTTTTGCTCGTACCTGCGCGGCATCGGCGACACGGCCACTTGCAAATAGCGCCACCCACTTTCCCCGCACCTCCAAGGAGAATCATGACTGAACTGAATGCGGCCGGCCTGGCCGCGATGGTGGACCACACCTTCCTGCAGTCCACGGGAACCAGGGCCGAGGCTGAGCACGCTGCTGCCGAAGCCGCCCGGCTGGGTGCCTACTCAGTGTGCGTTTCGCCGTCGATGCTGCCGCTGGCCAGCACCGGCGCCCGGATCACCGCCGTGTGCGGCTTCCCGTCCGGCAAACACCACAGCAGCGTCAAAGCCGCTGAAGCGGCCGAGGCCGTGAGCAACGGCGCCCACGAGATTGACATGGTGATCGACGTCGGAGCGGTCCGGTCCGGTGACTACGCCGCCGTCGAACGCGACATCGCGGCCGTCCGCGAGGCCGTCCCGGCACCCACGGTCCTCAAGGTCATCCTCGAAACGGCGGCGCTGACGGACGAGCAGATCGTGCGCAGTTGTGCCGCCGCCGAAAGCAGCGGGGCCGACTTCGTCAAGACGTCCACGGGTTTCCACCCGGACGGCGGAGCCACGGTGCACGCAGTTGAACTGATGGCGCGGACGGTGGCGCCGCGTCTTGGGGTCAAAGCGTCCGGCGGCATCCGTGACTGGGCCGCAGCGCAAGCGATGATCGCAGCAGGCGCCACCCGGCTGGGGCTGTCCGGCACGGCAGAGGTCCTCGGCGGCGGACGCAGCACCGGGTACTGAACCCCAACCCCCTGTGGGCCGCAGTGGGCTCGACCCGCAGGGGGTTGGCCTGCAGCCGTGCAGCCGCAGTGCGCTCGACCCGCAGCGGCCATCTGGTCGTGGCTCCGGGGTCAGCGGACCCGTTGGCCCAGCATCGCAATGAATTCGTCGGCCTGGCTAAGGTTGCGGGCCATCTTGGCGCGCTGGTGTTCGGCCCGTTCGAGGAATTCGGCCAGCCGGGCCGGGGGGCCTGCGCCTTCAGCGCCGGCCCCATCCGCGCTGTCCGCCGTGCCCTCCGTGCCCAGCAGTCCGAGGATGTCCGCCATCTCCTCAAGGGAGAAACCCAGCGGTTTCATTTGCTTGATCAGCATCAGGCGCGACGCGTCTGCCTCGGAAAAGACCCGGAAACCGCCCTCGGTGCGGGCGGTCGCGGGCAGGAGCCCGACGTCGTCGTAATGCCGGATGGTCCGCAAAGACAGCCCTGTGCGTTCTGCGAGTTCACCAATGTGCATTGTGCTGCCGGTCTGTGCGGTCACTGGGCCCCTTCCTTCGTGCCGCTTAAACCCTACCATCACGTTAGGGTAGAGTTTTGGGGAGTGGTGAGACCGCCAAGACCGGTCCCGCTCTCTTCCGGCGCGGTGCTGCGTCCCCACAAGCTTCGAAAAATGAGGGCGCCCATCGCGTCTTCTTGACCATGAACGGAGCCAGCAATGGCCGTCACCAAAGCCGAACACCCCCCGGTGTTCACTCCTGAGCAGCTTCAATCCGTCCGGGGAACCCTGAAGTCTCCGCGCAGGCTCAAAACCGAGGTCCTCGCCGGACTCGTCGTCGCCTTGGCCCTGATTCCGGAGGCGATCGCGTTCTCGATCATTGCCGGCGTCGATCCCCGACTGGGACTGTTCGCCTCCTTCACGATGGCCGTCACCATTGCCTTCGTCGGCGGCCGTCCGGCCATGATTTCGGCGGCCACCGGCGCGATCGCCCTGGTCATCGCCCCGCTGGTGAAGTCCCACGGCGTGGACTACTTCATCGCCGCCGTGATCATGGCCGGCATCTTCCAGATCATCCTCGGCTTGTCCGGGGTGGCGAAGCTCATGCGGTTCATCCCGCGCTCGGTAATGGTCGGCTTCGTCAACGCCCTGGCCATCCTGATCTTCCTGTCCCAGGTCCCCGAACTCCTCGGGGTCCCCTGGCTGGTTTATCCGCTCACCGCGCTGGGGCTTGTGATCGTCTTCGGCCTGCCGAAGCTCACCAGGGCTGTCCCGGCCCCGCTTGTCGCGATCGTGGTCCTGACTCTGATTACCGTCTTCGCCGCCCTCGCGGTTCCCACCGTGGGCGACAAGGGCGAGCTCCCCGACTCCCTGCCGACACTGTTTATCCCGAATGTCCCGTTCACGCTCGAGACGCTGCAGGTGATCTTCCCGTTCGCCCTTGCCATGGCGTTCGTTGGACTGCTCGAATCCCTCATGACGGCGAAGCTCGTCGACGACGTCACGGACACCCGATCCCACAAGACCCGCGAGGCCTGGGGCCAGGGCGTCGCGAACATTGTGACAGGCTTCTTCGGCGGCATGGGCGGCTGCGCGATGATCGGCCAGACCATGATCAACGTCAAAGCCTCCGGCGCCCGCACCCGGATCTCGACTTTCCTCGCCGGAATCTTCCTGCTCATCCTGGTGGTGGTCCTGGGTGACATTGTCTCCGTGATCCCCATGGCCGCCCTGGTGGCCGTGATGATCTTCGTGTCGGTCGCGACCTTCGACTGGCACAGCATCCACCCCCGCACTCTCAAAGCGATGCCCAAAAGCGAAACCATCGTTATGGTCGCCACCGTCATCGTCACCGTCGCCACCCACAACCTCGCCATCGGCGTTGGCGTCGGCGTCCTCGTCGCCATGGTGATGTTCGCCCGCCGGGTCGCCCACTTCGTCACCGTCGAACGGTCGGTCAAGACCATTGGTGGCCATGAAACGGCCACCTACGTGGTGGACGGAGAACTGTTCTTCGCTTCCTCCAACGACCTCTACACCCAGTTCGAATACGCCTTGGATCCCGCGCACGTGGTCATCGACATGCACGCCTCCCACCTCTGGGATGCCTCGACCATCGCAGCCCTGGACGCCATCACCGCGAAGTACCACCACCACGGCAAGGACGTGAAGATCGTTGGGCTCAACGACGCCAGCATCCTGATGCGCCAACGTCTCGGCGGAAAGCTCGGCGCCGGCCACTAGGCGGTGCGGGCTGCCGGCGGAAGGTCTACGCTCAGGACCATGACGCAGACCTGGGATCCTGGCGAGGGCGGAGTCCTGGAACTTCCCTCCGGCCGGCTTATCCGCGGCCGTGCGCTTCTCAGGCCGCTTCCCGCCGGGCCGCGGCCTGAATTTGGCCTGTACCTGCTGGGAAGGCGCCCCGCCCCGGTGTCATGGGAATCCCGGTGGGTGCGCTGGCGGGACCTGCGTGTGCCGGCCGACGACGCCGACACCCTGGACGCGCTGACGGAGGCCTGGCGCCGGGCCGAGACCGAGCGGGTTGAAGTCGCCTGCTGGGGCGGCCGTGGCCGGACCGGCACCGCCCTGGCTTGCCTCGCGGTCCTGGACGGTGTCCCGCCCGCGGAGGCCGTAGCCTTCGTGCGGGCGCACTACCGCCGCGGCGCCGTCGAGACCCCGTGGCAGCGGAGGTACGTCGCCCGGTTCCAGAGCCCCGAGGCATAGAGCGCCAGCTGCATCCCGGCGGCATTAGGGCACACAATTGGGTCTTTTTGTTCGCTGAGAAGCGGCCTACCGTGGACGGACGGAGCCGCTCACTCAGGGTGGCGAAACCACGGAGGAATTACCAATGACGACGCACGTAGCCGACTGCAGCGTGACCAATTGCTCCTTCAACGACCATTCAAACTGTAACGCCGCCGCCATCACTGTCGGCGGCACCGAAGACCACGCTTCCTGCGCCACCTTCATCGATATCGGCGTGCACGGCGGGCTGCCCAAGGTGCTCGCCGACGTCGGCGCCTGCCAGCGTTCCGAATGCGCCCACAACGACCACCTGATGTGCAAGGCCGCCGAGGTGCATGTGGGTCCAGGGGTCGACAATGCCGATTGCCTCACCTACGCCCACCGGTAGGCCGCCCACAGATAACCCGCACGCGCCGTCCATCAGCCACAGGATGCCACCTCCAGGGAATTAAGTCACACTAGTTTGACGTTAAGGCTCACCTAAGTAAGGGTTAGCTTAGTCGATGCTGTCTAACGCCAAACAAAGGATTCCCCTGTGGCGCCCGTAACCCCTGTGGATGTTCACCCCGTGCCTCCGGGCACCCGGACCGGGCCCGGGTCCCCGGCCCGGCGCATGCAAAATGCCGCCGCCCACCTCTTCACTGCCCGCAATGCCGTCGGATACACGGCCGAGGTGCTCCGGGGCGTGACGGCGGTCGCCGCCAAGGTCTCGAGTTGCAGGCGCCCGTTTACCGGGGTCACTCCCGGCGAGCTGAAGAGCCGGGTCGATGGCGTGGACCTGGGCACCCCGCTGGGGGATACCGCAGCCGCCCTCGAGGAGCTGGAGGACGTCTACCTCCGGGATGCCGTGTATTTCCACGACGTCAAGTACGCGGCGCACTTGAACTGTCCCGTGGTGATCCCGGCCCTCGTTGCCGAGGCTGTGCTGTCCGCCGTGAATTCCTCGATGGACACCTGGGACCAGAGTGCGGGCGCCACCATGATCGAGCGGCGTCTCATCTCCTGGGCCGCCGGGCAGCTCGGGCTAGGTGATTCCGCGGATGGTGTCTTCACCTCGGGCGGGAGCCAGTCCAATTTCCAGGCGCTGCTGCTGGCCCGGAACCAGGCCGTGGAATGGCTGAAGCTGGACCCGGAACATGACGGGCTCCGGCTGCCGTCCCTCCTGGAGAAGCTGCGCATCTTCGCCTCCGCGGACAGCCACTTCAGCATCCGGAAGTCCGCGGCCATGCTGGGACTGGGGTACGACGCCGTCGTGTCCGTTCCCTGCGGACAGGACCACCGGATGGATCCGGAGGCGCTGGCCGGGGAACTGGCCCGGGCCCGGAATGAAGGGCTCGTCCCCGTGGCGGTGGTGGCCACGGCCGGGACCACAGACTTCGGGGCCATTGATCCGCTGGACGAGCTGGCCGCGGCGGCCCGCGAGCACGGTGCCTGGTTCCACGTCGACGCAGCCTACGGCGGCGGGCTGATGGTGTCCGGGAGGCACCGGCACCTGCTTGACGGCGTCCACCGGGCGGATTCGGTCACCGTCGACTTCCACAAGACCTTCTTCCAGCCGGTCAGCTCGAGCGCCCTGCTGGTCCGGGACGCGGCCACGCTGCGGCACGTGACCTACCACGCCGACTACCTGAACCCGGCCACCGCCGTCGACCGCCCCAACCAGGTAGACAAGAGCATTCAGACCACGCGCCGTTTTGATGCCCTGAAGCTCTGGCTGACGCTGCGGATCATGGGAGCCGATGCGCTCGGGACGCTCTTTGACGGGGCCATTGATCTGGCGGCGGGCGTGGGTGCCGTCCTGGCAGCTGATCCCGATTTTGAGCTCGCCGCCCCGCCGCAGCTCAGCACGCTCGTGTTCCGCTACCGTCCGCTGCAGCAGGACGACTGCCGGCTGTTCGAAGACACGGCGGACCGCCTCAACCAGGACATCCGCTCCGCTGTCTTCGCCTCCGGCGAGGCCGTGGTGGCCGGGACCACGGTCGCCGGCAGGCACTACCTGAAGTTCACCCTGTTGAACGCCGAGGCCGGCGTGGAGGACATCCGCAGCATCATCGAGCTGCTCCGGAGCACCGGGGCATCGCTGCTGGCCGCCGCGGAGGTGTCCGTATGAGCGCCGGTGCCCCCAGCGCAACGCAGCGCGTCCACGACTTCGCCGCCATCGGCGTCGGGCCCTTCAACTTGGGCCTCGCGGCGCTGAGCGAGCCCATCGACGGGCTGGCCGGCATCTTCCTCGAGCGCCGGGAATCCTTCGACTGGCACCCGGGCATGATGCTGGAGCCGGCCCATCTGCAGGTCCCCTTTATGGCCGATCTGGTGACCCTGGCCGACCCCACATCGCCCTTCTCGTTCCTGAATTTCCTGAAGCAGACCGGACGCCTGTACCGCTTCTACATCCGGGAGAACTTCTACCCGCTGCGCGCCGAGTACAACCAGTACTGCCAGTGGGTGGCGGGCCAGCTGGACTCCGTCCGGTTCGGCACGGAGGTGCTGGAGATCAGCCACGACGACGGCGTGTACCGCCTGGCCCTGGAAGGCCCGGAGGGGCCCGAGGTCCTGCACGCGCGGCGGCTGGTGCTGGGCACCGGCACCTCGCCCTATGTTCCGCCGGCCTGCGACGGCATCGCGGACGCCGGGGGACTCGTCCTGCACAACGCCGAGTACCTGCTGCGGAAAAGCGAACTGCAGCGGCGGCGGAGCATCACGATTGTGGGCAGCGGCCAGAGCGCCGCCGAAATCTTCTACGAGCTTCTGCAGGAGATTGACGTCCACGGCTACCGGCTGAACTGGGTCACCCGTTCGGGCCGGTTTTTCCCGCTTGAGTACACCAAGCTGACGCTGGAGATGACGTCGCCGGAATACGTGGACTACTTCCACGCCCTGCCGCAGGAACAGCGCGACGGCCTGATCGAGAGCCAGAAGAACCTCTACAAAGGCATCAACGCGGAGCTGATCGACGCCATCTACGACCTCCTTTACACCAAAAGCCTCGCCGGCATGGTGGACACCCAGCTGCTGACCCACTCGGCGCTCACGGGCGCGGCCTGGGACCCGGCATCGGCGTCGCACACCTTGCAGCTGCGGCACGAGGAAACGGGCGCCGACTACGCGCTGGACACCGAAGCCGTGGTACTCGCCACCGGCTACGGCTACCGCGAGCCGGAGTTCCTCGCCGGCGTGCAGCACCGGATCGCACGGGACAGCAGCGGCCGGTTCGCCGTGGACCGCAACTACAGCACCGGCGTCGAACCCGGGGAGATCTTCGTCCAGAACGCCGAGCTGCACACCCATGGCTTCGTCACCCCGGACCTGGGCATGGCGGCGTACCGCAACTCCTGCATCCTGCGGGAAATCACCGGCCGGGAGGTCTATCCGGTGGAGCAAAGCATCGCGTTCCAGCAGTTCGGCCCGCCGCCGGGGACGGCGCGGCAGGGGGCCGCGCGCGGCGGTGCCCGGGCAGCGGCGGGAGGGCCGGCGTGAGCTTCACCTTCCGCGACCTGGACCCGGTGGCCGACGCGCCGCTCCTGCACTCGTGGGTGACCCAGCCGTACGCCACTTTCTGGGACATGCTGGGCTGCACCGTTGAGGACGTTGCCGAGGAGTACTCGAAGATCCAGTCCAGCGGCCACCACCACGCGCTGCTGGGGCTCGACGACGGCGTCCCCGCCTTCCTGACGGAGGCGTACCTTCCGGACTCGTCGCCGCTGGCCGGGGTGTATGCCGTCCGGCCCGGCGACCTCGGGATGCATCTGCTGGTTGCCCCGCCGACCGGTCCGGCTCGTCCCGGCTACACCACGAGGGTGATGGACGCCGTCCTGGAGCTGCTGTTCGGCGACCCGGGCGTGGAACGCATCGTGGTGGAACCCGACGCCCGCAACACAAAAATCCACCTCCTCAACGCCCGGCTGGGTTTCCTTCCCATCGGGAAGGTGGCACTGCCCGGGAAGCGGGCGCTGCTCAGTTTCTGCAGCCGGGAGGCTTTCCACGCCGCCCGCCTTGACCTTCATTCGTCCCCGATCCGCCAGGGAGCACCGCTATGACCATCGCTGAACTTGAATCCGTCCTGACCGCCGGCAATGCCACCGCCCACCTGAGCCCGGAACGCTGGGCCGCCGCAAACCGGCACGTGGTCCGCAAGGCGCTCGCCGAGTTCTCGCACGAACGGATCCTCACGCCTGAAATTCTCACCCCTGAAGGGCCTGAAACTGAACCCGCCCACTACCGTGTCACCAGCGACGACGGGTCCGTGGAATACCGGTTTTCGGCCCGGAAACTGGAGCTCGACCACTGGTCCATCGCGGACATGTCCATCCGCCGCCTCGCAGCGCGGGCATATCCCGACATGCCCACGCCAGGGGCTGAAGAATGGGCATGTCCCGCGGGGCAGGAGACGGAGCTCGATGCCCTGCGCTTCATCACCGAGTTCCGGGACACCCTGGGGATCCGCGAGGAGATGCTCCCGGTCTACCTCGAGGAAATCAGCAGCACGCTCGCCAGCCACGCCTACAAGCAATGGATTGGCCAGCCCTCCTCCGAGGAACTGGCGGCGGGCGTGACCGGCGGGGCCGACGCCGCCATCGACTTCCAAACCATCGAACGGAGCATGACCGAAGGCCATCCGTGCTTCGTGGCCAACAACGGGCGGCTGGGCTTCGGGATCACGGACTACCGTTCCTTCGCCCCGGAGGCCGGCGCCCCCGTGCAACTCGAGTGGATCGCGGTGCACCGGACCAAGGCCGTCTTCACGTCCGCCTCGGGCCTGAGTTACCGGAACCACCTCGACGCCGAGCTGGGGACGTCCGCCGTCGTGCACTTTGACGCCGAGCTCGGCACCCTGGGCCTGGACCCGGCGGACTACTTCCTAATGCCGGTCCACCCGTGGCAATGGGACAACAAGCTCTCCGTGACGTTCGCCGCGGAACTGGCGAGGCAGCACATCGTGCATCTCGGGATCGGGGCGGACAGCTACCAGGCCCAGCAGTCCATCCGGACGTTCTTCAACACGGTCTCGCCGGAGAAATGCTACGTCAAGACGGCCATGTCCGTGCTGAACATGGGCTTCATGCGGGGACTGTCGCCGCAGTATATGAAGGCCACCCCCGCCATCAACGACTGGCTCCACAGGCTGATCCTCAGCGACGCCACCCTGCAGCGCCGCGGACTGAAACTCATCCGCGAAGTCGCCGCCATCGGCTACCACAACGGCTACTACGAGGCCGCGGCGCCGAAGGAGTCGCCGTACCGGAAGATGCTGTCGGCTTTGTGGCGGGAAAGCCCGCTGCCGCTGCTGGCTGACGGGCAACAACTGGCCAGCATGGCGTCCCTGCTGCACGTCGACGCCGCGGGAAAACCGATGGTGTCCGCGCTCATCGAGCGTTCCGGACTGGAGCCTGCGGAGTGGCTGCGCCGGTACTTCGAGGCCTATCTCGTCCCGCTGGTCCACTGCCTCTATGCCTACGAACTGGCCTTTATGCCGCACGGCGAGAACGTCATCCTGATCCTCGAGAACGGCGTCCCGGTCAGCGCCGTGATGAAGGACATCGCCGAGGAGATCGTCGTCATGGGTGACCGCCTGGAGCTGCCCGAGGAGGTGGCCAGGATCAAGGCCGAGATCCCCGACGAGGAGAAGGTCCTGGCCATCTTCACCGACGTCTTCGACTGCATCTTCCGGTTCCTCAGCGCGCTGCTGGAGGACGACGGCCAGCTCAGTGGCGAGCAATTCTGGGAGACCGCCGCGGCCGTCCTCCGGACTTACCAGGGCAAGCACCCCGGGCTCGCAGACCAGTTTTCCCGGCATGAGCTGTTCGCCGAGGACTTCCCGCTGTCCTGCCTCAACCGGCTGCAGCTGCGCAACAACCAGCAGATGCTGGATTTGACCGACCCGTCCGGCGGGCTGCAGATGGCCGGCCGGCTGCAGAACCCCCTGGCACGGTTCGCCTGAGGCCGCCCTCGACGCCGGAATTTCCCCACCTTTGAAGTCGGCGCCCCGCGTGTCGAACCGACCCGCCCATGAGTACCGGCGTCGCTGTTCCAAAGGTGGGGGGAATCCGCGCAGGCAGGGAGGCTTCGGTACGCTCGACTCCTAGACCGCATTTTCCCCGACCCAGGATGGAATTTTATGGCTGCCGAAAGCCCGACAATCCTTGCGACCTCCGGTGGCTTCAAGCCGGGGGTTCGGACACGTCTGGAATTCAACAAGCTGGTCCATCACGCCGTGGACTTGTCCGGAGCCACCGGCCGGGCGCCCAGGGTTGCCCACGTCGGCACCGCCAGCGGGGACCAGCGCTGGTTCAACAATGAGATCAGCGAAGCGGGGAACGCCGCCGGCTTCCACCTCACCCACCTGAACCTGTTCACCATGCCCAACGTCGGGAACGTCGAGGAATACCTGCTCGGCCAGGACGTCGTCTGGGTGAACGGCGGTTCGGTCGTGAACCTCCTCGCCGTGTGGCGCGCCCATGAGCTGGAGGCGATCTTCCGGCGCGTCTGGGAGGCGGGAGTCGTCCTTGCCGGGGTCTCGGCGGGTTCGATCTGCTGGTTCAAGGGCGGGACGACCGATTCGTTCGGTCCCGAGCTTCGCGCTGTGGGCAACGGACTGGGACTCCTCCCGTACGATAACGGGGTCCATTACGACTCCGAAGCCGCACGCCGGCCCCTTGTGCACCGTCTGGTGGCGGACGGAACCTTGGGCGAGACCCACTGCACCGACGACGGCGTGGGCCTGCTGTACCGCGGGACCGAACTGGTCGGGGCGGTCACGGAAACGCCGGGCAAAGCAGCGTACCGGGTGCGGCTGGTCCACTCCGGGGACTCAACCGCCGAAGTGCTCGAGGAACGCCTGGAGCCGGGCGAGCTGTAGGCCCGCCCCCTACCCCTGCGTCAGCCGGTAGCGCTCAATCTGCTTCAGCCGCCGCTGGAGGCTGTCTCGCCGCGGGTGCGGGACGGCGTCGGCCGGTTCGGCGGTGAGGTCGATGTGTTTGGTGCCGTACTGCCAGAGCAGCAGGTCATCCAGGAGCCGGTCCGGGCCGGGGGAGTAGCGGTGGTCCAGCGCCCTGCGGACCTCGGTGATCCGGTTGGCGCTGAGCAGCCCGGCCAGTTGCATGGTCTGGTTGAGGCCGTGGGCGGCCATCAGCTCGGCGGCCCAGCCCCAGTCGTCGTCGACCTTCCGGTCCACGTGCGGGAGCAGCGTGCGCCAGACATCGCGGATCCGGTTCGGAGTGAGCTGCGCGGCACCTTCGCCGTCCATGTCCCAGTAGCTGCGGACCTCTTCGTAGCGTTCGTGCAGGTCGGCGAATGCCCCCTCCACCGTTTCCAGCATGGCTGCGGTGGCGGTGAACTGGCGGTCGAAGTGGGGGGTCCAGGCGCGCGGATCCTCGGCCTTGAAACGGATGTCATGCTCGATTTCACTCCAGGCGTGCGCGAACACGGTGCGGATCTGGCATTCGAAGAAGTAGCTGCCGTTCGGCTGGATCTCCGGGTTGTAGGCGTGCTGATACTCCTTGACGGCCTCGTTCTGGATGGTCCGCAGGATCAGGTGGCGGCTGGAATAGCCGTAGGTCCCCGATTCGATGGAGCCGATGTCCTTCTCGCGGTCACCGCGGCAGTCGAAAAGCTGGCGCTGGCGCTTGATCAGGTTGGCCACCACCGCGTTTTCCGTCGGCAGCTTCGTGATCACCCGGATGCCCACCATGTCATTCAGGGTTCGGAACGGATCCGGGAACTTCAGCACCGGCGGGCCGCCCGGTTCCAG
This sequence comes from Arthrobacter sp. UYEF36, assembly GCF_040547025.1. NCBI lineage: Bacteria > Bacillati > Actinomycetota > Actinomycetes > Micrococcales > Micrococcaceae > Arthrobacter > Arthrobacter sp. UYEF36. The sequence goes on from NZ_JBEPOX010000004.1 coordinate 87,051, forward strand.
CGGCTCCTCAATGCGGGAGATCTTCTCGCGGAAGGATTCGACCGTCTTGGTGCGGCCGGTGACGAACAGCGGCGTCACCTCGGTGCCCTTGAGCATGCTCCGCAGCGTCAGCAGGACCTCGCGGGTGACCAGCTTCAGGGCAGGGCGCACCCGCTCGTAGAGTTCCACGTTTTCCTGCACGGACTCGCGCAGTTTCGGGTCCAGTCGATCCCAGTTGCTCGCCATGCCTCCAGCTTACGGCCGGGGTGCGACGGCGGAGGGGCTGACACCCGCGGGGGCCGTCCGGACCGGCCGCCCCACCGGGCCGGTGCCGCTTGGCGCCGTGCCGCGCAGCGCTCAAGGTAGGCTCCTCACATGGCTGATGTGCGGCGTCGGGCTTTGATCACGGCCGCAGCGACGGTGACTCTGGGGGCAGTCTCCGCCGCCTGTTCACCGGGCCCCAAGGAGGACACAGTGAAGCGGCATAGGTACAGCTACGGCGATGACCCCAGCCAGTGGGGGGAGCTCTTCCTGCCGGATTCTGCCGTCACGAAGGGCGTGGTGGTGGTCATCCATGGCGGCTACTGGCGCTCGCAGTACGGCGCGGAACTCGGCGAACCCCTGGCCAAGGACCTCGCGGCGCACGGCATGGTCGCCTGGAACCTGGAGTACCGCCGTGCCGGCAACGGCGGCGGCTGGCCACATACGTTCTCCGACGTGCTCGCCGGAATCGACAAGCTCGGCGACATTGCCGGTGAACATGGCCTGGGCCTGGACAGGGTTGTGGCGCTGGGTCACTCCGCCGGCGGGCACCTTGCGGTCTGGGCGGCGGGCCGGTGCCGCCTCGCCCAGCTCGGAGCCCCGGACGCGGACCGCCAGCTGCTGCGCAAGCACAACGACGGCGCGGTGCACCTGACCGGCGTCGTCAGCCAGTCCGGGGTACTGAACCTCGCTGAAGCCGAACGCCTGAACCTCAGCAACGGCGCCGTCAGCAACCTGCTGGGGGGTTCCTCCGAGAAATACCCGAAACGGCATAAGTTTGCCGACCCGATGAGCGCAGTGCCGTTGACGGTCCCTGTTTATGCCGTCCACGGCACAGACGACGACGATGTCCCCGCCAGCCTGTCGGACTCCTACGCGTCGGCGGCAAAGTCCGCCTGTGCTCCGGTCCAGCTCCTGAAGGTCCCGGGCGACCATTTCGCCCTGATCGACCCAAAGGCCGCCGCCTACCGGAAGTGCCGCGAACTCGTACAGCTTCTGCTCGCCTGAAACCCGTCCGCCGCGGCCGCCGGCCAGTGGTAGCGTGGCGCCTATGCGAGTCGAAGTTCCCGTAGTTCCGCGCGCCCTGGCTGCGGGCTACGCCAGGGTCATCCGGAGGTTCGCTCCTCGCCACCCTGCCCAAGTGATCGTGCTGGGCTTCGCCGCGGCCGTCGCGGTCGGGACCGGGCTGCTGATGCTCCCGGCGGCCAAGGCAAACGGGGGCGGGGCAAGCCCGCTGGAGGCGCTGTTCACCGCCACGTCCGCCGTCTGCGTCACGGGCCTGATCACCGTGGACACACCCGTCTTCTGGAGTGGATTCGGCCAGGTGGTCATCCTGGTCCTCATCCAGATCGGTGGCTTCGGGGTGATGTCCTTCGGCACGCTGCTCGGGGTGCTGACTGCGCGGCGGCTGGGCCTGAAGTCCCGGATATCTGCCGCCGCAGAGACGAAGAGCAGCGGCTTCGGTGATGTCCGGCGCGTGCTGCTCGGTGTCCTGCTCATCAGCGTGATCGTGGAAGCAGCGCTGGCACTGATTCTCACGGTCCGCTTTATGGCCGGGTACGGCTATGCGCTGGGCGACGCGGTCTGGCATGGCGTATTCCACTCCATCTCGTCCTTTAATAACGCCGGCTTCGCCTTGTATTCGGACAGCCTGATGCGGTTCGTCGGCGATCCCTGGATCTGCCTGCCGATCGCCGCCGCGGTGATAATTGGCGGACTCGGATTCCCGGTCCTCTTCGAACTGGGCCGGCAGTACCGGCGTCCGATCCACTGGAGCATGAACACCAAACTCGTCGTCGTCGGCTCGGGCATCCTCCTGGCCGGCGGGACCGTTTTCCTCACCGCCCTCGAATGGGCCAACCCGGCAACCCTGGGCGGTCTCCATCCGGCCGAGCGCATGCTGGCCGGCTTTTTTCAGTCCGTCATTACCCGTACCGCAGGGTTCAACAGCATCGACATTGCCCAGATGAATCCGGTGTCCTGGCTGGGCATGGACATCCTGATGTTCATCGGCGGCGGCCCGGCCGGTACGGCCGGCGGCCTGAAGGTCACCACGTTCGCGGTGCTGTTCTTTATCCTCAGTACCGAATTGCAGGGCGGGACGGCCGTGAACATCTTCGGCAAGCGACTGTCCCGCGCGGTGCACCGCCAGGCCATTACCGTGGTGCTGCTGGCGATCGCCCTCGTCACCGGCTCCACGATGTTCCTGATGCTGATCACCGACTTCGGGCAGGAACGGATCCTGTTTGAGGTCATTTCGGCCTTCGCCACGGTCGGGCTGTCCACCGGCATCACCGCCGCGATTCCCCCCGCCGGACAGCTCGTGCTGATTTTGCTCATGTTCGTCGGGAGGCTGGGTCCGGTCACGCTGGGTGCGGCCCTGGCCCTGCGCGAACGACCCACACTTTACGAGTACCCCAAAGAAAGGCCCCTCATTGGCTAGGAATATCTTCTCGTCCCACTCCGCGGCCGCCAGTGACAAGGCGTCCTCGGTGGTGGTCATCGGCCTGGGCCGCTTTGGCGGCTCGCTTGCACTGGAACTGGAAGCGCAGGGTACGGAGGTGCTCGGCATCGACGCCAGCGAAGAAGTCGTCCAGTCCTACAACGGGCGCCTCACCCACGTGGTCAGGGCCGATTCCACCAAGGAAGAGGCGCTGCGCCAGCTCTCGGTCCACGAATTCGACCGTGCGGTAGTCGGGATCGGCTCGGACATCGAAGCCAGCATCCTGACCACATCGCGGATCCTGAAATTCAAGCGTCCGCAGATCTGGGCGAAGGCCATCAGCGAACCCCACGCCGAAATCCTGGGCCAGCTCGGTGTCGAGCACGTCATCCGGCCGGAACACGACATGGGCAAGCGCGTTGCACACCTGGTCCTGGGCTCAATTCTTGACTACGTGGAATTCGAGGACGATTTCGTTATGATCCGCACCAGCCCGCCGGCCGCGGTCCGCGACCGGCCGCTGGGCGTGCTCGGGCTCCGGGACAAGTTCGGAGTTACTATCGTGGCCGTGAAACGGCCCGGCGGCACCTGGGGCCACACAACGGCGCAAACGGTGCTCTACGACGATGACCAGATCATCGTCCAGGGCAGCAAAGTCAAGGCCGAACGGTTCAGCACCATGCCGTGAGCGACTAGACTGGGAGGCAGGTGCGCCGGGAAGTCTGGTCGGCATAGTTCTGTCGACCCAACTTTTAGGACTCCCCGCATGAGCCCCACGCCTCCCCCCACCCGGCCGCGCATGACGATCTTCAGCCGTGGCAGCTACGCCGAATCCCTCCGGATCGGAGAGATCCTCCGCAAGGAGACCGTCGGCGGCGCCCTCCTGGTGGCCGCAGCGGTGATCGCCCTCATCTGGGCCAACTCACCCGCTTCCGAGAGCTACTTCGCCCTGCGGGACTTCAAGTTCGGCTACGAACCGTGGCACTTGGAACTCAGCCTCGGCGCCTGGGCGGCCGACGGGCTGCTGGCGATCTTCTTCTTCCTGGTCGGACTCGAACTCAAACGTGAGTTCATCGCCGGTGACCTGCGCCAGCTGAACAAATCGATCGTTCCGGTCGCAGCGGCCGCCGGCGGCGTCATCATCCCGGCCGTGATTTACATCGTCGTCAACCTCGCAAGCCCGGAGACCCTGCGCGGCTGGGCCATCCCCACCGCCACCGACATCGCCTTCGCCGTCGCCGTGCTGGCCATTATCGGCTCGCATCTGCCCAGCGCCCTGCGGATCTTCCTGCTGACCCTGGCCGTCGTGGACGACCTGATCGCCATCACCATCATCGCCATCTTCTACACCAGCGACCTCCAGCTGACGCCGCTGCTGCTGGCCCTGATCCCCTTGGCCCTGTACGCCTACCTGGCGCATAAGTACCGGCGTTTCTTCGGGATGAAGGCCCCCGCCGCGTGGCTGATTCTGCTCCCCATCGGTGCTGTTACGTGGGCACTCGTCCATGCCTCGGGGATCCACGCCACCGTCGCAGGTGTGCTGCTCGGCTTCGCCGTTCCCGTCCTGCGCTCCCAGGCCAGCGGTGGACCCGAGTCCGGTCCGGGACTCGCGGAGATCTTCGAACACCGGTTCCGCCCGATCTCGGCCGGCGTCGCCGTCCCGATCTTCGCGTTCTTCTCCGCAGGCGTGGCCGTGGGTGGCTGGGACGGACTGGTTTCGGCGCTGACCGACCCGGTGGCCGTCGGCATCATCCTGGCGCTGGTCCTCGGCAAGCCAATCGGCATCATGGGCACCACCTGGCTGCTCACCAAGATCACCAAGGCCCGGCTGGACACCAGTTTCAAGTGGATTGACATCTTCGGAGTGTCCCTGCTGGCCGGCATCGGCTTTACCGTCTCGCTCCTCGTGGCCGAGCTGAGCTTCGGCCAGGGCAGCCTCCACGACGACCACGCCAAGGTGGGCATCCTTGCGGCCTCCGTGCTGGCAGCCCTGCTGGCCATGCTGGTGCTGCGGGCCCGGAACCGGCACTACCGGCAGGTCCAGGAGGCGGAGAAGGTCGACGCGGACATGGACGGGATTCCCGACGTCTACCAGCAGGACGGCCCCGCGCGGTAGCCCCGCCGGGCCACGCGGGTACCCCCTCCGGGCCACGCGGGTACCCCCTCCGGGCCACGCGCCGCCGTGCGATGCCGGTCTCGGTCCCGGATTGGGGCTTGCGTTCATACCCCAGGGGGTTTGATCATGGAGAGTGCGCAGCCGGCCGCCCGCGGCCGTCCTTTCCTTGACCAGCCAGGAGTGAATCATGGACGTCGTTGTCATTGAGACCACCCAACTCGGGGACCGCAGCTATCTTGTCCATGACGGCTCCGTGGCGCTGGTCATCGACCCGCAGCGGGATACGGACCGCGTCGAGGCGGCCGCCCGCGACGCCGGAGTGACCATCACCCATGTTGCCGAGACGCATATCCACAACGACTACCTCACCGGCGGCCTCGAACTGGCCCGGGCGCACGGTGCCAGCTATCTCGTGAACGCTGCCGACCCGGTCAAATTCGAGCGGCAGCCGATCACGGACGGGCAGACGGTCCGGGTCGGTTCGCTGACGGTCAAGGCCCTCGCCACACCCGGGCACACCCACACCCACCTGTCCTTCATCGTGGACGACGGCGGGCAGCAGGCCGTATTCTCCGGCGGAAGCCTGCTCTTCGGCTCGGTCGGCCGGACGGACCTGGTGGGCGCCGAGGACACGCTCGGGCTGACGCATGACCAGTACACTTCGGTGCGCCGGCTCGTCGGGGAGGCCGCGCCCGAAGCCGCGTTGTTCCCGACCCACGGGTTCGGCTCCTTCTGCTCCTCCGGTCCGGCGAGCGGTGCCGGATCCTCCACCGTCGGCGAACAGCTCAGCAGCAACCATGCCCTGACGGACCCGGACGAGGACCATTTCGTCCAGGAACTCATCGCGAACCTCACGGCCTATCCCTCCTACTACGCCCACATGGGCGTCACTAACGCGGCCGGCCCCGGCCCGGCCGACCTGACCGTTCCGGAGTCCCTTGATGCCGCGGAACTCCTGCGCCGGCTGGAGGGCGGCGAGTGGGTGGTGGACCTGCGCCGCCGCGTGGCCTTCGCCAGCAACCACCTGCTGGGCAGCGTGAGCTTCGAATACGGCACCAGCTTCAGCACCTACCTGGGCTGGATCCTGCCCTGGGGCGAGCAGCTGACCCTCGTGGGATCCCGCGAGGACGTGGAACAAGCCATCCGCGACCTTTCCCGGATCGGCATCGACTCCCCGGATGCCGCCCTCGGAACGGACCCGCACGCACTGGCTCCCCGCGCCGCTCTTGCCTCCTACCCCCGCGTGGGCTGGGACGGCGTGCTCGCCGGCAAGGCTCCCGGGGACACCGTCGTCGACGTGCGGCGGGCCGACGAGTACGCCGAGTCGCGGGTGGCCGGAGCGCTCAACGTCCCCCTGCATGAACTGCTGCGGCGGCTCGATTCCGTCCCCGCCGGGAAGCTGTGGGTGCACTGCACGTCCGGCTACCGGGCCGGCACTGCGGCGAGCCTGCTGCAGCGCGCCGGCAGGGATGTGGTCCACATCGACGCGAACTTCGACGACGCCGGGCCCGCCGGAATCCCGGTGGAGAACGCCCCCGGGTCCGCGGCCTCTTCGGCCTGAACGAAACACCCGCACGCCGAAACACTCCGGCACCGGCCCTCGTTCTCTGGCAGAGTATGAGCATGCTCACAGTTATTGGCGAGGGCCTGGTCGATGTGGTCCAGCGTTCCTCCGGTATCCAGGCCCATGTCGGCGGCAGCCCCCTGAACGTCGCCGTGGGGCTGGCCCGGCTGGATCATCCGGTGCAGTTCATTGGCCGCTACGGCCGCGACGCCTACGGCGAATCAGTGGCGGCGCACCTGAAGTCCAGCTCCGTGCTGCTTCCGCTGGCCCCGGACGGGCTCCCGACGTCCGTGGCCACCGCCCTGATCGACGACGGCGGCGCCGCCAGCTACACCTTCGAACTCGCCTGGGAACTGCCCGGCCTCGCGGACCGCTTGCCATTCATGCTGCAGGCAACGACGCTCCTGCACACCGGCTCGATTGCCACCATGCTGGCGCCCGGGGCCGCGGAAGTACTCGCCGCCGTCGAGCATGCCCATCCCTCGGCGACCATCAGTTACGACCCCAACTGCCGGCCCAGCATCATCACCGACGTGGACTACGCACGCCGGCAGGCGGAGAAGTTCGTCACCCTGGCCGACGTGGTCAAGGCCTCGGACGAGGACCTCGAATGGCTCTACCCCGGCGAGGATCCGCTCGACTCCGCCCGGCGCTGGCTGAAACTAGGCGGCTCGGAAGGCCCCGCCATGGTGGTGGTTACCCGCGGCGCCGAAGGGCCCTGGGGCGTGAATGCCGCCGGCGAGGCGCACTTCCCGGCGCCGTCCGTCCAGGTCGCGGACACCGTCGGCGCTGGAGACTCCTTCATGGCAGCGCTGCTCTCCGGCGTGGTGGACCTGGGTCTGGCCGGGGCGCAGAACCGCAAGGGCCTGCGTGAACTCTCCGCCGAGAGCCTCCGGGACCTCCTCGCCCATGCCGCGCGGGCTGCCGCCGTCACCGTGTCCCGGGCCGGCGCCAACCCGCCCACCCGGGCGGAACTGACCAGGATGGAGCTCCGCGGACAGGCTCCCCACCCCACGGACGCCGCGCTCAGCGACCCTGAAAGTGCAGAACTCCCGAGCAACTGAAAGGCAGTCATGGCACTCCACGAGGCCCCGTCCTTCCGTGTCAGCAGTGAGTCATTCCAGGACGGTCAGACCCTGCCGCCGGCCCAGCGCGGAGCCTCGACCGGGGCGGGGGCCAAGGACGAGTCCCCGCAGCTGAGCTGGAGCGGTGCCCCGGCGGGGACCCGGGGCTACGCCGTCACCGTCTTCGACCCCGACGCCCCCGGCCGCGGCGGCTTCTGGCACTGGGCCGTACTGGACCTCCCCGCGGACGTCACGTCCCTGCCGGCCGGGGCGGGATCGCGCCAGGCCGGGCACCTGCCGTCCGGCGCCTTCCAGCTCAAGAACGACGGCGGCAGCACCGGCTATCTGGGGGCGGCCCCGCCCAAAGGCCACGGTCCGCACCGGTACGTCGTCACGGTCCACGCCCTCGACGTCGCGCACTCCGGGCTCGATGCCGGAGCCCGCCCCGCGAAGCTCGAAGCGCATCTCGCCCCGCACACCCTGGCAGAGGCGAGCCTGACCGGCATCTACGAACGGCACTAGGCCCGGGCCCGGGCCCCGGCCCCGGCCCCGGCCCCGCTCGCCGCCCCAGCCGCCGAATTCGCCGGAAGCCTGCCCCGCTCGCCGTAACGTTACGGCGACCGGGCAGGGTTCCCACGAACTCGACGTCGGTGCGGGCCGCCGCGGTGGGCGCGGGACGTCGTCGCCGACGTCGGTGCGGGCCGCCGCGGTGGGCGCGGGACGCTGGCGCTGGACTCTGGCCGACGGCGGACGAACCGGAAACCGCCCCGGCAGCGCCAACGTAGACTGGCAGTATGCGGCTGGTAGCGAGTGACATTGACGGAACGATCCTCGGCCACGACGGCAAAATCAGTGACCGGACTGTCCGGGCGTTCCACGCGTGCCGGGAAGCCGGCGTCGAGCTGGTCTTCGTCACGGGCCGCCCGCCGCGCTGGCTGCACCCGCTGCAGGACCGGCTGGGCCACACCGGAACCGTCATTTGCTCCAACGGCGCCGTCGTCTGGGACCTTGAAGCTGACCGCCTCGTTTCGGCCCGGGGCCTGCAGCTCGACGCCGTCTTCGAGGCCCGCCGCATCATCCAGCGGCTGCGCCCCTCTGCCGTCTTCGCCGCCGAGACCCTGACCGGCTTCCACCTGGAACCGGGATTCATCGAAAACGGCTCCAGCGAGCTGCTGGCCGAGGTCACCCCGGCGCCGCTGCACACCACCCTCACCGCTGCGGACTCCGTGGTCAAGTTCCTCGCCATTGTCCGGGAGGGCACGGCCGACGAGTTCCTCGCCCAGGTCACGCCCGCCGTCGCCCATCTGGCAGCAGCGACGCATTCGGCGCCGAACATCGCGCTCCTGGAGCTGTCCCTGCCCGGCGTCAACAAGGCCGTCACGCTCGCCGAATACGCTGCCGCCCTGGGCATCAACTCGGCCGACGTCGTGGCATTCGGGGACATGCCCAACGACATCGAGATGCTGCGCTGGGCCGGCGACGGCTACGCGATGGCCAGCGGCCACCCGGAGGCCATCCTCGCCGCCGGGCAGCAGGCGCCGCACTTCGACGACGACGGCGTCGCCCAGATCCTCGAGGCCAAGCTCGCAGCCCTGGGCGTCCGGCTGCCCTGACCAGGTTTCCTGGCCTGGACCGCACGCGCCTGCCGGCGCAGACACCGGACTCCCAGCTGGCGGTCAACTGGCGTTCACCTTGGCGTCCTACGCTGGGATCTCACGACGGAGCAGCTGACTGACGGTGGGAAATCATGGCCAAGTACCGCACGAAGAACACGGACGACACGCCCCTGCGCCCGGCGGCGCCGGACGCGCACTGGAAGAGCCTGCAGCAGGGCGACCGCGTCAGTGTCCGGCTGGCGCCCGGCTACGAAACCGGGGGCCGGGTGGATGCCGTCACGGCGGACCACACCGCCGTCTGGGTGGACCTCGACGGCGGCCGGGGCCGCACGCTCCTGCACTGCAGCGACGGCGTGGAGATCTTTCCGTCCTCCAACGGATGAGGCACGCCGGCTGATCCAGCCCCGCCGGCTGGACTGCGCGCAGCTCCGACCTTGCCCGGACCTGCTGGGCTCTGCCGGGCACCGCGGCGCTCCGCTAGGCTTCAGGAGTGAGCACCCCGCACCCGTTTTTTGCTGCCGGTGACGGTCCGGAACGTCCCGTGGCCATGGCCCACCGGGGCTTCTCCCGGGACGGCCTGGAGAACTCCATGGCGGCGTTCCGCGCCGCCGTCGAACTGGGTTTCCGGCACCTGGAGACGGATGTGCACACCACGGCCGACGGCGTCCTGCTGCTGTTCCACGACGAAACCCTGGACCGGGTCACGGACGGCCGCGGCCGGATCTCGGAACTCCCGGCGGAGACCGTGGCGCTGGCGAGGATCGGCGGCGCGGAGCCCATCCCGCTCTTTGAGGAACTCGCCACGGCCTTCCCGGACGTCCGGTTCAATCTCGACGTCAAGGACTGGAACTCGGTGGACGCCCTGGCCGCGGCGATCGAACGGTTCGGCCTGCATGACCGGGTACTGATCGCCAGCTTCTCTGACCGCCGGCGCCGGGCCGTGCTGAAGCAGCTGAGCCGCCCCGTAGCGAGTTCGGCCGGCATCGTGTCCAACGCCCTGTTCGTCCTGCTCGGACCGGTGCTCCCGGCACCCCTGCTGAGTCTTACGGCCGGACGTGCGCTCCGCGGCGTCGACGCGCTGCAGGTGCCGGTCACCTATGGTGCCGTGACCGTGGTGACCCCCGGCTTCGTCCGGCGCGCACACCGGCACGGGCTGCAGGTGCATGTCTGGACCGTCAACGATCCCGCGGAGATGCACCGGCTGCTGGACCTTGGAGTGGACGGGATCGTCACCGACCGCGCGGACCTGCTGAAGGAAGTCCTGCAGGAACGCGGCGGCTGGAGCGGCTGAGCCCCGCTTCGGGCGTCAGGAACTCAGTTCAATCATCAGCGGCGGCAGTTCCTCCGTGAGTTCGCGGGCGAGGTAGCCGAGACTGCCCAGTCGGCTCGCGAGCCGGTCGCCGGCGGCCGCATGCAGATGGGTGCCCCAGCAGGCGGCCTGCGCGTCCGTGGTTCCCCGCGCCCGCAAACCGGCGATCGTTCCGGAGAGTACATCGCCGGAGCCTGACGTGCCCAGGCCGCTGTGTCCGGTGGTGATTTCCCACAGCGAGGCCCCGCCCCCGCCGCCAGCTTTACCGCCAGCCTTGCCGCCGGCCCCGCCCGGCCGCGCGACCACTCCCTTGCAGCTCACCACCGCGCCGTATTTCTCCGCGAGCTCGGGTACGTCCCGGACCAGCTCACCGGCGTCGTGCCCCAGCAGGATGCCCGCCTCGGTGACATTCGGGGTCAGGATCAGCCGGCCCGCCCAAGGGCCCAGCTCCCCGGCCAGCTCGGGCAGGCTGCCCAGAGCGAAGGCATCGAGGATGATGGCCGGCGGCTGCTTCCCCGCCGGCAGCTTGAGGAGTCCGCGGAGCAGCGCCGTGGCCTCATCCTTGTCGTCGAGGCCCGGGCCGATCAGGACCGCGTCCGCCGCTTCGACCGGTGCTGCGAGGACGGCGGCTGCCGAAGAGCCCCTGACCGTGCCCGACGCAGTTTCCGGCAGCCGGAGCACGCCCGCCTCGGGCAGTGCGACCGCCAGGTGCACGGCCACGGATTCCGCCACGGCCAGGGTGAGCCGTCCGGCGCCGGAGCGCAGCGCGGCCACCCCGGCGAGCAGCGCGGCTCCCGGCGTCATCCGCGCCCCGCCGATCACCAGCACCGATCCGCGGTCATCCTTGCCGGAGCCACCGCCGGGCAGCGGCCAGTCCCGCAGCATGGTCGGCGTGACCGGTTCTGGGCGGACCGGCTCCCGCCTGGCCCCGGAGGCAGCCTTACCGTGGGTGGACATTGGCATCTCCGGCGTGTTCGGTCACGGGGACTCCTTCGCTCGTCAGGTGGTCTGCCATGTTGAAGCTCTCCAGCTGCCACGGCCCCGTGCCGCCCGGCCGGACGAAACGGCTCACGGAGGCGTTGAGAATGGCGGTGGTGGCGGCGATGTCCAGCAGTTCGCGCTCCGTCAGGCCCTCCAGGATGTAGCGGATCAGCATGATGACGGCGTCGTGGCAGACCAGCAGCACCCGCTGGCCGGGGTACGAGCGGTCCAGATCGGCCAGCAGGGAGCGCAAGCGGAGGACGACGTCGGCCCACGATTCGCCGCCGGGCGGGCGGTAGTAGAACTTGCCCAGCCACCGCCGCCGCTCCGCTTCCTGGGGGAGCCTGGCCTCCACGCCGGCCGAGGTGAGCATGTCCAGGATGCCGAGCTCGCGGTCACGCAGCCGTTCATCCAGCAGGACCTGCGTTTTCCAGCCCCCGGTGTGCACGGCCAGCTCCGCCGTCTGCCGCGCCCGGAGATACGGGGAGGACCACACGGCTGCACGCCCGTCCTCCGTAAACCCGGCGAGCAGCCCGCCCAGCGCCAGCGCCTGCTCGCGCCCGGTTCCGGACAGCTCGACGTCGGCATCCCGCGCCGGCACGTTGATGACGTGCGCCCCGGACTGGTGAGCCAGCGTGGCGGCGACGTTCCCCTGGCTCTCGCCGTGCCGGACGAGCAGAAGCTCGGTCATCCCGGGCAGGCCGGTCATGCGCTGGTGGGTCTTTCCGTTGTCATTCACTGCTACCCCCTGGGTCCGGGCCGGTTCTGTCTGGCTGCCACGTTACTACCGGCGCGATAGCCTGTCGCCGCTGTCCCGGCGCCGGGACTGGCAGGATGGAACCATGCGCATTCTGATCGCCCCGGACAAATTCAAGGGCTCCCTGACCGCCGCCGAAGCCGCCTCCGCCATCGCCGAAGGCGCCTTGCGCGTTTATCCCGATGCCGAGGCCATCCAGTTTCCGGTGGCCGACGGCGGCGAAGGAACCCTCGAGGCGGCCGTCGCCGCCGGGTACGAGGAGCGGCTGAACGCCGTCGTCGGCCCGATCCTGGCGCCGGTGGGCGCCGCCTGGGCGATCCGGAAGGACGCCTTCGGCGGGGCCACCGCCGTGATCGAAACCGCGCAGGCCTCCGGGCTGGCGCACATGGAACCCACTCCGGCCAACGCCCTGCGCGCACACAGCTACGGCTGCGGCCAGCTGATCGCCGCCGCCCTCGACGCCGGGGCGACGGAGATCGTGCTGGGCCTGGGCGGCTCGGCAATGAGCGACGGCGGCAGCGGTGCCCTGCGCGCGCTGGGCCTCAAACCGCTCGACGCCGCGGGCAATGTCGTGCCGCTCGGCGGCGGCTCGCTCGCCGACGTGGCGCAGCTCGATGTCAGAGGCCTCGATCCGCGGCTGGGCTCGGTCACGTTCCGGATCGCCGTCGATGTGCAGAACCCGCTCGTGGGCGGCGACGGCGCCGCCCACGTGTTCGGCCCGCAGAAGGGCGCCGACGAGGACGCCGTGGAACTGCTCGACGCCGGACTCCGCAACTGGGCCTCGGTGCTGCGCCAATCCACCGGCCGGGACGTCAACGTCCCCGGGGCCGGGGCGGCAGGCGGCTTCCCGGCGTCGTTCCTGGCCTTCAGCAACGCGGCCCTGGAAGGCGGCTTCGAGCTTGTGGCCGGGCTCACCGGGCTGGCCGACAAACTCGCGCAGGCGGATCTTGTGATCACCGGTGAGGGCTCGCTGGATTCGCAGTCGCTGACCGGCAAGGCGCCGATTGCGCTCGCCGATGCCGCCCAGAGCCTCGGCATTCCCGTGATTATGGTCGCAGGACGGATCCTGGTCACCCCCGAGGACCTCGCTAAACACGGTGTGGTGGCCGCGGCGCAGCTGCTCGACGTGGCCGGGAGCCCGGACGACGCCGTCGCCAACGCCGCGAAGTACCTCACCTGGGCCACCAGCCAGGTGCTCGAGGGCGCCTGAGCGCTCAGGCGCCTGTTTCATAGTGCGGCTCCGCGACGGGTTTGGATTCGGGGGAGCCGCGTTCGCGCAGGTACACCGAAGCGCCGACGAGGACGGCGACAGCCAGGAATTCGCTTTGCCAGTTCTGGAAGGATTCAAACCAGAAGCGGCTCGTTGCCAGGTACGCCAGGACCGTGACCGGCGGCTGTCCGTGGCTCTGCTGCTCGGAACTGTATTCCTCACTGCCGCCGACGGCGTGGAGGGCGAAGGAAGCCAGAAACAGCAGCAGGAACATGATCGACAGGGAATGCTCATAGAGTTTGAGGACCCAGCCTCCACGCCGCACGGGCCACGGGGTGGCGGCCTTCAGGGGCGCGTCCCGGGGATCCTCGTCCTGCGGGGCATCCCGGTCCACCGGCTTCGACTCCGAGGACCCTTTCTGGAACAGGAACACCGTCAGGATGACGTACATGCCCATCTGCAGGAACTCGGACTCCCAGTTCTCGAACGTCGCCTCAAGGAATGCCCCGGTGCCAAGGTAGCCGAGCAGCGTCCCCCAGCTGGTCCTCGCTGTACTCGGCGGCTCCGCTGACCGTCATGCCCCCGAAGAACACCAGGAACAGGCCGATATTGGCCAGCAGCAGGCCATGGTCCTTCACCCACCCGCCCAGGGGCCTTCCCGGCCGTGTGCTGCGCTGCTGGCTTGCGGCGTGGGGCATGTCAGTTCCCTTTTTCGGCCTGCCGGCGGAGCCTGCTCGGCACATACACCAGCAGGACCAGCAGCACCGCCAACAGCACCGCCCCGGCAGTCAGCCCCGCCGCCCGGCCCGCCGCGACGTCGAAAACCAGCGCCGACGTGCCGACGCTGAGGAGCCCGATGCCGGCCAGGGCGACCTTCGCTATCCTGTCCGCGCTGGACACGAGGGCCGCGCGGAGATGCAGGCGGAACAGGCGGCGGTGCACGCTCACGGGGAGCAGGATCACGGCCGTGGTGAGTGCGGCCAGCGCCACGTTGGCAAGGTAGAGAGTGATCTGGAAATCGTCAAGCGTCTCGAACCTCGACTGGAACGGCAGTGTCAGCAGGAATCCAGCGAGGATCTGCACGCCGGTCTGCAGCACCCGCAGCTCCTGCAGCAGTTCCATCCAGTTCCGGTCCAGTTTTTCAACCGGGGACTCGTTGCGTTCGTCCGCCGCGGCCCCGCCCTGAGCGGACTCTCCTGGCCCGGGCTTCGTCGGAGCGGACTCTCGGGGAGCGGACACAGACTCTCGATCGGACACTGGATCGCCTCCGGGTGAATGCGGATCAGGCTGCGGTGGCAGTTAACACTCAACCTAGGCTTGAAACGTACGAACTTCAAGGCAGTACTAAGCTTGCTGACGAATTTCCGGGTAGGGTGGAATTGTTTACTTCGTGGAGCAGCTTCACAGGTCCGGGTCAGCGCCCGTGGCCGGGGAACAGCCCCTGGAAAACCGACACGTTGGGTAGGTGGACTATGAGTGATTCGAACAACCAGCAGGACCAGCCGCGCGACCCCCGGGGCGGCTACTATTCCGGGTCCTTCCCGGAGCAGGTGCAGGAACAGCCGGGCCTCACCGCGCCCATGGACCCCCAGCCGGACCACGGCGAGGAGAGCTACCAGGGCAGCGGCGCTCTCGAAGGCAAGGCCGCGTTGATCACCGGCGGGGACTCCGGGATCGGCAAGGCGGTGGCCATCGCCTTCGCCCGGGAGGGGGCCGATGTCGCCATCTCCTACCTGCCGGAGGAGGAAGCCGACGCCCAGGGCACCGCCGCGTGGATCCGCAAAACAGGCCGCAAGGCGCTGCTGATCGCCGGCGACGGACGCCATGAGGATTTCGCGACCAGGATCGTGGACGACACGCTCGCCGAGTTCGGCCGCCTGGACGTTGTGGTGCTGAACGCCGCCTACCAGAAGAACCGCGACAGCTTCGAGTCCCTCCCCACCGAGGAGTTCGACCGCGTTTTCCAGACCAACCTCTACTCGCTGATCTGGACCGCGCGGGCGGCAGTGCCGCATCTGAGGGCCGGCGCGTCGATCATCACGACGGCGTCGATCCAGGCGTTCAACCCCTCGCCCGAGCTGATCGACTACGCCATGACCAAGGCCGCGCAGGTCGCCTTCACCAAGGCCCTGGCCCAGGAGCTCGGCCCGAAGGGAATCCGCGTCAACGCGGTGGCGCCCGGCCCCATCTGGACGCCCCTGATCCCGGCGACCGAGTGGCCGGAGAAGCTGCCGTCCTTCGGCCAGGACACCCCGCTGCAACGGGCGGGACAACCGGCGGAACTCGCGCCGGCCTACGTGCTCCTTGCCTCAGACCACGGCTCCTACATTTCCGGTGCCGTCCTGCCGGTCACGGGCGGCAAGGGTCTCTGAGCCGCTGCAAGGCATTTCCGCCAGACCCAAGAAACCACGCAGTTCACGATTCCAGCACGGGAGGAACAGCATGACCCAGGAGAAACAGCAGGAGCCGATCGAGGAAGCCGGCGGCTACGGAACACCGACGGCGGAGCAGGAGCTGCCCGGCGGAGACACCAAGAAGTCCGCCCAGCCCCGCCAGGAAGAAGCTTTCGACGCCGCAGGGCTGAGCCAGGACAGTCCGGGCGGGGAAACCTACCCGGCCGGCGCCCCGGACCTGAGCCAGTTCGGCGCCGAAGACCAGGACAGTGCAGGAGAACCCGGAGCAGGACGCTTCGGAGGAACGGAGGAACAAATGAGTTCAGAAAACGCCAGCACAACCCCCGGCTACGACGGCGACGCCTCGGAAAATTCCGAGGCGGCCGTGCCGTCCTCGGAGGCGGAGATGGACGCGTCCAACACCGAAGAGCCCGACGCCGGCCGGCCGTTCTCCTCGGAGCCCGGCCAGGACGCGGCCGGCCTGCCGGACGGATCGGGAACGGACCTGCCGGAGGACAAGGAACCCAAGGACCGCGGCGACGACGAGGAAGCCTTCGACGCAGGCTAAGCCGCCACCAAACAGCGAAGACCGGAACCCGAACACCTTCATGGTGTTCGGGTTCCGGCCTTTTGGCCGCAGCGCGGAGCCGCAGTCGCTAGCGGCGTTTCTTCGGAGGGCGCTTCACGGCGGCGGTGGCTGCGGCCACGACGCCTTCCGTTTCCGGCTCCGCCACCGTGCCGCGGGCCTTCGCGATCGCCTTCATGCCGTGGTAGATCACCAGGGCCGCCGCGGAGCCCAGGGCGATGCCGGTGAACACCAGGTCGCCGATGGTCCAGGTGTAGTCGGCGATGCCGACAATAAGTGCGACGGCGGCCGTGGTCAGGTTGATCGGGTTGGAGAAGTTGACCTTGTTCTGCACCCAGATCTTGACGCCCAGGACGCCGATCATGCCGTAGAGCATCGTCGCGGCGCCGCCGAGCACACCGGCCGGGACGGTGGCGATGAGCTCGCCGAACTTCGGCGAGAAGCTCAGCACCACGGCGAAGACGCCGGCCACCCAGTAGGCCGCCGTCGAGTAGACCTTGGTGGCGGCCATTACGCCGATGTTTTCCGCGTAGGTGGTGGTGCCGGAGCCGCCGCCCATGCCGGCCAGCACGGTGGCGGCGCCGTCGGCCATCAGCGCGCGCCCGGAGACGCCGTCGAGGTTCTGGCCGGTCATGGCGGCCACGGACTTCACGTGTCCGATGTTCTCCGCCACAAGCACCAGCACCACGGGCACGAACAGGCCAACGACGCCGAGGTGGAATTCCGGGGTCTGGAAGAACGGCAGCCCCACCCACGCGGCGGCGTCCATCTTGGAGAAGTCCACTTCGCCGCGGATCATCGCCACGAAGTAGCCCACCACGACGCCGACCAGGATGCTCAGCCGGCCCAGGATGCCGCGGAAGAAGACGCTGACCACGATGATCGTGACCAGGGTGATCAGGGCCGTGATCGGGGCCGCGTCGAAGTTGTTCTTCGCCGCGGGCGCGAGGTTGAGCCCAATCAGCCCCACGATGGCGCCGGTCACGATCGGCGGCATCAGGCGGTTGATCCAGCCGGCGCCGAACTTCTGCACCACCGCACCGATGATCGCCAGCCCGACGCCGGCCAGCACCACGCCGCCAAGCGCGCCGGCAACGCCGTACTGCTGCTGCGAGGCCATGATCGGCGCGATGAACGCGAAGCTGGACCCCAGGTAGCTCGGCACCTGGCCCTTGGTGATGACCAGGAACAGCAGCGTGCCGATCCCGGAGAAGAAGAGAGTGGTGGCCGGCGGCATGCCGGTGATGATCGGGACCAGGAATGTGGCGCCGAACATGGCGACAACGTGCTGCATCCCGACGCCAATGGTCAGCGGCCAGGCAAGGCGCTCATCCGGCTTCACGACCTCGCCCGGGCGGATGGACTTGCCGTTGCCGTGGAGCTTCCATTTGGTACCGAGCATGCTCATTGCCGGGGCCTTTCAGAGAATGTGTGGCGGGGCGGGAAGGAATCTTCCGGAGCAACTTTACCGCGCCGGTGTTTCCAGCATGCGTCGCCGGCGGCGCCGCTGTGCCGGAGGTCACGGACAATACGGGAAGCAGGAAGCGGAAGTTGAAGTTGCAACTAATGACAGCAACCAGTGGCCGCCGCCCCCGGCGGGCCGCCCAGCGAAAGGGACGCTCATGACCATCGCCCATGACGAAGCAGTAATCGACGCCGCCGCAGTGGACGCCATCTTTGCCGAGGCCCGCACGCCCAACACCTTCACCGGCGAAGTCACCGATGAGCAGGCCCGGGCCATCTACGAACTCACCAAGTTCGGTCCCACCGCGTTCAACTCGCAGCCGCTGCGCGTGACCTACGTCCGGTCCGCGGACGCCCGCGCCGCCCTGGTGGAAACCCTCGCCAACGGCAACCGCGCCAAGACTGCCTCCGCACCGCTCGTCGCCGTCCTCAGCTACGACACGTCCTGGCAGGAACAGTGGGACAACTTCCTGCCCGGCTACAACGCGCCCAAGGCCATGTACGACGCCGCCCCCGACCTCGCCGCGGCCACCGGCAACAACAACGCCCACCTGCAGGCCGGCTACTTCATCCTCGCCGTCCGGTCCCTTGGCCTGTCCGCCGGACCCATGACGGGCGCGGACTTCACCGCCATTGATGAGGCGTTCTTCCCCGACGGCGGCCAGAAGAGCTTCCTCGTGGTCAACATCGGACAGCCCGCGGCCGACGCCTGGGGTGCGGCGAAGCCGAAATTCGCCTACGAGGACGTCGTGCGCACGGTCTGACCGGAATGTTTCGCTGGCGCGGTGTTCGCTCCGCCGGCCTGCACGCGGAGGTGCCTCCGGCACCATGGGGGACAGGCCGGAGGCACTCGGGACGCTATTCTGCGGTTGAGCGCAAGGCCGCATCCGGGGCCGCTTCCCAGTTTAGTCCGCTTTGAGGCCGTAAACACAGGGCCGGCGGTCCCTTTCAGCGGCTCAGTCCGGCCCGCTCACGTCGCATCCGAGACCGGGGTCACAATTCCTCGCCGCGGAGTGCAATACTAAGGTCACCTGCGGCGCGGAGTCGGCGCAAATCGGGCTTTTGCGAGCGGACCGGGGGGCCACTACATAATGCTTGACATCGCAACCTTGCGTGTCGCCCTGGCGGTGGTCGATCTGACCCTGCTGCTGCTCTTCTACTTCATCACTTTCCGCCGGACGCGTTCGGCCTACAGCGGATGGTGGTGCCTGGCGCTCCTGCTGTTTCTGTCCGGCAACGCGGCGTACCTGCTGGACGGGACCCCACACCAGATCTGGACCAATCCGCTGGGGAACGTGTTTCTCGTGGCGGGCGCGGCCAGCATCTGGGCCGGCGCCCGTTCGCTGCGGACCACGATTCCCAAGATCTGGTACCTCGCCGCCGGGCCCGCCATCACCGCCGTGGCGTCGGTGCTGGACCAGCCGGCCACCAACGTGTGGTCCGGCGGCCCTGCCTATCTCGGTTTCATGGGCCTGCTGATCGGACTCGGCTGCCGGGAACTGTTCCTGCTGGACCGGCACTTTTCGCGGGTGCACCTCACCCTGGCCGTGGGTTCCGGCCTCCTGGCCGCGTTCTACCTGGGCCGCTTTGCCGCGTTTGTGCTCGAAGGCCGCGACGGGACAGTGTTCCTGACCTTCTTTGGATCCGTTCCGATGACACTCTGTTCGGCCGTGATCATGGTGGTGGCGTCCTTCACCATGGCGGAGCTGAGCTATGAGCAGCAGACCCAGGACCTCCGCGCCCGCGCCACGGTGGACGGGCTCACCGGGCTGTTGAACCGGACGGCGTTCCTGGACCTTGCCGAGAACGAACTGCGCCGCCTCAACCGGGCCAGAACCATGGCGTCGCTGATCCTGGCGGACCTGGACCACTTCAAAGCCATCAACGACGAGTACGGCCACTCGGCCGGGGACGTCGCGCTGCAGGCATTCGCCGACGCCTGCACCTCAACGGTCCGCTCCACCGATCTCGTGGGCCGCTACGGCGGCGAGGAGTTCATCATCCTCCTGCCGGGAGTGACCCCCGAAAGGGCCGGGGAAATCGCCTCGGAGATCAGCGCCCGGATGCAGGCCTCATCGTCACCGGTTATCCCGCGCCTGCCTACCTCCAGCTATGGAATCGCCTCGACCGCGCCCGGCCGCGTGGACCTTGGCGCAATGATCGCCTCCGCGGACGCCGCTCTTTACCGCGCCAAGACCCTGGGCCGGGACCGCTCCGTCCTTGCCGGCGGCCTCGAGGAAGAACCGGCCTGAGCGGGGCGGCGGAACCCGTGCTCGGCTTGAAAACAGGTCAGCCCGCGGGCTGAACGAGTCAGCCCGCGGGCGGTGCCTGCAGAAGTGAACCGGGGGCGGCTAGGAAATAACCCCGTCCACCAGCGCTTTTGCCTCGGCCTGGACCTGCTTGAGGTGCTCTGCTCCCTTGAAGGACTCGGCGTAGATCTTGTAGACGTCCTCGGTGCCGGAGGGGCGGGCCGCGAACCAGGCGTTCTCGGTGACCACCTTGAGCCCGCCGATTGCCGCGCCGTTGCCCGGCGCTTCGGTCAGCTTGGCGATGATGGTCTCACCCGCAAGCTCGGTGGCGGTGACGTCCGACGGCGAGAGCTTGCCCAGGGCCGCTTTCTGCTCGCGCGTGGCCGCGGCGTCAATCCGCGCGTAGACGGGATCGCCGAACTGATCGGTGAGGCCCTTGTAGAGCTGCGACGGCGACTTGCCGGTGACGGCCGTGATCTCCGAGGCCAGCAGCGCCAGCAGGATTCCGTCCTTGTCCGTGGTCCACACACTGCCGTCCATCTTGTTGAACGACGCGCCGGCGGATTCCTCGCCGCCGAACGCCCCTTCACCGGACAGCAGCCCGGGAACGAACCACTTGAAGCCAACCGGCACCTCAACGAGCTTGCGGCCCAGGCTTTCGGCCACACGGTCGATGATCGAGGACGAGACGAGGGTCTTGCCGATCACGGACTGCGGGTTCCACCCGGTGCGGTGGCGGTACAGGTAGTCGATCGCGACGGCGAGGTAGTGGTTCGGGTTCATCAGCCCGCCCTGTCCGTCAACAAAAGGCGTCACGATGCCGTGCCGGTCGGCGTCGGCGTCGTTGCCGGTGGCGATGTCAAAATTCGCGCCACTGGACATGCGGTTGATCAGCGACGCCATCGCCGACGGGGAGGAGCAGTCCATCCGGATCTTCTCGTCCCAGTCCAGGGTCATGAAGGCCCACTGCGGGTCGACGGTGGGGTTGACCACCGTGAGGTTCAGGTGGTGGCGTTCGCCGATCTCGCCCCAGTAATCCACCGACGCTCCGCCCATCGGGTCGGCGCCGATCCGGACGCCGGCCTCGCGGATGGCATTGAGGTCCAGGACGGAAGGAAGGTCGTCCACGTAGCTGCTGAGGAAGTCGAACTTGCCCGTGGTGCCGGCGCTAAGGGCCTCGGCGATCGGAATCCGCTTGACTCCGCGCAGGCCGTTCTCCAGCAGTTCGTTGGCCCGGTTGGCGATCCAGCCGGTGGCGTCCGAGTCAGCGGGTCCGCCGTGCGGGGGGTTGTACTTGAAACCGCCGTCGCCGGGCGGGTTGTGGCTGGGGGTGACCACGATCCCGTCTGCCTGCGGGGCCCCGGCGGGGGAGTTGTTGTTGTGCGTGAGGATGGCGTGGCTCAGTGACGGTGTGGGGGTGTAGCCGTGGCGGGCATCGATCAGCACCATGACGCCGTTGGCTGCGAGGACTTCCAGGGCGGAATTCTGGGCCGGTTCGCTGAGGGCGTGGGTGTCTTTGGCGAGGTACAGCGGCCCGGTGATGCCTTGGCCCGCCCGGTACTCCACAATCGCCTGGGTGATGGCGAGGATGTGGGGCTCGTTGAAGGAGGCTTTCAGGCTCGACCCCCGGTGCCCGGAGGTGCCGAAGGCCACCCGTTGTCCGGGGTCGCCAAGATCCGGGGATACGTCGTAGTACGCATCCAGGAGCGCAGTGAGATCAACAAGGTCTTGGGGTTGGGCAACAGTGCCCGCGCGGCTAGCCATTGCACCAGCATGCCAGACCGGCATGTCAGGCAACATGATTTCGACGCATTACAGCCCCTGTGACGCAAGAAATATCCTGCTCAACGCCGCGGGACGGCGGTAGGCTGAACCCAGAGACGTCCAGAGGGGGAAAACCATGACTGACCAGCCGAAACCTGAGAAGGACGGGACGCCGGAGGGCTACCAGCCGCCGTCGTATATTCCTGGCCAGGAGTCCGGCGAGCAGTACCGCCAGCCCGCCGCCGACTACAGCCGGCCCACGGAGCCGTACGCCACGCCGGACGGCCCGGCGCCGCAGCAGCCTTTCGGCCAACAGCCTTTCGGCCAGCAGCCGTCCGGGCAGCAGCCCTACGGCGCTCAGGGCCAGCAGCAGTACGGCCAGCAGCAGTACGGTGCGCCGGTTCAGTATGGCCAGCCGGGCAGCCCGTTCAATGCCTACGGTCAGCCGGCCTATTACGGCGTACCCCCGGAGCCCAAGGGCCTGAGCATCGCCAGCCTGTGCTGCGGCATCGCGGCCTTTGTCGGGCTGGGTTTCTTCCTCCTGCCGCAACTCGCGGCGGTGGTCCTCGGGCACATGGCCCTCAAACGGGAGCCGTCGGGCAAGGGCATGGCCATTGCCGGCCTGGTGCTCGGTTATGTGGGTATCGCGCTGGCCCTGCTGGTCTTCGTGGTCATCGCGCTGGGGCTGGCGATCGGCAGCGCAAGCTACCGGGGCGTCGGGGCCTAGGCTCCTCCGGCCATCGTTCTGCGGTCAGCCGGTAAGCGCCACCAGCAGCCGCCCGGCATGGGCCTCGAGCCAATCGCCGCGGCGGCGGATCATGCCGCCGACGCCGTCGTCCCACATCCGCGCCCAGCCGCCGCCGAGGACCCGGGCGTTGTGTTCCATCCGTTCATAGCTCAGCGACGTCGCCTCGACCCCGAAAGCCGGCAGCTGCCGCCGTTCCTCGGCGCTCCAGCCGTAGGCGTCGGCGAAGATCCGGAGCCGCCGGAACGGGTCGGTTGCTTCCCAGCCGGGCCACCCGTCGGCCGGATCGCGGAGCGGGGCCCAGTGCATCGCGGTGTTATAGGAGTCCTTGAAGGCCGTGGTGGGGCCGGCGAGGTCAAAGTCCACCAGGCCGGCGGCGCGGCCGTCCCGGACCACGACGTTCTGCGGTGTCACGTCGAGGTGGCAGACGAGTTCCGGCGGGTCCTGGCGGACCGGGCGGGGCGGGAACGGGTGGGCGTGTGGTGCGAACCCGGCCGAGGCCCTGTGGAGCCGGCGCACCAGCCGGGCCACGGAAACCAGGAGCTCCTCGGTCTGCACCCAGGGCTCCGGGGCGGGCCCGGCGCACCGTCCGGGCAGGAAGGTCAGCACGTCCCGGCCCTCGGCGTCCCGGCCCAGGAACCGCGGGGAACCGTCGAAACCGGCGTCTTCCAGCCAGTCAAGGTACGCGGCGACAGCCAGTGATTGCGGCTGGTGCGGGCGGCGGATGGTCCCGCCGACCCGCACCACACCGTCGGTGACATCGCCTGCCGGCATGAGTTCGACGTCGGACGCCTCGCCTGCGGCGGGGACGTAGACGCGGGCCTCAAGTGGCGCGCGGTGCCTGGACCTCATCGGCTCAGCGTACGCCGCCCATGAGCTTCTTGATCGCCGGCGAGGCCGCAGCCAGGCCAACAGCCAGCAGCATGGCGGTGCCGCCGATGCCGATGAAGTACGGCAGCTCGTCCTCCGGGTTGTACAGGCCGGACAGGATCCCGGCCAGCGTGGTGCCCAGCGACACCGAGAGGAAGAACAGCGCGACCATCTGGGTGCGGAAGGCCGCCGGAGCCAGCTTGGTGGTCACGGACAGGCCGATGGGGGACAGGAACAGTTCCGCGAGCGTGAACAGGAACAGGATCCCGACCAGTGCCAGCAGCGGGGTCTTGCCGTCCCCGGCGAGCGGGATGAAGGCCAGGAATGCCAGGCCCATCACGAAGAGGCCGATCGAGAACTTCAGCGCCGAACCGGGCTGTTTGCGGCCCAGGCGGGTCCAGAGGGCAGCCATCACGCCGGCAAAGATGATGATGAACACCGGGTTGATGGACTGGACCCAGGCGGCCGGCATTTCCCAGCCGAACACGTTCCGGTCCAGCTTCTCCTCCGAGTACACGGCGATGAAGGTGAACTGCTGCTGGAACAGCGCCCAGAACGCGGCCGAGGCGATGTACAGCGGGATGAATGCTGCCACCCGGCGTCGTTCGGTCCCGTCGACCTTCTTGCTGCTGAAGATCAGGGCGAAGTAGAGCACGGACGCGCCGATGGCCGCGTAGGCCATGGACATGGCCAGGTTCCCGGCATTGACGATCCCGGTGGCCAGCAGCACGGCGATGACCGCGGCGATGCCGGCGAAGCGGAGGCCGTATTTGGTGCGCTCGGCGGCGGGCAGCGGGTTATGCACCCGGTGCGCCTCCTCGGGCAGGTTCTTGCGGCCCAGCGCGTAGATGACCAGGCCGACGGCCATACCGACGGCGGCGGCGCCGAAGCCCCAGTGGAACCCGTGGCTTTCCTGCAGCCAGCCGGTCACCAGCGGGCCGATCAGCGCGCCGGCGTTGATGCCCATGTAGAAGATGGAGAATCCGGCGTCGCGGCGTTCGTCCTTCTCCCGGTAAAGGCTTCCCACCAGGGCGGTGGCGTTGGCCTTCAGGCCGCCGGAGCCGACGCCGACGAGCACCAGGCCCGCGATCAGGCCGGGAATGCCCGGCACGAAGGCGAGGGCGACGTGGCCGGCCATGATCAGGATGGCGGAGCCGAACAGCACCTTTTCGGAACCGAAGAGCCTGTCCGCGAGCCAGGCTCCGAGGATGGTGGAGAGGTAGACGCCGCCGCCGTACGCGCCGACGAGGCCGGCAGCCAGGCCCTGCTCAATTCCCAGACCGCCCTCGGCGGCCGTGAAGTACATGTAGTAGAGCAGGATGCCCTGCATGCCGTAGAACGAGAAGCGCTCCCACATCTCTACGGAGAAGAGGCTGGCCAGCATCTTTGGGTGGCCGAAAAAGGATGAATCGCCCGGCGTTGTAGCGGGGGGATTGGATAAATGAGTAGTGCTCATTTACTTAATGCTGACAGTGTGACGCGGGATTGTCACATTCGCGGCGGCCCGGGGCAAGCCAGGCTTCCGGCGTCTTGCCCGCCTTTTCCTGACCCGTTGCGCTATCACTTTTAGCTGCTTAGGACCCGGAATAGCAGCTATGAGTGATGGCGCAACCTGGGGGCGGGCGGCGCCCGCGGCTAGCCGGCGTCGAACATGATGACCTGGCGGACCGCTTTCCCGTCGGCCAGCTGGTCCATGGCCTGGTTGATGTCCGCCAGGGCGATGCGCGCCGAGATCAGTTCCTCCACCGGCAGTTTCCCCTCCCGCCAGAGCTGGGCGTACTTGGGAATGTCCCGGGACGGCACCGCGGAGCCAAGGTAGCTGCCGACGATGGTCCGGGCCTCGGCCGTGATGGTCAGCGGCGAGATCTGCGCGCGGGCTTCCGGGTGCGGCAGGCCCGCGGTGATCGTGGTTCCGCCCACCGCCGTGGCGGCGAAGGCGGTTTCGAAGGCGCGCGGGTTCCCGGCACATTCGATCACGTACCTGGCCTTGACGCCCTCCTCCAGGACTTGCTGCGGGGTGTACGTTTCGTGGGCACCCAGGCGGCGGGCGTGCTCCAGTTTTTCCTCCAGCGTGTCCACGGCCACGATCCGCGAGACACCCTGGGAAACCGCCGTGATCAGCGCGGCCATGCCGACGCCGCCGAGCCCCACAACCATAACGCTGTCCTGCGGCCGGGGCCGGGCCGCGTTGAGGACGGCACCGCCTCCGGTCAGGACGGCGCAGCCCAGGACGGCGGCGACGTCCGCCGGGATGTCATCGCCGACCGGCACGGCCGAGGCGCGGTCCACCACGGCGTGGGTGGCGAAGCCGGAAACGCCCAGGTGGTGGTAGATCTTTTCGCCGCCGCGGTCCAGCCGCATCGATCCGTGCAGGAGCGTCCCGTCGCCGTTGCTCTTCGACCCCGCGGTGCAGGGGAGCCGGCCGTCTTCGGCACAGTTAGCGCACTGTTCGCAGCGGGGTAGAAAGGACATCACCACGCGCTGGCCCTGCACGAGGTCCGTGACCTCCGAGCCGACCTCGACGACGCGTCCGGCAGCCTCGTGCCCCAGCAGCATCGGCACCGGGCGGACCCGGTTGCCGTCCACAACACTCAGGTCCGAGTGGCAGATGCCGGCGGCCTCGATCCGCACCAGGATCTCGGTGGGGCCGGGGCCCTCCAGCTCCAGCTCGGAGATGGTGATGGGCCGGGAGTCCGCGAACGGGCGGGGGCGGCCGATTTCCTCAAGTACTGCACCGGTGATCTTCATCGATCCCTCTCGTGTGGGTTCCAGCTCGGGTGGTTTCGGGCCGGCGGCGTTTCAACGGTGGACATGTCCACCGTACAACTGCACCCCATGCTAGAACCCCAGCTGCGCTGCCAGCTGCAGCAGCAGCGCCTCGGAGCCCATCGGCCCGATCAGCTGGATGCCCATCGGCAGTCCGGCACCCTTTCCCCCGCCGGTCCAGTGCACCGGAATGCTGATCGCGGGCAGCCCGCATACGTTCACCATGGACGACCAGGGCGCGTATTCGCACTGCTTGCGGTAGTCGCCGTCGGCATCCCCGGTCCAGTCGGCCGCCGGCCAGTAGCCGTCGCCGTGGGCCGCCCCGGTGAACCAGCCCACCGGGCGGGGCGTCTGGGCCAGCGCCGGCATGAGCATCAGGTCCCAGGCGGCGTACTGGGTGATGGTGTCGCGCTGGAACTGTCGCAGGAGCCCGAGGGATTCGGCGAGTTTCGCGGGCCCGCGCTGCTGCGCGCGGCGCCGGAACGTGCGTGTCAGCGGGGTCAGGAGGGCCTCGCGCTGCGGAACGATCCGGGCATCTCCGACGGCGGCGGTCCAGGCCGTGGTGAAGGCGGCCGGGTAGCGGTTGTCGTAGCGGATGGAGGCGTCCGAGGTTTCGTGGCCGGCCGCCTCCAGCAGCCGGATGCCTTCGGCGAGGGCGTCGAGCGCCTCGGGGTCCGGAGTGAAGGGGAAGATCGTCTGCCATGGACTCGCCAGGCTCACGCCGATCCGCAACCTGGGCGGGTCCTGGGCGGCGAGTTCCAAATAGCGGGGAGCAGGCTTGGCGGACGGAGCTGCGGGGCCCGGCACCATCGCATCGAGCAGCAGGGCTGCGTCCGCCGCGGAGCGGGCCAGCGGCCCGGACACGACCAGGCCGGCGGGGTCGCCGGTACTTTCGCCCGTGGGAACCAGCCCGCGGCCGGGCTTCAGGCCCACGAGCCCGCACGCGGCGGCCGGAATGCGGACCGAACCGCCGCCGTCGGACCCCGGCGCAAAGGGAATCAGCCCGGCGGCCACCGCCGCGGCGCTGCCGCCGGTGGATCCTCCCGAGCTGCGGCTGAGTGCGTGCGGGTTTCTCGAGGGCGGCGCGATCCGGTTCTCGCTGTAGGCCGTCAGCCCGAACTCCGGGACCTGCGTCTTGCCCAGCGAGACCACACCCGCGCTTTTGAGCGTGGCGACCAGGGCGCCGTCGGTCAGCGCCGGCTTGTGGTCCAGGGCGGCGCTGCCGTGGGTGGTGACAACTCCGGCGACGTCCGTGAGGTCTTTGAAGGCCACCGGCATGCCGTGCAGCAGCGCCAGTTCGGTCCCGTCCCGGATGGCCCGTGCGTGCGACCCGTCCGCTGCGGTGGCGTCCAGCAGGGCATGTTCCGCGGTGACAGTGATAAATGCGCCGAGATGCCGGTTTTCGGCGGCGATGCGGTCCAGGAAGTGCCCGGTGGCCTGCCGCGAGGACAGCTCGCCGGAGTGGAGGGCGTCGCGGAGGTCCACGGCAGAGAGTTCGTGGATCTCAGCCACGGTGACTCGGCTCCCCGGGGTTCCCGGACTGCCGCTCCGGGGGACATGTCCAGTGGTGGCGCGGGCGGGTGGACATGGTGGCACTGTGCCCAGTCCTCGTGGCCGGGGGAGGGCATGTCCCCGAAGGCCGGGAGCGGGCAGCGGGAATTGCGTGACGGCGAGCCGCCGTGGATCTCCTGTGCGCCATGCCAGAAGCGTAACCTGCAGCCGGGTAGGGGTGCGGCAATGGCGGCTGGCGATACGCTGGGAGCAGACCATGCATTCTGCGGAAGGACGACCATGAGCGACTTTGACACCGTGACCGTGTCCGACATCCCTGAAGGGGCCAGGATCCTCGATGTCCGCGAAGACTACGAGTGGGGCGCCGGCCACGCCGCCGGGGCGCTGCACATCCCCCTCGACCAGCTCCCGGCCCGCCTCGAGGAGCTCGATCCCGACGAGGACCTTTACGTAATCTGCCGCACCGGGGGACGCTCCTTCCGCGCGGCCCAGTGGCTCTCCGGTCAGGGGTATTCCGCCCTGAACGTGGCCGGCGGCATGGACCAGTGGCTGGAAACCGGAATGCCGCTGGTGTCCGACAACGGACTCAAGCCCGTCATCCTGTAGTTGAAGAAAGAAGCGCCGATGCCCGCATCACCCGTCACGTACACCTTCCTCGGACCCGCGGGCACCTTCACCGAGGCCGCCCTGATGCAGGTTCCCGGTGCCGCGGACGCCATCCGCGTTCCGTCGACCAATGTCAACACGGCGCTGGACAAGGTCCGCGGCGGCTCGGCGGACGCGGCCATGGTGCCGATCGAGAACTCCGTGGAGGGCGGCGTCACTGCCACCCTGGACGCAATCGCCACCGGCCAGGAACTGCGGATCCTGCGCGAGGCCCTCGTGCCGATCAGCTTCGTGCTGGTGGCCCGGCCCGGAACCCGGATCGAAGACATCCGCCGGATCTCCACCCACAGCCACGCCTGGGCGCAATGCCGGCTGTGGGCAGAGAAAAATATTCCGAGTGCAGAATATATCCCGGGATCCTCCACGGCCGCGGCGGCCATTGGACTCCTGGAGGGCGACACGCACTACGACGCGGCAATCTGCGCCCCGATCGTGGCCACCGAACAGCCCGGGCTCGCCGTGCTGGCGGAGAACATCGGGGACAACCCCGGTGCCGTCACGCGATTCGTGCTTGTGGGCCGGCCCGGAGCGCTGCCGGAACCCACCGGTGCGGACAAGACCACCGTCGTCGTGCCGCTGCCGGAAGACCGCCCCGGCGCCCTGATGGAGATCCTTGACCAGTTCGCCACCCGCGGCGTGAACCTGAGCCGGATCGAGTCACGGCCCACCGGCCAGTACCTGGGCCATTACTTCTTCAGCATCGACGCCGACGGCCATGTGGCCGACGCGCGTGTGGCGGATGCCCTGGCGGGACTGCACCGGATCAGCCCGGCCACCCGCTTCCTGGGTTCCTACGGCCGCGCCGACGGACACCGGACCATCGTGGAGCCGCATACCTCCGACCAGGCCTTCCGCGCGGCGCATTCCTGGGTCAAAGACATACTGTCCGGGGCATCTGTGGTGCCGGAATATATGTCCAAGGCTTCGCCCACAGCGTAGACAATTGCCACATCAGGCACTTCCGCCCCTATGAAACTGTGCGTATGCTTGCCTGATCCATATTGGGGAAGTCCTCTATCGAGGGAGCAGGACATGGCAGACACCAGCCTTGAAAATGACGGCCAGGGAATGATTGTGAATCCCAAGCCGACCGCTGACAACCAGGACTGGGACGGCGACGACGCCGACCGTGCAGACCGGCTGCGCTTCGAAGAGGAGCAGGCCATGATCCGCGAGCAGTCCGAAGCCCGCGCCGCCAAGGCCGCCGCGGAAGCGAAGAAGGTCGCAGACGCGCACAAGGAAGCCGGCGCTTAATCTCCCTCGGTGCCGTCCTTGACCCGGACGAGCAACGAGCCGGGGGCAACCTGCACGGTGACCTTCGTGGCCTCACCGGACGGATCGCCGTCGACCTGCGTGGCCATCGGCTCCGCGCAGCTGATGATGATCTTCCCGGAGCGGTAATACGTCATCACCGGCAGGTTTCTTTTGTGCTTCAGCACGATCTTCCAGTACATGGCCAGCCAGCCGATTGCGCTGCGCGGACTCATCACCACGACGTCCAGCATGCCGTCGTCGATCATCGCCTGGGGGATGAAGTCGATCCCGCCGGGAACCAGGCCGCAGTTCGCGAACAGGACGCTGCGGATCTTCCGGCTCTGTTCCGGCTGGTCGTCCAGCGAGATGGACACCTTCTTGCGGCGGCCGGGGAGGTGCCGCACTCCCGCTTCGGTGTAGGCCAGCCAGCCGACAGCCTTCTTCAGCCCGTCGCTGGTGTCGCCCACCACCTCTGCGTCCATGCCAATTCCGGCAATGACAAGGAAGGTGTGCTCCGCCGTCTCCTTGGTGCGGGAGTTCTCCACCCTCATCCGCGCCGTATCGATAAACCGCTGGTGTCCGAACAGGGCGGTCTGGACGCTGCCGTGCAGGTCGCCCACATCCAGGTGGATATTGCGGGCCAGCAGGTTGCCGGTCCCGAGCGGGATCAGGCCCATGGCAGTATCCGTGCCCGCCAGAATGTCCGCCACCACCCGCACCGTGCCGTCACCGCCGCCCACGAGGACGACGTCGGCGCCGTACTCGACGGCGGCGCGCGCCTGCGAGAATCCGGGGTCCTCGGCGGTGGTGTCGAAAAACCGCGGCGGTACCCAGCCGGCCGCGGCGCACGCACTTTCAATTAGGGTGCGGGCCTCGTCCGACCTGGCCTTGATCGGGTTCATCACCACGGCGACTTTCTGCTGGCCCAGGCCCGGACTGTGGGTTTCCTCCCACACGGCGCTGCGCGTGTGCCGGGCCCGGAGCTTGCGCACGCCCCACCAGCTGGAGACGGCAAAGGCCAGGACTCCAGCGATGATGAGGTAGAGCAGCCAGTCGCGCATTGTGCTCCAACACTATCCCGCCGGTGGCCGGCGGCCTGATTGCCCGGTAATGGTGGCCGGATTGGATAGTCTTGTCAGGTGATCGACGTAAAAGACCTCAGCGAAAATCCGGACAAGTTCCGGGCCAGCCAGCGCGCCCGCGGCGCCGACGAATCCGTGGTGGACGCGATCATCGCCGCGGACTCGGCCCGGCGTGCCGCCCTGATCCGCTTCGAAAACCTCAGGGCCGAGCAGAATGCCTTCGGCAAGAAGGTGGCGCAGGCCAAGGGCGAGGAAAAGCAGGCCCTGCTGGCAGAGGTCAAGGTCCTCGCGGGACAGGTCAAGGCCGCTTCCGCCGAGGCCGACGTCGCGCAGGCAGCGCACGAGGAACTGCTGCGCACCATCCCCAACCTCATAGAGGACGGCGTTCCCGAGGGCGGCGAAGACGACTACATCGTGGTCAAGACGGTCGGAGCCCCGCGCGAATTCACCGATTTCGAGCCCAAAGACCACCTGGAAATCGGTGAGCTGATCGGTGCCATCGACATGGAGCGCGGCGCCAAGGTCTCCGGGTCGCGGTTCTACTTCCTGCGCGGCGTCGGAGCCCGGCTGGAGATGGCGCTGCTGCAGATGGCCATGGAACAGGCGATCGACGCCGGGTTCGTGCCGATGATCACCCCGACCCTGGTGCGCCCGGAGACCATGCAGGGCACCGGTTTCGACGTCAAGCACGACGCCGAGATCTACCGGCTCGCCGAGGACGACCTCTACCTCGTGGGCACCTCGGAGGTGGCCCTGGCCGGCTACCACGCGGACGAGATCCTGGACCTCTCCGCCGGCCCGGTCCGCTACGCCGGGCAGAGCTCCTGCTACCGCCGCGAGGCCGGCTCGCACGGCAAGGACACCCGCGGCATCATCCGGGTCCACCAGTTCAACAAGGTGGAGATGTTCATCTACACCACGGTTGAGGAGGCCGCCGCCGAGCACGCCCGGCTGCTGGCCTGGGAAGAGGAGATGCTGGCCAAGTGCGAGCTGCCCTACCGGGTCATTGACACCGCCGCCGGGGACCTCGGCAACTCCGCCGCCCGCAAGTTCGACTGTGAAGCCTGGGTTCCGACGCAGGGCGCCTACCGCGAGCTGACCTCCACCTCGAACTGCACCACCTTCCAGGCGCGCCGGCTGAACATCCGCGAACGCGTGCTGAACGAGGACGGGGCCCCCAAGGGCACCCGCGCCGTCGCCACGCTCAACGGCACCCTGGCCACCACCCGCTGGATCGTCGCCATCCTGGAGCACCACCAGAACCCGGACGGCTCCGTGAACGTCCCGCAGGCCCTGCAGAAGTACCTTGGCGGCATGACGGTCTTTCCCGTCATCTGAGCCCCGGGTTCCCGGCCCGTGACCCCGCAAAGCGCGGCGGGGCAGTGGGCGTCAACAGCTGTTCACTCCGGGTTCACCGCACGCTGTGGCCTGCGTCCTAGCGGCTGTCGGGGGTGTCTGCTCTACTAGTTAGATGACAACATTGACTGAATCCTCAGTCGCCGGCAACGATGACCGGCGAGACAACACCCGGAACAACCGGAACAACGAAAACACAGCCGCCCACAAGCTGATGGTGGCGCTCGACGTCGACGGCACCCTCGTGGACCACGACGGCCACATGTCCGTTCCCGTCCGCGAGGCCGCCCAAGCCGTTGTGGCAGCAGGCCACCACGTCACCATTGCGACCGGCCGCTCACTGAACGCGACCCTGCCGATCATTGAGCACATCGGCATCGACAACGGCTATGCCGTGTGCTCCAACGGCGGTGTCACCCTGCGGCTGGATTCCAGCCTGCCGGACGGCTACGAGATCGTGCACAAGGCCACCTTCGACCCGGGCCCCGCGCTCCGGGCGCTGCGCAAGCGGCTGCCCTCGGCCAAGTACGCGCTCGAGGATGAGGACGGCAACTTCCTCTCCACCGAGCGCTTCCAGGACATGAGCTTCGGGGTGGAGGCAATCGGCGTCGACTTCCAGACCATGCTGGAAGCCACGGCGGTCCGCGTGGTGGTCTTCAGCGCCGAGAACACACCCGAGGAGTTCAACACCGCGATCCGGCATATCGGCCTGGCCGGCGTGACCTACTCGGTGGGGTGGACGGCATGGCTGGACATCGCCGCCGCCGGCGTGACCAAGGCCAGCGCCCTGGAGCACCTCCGCGGCAGGCTGGAGATCGAGGCGCACCGCACCGTCGCCGTCGGCGACGGCCGCAATGACATCGAGATGCTCACCTGGGCCGCCCGCGGTGTGGCCATGGGCCAGGCGCCCGAGGAAGTCATCGCCGCAGCGAACGAGGTCACCCACTCCGTGTTCGACGACGGCGCCGCCCACGTGCTGCGCAGCCTGCTGCTCTAGGCTCCGAGGACGCCGAGGGGCTGGCCTGCGGCAGGTGTGCTGTCAGCGCGCCTCGAGGATGAGGCCCAGGAGCCTGGCCGCGGCGGGCCGCGCCGCGTGTTCCTCATTCCATTGCGCCCGCGCCACGGCCTTGCTGACCGCCTGGGTGGTGATCCCGAGTTCCACGGCCACCGCCTTCTGCTGTCCGCGCACCCCGGGGGTCAGCAGGTCCAGGACCCGCCACTCCGCGGGGCTGCGGTCGTGCACGATGTGACCCAGCAGCCGAAGCACGGACTCGGACTCCGCGGCGAGGTCGGCCAGCGGGCCCTCTACTGCCACCGGAATCCGGTCCTTGCCGTTGCGCAGCCGGTCGACGGCCCGGCGGGCGTAAATCAGCCCGTGGCCGGAGGCGTCCTTGATCTGGTTCGGCAGGGGCTCATTGACGGGTCCGACGCCGATGCCCACGTACCAGCTGCCGGTCCGCAGGGCGATCATCGCCGCTTCGACGGCCTGCTGCGGAGAGTCCACGATGCCCTGGACCTCGTCCTCAACCGAGCGGTCGAAATCAAGGCGCGCCGGAATGTGCCGCAGGTCCTTGAGGAGCTGCGGCACGCAGTCGCCGTCGCGCCGGCTGTCTGTTTGGTTGATGGTCAGCGTGAACATTCTGGATCCACACTACCCGGTGGTAGGGGGCTGGCAAGAGCCGCCCCGGGCCACGCTCCCGCAGGCTTGTGTCCGGTCCGGGGACGTGTTGCGATGGAGGTTGCGCACCGCCCAGGCCCCCCGTGAAGCGAGGAATCCATTGACCAGCGACTTGACCAGCGACCCGACGTCCGACGCGGATCCGGCCGCCGGCAGCACCCCGGGCAAGGCGTCCGAAGCGCACCCGGACAGCGTCCCGCAGGAGGCCGGCGGCGGCGCAGAACTGGAGCTCGTGGACCGCTGGTGGCGGGCCGCCAACTACCTGTCCGTGGGGCAGATCTATCTGCGTTCCAACCCGCTGCTGCGGGAACCCCTGAGCGCCGGCGACACCAAGTCCAGGCTGCTGGGCCATTGGGGCACCACCCCGGGTCTGAACTTCGTCTATGCCCACCTGAACCGGGTCATCCGCCGGGACAGCCAGAGCATGCTGTTTATTGCCGGACCCGGCCATGGCGGGCCGGCCGTGGTGGCGAACGCCTGGCTGGAGGGCACCTACTCCGAAATTTACAGCAATGTCGGCGACGACGTACAGGGCATGGCTGAGCTCTTCCGGCAGTTCTCCTACCCGGGCGGAATCCCGAGCCACGCCGCCCCGGAGACCCCTGGCTCCATCAGCGAGGGCGGGGAGCTCGGCTATTCCCTGGCGCACGCCTACGGCTCCGTTTTCGACAATCCGGACCTGATCACCGCCGTCGTGATCGGCGACGGCGAGGCCGAAACCGGGCCGCTGGCGGCGAGCTGGCATTCCCACAACTTCCTGGACCCGGTCCATGACGGTGCTGTGCTGCCCATCCTGCACCTGAACGGCTACAAGATCGCCAATCCCACCATCCTGGCCCGCATGCCCGAAGCCCAGCTGGAACAGCTGCTCCGCGGCTACGGGCACGAACCGCACTTTGTGACCGTGGGCCATCCGGACGACACGGCGGCCGCGCACCGGGACTTCGCCGCCGTCCTGGACGACTGCCTCACCGAGATCCGGGCGATCCAGTCCACCCGCAGGAGCGGAACTGCAGGCGGCGGTCCGGCCCGCCCCGCCGAAGGCGACGCAACAGCCGACGACGCCCCGGCCGCCCGCTGGCCCATGATCGTGCTGCGGTCGCCGAAGGGCTGGACCGGGCCCCGGATCGTCGACGGACTGCAGGTGGAAGGAACGTGGCGGAGCCATCAGGTGCCGCTGTCCGAAGTCCGCACCAACCCGGAGCATCTGGCGCAGCTGGGGGAGTGGCTCGAATCGTATCGTCCCGCCGAGCTCTTCGACGACGCCGGGCGCCTGCGGCCGGACGTCGCGGCCAATGCCCCCGGGGGCGCGCTCCGGATGAGCGCCACGCCGTACGCAAACGGCGGCGTGCTGCTGCGGGACCTCAAGCTGCCCAAGTATGAGGACCATGCCGTCCCGGTGGCGCAACCGGGGGTCGAGCGGGTCAGCGCGATGATCACGCTGGGGTCCTGGCTTCGCGACGTGATCAGCCAGAACCCCGAGACGTTCCGGCTGTTCGGCCCGGACGAGACGGCATCGAACCGCCTGCAGGACGTCTATGAGGTCACGGACAAGGTGTGGCAGTACCGGATCGAGGAACTCGATGAACATCTTGCCCGCGCCGGACGTGTCATGGAGGTCCTCAGCGAACACCTCTGCCAGGGCTGGCTGGAGGGCTACCTGCTGACCGGCCGGCACGGTGTGTTCAGCTGCTATGAGGCGTTCATCCACATCGTCGATTCCATGTTCAACCAGCACGCCAAGTGGCTCAAGGTGCACCGTGAACTGGCCTGGCGCCGGCCCGTCGCCTCGCTCAACTACCTGCTGTCCTCGCATGTCTGGCAGCAGGACCACAACGGCTTTTCGCACCAGGATCCCGGCTTCATCGACCATGCCGTGAACAAAAAAGCCGAGGTCATCCGCGTCTACCTGCCCCCGGACGCGAACACGCTGCTCTCCGTGATGGAGCACTGCCTCGATTCGCGGGACTACGTCAACATCGTGGTCAGCGGCAAACAGCCCTCGCCGACCTGGCTGGGTCCCGCCGAGGCCGCGCACCACTGCCAGCGCGGTCTGGGAATCTGGGAGTTCGCGGGGTCCGAAGTCCCCGGCGAGGAACCCGACGTCGTGCTGGCCTGTGCCGGGGACGTGCCCACGGTCGAGACGGTCGCCGCAGCGGAACTGCTGAAGGCCGGTGCCCCCGGGCTGAAGATTCGGGTGGTCAACGTGGTGGACCTGATGCGGCTCCAGGACGCCAGCGAACACCCGCACGGCCTGACGTCCCGGGACTTCGACGGGATCTTCACGGCGGACAAGCCCATCATCTTCGCCTACCACGGCTATCCGTCGCTGATCCACCGGCTGGCGTACCGGCGGACCAACCAGGAGGGCCTGCACGTGCGCGGCTATAAAGAGGAGGGCACCACCACGACCGCCTTCGACATGGCCATGCTCAACGGGATTGACCGCTTCCAGCTCGCCATCGACGCGATTGACCGGGTGCCGGGGCTGGCGGAGAAGCACTCGCTGCTGCGGCAGGCGCTGCAGGACAGCCGGATCCGGGCGCACAACCACACCCGGGACCACGGGGAGGACTCGAAGGAAATCAGCGGCTGGACCCTCGGCCCGGAGTAGCCCCGCTGGAAGCGGCCGCCCCGCTACGGCCGGTCGCCGCCGAGCCCGTCCAGCCCGCCGCCGAGCCCGTCCAGCCCGCCGGTGGGCAGGTGGATCCAGCCCTCGGTCCGGGCGGCCTTGGCGTGGGCGGCATCCGGCCGGAGCGTCACGCCGAGGGCCACGGCCCGCGCGGTGAGGGCGGCGATGAGCGCGTCGAACATGTCATCGGAGCCCGCCAGCCGGTCCTCGTGTCCGGCCAGGTCCAGCCAGGGTGCTGCCTGCTTCAGCCCGTCAAGGAGCTCGGCCAGCCGTTCGGTTTCCGCGCCGCCGCGCCCCTTGTAACCCCGGGCCAGCAGGCCCCAGGATTTCAGCGACGCAGCCGGGTAGACCTCGGCGAGCCGGCCGCTGCCGTCCCGGGCCTGCGGGCCGTGGCCCCGTGAGATTTTGGCCTGGATGACGGCGCAGCGCATCGCCGGGTGGGCCAGCCGGTCGGCGGAGACGCTGAGCGGGATCAGCCCGGTGCGGGCGGTGACGAAACGGTCGGTGTCCCGGTAGGCCAGCAACCGGCGTCCTTCGATTCCGTCAAAGTCCAGCACGGGGTGCGGTTCGAAGGCCAGATGCCCGGCCAGGAAGGGCAGGAAGGCGTCCGGCCAGCCCACGGGGCAGTCGATACCGGTCATGTCGGTGGCGCCGAAGAGCCGCACAATCTCCTCGTCGCCGATGTCGAGGGCCAGGTGCGCCAGGCGGGCTGAACCGTTGTCCCATTCGATGACGGCGGCTGCGGTCTTCCGGGTGGCTGCGGCGAGGTCGACGCCGAGGGTCCTCACCGCGGCCCGCCCGGAACGGCAACCAGAGGCCGGCGGGTCATCCGGCTCGGACCGAGCGGTACTGCAGTGCACCGGGCAGCCCGCCCCGGCTGTCCAGGCCCTCCCCGGCGGCGAAGCGTGCCCACACGGCGCGGAGGGCCCGGCCCTGGGCGTTGATTTCCTCCCAGCTGGCTCCCGCGAGCAGCCCGGCACCTTCCCAGGTCTGTTGGTCGCCGAACAGCAGCGGCAGGTCAACGGTGTGCGCGGCCCCGTAGAAGTTGCCCGGCGCCGCCCAGGAGAGCACGTAGCTGTAGGCCGTGCCGCCGGCCTCGGCGTGCCGCCGGGCGAACCTCCTGGCCGCCCGGCCGTACACGGCCTCGGTGACGGCCCAGTTGATGGCTTTGACGACGGCGGTCCCGAGCACCGGGACCTTGGCCACGCGGCCGACAACGGGGTTGCGCGGCAGGAACAGCCGGGCTTCCTCGGAGGTGTGTCCGATCAGGACCTCGATCCCGGGGGCGGTGGAGTTCCACGCCTCCTCAATGCCGGACTCCGGCGGCAACGGGGAGTGCCCGTACTGGGTGCCGAACGGCATCGCCGCGATCAGCCCGAACTTCCGGGCCACCTGCGACACCCGCTCCTCGATCTCCACAACGTCCATCGCCGGGGTGTCTTCGGTGACGTGCTCCGCCGCGATGCCCATCGCGGCGCTCATTTTTTCGCGGCCCCGGGTGATGCCCAGCGGCGCGCTCTGAATGATGGCGCGCTGGAACAGGGTGGGGGCCTCCGGCGTCGCCATAAGGTGGGCGACGGCGTCGCCTCCGGCGGACTGCCCGAACGCCGTGACCCGTCCCGGGTCGCCGCCGAAGGCGCTGATGTTGCGCTGCACCCAGCGGAACGCCTCGAGCTGGTCCAGCAGGCCGAGGTTCGCGGGCCGGCCCGTGCCCGTCGCGAGGTAGCCGAACAGGCCCAGGCGGTACGTCACGGACACAACGATGACCCGGTTCTCGGCGACGAGGGCCTTGGGGTCGAAGATGGCCAGGTCGCCGGAACCGGAGGTGTAGGAGCCGCCGTGGAGCCACACCATGACCGGGACCCGGTCGTTCGCGGTGAGGCCGGCCGGCATGGTGATGGAGAGCCGCTGGCAGTCCTCGCTGCCGGGGAGCTCCCCGTAGCGGGTGCCAAGGATGTCGTCCAGGAACGGCACCGGGGCCTGCGGGCAGGCCGGGGACAGGGAAGTGGCCGCGAGGACCCTGGTCCAGTCGGGGGCACTCACCGGGGGCTGGAAACGTCCCGCGGCGGCATAAGGGATCCCGGTGGCCCGCACGACGTCACCGTCCCGCCAACCCGTGACCGGACCGCAGGGAGGACTAAAGGCAGGCTCGGCGTTCATAAGCCCACGATTTCACATTTTCCTGACCCGTCACTGACAACGGCCGGTAAGCCTGGACGGCGCCTTAAACAGCAACGCGGGGTCACCTACGGCCCATATCCGTTGGCCGGATGGGCGGTAGGTGACCCCGCGTTGGAGTGGGGAACGTTAGTGCGTGTGGGGAACGTAACGCTTGATGGACGCCTCCAGCTCGGCCTCCGCGGCGGCGCGGTCGCCCCAGCCCTCGGCCTTGACCCACTTGCCCGGCTCCAGGTCCTTGTACCGGGTGAAGAAGTGCTCGATTTCCTTGATCAGGAATTCGCTGACGTCGCTGATCTCGTTGATGTGATCGAAGCGCGCGTCGACCGGCACGCAGAGCACCTTGGCGTCTCCGCCGCCGTCGTCGGTCATGTTGAACACGCCGATGGGGCGGGACTCAACAATGACGCCGGGGTGCAAGTCAAAGTCCTGCAACAGCACCAGCGCGTCCAGCGGATCGCCGTCTTCGCCCAGCGTGTTCTCGAAGAACCCGTAGTGCGTGGGGTACTGCATCGAGGTGAACAGGACGCGGTCCAGGCGGACGCGGCCCGTTTCGTGGTCGACTTCGTACTTGACGCGTGATCCCTTGGGGATCTCGATGGTCACGTCATGCTTCATGGAATACTCCTCGACGAATTCAGGGGGTTCGCGGCACTCACAAAAGGCTGCCGGCGCCGCCGACTACTATTGAGGATATAGCGAGAGGCCCTGGTTTCAGGAACTAGTGGGGACATTTCAGGACTAAAGGACCAGCAGCCGGATGAAACGCAGAACGAGCCGGCCGGGCGTTGACCCGGTGACCGGGCCGCTGCGGCGGAGCCTCCCACTGCTGCTCCAGAGCCTGCTCGTCGCGGCGCTCGCCCTCCCCGCCGGCGTCGCCGTCGCCCCCGCCTTCCTCGGACCCAGCCCATCCGAAACCGCTCCGCAGTCCACTCCGCCGTGGCACCAGGTCCCCGGCGCACTGGCCGGCCGCGGCGGCGCCGCGGCCGGCACCACCCCGGACGGAATCGAACCGCTCACAGCCACCGCTCCCGTTCCGCAACCCGGTCCGCTCGCGGCCCGGCTGAACGAAACCCTCAGGACCGACGGATCCGGGAACTTCACCGGCGTGGTGCAGGACGCCCTCACCGGCGAGGTGCTCTTCGACCGTGCCGGCGACGAGGTCCGGGTTCCCGCCTCCAACATGAAGATCCTCACTGCCGCCGCGGCCCTGCGCACCCTCGGCCCGGAACGCCGCTTCAGTACCAGGGCGGTGGCCGGGGCTACCCCCGGGACTGTCGTGCTGACCGGCGGCGGCGACGTGCTCCTCGGCTCCGGCGAATCGGTGCCCGGCGCCGTGCTGGGCCATGCCGGCCTCGCCAGTCTGGCGCAGTCGACTATCCGGGCCCTGCAGGCCGACGGCGTCTCCGGCCCCCTGACGGTCCAGCTGGACGACTCCCTCTTTACCGGCCCCGCCCTGAACCCCGCCTGGAACCTGGAGGATGTGGCCGCCGGCGAGGTGGCCCCGCTGTTCCCGCTGGCACTGAACTCGGCCCGCTTCGACCCGGCCACGACCACCGGCCCCCGCCCCCAGGACGCCGCGATGAGCGCCGCCGAGGCCTTTTCCGCCCAGCTCGCGGCAGCAGCAGGCGGCGCCGGGCTGACGGTGGCGCCCGGTGTCTTGCGGGTCCCCGCCGGAACGGACGACGGCGGCACCAGGGTCCTGGCCGAAATCCAGTCCGCCACGGTGGGCCAGCAGGTCGATCTGCTGCTGCGCACCTCGGACAACTACCTGACCGAGGCGATCGGCCGCATGGCGGCGCTCGCGGCCGGACAGCCCGGCAGCAACGACGGGGCCGTCGCAGCCGTGCTGCAACAGTTGGAAGAGCTGAAAATCCCCGCCGCCACACTGCGCGCCGCGGACGTCTCGGGGCTGGCGCTGGCAAACCAGGTCTCCACCCGGCAGCTCTCCGAAGTAGTCCGGACCATGACCTCCGGCGCGGACCCACGGCTGCGTGCCGGCCTCGCCGGGTTCCCGGTCGCCGGACTCACCGGGACCCTGGGGGACCGGTACGTGGACGACGCGGCGACGGCGGCCGGTGCCGGTCTGGTCCGGGCCAAGACCGGCACACTGAACACGGTCATCGCCCTGAGCGGCTACGTCGTGGACGCGGACGGCCGGCTCCTGGTGTTTTCCTTCATTGGCAACGGACTGACCCCCGGAACGGGGAACAAGGCCGCGCTGGACCGCACCGCCTCCGTCCTTGCCGGCTGCGGCTGCCGCTGACTGCTGCGCGAGCCGGGTGCGGCTGCCGCTGCGGGTGGCCGTTCGCCGCCCGGCGAATTTAAGGCACAAAGTCAGTCCCCTGTGATCTGATGGAGCCTATGGAGTCCTCTGCCCGCGAGACATCAGCCCAAGCCCAAGCTCTGATCAACTGGGAGCTTGCCGCCTCCACCGCCGCCCGCCTGACGCCGGCAGGCCCCACCCTGGGATCGGCCGAGATCGGCGCCGCCGTCGACAACCTGCGGCTGATGGCGGACCTGTCCGTGCCCCACGTCCATGACATCACCGGCCTGGAGGCCGCCCGCGACCTGCGCGATTCCTCGGTCCTCGTGGTGGACCGCGCCTCCT
This sequence comes from Arthrobacter sp. UYEF36, assembly GCF_040547025.1. Classification (NCBI taxonomy): domain Bacteria; kingdom Bacillati; phylum Actinomycetota; class Actinomycetes; order Micrococcales; family Micrococcaceae; genus Arthrobacter; species Arthrobacter sp. UYEF36. Next base: position 128,157 of record NZ_JBEPOX010000004.1, read on the forward strand.
GGTCCAGGGCCAACACGCAGAGCTTCGCCGTTATGCTGCAACCCGCGATGGAAAAGATGCTCGAGGGCCGCCGCGGCACCCTGAACCCCGGCGCGGCCAGCGTCAGCGGCGCCATCACAGGCAGCCAGCTCGGCGCCATCCTCGCCTTCCTCTCCAGCAAGGTCCTGGGCCAGTACGACCCCTTCTCCGCCCTCGCCGAGAACTCCACCGCCCCCGCCGGCGGCCGGCTGCTCCTGGTGGCGCCGAACATCATCTCCGTCGAGCGCGAAATCAACGTCGAACCCGAGGATTTCCGGCTCTGGGTCTGTCTCCACGAACAGACCCACCGTGTGCAGTTCGCCGCGGCACCCTGGCTGCGGCACCACATGCTGGAGGAGATCGACAGCCTCAGCGGACAACTGCTCGGCAACGTCGATTCCCTGATGGAACGGGCCTCGGCTGCAGCGAAATCGCTCAAGGACCGCAGCGCGTCCGGCTCCGCCCCCAGCCGGGGCGCCATCCTGGACCTGCTGCAAAACCCCGAGGAAAAGGCTGCGATCTCGCGCCTGACTGCCCTGATGAGCCTGCTCGAAGGGCACGCCAACGTGGTGATGGACGCGGTCGACTCCAGCATTGTGCCCTCCGTGAAGACCATCCGGCAGCGCTTCAACTCCCGTGCCAAGGACCGCGGCGTGATCGAAAAGTTCATCCGCAACCTGCTCGGACTCGACGCCAAGATGCGCCAGTACAGCGACGGCTCAAAGTTTGTCCGCGAAGTCGTGGACGTGGCCGGTATGGAAGGCTTTAACAAGGTCTGGGAGTCCGCGGACAACCTGCCGACCGAGCCGGAAATCCACAATTCCAGGCTCTGGCTTGAGCGGATGGGGCACTAGGCCCCGTGACGTCCAGTCCCGTTTCGAGCGGACAACTTCCCAGCGGACGACGCCGGCCCGGCCGGCTGGCGCCCGTCGTCGGCACGGCGCGGAAGATGCTGCAGGACGCCCTGGCCGGAGCGGGTTACCCGGAGCGGATCCTGGTCGCCTGCAGCGGCGGACCCGACTCCCTGGCCCTCGCCGCCGTCGCTGCCTACTTCGCCCGCCGCGGGCACGTGGACGGCCACCCCATCTCCGTGGGCGCCGTCGTCGTGGACCACCAGCTGCAGCCCGGTTCCGCCGACGTCGCCGCCGCCACCGCGGTGACCCTGCGGGAACTGGGGCTCTCGCCCGTGCAGGTCAGGGCGGTCGAGGTGGCCTCCACCGGGATGGGGCCGGAGGCGGCCGCCCGGGATGCCCGGCACGCCGCGCTGGAAGCCGCCGCCGACGACACCGGCGCCCAGGCCATCCTGCTCGGCCACACCCTTGATGACCAGGCCGAACAGGTCCTGCTGGGGCTGGCCCGCGGGTCCGGAACCCGTTCCCTGGCCGGCATGCGCCCCGCCCGCGACCGCCTGCTGCGGCCCTTCCTGGGCCTGCGCCGCGCGGAAACCCTCGAAATCTGCGGGGTCGAGGGCCTTGACCCCTGGCACGATCCCAGCAACGCGGATCCGGCGTTTGCGCGGTCCCGGACCCGCGTCGAGGTGCTGCCGCTGCTCGAGGAGAAGCTGGGCCCGGGGGTGGCCGAATCGCTCGCGCGGACTGCCGCGATCCTGCAGCTGGACGCCGACTACCTCGAGGACGTGGCCAATGACACCTTTGTCCGGCTGCGGGAACAGTCCGGCGCGACCATCAGCCTCCCGGAGGAAGCCCTGCGCGAGCTGGCACCGGCCGTAAGGTTCCGGGTCATCGCGAAGGCCGCGTCCGCCGTCGGAGGCCAGCAGCCCAGTTACCAGCGTCTGCTCGCCGCGGAAGCACTGCTCCGCCGGCAGGGATCGGCCGGTCCGGTGGAGCTCCCCGGCGGGGTCAGCGTCTACCGGCTCTCGCTCGCCCAGCTCCTCGCCGAAGAGCAGTCCGGCCCCGGCGGTGTTCCCCGCGAAGCGGCCCGCTGTGGGAAGCTTGTATTCCGGCCTCAAAAACCGCCCAAAATATAGTTGCCCCCGCATCTACACAGGAGTTATTGGTGGATTCAAACGACGTCCAGTCAGATCTCAAGCACGTTCTGTACTCCAAGGAGCAGATCCAGTCACGGATCACCGAACTCGCGGCGGAGATCGACAAGGACTACGAAGGCCGCGATCTGCTGATCGTCGGCGTGCTCAAGGGCGCCGTGATGGTCATGGCCGACCTCGCCCGTGCCCTTCACAGCCACGTTTCAATGGACTGGATGGCCGTCTCGTCCTACGGATCCGGGACGCAGTCCTCCGGTGTGGTCCGCATCCTCAAAGACCTGGACACGGACCTCATGGGCAAGGATGTCCTGATCGTTGAGGACATCATTGACTCCGGTCTGACCCTGTCCTGGCTTAAGACCAACCTGGAATCCCGCGGCACCGCCTCGGTGGAAATCTGCACCGCGTTCCGCAAGCCCACCGCGGCGAAGGTCCAGATCGACGTCAAGTACGTCGGCTACGACATCCCCAACGAGTTCGTCGTGGGGTACGGCCTGGACTACGCCGAGAAGTACCGCAACCTGGACTTCGTCGGCACTCTGGCGCCGCACGTCTACGAATAGCACCCTGCCGCCGCGTCCGGCAGGACAGGCCCGGGGCGGGACCGGCAGGGGGCCGGTCCCGCCCGGCCCCGCTACGCCCTCAGGGAACTTTTGGACTTCACCGTGCGTGAGCTACTCCGACGGTGTATAGCTAGACACTGACGCAGCACCACACGCGCGCAGAACGGTCGCCGTGCAGCACTACCAGGAGGGACGGGGCCTGCCCCGAACAGATGAAAGCTAAGAGTTTCTTCAAGGGCCCGGGCATCTGGATTGTCGTTGTTGTTGGCATGCTCCTGCTCGCCTTTGCCACCCTGTCCCCGGGAGGCTCAACCCGGATCGATACGGACAAGGGCCTCGCGCTGCTGACCGACGCCGGCGGCAAGGTTGAACAGGCAAAGATCTTCGACGCGGAAAACCGCGTGGATTTGGTCCTGAAGGAAGACCTGCAGATTGACGGCCAGGACAAGGGCAAGAACATCCAGTTCTACTACGTCAACGCCCGCGCGGAGGACGTCGTCAAAGCCGTCACGGACTCCCGCCCGCCGAGCGGTTACACCGACCAGCCGGTCGAGAACAACTGGTTCGCCGGACTGTTCTCCCTTCTGATCCCGGTCCTCCTCCTCGGTGTCCTTTTCTGGTTCCTGCTCTCCCGCATGCAGGGCGGCGGCTCCAAGGTCATGCAGTTCGGCAAGTCCAAGGCCAAGCTGGTTAATAAGGACATGCCCCAGGTCACCTTCAGCGACGTCGCCGGCGCCGACGAGGCCGTCGAGGAACTCGAAGAAATCAAGGAATTCCTGCAGGAACCGGCGAAGTTCCAGGCCGTTGGGGCCAAGATCCCCAAGGGCGTGCTGCTCTACGGCCCTCCCGGCACCGGCAAGACCCTGCTGGCCCGTGCCGTCGCCGGCGAGGCCGGCGTCCCCTTCTTCTCCATCTCCGGTTCCGACTTCGTTGAAATGTTCGTCGGCGTCGGTGCGTCCCGCGTCCGCGACCTGTTCGAGCAGGCCAAGGCCAATGCGCCGGCCATCATCTTCGTGGACGAGATCGACGCCGTCGGCCGCCACCGCGGCGCCGGCATCGGCGGCGGCAACGACGAACGCGAGCAGACCCTCAACCAGCTGCTGGTCGAAATGGACGGCTTCGACGTCAAAACCAACGTCATCCTGATCGCCGCCACCAACCGACCCGACGTCCTGGACCCGGCCCTGCTGCGGCCCGGCCGCTTCGACCGCCAGATCTCCGTCGAGGCCCCCGACCTGATCGGCCGCGACCAGATCCTGAAGGTCCACGCCAAGGGCAAGCCGATGGCGCCCGGCGTCGACCTGAAGGCCGTGGCCAAGAAGACCCCCGGCTACACCGGCGCGGACCTGGCCAACGTCCTCAACGAGGCCGCGCTGCTGACCGCCCGCTCCAACGCCAACCTGATCGACGACCGCGCCCTCGACGAGGCCATTGACCGCGTCATGGCCGGCCCGCAGAAGCGCAGCCGCGTCATGAAGGAACACGAACGCAAAGTCACCGCCTACCACGAAGGCGGGCACGCCCTCGTGGCGGCGGCGCTGCGGAACTCGGCTCCGGTCACCAAGATCACCATCCTGCCCCGCGGCCGTGCCCTGGGCTACACCATGGTGGTCCCGGAGAACGACAAGTACTCCGTGACCCGCAACGAACTGCTTGACCAGATGGCCTACGCCATGGGCGGCCGCGTCGCGGAGGAGCTCGTCTTCCACGACCCGTCCACGGGTGCGTCCAACGACATCGAAAAGGCCACCGGAATCGCCCGCAAGATGGTCACCGAGTTCGGCATGAGCGAACGCGTCGGTGCCGTGCGCCTCGGCCAGGGCGGCGGCGAACCCTTCCTGGGCCGCGACGCCGGCCACGAGCGCAACTACTCCGACCAGATCGCCTACATCGTCGACGAGGAAGTGCGCCGCCTCATCGAGGGCGCCCACGACGAGGCCTACGCCATCCTGATTGAAAACCGCGACGTCCTGGATGAGCTGGCCCTCGAACTGCTGGAACGCGAGACGCTGAACCAGGCCGAAATCGCGCAGGTCTTCACCAACATCCGGAAGCGCGATTTCCGTGAGATCTGGCTCTCCAAGGAGACCCGCCCGATCCAGGACGTTGGCCCGGTGGAGTCCCGCCGGGAGAAGGCCGAACGCGAAGCGCAGGAAGAAGCCAAGGAAGCCCGCCTCGAGGAACCGCTGGACACCTTCCCGCCGCACGCCCAGGGAGTTTCCGGACAGGAGCCGTTCAAAGGCGGTGTCACGGATCTCGGGCCTGATGGCCATCCCGGCTAGGCTTCTTCCGTGACTTCTTTCTTCAACGACGACGACGACGCTCCCGCCACCGGCCCTCTGGCGGCGGGAGGGCCCGTCCCCGGCATCCCCGCTGTGGACCAGCCCCGGATCGAGGCGGCTGTCCGTGAGATCCTGCTGGCCATCGGCGAGGACCCGGACCGCAGCGGCCTCCTGGACACCCCCAAGCGGGTCGCGAAGGCGTACACCGAGATGTTCGCCGGCCTCCACCACGACCCGGCGGAGATCCTGGCCACCACCTTCGACCTGGACCATGAGGAACTCGTGCTGGTCAAGGACATCCCGTTCTACTCCACCTGCGAGCACCACCTTGTGCCGTTCCACGGGGTCGCCCATGTGGGCTACATTCCCTCACACGACGGGAAAGTCACCGGGCTGAGCAAACTGGCGCGGCTGGTGGACATGTTCGCCCGCCGCCCCCAGGTCCAGGAACGCCTGACCACCCAGATCGTCGAAGCCCTCGTCACCCATCTCAAGCCGCGCGGCGCAATCGTCGTCGTCGAATGCGAACACCTCTGCATGTCCATGCGCGGCATCCGCAAGCCCGGCGCCAGAACCGTCACCAGCGCGGTGCGCGGGCAACTCCATGACCCGGCCACTCGCGCCGAAGCCATGAGCCTCATCATCGGAAGGTAAGAACACAGACTATGGATTCCCTAGCCGCAGCCCCCGGAACCGGACCCGCGACTTCGCCCCTGCCCGTCCTGCGCAAGCCCCGCCCGGCCGCTAAATTCGGGGATCTTCCCACGGACCGGACGCTCGTGATGGGGATCCTGAACGTCACCCCGGACTCCTTCAGCGACGGCGGCAAGCACGCCGCCGCGGACACCGCCATCGCCGCAGGCCTGCGGATGTTCTACGGCGGAGCCGACATCATCGACGTCGGCGGTGAATCCACCCGCCCGGGAGCGGTCGAGGTCGGCGTCGAAGAGGAGCAGCGGCGGGTGCTGCCCGTGATCCAGGCGCTGGTCAAGGCCGGGGCGCTGGTCAGCATCGACACCACGCACGCCGCCACCGCCGCAGCGGCGCTGGACGCCGGCGCTGCCATCATCAACGACGTCTCCGGGCTGACCATGGAGCCCGAGATGGCCGAACTGGTCGCCCGCAGCAAAGCCCCGTACGTCCTCACGCACCGCCGCGGCAACGCCAGCACGATGGACTCCCTGACCGAGTACGGAAACGTCGCTGAAGACGTGGCCGCGGAACTCGCCGGCGTCCGCGACAAGCTGTACGCGGCCGGGGTTTCCGCGGAACAGATCATCCTGGATCCGGGCCTGGGCTTCTCCAAGAACGAGGAGCAGAACTGGGAACTGCTCCGCCGGCTGGACATCCTGCAGGCCATGGGCCACAAGGTGCTGGTGGCAGCTTCCCGCAAGCGCTTCCTCGGCAGCCTCCTGACCGTGGCCGGCAAGGCCGCCCCGCCGGCCGAACGCGACGACGCCACCGCAGCGGTCACAGCCATCAGCGCCCACCGGGGCGCCTGGGCGGTCCGTGTGCACGACGTCGGCCCCAGCCTCGACGCCGTCAAGGTCGCCGCCCGCATGACCCCGGCGCAGGCACCCGCCGCGCCGGCCGCCGGCAACAACTGAACCGGCAGGCCACCATGGACCAGATCACGCTCAGCGGCGTCACCGCCGTCGGCCATCACGGAGTGTTCGATTTCGAGCGGCGCAACGGCCAGCCGTTCGTGGTCGATGCCGTACTGCACCTGGACTTCGGCCGCGCCGCCGCCTCCGACGACGTGCGCGACACCGCGCATTACGGTGAAGTGGCCGAATGCATCCGGGCCTGGATCACGGGGGAGCCGCTGAACCTGATCGAGGCCCTGGCCGTGCGGATCGCCGAGGACGTGCTTGCGAAGTTCCCCGTCGCCGCCGTGGACATCACCGTGCACAAACCCAAAGCCCCGATCGAGGTCGAATTCGGCGACGTCTCCGTCAGCGTCCGGCGGACCCGGCAGGAACAGCCATGATCTACACCCGCGCCGTGCTTGCGCTCGGCAGCAACCTGGGGGCGCGCAGCGACACCCTCTCGGCGGCCGTCGCGGACCTCGTTGACCCGCCCGAGGTCCGGCTCATGGCCATTTCGCCGATCGTGCAGACCAAAGCCGTCGGCGGGCCGGCCGGCCAGCCGGACTTCCTCAACATGGTGATCGCCGTGGAGACCACGCTGGCGCCCCTCGAGCTGCTGCGGCACTGCCACGCGGTGGAGCAGAAACACCTCCGGGTCCGTGACGTGCACTGGGGTCCGCGCACCCTCGACGTCGACATCATTACGTATGGGGAGCTGGCCAGTGCCGACCCGGAGCTGACCCTGCCCCACCCGCGCGCGGCCCAGCGGGCGTTTGTGCTGTACCCGTGGTCGCTCATCGACCCCGCGGCCGAGCTCAACGGTGAACGCGTCGGAGAGCTCGCCGCCAAGGCCGCGGACTTCGCCGACCTCATGCCCTTCGACGGCTTCGAAAACCTCCACGGCGTGGCCGGAGCGGTGGAGTGATGAAGCTGACCAGCCCCGTGGTGCTGCTGGTGATCAGTGCGGCCATCGGGATCCTGGGCTGGCTGGCCGCCCTGTTGACCACCCGCTACGGACTGAACACCCCCGTGCTGCCGCTCAACGGACTCATCACGATGGGCGTGATCGTGGTGCTCACCCTCGTGCTCGGCATCCGGGTGCTCCGCTGGCGGAACGGCAAAAAGAAGAAAATGCTGAACCCGATGCTGGCCGCCTTGACCCTGGTCCTCGCCCAGGCTTGTGCCTACACCGGCAGTGTGCTGCTGGGCTGGCATGCCGGGATCTTCGTAGACCAGTTGCGCCTCTGGAACCTGCGCAGTGACCAGACACTCGCCTGGCAGGCCCTGGCCATGGCGGGCGGCGGCCTGGCGATGATCGGGGTCGGCCTGATGGTGGAACGGTTCTGCCGGATACCGCCCGAGGAGGGCGACGGCGAAACAGCCCTGGGCCGGCAGGAAAAGCGCAAACCCAAATCGGAAGGCGAATATGCGTACCGAGGCGATTGACCCCCCGGGCATCACGTGGCTGCGCGTCTCGCCCAAGTACGTCACGGTTCGGCTCGCCGGCTGGGCGCTGGCCAACCTCGTTGTCGTGGCGCTGCTCTGCGTACCCCTGGTTCTTGTCGTCAACGGCTGGTGGGAGACCTTCCCGCTTTGGCTGGCCGTCGCCCTCCCGGCCGTGATGCTGGTCCTGGCGCTGTGGCGGCTCCTGCTCATACCCCGCCAGGTGCGCGCCATCGGCTATGCCGAGCGTGAAGATGACCTGCTCATCCGCCGCGGCATCTTCTTCCAGCGCACCCTCGTGGTCCCCTACGGCCGCATGCAGTACGTGGACATCGGCGTCGGCCCGGTGGAACGCGGCCTGGGCCTGTGCACCCTGAAACTGCACACCGCCTCCGCCGGCACCAACGCGGAAATCCCGGGCCTGCCCGCCGCGGAAGGTGCGCGGCTCCGCGAACAGCTCTCAGCCCGTGGTGAAGCACGGCTGGCCGGACTGTGACGGGTCCGCTGTGAGGGCCTCCGTCAGGGGAACACAGTGAAGCCGGGCGCTGCCCCGGAGGCGTCCGCCGGCGCCGACGCGGGAACCCCCGACGGCGCGTGGCTGCGCGTGCACCCGGCCTCACCCTTCGTGCGCGGCTGGGTCGCGCTGGCCGCCATTTCATTCTTCTTCTTCCGGGATACCTTCGAGCGGATGCTCCAGGGCGGCCCCCTCGTCGATGCGCAGCTCGCAGGCCGGGCGCCGTGGCTGCTGCTCGGCGGCGGCGTGCTACTGCTGCTCACCGGGCTCGGCTACGTCCTGAGCTGGTACTTCACCCGCTACCAGGTAGCGGAAGGCTATGTCCGGATCAACACCGGATTCCTCTTCAAACAGCAGCGGCAGGCCCGGCTGGACAGGGTCCAGGCAATCGACATCGTGCAGCCGCTGCTGGCGCGGATCTTCGGCCTGGCAGAGCTCAAGTTCGAGGTCGCCGACGCGGGTGAGTCCGCGGTGCGCCTCGCCTACCTCCGCATGGACGAGGCGAGGCAGCTCCGGGCCACGATCCTCGCCCGCGCCGCCGGCGTGGTCCCGGACCCCGCCCAGCCGGGGGCCGTCGCCGCGGAGGCACCCGAACACGCCGTGCTCACCGTCCCGCCCGGCCGCCTGATCGGTTCCCTGCTCCTGAGCGAGCAGAGCGTGGTGGTCGTCGTCGGCGGGATGGCCTCCGTGGTGCTCTCCGCCGCCACCGAGAACCGCAGCTTCTATTTGTTCCTGATCCCGGCCGTGCTGGGCATGGTGGCCGCCTACTGGAACTCCATCAACAGGGGCTACAACTTCACCGCGGCCATTTCCCCGGACGGCATCCGGTTGCGCTACGGGCTGCTGGACACCCAGGCGCAGACCCTGCCGCCGGGGCGGATCCAGGCCCTGCGGGTCAGCCAGCCGCCGCTGTGGCGGATCTTCGGCTGGTACCGGATCCAGGTCAACGTGGCCGGCTACGGCGCCGCGGGAAGCAACGGCGAGGCCTCATCCCGGACGACGCTCCTGCCGGTGGGGACCTTCCCCGACGTGCTCACCATGCTCTCCCTGGTCCTGCCCGATCCGGGTAGCCAGGAGCCGGTGCGGATCTTCACCGCCGGCATCAACGGCCTCGCGCCTGCCGTGCCCGTGGAGGGACAGGCGGTTTCCGGGCCGGACGACGGCGGCTTCGTCACCACCCCGCGGCGGGCCCGGCTGCTGGCCCCCCTGGGCTGGCGGCGCAACGGCTTCACCGCCACCGGCACCGCCCTGCTGATCCGCTCGGGACGCTGGTGGCGGCACCTCGTGGTGATCCCGCACCAGCGCACCCAGTCCATGGCTCTGGAGCAGGGCCCGCTGGCCCGGCGCTTCCGGGTAGCGGACCTGGTTCTGCATACCACCGCCGGTCCGGTGTCCCCGCGGCTTGTCCAGGCCGGGCTCGACGAGGGCCGGGCGCTGCTGGATGCCCAGGCGGCCCGGGCCCGGGCTGCGCGCAGACGCCAGACCAGCGAGCACTGGCTGGACCAGGTCCGGCCGCTCGTGGCTGTACCCTCCCCTAGCGAAGAACCCAACAGTCAGGAAGACCCGCAGCATGGCTAAACCAGGACGACTCGGCATCGGAATCATCGGCGCCGGCAAGGTCGGCTCCGTCCTGGGGGCGGCGCTGCGCGGCGCGGAGCACGCCATCATCGGTGTCTCCGCGGTCTCGGACGCCAGCCGCGAACGCGCTGATGCCCTGCTCCCGGGGGTCCCGGTGCTGGACGTGCAGGACATCGTCGAGCGCGCCGAACTGGTTCTCCTGGCCGTCCCCGACGACGCGCTCGGCCCGCTCGTCGAGGGCCTGGCGAAGCTCGGCGCCTGGCAGCCCGGCCAGCTCGTCGCACACACCTCCGGCCGCTTCGGCGTCGGGATCCTGCATCCTGTCCGCGCCGCCGGCGCCGTCCCGCTGGCCCTGCACCCCGCGATGACCTTCACGGGGATGAGCCTGGACCTGACCCGGCTGCTGGACTGCACCTTTGGCGTCACGGCGGACGCCGCCATGCTGCCCATCGCCCAGGCCCTCGTGGTGGAGATGGGCGCGGAGCCCGTCGCGATCGCCGAAGCCGACCGCACGCTCTACCACGCCGCCCTCGCGCACGGCTCAAACCACCTCGTCACCCTGGTGGCGCAGGCCTCGCAGCTGCTCCGGGAAGTCGGCGTCGAGGCCCCCGAACGCATGCTGGGGCCGCTGCTGCGCGCGACCCTGGAGAACGCGCTCGCCTCCGGCGAATCGGCGCTGACCGGGCCGGTGGCCCGCGGCGATGTGGGCACCGTTGCCGCCCACGCCGAGTCCCTGCGGGAACACGACGGCGGCTCGGGCGGAGATATTCTGGAGGCGTACCTGGCCATGGCCCGGGCGACGGCCCGCCGGGCAGGACGCCGGGGACTGCTGAAGCCGGAGCAACTCGGCGACATCACGCAGGCGCTCGAGGGCCCGGACCACAACGGCCCGCAACCCTAAGGAAGGTCCCCAACTTGGCGATCCAACTCGTGACCACGGCTGCCCGGCTCCGGGCCGAAAGCGCCCGTCTGCTTAAGGAGAAGGGCGGCACCTCGCAGGGCCTGGTGCCCACCATGGGCGCGTTGCACGAGGGTCACGCCGAGCTGGCGCGCACCGCCGTCGAGCAGAACGACGTGGTGGTGGTGAGTATCTTCGTGAACCCGCTGCAGTTTGGCGAGGCCGTGGACCTGGACCGGTACCCCCGGACCCTGGACGCGGACCTGGCGCTGCTGGACGCTGTGGGGGTGGACCTGGTATTCGCTCCCGAGGTGGACGAGGTCTACCCCGGCGGGGCACCCCTCGTCCGCATCAGCGCGGGCCCGGTGGCCGAGAAGTGGGAGGGCGCGTCCCGGCCCGGGCACTTCGACGGGGCCCTGACCGTGGTGGCCAAGCTGCTGCACTACGGGACGCCCGGCGCGGCCGCGGGCCCGGAGCTGCCGGCCTACCGGGCGTACTTCGGCCAAAAGGATGCCCAGCAGCTGGCCCTGGTCCAGGGCATGGTGGCGGACCTGAACTTCCCGGTGGAGATCGTCCCCGTGCCGATAGTGCGCTCCGCTGACGGCCTGGCGCTGTCCAGCCGCAACCGCTTCCTCTCCGCCGAGGAGCGCGAGGCGGCGCTGGTGCTCTCGCGGGCGCTGGGGCTGGTCGAGGAACGGGCCAACGCCCACGAGCCGCTGGACCTTGAGTCCGCGCGGGCGCTCGTGGAGTCCCAGCCGCTCGTGGACCTGGACTACTTCGAGGTGGTGGATCCCCGCAGCCTGGAACCGCTGGCCGAGAACTGCAGGGACACCCCGTTCCGTGGCGAAGGCCTGGCGATCATCGCGGCCACGGTCGGCCCGGTCCGGCTGATCGACAACATTCCGCTGGATTCCTGACTGACCAAAACCCGCCACCACCAAGCAACGCGGGGTCAGATACGGCCCATGTTGAGGCCGTCCATGGACCGTATCCGACCCCGCGTTGCAGTTCCGGCCGCTGGACTTTTTCTCCACCGTCGGGAGTTATCCTGGACCGCCGGGAATTAGCGCGGCGCACCGCGGGTTGGCACCTGATGTAGCGACGACGCTCGCCGACCCCCACTACAAAACTCCCTGAGGGAACCCCTATGTCTACTGACGTCTCTTCCAAGCCCCCCGGCGATCCCGCGCAGGCCCAGGCCGCCGCGGAGGCCGCCGCACCGCCGGCAAAGATGTCCCGGGAATCGGTCACCGTCATCGCCACCCTGCTGGTCGCCACTTTCGTGGTGATCCTGAACGAAACCATCATGAACGTCGCACTGCAGCGCCTGATGGTGGATCTCGGCGTCACCGCCCCCACCGTGCAGTGGCTGTCAACCGGTTTTATGCTCACGATGGCCATCGTGATCCCCACGACGGGCTTCATCCTGCAGCGGCTGTCCACCCGCGCTGTTTTTATGCTGGCCATGGGCCTGTTCTCCGGCGGCACGCTGCTCGCGGCGCTGGCTCCCGGATTCGAAATCCTCCTGCTCGCCCGGATCGTCCAGGCCGGGGGCACGGCCATCATGCTGCCCCTGCTGATGACCACCATCCTCACCCTGGTCCCCGTCGCACGCCGCGGCTTCGTGATGGGCAACGTAAGCATCGCCATCTCGGTGGCGCCGGCCATGGGACCCACGGTGTCCGGGCTGATCCTTGAGCACTTCACCTGGCGCTTTATGTTCGTCTTTGTCCTGCCGATCGCCCTGGCCGCTTTCGCCATCGGCGCCCGGTTCCTGACCAACATCGGCGAAAAGGAAAAGACCCGGCTGGACATCCCGTCCGTGCTGCTGACCGTCCCCGCATTCGGCGGCCTGGTTTACGGACTGAGCCAGATCGGCGGCGGCCAGGGCGGCCCCGGCTCGCCCGCCATCATTGCCCTGGCCGTGGGCGTCATCGCCATGGTGGCGTTTGTCCTCCGCCAGCTGCGGCTGCAGAAGTCCGAGGCGCCCCTGCTGGACCTGCGGGCCTTCACCTTCCGGATGTTCACGGTGTCCGTGCTGCTGCTTGTCGTGGCCATGATCGCCCTGTTCGGGGCCGTGATCCTCCTGCCCTTGTACCTGCAGGAGATCCGCGGTCTGTCCTCACTGGAGACCGGGCTGACCCTGCTGCCCGGAGGCCTCGCGATGGGCCTGCTGGGCCCGTTCATCGGGCGGATCTTCGACAAGGTCGGGCCGCTGCCGCTGGCTGTCACCGGCTCCGCCCTGCTGGTGGTGGCAATGTTCCAGTTCTCCCTGCTTGACGCGGGCACACCGGTCGGGTGGATCGTTGCGCTGCACGTGGGCCTCAGCGTGGGGCTGGCCCTGATCTTCACGCCGGCGTTCACCACCGGACTGAACCCGCTGCCGCCGCACCTGTATTCCCACGGCTCCGCCATCATGAGCACCTTGCAGCAGGTGGCCGGCGCCGCCGGAACGGCGCTGCTCGTCTCGATCTACGCGGTGGTGTCCGCCAGCGCGGGAATCGTCGCAGGAATGCACGTGGCATTCCTCACAGCATCGGTCATCGCCGTCGCCGCCGTTGTGCTGGCCGCAATGATGCGCAAGACCGCCGCAGCGGAACACCCCGCCCCCGCCGCGCACTAGCCCGTTTAACCCAACGCGGGGTCACTCAGCGCCCATCCGGCCGTCCGGAATGGGCGCTAGGTGACCCCGCGTTGGGTTGGTGCGGCGGCGTGTTCGCTAGCTGGCGAAGAACGCGCTGAGTTCGGAGATGAGCTTGTCCGGTGCCTTGTTGACGCCGTCGTGGCCCATGCCCGGCAGGATCGTGTAGCTGGAGCCGGAGAGCACCTCGTGGATCTGGGCGCAGGCCACACCGAAGTACGCCGGGCTCTTCTCGCCGACAATAATCAGGGTTTCCAGCGGCAGTTCCAGGAACGGCTCGGCTGGCATGTCGGCGGCGATGATGGCCTTGATCTCCCGGACGCCGGTCTTCATCAGCTCGCGCATCTGCTTGCCGAGCGGGGTGCCGGCGGAGAGTTTGTTCGCCAGGGTCAGCATGGACAACGGCATCCGGGACAGGGCGCTGCCGGTCTCGAGGCCGCGGAGCAGCACGGCGAGGGCGCGGTCGTCGTCGCCGGCCGCCGTCGCCTTCTCATATTCGGTGGTCCAGTCCGCGGTGACGCTGTGGTTCACGGAGACCGCCGGGTCGTACACGGCGAGGCGCTCCACCGGCAGGGTGCGGGCGGCGTGCAGTGCCACCGCGCCGCCGAAGCTGTGTCCAAAAACGTCCGTGCTGGAGGTGTGCTTCATCACCGCGTTGAGGTCTTTGATGTCCACGTCGAGGGTGTAGTCCTCCGGCTGCGGGGACGAGGAACCGCGGCCGCGCCGGTTGAAGGTATGCACCGGGCGCCCCAGGGAGGCGCTGAGTTTCTGGGCGAAGCGGGTGTAGTCGGCGGCGGTCACCATGGAGGCCGCAACGACGACGACGCCGGAGCCCGCCGAGGCCAGCTCGGCACCCGTGCTGAAAAGCTCGATCGTTCCGCCGTCGGGGGTTCTGATGTTCTCGCGGGTCATGCTCCGAGCCTAGCCGAGGCTGCAGCTACGGCGTAGTAGGGTTCCGGGTGCCGTGGGGGCTAGTCGCCCAGCCGCCCGCCGGAGACCTCGAGGTAGCAGGAACCGCACAGCGACTCGTACCAGACGTCCTGGCCGTCGATTGCGACCTGGTCGCCGTCGAAGACCACCTGGTCTCCGGCCCGGCGGGTGTTGAAGATGGCTTTGCGGCCGCAGCGGCAGATGGTCTTCAGCTCTTCGAGGGTGTGCGCGATTTCCAGGAGCCGCAGCGATCCCGGGAACGCCCGGGTGCGGAAGTCCGTGCGGATGCCGTAGGCCAGCACGGGAACGTTGTCCAGGACGGCGATCCGGAAGAGGTCGTCCACCTGGGCCGGTTCCAGGAACTGCGCCTCGTCCACCAGCAGGCAGGCCACCGGCTGCGTGTCCACGTGCTCCAGCAGGGCGTCAGGGTCGTCGCCGTGGGCGTGGGCGGTGTATAGCTCCCGGGCGGACGCCCCGGCCGGGATCAGAAAGTCCACCGATCGGGTCATGCCCAGGCGCGACACGACGTCGGCGTCGCCCTTGGTGTCCACGTCCGGCTTGGCCAGCAGGACCCGCTGGCCGCGCTCCTCATAGTTGAAGGCGGCCTGCAGCAGCCCCGTTGACTTGCCGGAGTTCATCGCGCCGTAGCGGAAGTAAAGCTTGGCCAAGGGGGTCCTTTCGAAAGGGTCGCCCACCGATTGTAAAGGCGCACCGCTCAGCGGC
This sequence comes from Arthrobacter sp. UYEF36, assembly GCF_040547025.1. Taxonomy (NCBI): domain Bacteria; kingdom Bacillati; phylum Actinomycetota; class Actinomycetes; order Micrococcales; family Micrococcaceae; genus Arthrobacter; species Arthrobacter sp. UYEF36. The sequence goes on from NZ_JBEPOX010000004.1 coordinate 143,341, forward strand.
CCAGCTTGAGCCGCCGCCTGCGCGCCGGGAGGGGACCCAGGCTTCCTTCGCCCGCCAGCAGGAACCGGGCAGCGGCCCGGGGGAGCCGGATCCCTGGCCGGAGCGGGCTTTCGTGGAGCTGCCCCGGCAGCACGGCGGACTCGATCGAAGGGATGGCGGCGGCGAGCTGCCGGCCGGTCTCGGCGAAGTACTCCGGGCTCTAGCCGCCACTCAGCATCAGCGTGGGGGTGGTCACGGCCGCGAAGTCGGCCAGCTCGGCGTCGGCGTCGAGCACCGCCCGCATTTCCACGACGGCCGTGGGCAGCAGTTCGCGCATCTCCGCGCCCATGCTGGTCCGGGCGGAGAGGATGCTGAGCATCCGCAGCGCTCCCAGCGGCAGCTTGGAGACCGGCCCGGCCGTCTCCAGGCCCTGGACCAGGTGCGCCCAGGCGTCGTCGAGTTCCCCGGCAGCCACGGACCGCTCCAGTTCGGGCCGCCAGCGCCGGGTGAGGTTGCCGGACAGGGACACCGCCGCGTCGTAGGTCACCATCCGGCGGATCGGTACCGTCCGCGCTGCCTGCAGGGCCACGAAACCGCCGTAGCTGTGCGCCACGACGTCGCTCGAGCCGGTTGCCCGCAGCACCGCAGCCAGGTCGCTGACCTCCGTGGCCGCGGAGTACCCGGGCGGCTGCGGGGACGACCCGGCCCGCCCGCGCCGGTTGTAGCAATGCACCGGGCGCCCCAGCAGGCGGCTGATCTGCCGCGCGAACGGACGGTACAGGGCATCGGTCACCAGGGTGCCGTGCACGACGACGATCCCTGGCCCCTGCGCTGCCCCGCGCTGCGATCCGGGCAGGGCGGCGGCCGTTGCCACGGTTGTCGCCGGGGCCGGGCCGGCGGCCGGCCGGAAGGAATGCAGCTCGAGGTGCCCCTCGCCGTCGTCGGTGCTGATGGTCCGCGTCTCCACAGCCCTGAGTCTATTCCGCAACCGCCCGGGGCCGTGCGGGACCGCCCCGGGCAGAATCCCCGGTAAACTTGGGGATTGTGACTTCCCAAAACACCTCCGCCCCGAATACCGCCGCCGACTCCCACGACGCCAGCGAGCAGACGCGCATCCGCATGGAGAAGCGCGCCAAGCTGATCGAGCGCGGCGTCGAGGCGTATCCGGTCGGTGTTGAGCGCACCCATTCGCTGGGTGAAATCCGGGAGAAGTACGCGCACCTCCAGGCCGACGAAACCACCGGCGACAGCGTCGGGGTGACCGGCCGCATCGTCTTTATCCGCAACACCGGCAAGCTCTGCTTCGCCACGCTCCAGGAGGGCGGCCTGGACGGCAAAGCCGTCCGGCTGCAGGTGATGCTGAGCCTGGCCAACATCGGCGAGGACGCGCTCGCCGACTGGAAGGCCCTCGTGGACCTGGGCGACCACGTGTTCATCAAGGGCGAGGTCATCTCCTCGCGGCGCGGTGAGCTCTCCGTCATGGCCGAGTCCTGGTCGATGGCGTCCAAGGCGCTGCGCCCGCTGCCCGTGCTGCACGCCGAGCTCAACGAGGAGACCCGGGTCCGCCAGCGCTACGTGGACCTCATTGTCCGCGACGAGGCCCGCGAAATGGTCTACACCCGGGCCGCGATCACCCGTTCCATCCGCGAGACCCTGCACCGCCAGGGTTACGTCGAGGTGGAAACCCCGATGCTGCAGCTGGTCCACGGCGGCGCCACGGCCCGTCCGTTCGAGACCCACATGAACGCGTTCGACCAGAAGATGACGCTGCGGATCGCCACCGAGCTCTACCTCAAGCGCACGGTTGTTGGCGGAATCGACCGGGTCTACGACATGGGCCGCGTTTTCCGCAACGAGGGCGTGGACTCCACCCACAGCCCGGAATTCACCACCCTGGAAAGCTACGAGGCCTGGGCCGACCAGTTCGTCATGGCGGATCGGATCAAGGAACTCATCCTCGACGCCGCCGACGCCGCGGGCGTGGGCCGGGTCCTGCAGACCGAGGCCGGGGAGATCAACCTCGACGGCGACTGGGCCTGGATGGCGGTCTACCCGGGGCTCTCCGAAACCGTGGGCCAGGAAATCACCCCGGAGACCCCGGAGTCGGACCTGCTGGCGCTCGCCGCCAAGCACGAGGTCAAGGTCGACGCCAATTGGGATGCCGAAAAGCTCGTGGTGGAACTCTTCGGTGAACTCGTCGAGCCGACGCTGCTGAACCCGACCTTCGTCTACGACTACCCGCCCTCCGCCCAGCCGCTGGCCCGCCAGCACCGCGAGGACGACCGGCTGATCGAAGCGTGGGACCTCATCATCGGCGGCATGGAGCGCGGCACGGCCTTCTCCGAGCTCATTGACCCGGTCATCCAGCGCGAACGGCTCACCGAGCAGTCCCGCCGCTCCGCCGCCGGCGACGTCGAGGCCATGCAGCTGGACGAGGACTTCCTGCGGGCCCTGGAGTACGGCGCCCCGCCGATGGGTGGCATCGGGCTCGGCATCGACCGGCTCGTTATGCTCTTCACCGGTGCCGGAATCCGCGAGACAATATTGTTCCCGCTGCTGAAGCCCGAAGGACACTGACCATGGAGTACATTGCCGTATTGCTTCCCTCCGTGGTCGTCGGCCTGATTTTCTGGTTCGCCATGAAATCGATTTTCAATGCCGACAAATCCGAGCGGCAGGCCGAAGCGCGCGCCCAGGCGGAAGCCGACGCTAACGCCCAGGGGGCGGAAACCCTTCGCAGCCATGGCGATTCCAACGGCCCGAAAAAATAGCGGTCTTTTAGTCCTTGGGTTTTCCTTTGGAAACTCTTTTTCGCTTTGACTCGTTGCCATAAAGCAGAGGATACTTTTAAACAGAATCATCCGGCTTTTCGGAAATACTCATCCTTTTGGAAAGAGAGTCTTTTATGGCACAGAAAGTTAAAATCATCCTTGTTGATGATCTGGATGGGGGATCCGCGGACGAGACCGTCCGGTTTGGCCTTGACGGGGTCAGCTACGAAATCGACCTGTCAGCGGAGAATGCTTCCGAGCTTCGCTCCGCAGTCGAGCGTTTTGTAACCCACGCGCGCAAGACTTCGAGCGGCCGCGCAACGCGCACCAAAATTTCTTCCGGCCGGAATCAGGATTCTGCCCAGATCCGGCAGTGGGCACGCGATAACGGCTATGCGGTAAACAGCCGCGGCCGTATCCAGGCTGAAATTCAGGAAGCCTACCAAAAGGCGAATTCCTAGCCACAAAGTCCAGCAGCCTGCGTCCGGACGCGGTGCCACGGCGCGAAACCGAGGACCGCGATACCGGTGACTTTGCCCCCGCTTTGGTCGGGGGCTTTGTCGTCGGTGGGCCCGGACGCCGTCGCCGTCGCCGTCGCCGTCGCCGTCGCCGACGCCGGGATCGGGACTGGTGCGACGGCCGCCGCCGGGCTGTTCGGCGCTGCTGAAGGACAAGGCCCGCTGCCCGCTCGGAGGGGCCGGCGGGCCCGTGTTTGACCCAGGATGTGACGCGGCTGCGGCTTCCCGGTTTCCCCTGTGGCGAACAAGCCCCAAATCTTGAACCGGGCCACGTAGCATCAAAGTACGTCGTAGCTAGGAGTGTGGCGAAATGTTTGAGCGATTTACGGACCGTGCCCGTCGCGTAGTTGTGCTTGCCCAAGAAGAGGCACGCATGCTGAACCACAATTACATTGGTACCGAACACATCCTCTTGGGTCTGATCCATGAAGGTGAAGGTGTTGCTGCCAAAGCCCTTGAGTCCTTGAGCATTTCGCTCGACGGCGTCCGCGAGCAGGTGCAGGAGATCATCGGCCAGGGCCAGCAGGCCCCGTCCGGACACATCCCCTTCACCCCCCGCGCCAAGAAGGTCTTGGAACTCTCGCTCCGCGAGGCCCTGCAGCTGGGACACAACTACATCGGCACGGAGCACATCCTGCTCGGCCTCATCCGCGAGGGTGAAGGTGTTGCCGCCCAGGTGCTGGTCAAGCTCGGTGCGGACCTCAACCGCGTCCGCCAGCAGGTCATCCAGCTGCTCTCGGGCTACCAGGGCAAGGAAACCAGCGGTGCCGGTGTTGGCCCAGGCCAGGCCGAAGGCACTCCTGCTGGTTCCGTCGTCCTGGACCAGTTCGGCCGCAACCTGACCCAGGCTGCGCGCGAGAACAAGCTGGACCCCGTCATCGGGCGCGAATCCGAAATGGAACGCGTGATGCAGGTGCTCTCACGCCGCACCAAGAACAACCCCGTGCTGATCGGTGAGCCCGGCGTCGGCAAGACCGCCGTTGTCGAAGGCCTTGCCCAGGCGATTGTTCGCGGCGACGTCCCGGAGACCATCAAGGACAAGCAGCTGTACACGCTGGACCTCGGGTCCCTCGTGGCCGGCTCCCGCTACCGCGGTGACTTCGAAGAGCGCCTGAAGAAGGTCCTCAAGGAAATCCGCACCCGCGGCGACATCATCCTCTTCATCGACGAGATCCACACCCTGGTGGGTGCCGGTGCCGCCGAGGGAGCCATCGATGCGGCCTCGATCCTGAAGCCCATGCTGGCCCGCGGCGAGCTCCAGACCATCGGTGCCACCACGCTGGACGAATACCGCAAGCACATCGAGAAGGACGCCGCGCTGGAACGCCGTTTCCAGCCGATCCAGGTCAAGGAGCCCTCCGTCGCTCACGCGATCGAGATCCTCAAGGGCCTTCGCGACCGGTACGAGGCGCACCACCGTGTCACCATCACCGACGGCGCCCTCGCCTCGGCGGCGAGCCTTTCCGAGCGCTACATCTCGGACCGCTTCCTGCCGGACAAGGCGATCGACCTGATCGATGAGGCCGGTGCACGGCTGCGCATCCGCAGGATGACGGCCCCGCCGGAGCTCAAGATCATGGACGAGAAGATCGCCGCCATGAAGCTGGAGAAGGAATCCGCGATCGACGCGCAGGACTTCGAAGGTGCCGCCTCGCTGCGCGACAAGGAGCAGAAGCTCATTGCCGAGCGTGCCGAGAAGGAACGCCAGTGGAAGACCGGCGGCATGGACGACATCTCCGAAGTTGATGAGGACCTGATCGCGGAAGTGCTGGCGAACTCCACCGGCATCCCGGTCTTCAAGCTGACCGAGGAAGAGTCCTCGCGACTGCTGAAGATGGAAGACGAGCTGCACAAGCGCGTCGTCGGCCAGGACGAGGCCATCAGGTCCCTGTCCCAGGCGATCCGCCGCACCCGTGCAGGCCTGAAGGACCCGAAGCGTCCGGGTGGTTCGTTCATCTTCGCCGGCCCCACCGGCGTCGGCAAGACCGAACTCGCCAAGGCCCTGGCCGAATTCCTCTTCGGCGAGGAAGACGCCCTGATCACCCTCGACATGTCCGAGTACTCGGAGAAACACACTGTGTCGCGTCTCTTCGGTGCCCCTCCGGGCTACGTGGGCTACGAGGAGGGCGGACAGCTGACCGAGAAGGTCCGCCGTCGTCCGTTCTCCGTGGTCCTGTTCGACGAAGTGGAGAAGGCGCACGCCGACCTCTTCAACTCACTGCTGCAGATCCTGGAAGACGGCCGCCTGACCGACTCCCAGGGCCGCGTGGTGGACTTCAAGAACACCGTAATCATCATGACCACCAACCTCGGTACCCGGGACATCTCCAAGAGCGTTGCCACCGGCTTCCAGTCCGGCACGGACACCCAGACCGGCTACAACCGGATGCGGGCCCGTGTCACGGAGGAGCTCAAGCAGCACTTCCGTCCCGAGTTCCTGAACCGTGTTGACGACGTTGTGGTGTTCCCGCAGCTGACCCAGGACGAGATCATCGAGATCGTGGACATGTTCGTCGGCCGGCTGGAGAAGCGCCTCAAGGACAAGGACATGGGCATCGAGCTCACGCCCGCGGCCAAGATCCTGCTGGCAACCCGCGGCTACGACCCCGCCATGGGTGCCCGGCCGCTGCGCCGGACCATCCAGCGCGAGATCGAGGACCAGCTCTCCGAGAAGATCCTCTTCGGCGAAATCCACGCCGGCGACATCGTTGTAGTGGATGTGGACGGCGAAGGCGACGACGCCAAGTTCACCTTCGCAGGCAACACGAAGCCGCGCATCCCGGAGATCGCTCCGAGCGTCTAGGCATCGGCTCAAAGGCCCCGTCTTCCTGAAAAGGAAGGCGGGGCCTTTGCTTGGCCAGCGACATCACAGGATCTGAAAGTACCGTTTCACTCTCGGTGAAATCGGTGTGATCCAGCGCACAGAGGGTGTTGAATCGGTGCATGGCTTCCCATGATTCAGAGACCCTGGGCGAAAAACCCGAGACATCCTTCCATGACCTGGACCATTACCTCGCGATCCCGAGGGTGACAGGCCTGGCGTTGAGCCCGGACGGCACGCGGCTGGTCACTACCGTGGCCACGCTCAACGCCAAAGGCACCGAATACGGCACCGCCCTGTGGGAACTGGATCCGGCGGGGCAGAAGCACGCCCGCCGTATCACCCGCAGCGCCAAGGGTGAGGCCGGCGCCGTCTTCGCCGCCAGCGGCGAGCTGTACTTCAGCTCCGCGCGCCCGGACCCGGAAACCCCCGAAGCGGACCCCGTCAACGCCCTGTGGATGCTGCCCGCGGACGGCGGCGAGGCCCGCGTCGTGCTCACCCGGGCCGGTGGAGTCAGCGCGCTTCTGGCCGCGAAGGAATCCGGCGCACTGTTCGTCAATGCCTCCGTGCTGGCAGGGTCCACGGACGAGGACAACGACGAGGAGCGGCGCAAGGCGCGCAAGGACAACAAGGTCGCCGCCATCCTGCACAGCGGCTATCCGGTGCGCTACTGGGACGCGGATCTGGGGCCCGCCCAGCCGCGGCTCTTCGCCGTCGAGCCCGGCGAAGAAAAGGAACCGGGCTGGCCCACAACCGTCGACGCTGCGGCGCCGCTGAAGCTCCGCAACCTGACGCCCGACGCCGGTGCCGGCCTCCGCGATGCAGAGTCAGTGGTCAGCCCGGACGGCAAGACCATCTACAGCAGCTTCGCGAAGCCGCTCGCGCACGCGAATTCACGGTCCGTCCTCGTCGCGGTCGACGTCGCCAGCGGCACCCGAAGTGTCCTGCTGGACACCGAGGGAATGAGTTACTTCCCGGGTCCGGTGAGCCCCGACAACCGGACCCTGGTGGTGGTCAGCGAGAGCGACACCACCCCGGAGCGGGCCCCGCAGGTCAAGCTGCACCTGCTCGACGTCTCCCGCCCTGCGTCGGTAGCCGAAGCGGCAGGCGGAGCCGAGCTGATGCCGCTGGCGCACGACTGGGACCGCTGGCCGCGCCCCGCCGCCTGGCTGCCGGACGGATCAGCCCTGCTGGTCACCGCCGATGAGGACGGCGCCTCGCCGGTCTTCCGGATCAGCGTGAGCGGAGACACCACCGCCGGCCAGGTCACCCGCCTGACCGCCGACACCGCCGCCTACACCGACGTCTTGGCCGCGCCGGACGGCCGCACTGCCTATGCGCTGCGCAGCTCCTACGAATTCCCGGCGGAAGCTGTGCGCATCGACCTCGCCACCGGCGACGCCGTCCGGCTCCCCGCCCCCGCTGAGCGTCCGGCGTACCGGGGCTCGCTGGAGCGGGTGGAAACGACGGCGGCAGATGGCACCCGCGTGCCGGCCTACCTCGCGGTCCCTGAAGGGGCCTCGGCCGGCAGCCCCGTGCCCCTGCTCCTCTGGATCCATGGCGGCCCGCTCGGGTCCTGGAACGCCTGGACGTGGCGCTGGAACCCCTGGCTGCTGGTGGCCCGGGGCTATGCCGTGCTGCTGCCGGACCCCGCGCTCTCCACCGGGTACGGCCAGCACCACATCCAGCGCGGCTGGGGCGCGTGGGGCAAGGCTCCCTTCACCGACCTGATGGCCATCACCGACGCCGTGGTGCAGCGGCCGGACATCGACGGGACCCGCACCGCCGCCATGGGTGGCTCCTTCGGCGGCTACATGGCCAACTGGGTCGCCGGCCAAACAGACCGGTTCAAGGCGATCGTCACCCACGCCAGTCTCTGGGCGCTGGACCAGTTCGGCCCCACCACGGACGCCGCGCAATACTGGCTTAAGGAGATGACGGCCGAGATGGCGCTGGAGAACTCCCCGCACCTGCACGTGGAGAACATCAGCACTCCCATGCTCGTCATCCACGGCGACAAGGACTACCGCGTACCGATCGGCGAGGGACTGCGCCTCTGGTACGAGCTGCTGTCCAAGTCCCAACTCGCGGCCGACGAGAACGGCGAGACCGAGCACCGGTTCCTCTATTTCCCGGACGAGAACCACTGGATCCTGCAGCCGCAGCACGCCAAGGTCTGGTACGGCGTGGTGGAGCACTTCCTCGCCAGGAACCTGCTGGACAAGGATCTGCCGGTGCCTGCTGAACTGGGTCTCTGAGCAGCATCGCGCCCCCGGCTCGGAGGCTGGCGCGTCGGGCGCCATTCTCCAGTCCAAGGCAGTGCCCCCGTAGGATTGGGCTGTGACTGAGACAATCCGCATCCGCCTTGCCCGCACGAGCGACGTCGGGGCGATTAAGACGCTGGTGGCACCTCTGGCCGAGCAGCGGATCCTCATGGCCAAGGAAACCGTGGCCTACTACGAGAGCCTGCAGGAATTCCGGATCGCCGAATCGCCGGACGGCGAAGTGATCGGCTGCGGCGCGCTGCACGTGATGTGGGAGGACCTCGCCGAAGTGCGCACCCTCGCGGCCTCGGATGCCTGGCGGGGGAAGGGCGTGGGCCACGTGCTGGTTGAGCGCCTGCTGGAGGACGCCCGGGCGCTGGGCGTCTCCCGCGTCTTCTGTCTGACCTTCGAGGTGGACTTCTTCAAAAAGCACGGCTTCGAAGTCATGGCCGACCAGACCGCCGTCGACCCCGTGGTGTATTCGGAGCTGCTGCGCTCCCACGATGAGGGCGTAGCCGAGTTCCTGGACCTCGCCCGGGTGAAGCCCAACACGCTCGGCAACACCCGGATGATTAAAACCCTGTAAGCGGCGCCCGGCGGGGCATAAGGGACGGGTCTTCCCATCGATAAATTTGATGGATAAACTGATCCCGGTCCAGGGGGTGGGCCACCCGACTTTCGGAGGCACGAAATTGCACGATCGCGTCAATTTTCCAGATTTCTCCGCATTCCAAATGACTATCGCCGGCGGGGCCAAGCCACACCACGCCACGGACCCGGGCGCCCGGGAAGACACTACCGCAGGCCCGCCCCCAGGCCATCGACCGGACGCCGCATCGGGGCCCGGACGGGCGCCCGGGACGGATCGGGGGCGGCTCAACGCGCCGCCGTTCTCCTGGCTTGGCAGCGACGCCTGGCCCAACTTTGCGTTGTGGGCGGATAAACCCAGCTGACACACCCGCGGATCCGGGGAGGCGGCCGCCCGGCAGCACCCCGGGTCCGCCCCAGAGGTTGTGCAACCGGAGCCTACCGCTGGCAGGGGCCCCGGTAGTAGGGTCAAAGCAAGCAGCCAGGACACACACTCCAGGGAGCACAGCCATGAAGAAGCTCATCAATGATCCCCGCGCCGTGGTTGACGAGTCAGTGGAGGGCTTCGGGCTTGCCCATGCCGACCTCGTGACCGTCTTTTCGGACCCCAAGTACATCGTGCGCAAAGACGCGCCGGTGGCAGGAAAAGTCGGGCTGGTCTCCGGCGGCGGCAGCGGCCACGAGCCCCTGCATGGCGGCTATGTCGGCATGGGAATGCTCGACGCCGCGGTGCCGGGCGCCGTGTTCACCTCGCCGACACCCGACCAGATCCTTCCGGCCACTCTGGCCGTCAACTCGGGCGCCGGCGTCGTACATATCGTGAAGAACTACACGGGCGACGTCCTCAACTTTGAAACCGCTGCGGAGCTGGCCCAGGCGGAAGGAATCGAGGTCCGCACCGTGCTGGTCAACGACGACGTTGCGGTGCAGGACTCGCTGTACACCGCCGGTCGGCGCGGCGTGGGCGGAACAGTGCTGGTGGAAAAAATCGCCGGTGCCGCCGCCGAGCGCGGAGACAACCTCGACGCCGTCGCCGCCATCGGCGACCGGGTCAACCACAACGTGCGCAGCATGGGTGTCGCGCTGACCGCCTGCACCGTCCCGCATGCGGGGTCGCCCAGCTTCGTGCTGGAGGAAAACGAAATCGAGATCGGCATCGGCATCCACGGCGAGCCCGGCCGGGCCCGCATTCCGATGGAAAACGCGGACGGCATCACCGACCGCCTGCTCGAGCCGGTCGTCAGCGACCTCGGCCTGGCGTCCGGGGACAAGGTGCTCCTGTTCGTCAACGGCATGGGCGGCACACCCCAGAGCGAGCTCTATATTGTTTACCGCCGTGCCGCGCAGCAGCTGGCCGGGCAGGGCGTCACCGTGGCACGGTCGCTGGTGGGCAACTACATCACCTCCCTCGAAATGCAGGGTTGTTCCATTACCGTCCTGCGGCTCGACGATGAGATGACGGCCCTCTGGGACGCGCCCGTCCACACCCCGGCGCTCCGGTGGGGAGTCTGACCGTGGGATTGGACGTCAACTGGGCCGTGCGGTGGCTGACCCTCTCGGCCCAGGCCATGGCGGAGCACCGGGAAGAACTCATCGAGCTGGACAGGCCGATCGGCGATTCTGACCATGGCGAGAACATGGACCGCGGCTTCAAAGCGGTGATGGTGAAGATTGCCGAGGCGCCCCCGGAAACGGCAGGGGCGGCCCTGAAACTGACGGCCATGACGTTGATGTCCAAGGTCGGCGGGGCCGCCGGCCCGCTTTACGGCACGGCCTTCCTCCGGGCGGCTACGGCGCTGGGGGAGGCGTCCGACATCGACGCAGCCACCCTCGCCTCGGCGTTCCAGGCTGCCCGGGACGGGATCGTGGCCCGCGGAAAGGCAGAATCGGGCGACAAGACGATGGTTGATGCCTGGACCCCTGCGGTCGACGCAGCCGCTGCGGCGGCCGGGAACAGCGATGTGCTTAAGGTCCTGGTGGCCGCCGCGGAGGCGGCAGAGGCCGGCGCGGTATCCACGGACCCGATGCTCGCCCGCAAGGGACGCGCCAGCTATCTGGGGGAGCGCAGCATCGGCCACCGGGACCCGGGCGCCGTCTCCAGCGCCCTGATCCTGCGCGCCGCCGTCGGGGCAGCTGAATGACGGTCAAGCTCGTCGTCGTCTCCCACAGCGAAAAGATTGCCGACGGTGCCGTCGAACTGGCCGCCCAGATGGCGCCCGACGTCCTGATCCTTCCCGCCGGCGGCACCGACGACGGGCGGATCGGGACCAGCCTCGAGCGGGTCATGGCGGCGCTGGAGCAGGCCGGTGATGCCAGCAGCGACGGCATCGTCGTCCTGACGGATCTGGGCTCGGCCGTGATGACAGCGGAGTCCGCGGTGGAGTTCCTGGCCGACCCCTCCTCCGTGCTGCTGGCCGATGCGCCCCTGGTCGAAGGTCTCGTCGCGGCCGCCGTGGCGGCGCAGGCCGGAGCGAATGCCGAAGGCGTGAAGGAAGCGGCGGAAGCCGTCTACCGGCCCCCGGCCGCCGCACAGCACGTCCACGAGTACCGGCCGCCGGAGGCGACGGGGGACTTTGAACTCATCAACCAGGCCGGCATGCACGCCCGACCGGCCGCGAAGATTGCCGGCGGGCTGTCCGGCATGGACGCCGAGGTGACCGTGAACGGCGCGGACGGCGCATCGATGACGGAACTCATGATGCTCGGGGCGGTCAAGGGAACGGTCCTGCGCGTTGAAGCCAGCGGCCCGGATGCAAGCAAAGCCGTGGACTATCTGCGCGGACTGATCACGGCGGGCTTCGGCGAACCCTAGCGGATTCGCCTCAGACGGTACCGGCCGCGGTCAGGTCTGCTGCTGCCGTGGCGTTCCGGGGTCCGCTCCAGGCGATCCACCCGCCGGCTACTGCCATCAGCACGGCCCCTACGGCCTGGGTCGGGAGGCTGCTTCCCGTCGTCGCCTGCCCCAGCACGACGCCCAGGAGGTAAAACACGACGGCGCCGCCCGCCAAGAGTGCCCCGGCCCAGCGCGGCAGCACGTGGGAACGCCACACCGCGACGCCCAGCAGGGTGTTGCCGAGCAGTGCGAGCAGGAGGCCAACCAGGAACGCCGCCGTCATGGACCCCGGGAATTCCAGCAACATCACCTCCTGGTTTCCGCCCAGGTAGGCCTTGCCGATCGAGGGAGTGGCAAAGGTGGAAATCACGGCCGGCACCAGCAGCAAGGCCGTACCGGCAGCCGCGGTGACCATGGCCGCCAGCGCCAGGCCGCCCACCCGGCTGTTCGCCAGGCAGCAGCCCAGGGCGAAGACGCCGAAAAGTGCCAGGATCGTGCCTCCGGTACTGCCCAGCAAATGGCTGAACTGGTACGAGTCGGAGCTGACAAACAGGGCCCAGGCGTCCGGGTCCTTCTCCTGGTCCGGCTGCGGCTCCAGCGTGGACCAACCCGTGACAAGCCACGAGACGGGCAGTGCCCACAGCCCGGCCCGGATCCAGTGGCTGATGTTTTCCGAGTTCACTTGGTCCACCTTTCTCCACGCTTGCTAGACGGCCCGGAGGCCGTCCGCGTCCAGTAGCACTCCGGCCGAGATGAACCTGCCGCATTGCTCGCCGTAAGGGTACGCAACCCGCGGCGTGAACGTCAGGCTCCGGACCGGCAGGGGGAGGCCGCTGGCGTCGGTGCCGCCCACCGTCGCCTCGATGGGGGATTCCGTGAGCGGATCCAGCATAAGCATCCCGGCAAGGGTGCCGTCAGCTGAGGCGGTGGCGGAACACGGACGGTCCTTGCCGTTCGGCCCCGATTCGCAGCCCTGATCCACGGTGCTGCTGCCCGGGAACAGCTCCAGGTCATCTTCCGTGCAGCGCCCGTCCTGGCAGGCTTTAAGCCGGAGTGTTTTCACCGAACCGGCGTACTCGCGTGCCACCGTCAGCGCAACTACCGGTGCCTGGGCGATCGCCGGGCACACCGCCTGGGGCTGGCACCCCGTGGCCAGCAGTGCAGTGCAACTCAGGCCCACGAGTGTCGCAAACGTGCGCATGCTTCAGGGTAGTTCCAGCAGCCCGGCCGAGCTAGGGCCGTCATTCGGCGGGGTCAGGCGGGCAGCCGGAAACCCGTGGGATGCAGCTCGGCCAGCCCGTCGCTCAGCAGCCCGGCCAGGGCGCGCTCCAGTTGCTCCGGGGCGCAGTCGAGGCGGTGCAGGGCGGCGAGCGGGATTCCGATTCCGGCCGGTTCGAAGCCAAGGTCCGTCGGGGCCCGGCGGAACAGCTCCGCGGCCACCGGCGACTCGGCCACGCGGAGCACCGCCATCACCGCGCCCCGCACCTGACGGTCCGTTCCGTGCCACGACTGCCCCTTCGGTGTGTACGTCGGCGGCGGCTCACCGGCTGCGAGCCACGCGCAGGATCCGCTGACCGGGCATTCCCCGCACTTCGGCGACCGTGCCGTGCACACCAGCGCCCCCAGCTCCATGACGGAGGCGTTCCAGCGGACGGAGGTTCCGGCGTCGTCCGGCAGTGCCTGCGCGGCAAGCCGCATCTCCGCGGCGGTCAGCGCCGGTGAAGGCAGGGCCGCGCCGGAGAACAGGCGCGCGTGCACGCGGCGGATGTTGGTGTCCACCACGGTTTCGCGGCGCCCGAAGGCGAAGGCGGCGACGGCCGCCGCGGTGTAGCTGCCCACTCCGGGCAGCTCCAGGAGTTCCGGGTACGTGCCGGGAACCTTTCCGCCGTGGTTTTCGCCGATGGCGACGGCGGCCGCATGCAGTCGCAGGGCCCGCCGCGGATAGCCCAGCCGTCCCCAGGCCCGGACCGCTTCGCCGGCGGGCTCCCGGGCCAGATCGGCAGGCTCGGGCCAGCGCCGCAGCCATTCCTCCCAGATCGGCAGCACGCGCACCACCGGCGTCTGCTGGAGCATGATCTCGCTGACCAGCACGCCCCACGGCGTGCATTCCGGCGCCCGCCACGGCAGATCCCGGGCGTTCGCCCCGAACCAGGTGTCGAGGGCGTCATGGAGGGCGGTCAGCGGAGCGGCCGCGGGAGGATCGACCGGGCGCGTGGCGGCAGGGGCGGTGAGGGAATCGGCTAGAGCTTTGATGGATTCAGCGTAATAGACGAGGGCCACAGTCCGCCTGCGGCGTGGGAGGGCCCCATACCCGGCGGGGTTCTCTAGCCTAGAAGGATGGGCAGGCATGACAATTCAGGAACACGCGGTTCCCGCCCGGGGGCTTCCGGCAGCGGAGCAACCTCGGGCCGACCCGCGGAGCGCGATTCCGTGCGCAAGCCGGCCAGCAAGCCGGCCCGCAAGCCTGCGAGCAAAGCCTCCCGGAAACCGGCCGGCCCCGTCTACCGGCGCCGCCGGCTTTTCGTGGGCGCCGCCCTCCTGCTGGTGATCGCCGTCGCCTTCGGGGGTTTCGCCGCCGTCTCCAGCGTGGTCAACGCCGGGCAGTCCAATTCCGGCGGGGGAGCGGCCACCCCGGGCCAGGAAGCGGGACCGGCTGCCGGCCCGGAAACCACGCCTTCCCCTTCCCCTTCGGCTACTCCGACAGGCAACGGCTGCGAGCAGAACCTCGTGACTGTCACGGCCGCCACGGACAAAGCCGCCTACGCGGCCGGCGAGAACCCGCTCCTCACGCTCAAGGTGACGAACGGCAACAAGGTGCCGTGCGAGGTCAATATCGGGACGTCGCAGATGGAATTCCTGATCACCAGCGGCTCGGACCGGATCTTTTCGTCCACTGACTGCCAGACGGACTCCACCGAACTGGTGAAGACCATCGCCCCTGGGCAGAGCGAGACGGCGAACTTCCCCTGGCAGCGCAACCGCACGGTCCAGGGCTGCGCGCCGATCGAGGCCAAGCCGGGGGCAGGCGGCGCGTACTACGTCTTCACCGCACGGCTGGCGAACAAGACCAGCCCCAAGGCCGTGTTCCAGCTTAACTAATCCCCATCGACTGCTCCGTAGGCGCCATTTTGAGGCCCTAAAAGGGCCGGTAAGGAGCAGTCGACGGGGGTTAGAGGAAGCGGTCCAGCAGGCTTGCCTCGGCCATCCGGCTCAGGCCCTCACGGACAGTCCGGGCGCGCTGGTCGCCGATGCCGTCCACAGTCATGAGGTCATCGATCGTGGCTGCCATCAGGAACTGCAAACCGCCGAAGTGGTCCACCAGGCGGTCCGCGACGGCCTTCGGCACAGCCTTCAACCCGGACAGCAGCCGGTAGCCGCGCGGCTGGACGACGGCGTCAAGGTTGGCCTCGCCGCCGGCGAAGCCGACGATCCCGGAGATCTTGCCCAGATCGATCAGCTCGGTGGGGCCCAGGTTCACGAGTGCCTTCACGGCCTTCTCGATGTCGTCGGCAGAAGCGTCCGGGCCGGAATAATCGCGGATGATCACGTCACTGCCGGGGCCGCGGCCCACGGTCAGTTCGTCCAACTGGAGGGAGAGCAGCCGCCCGTCCTCGCCGAGTTCAAGCACATACTGCGAGATCTCCTCGGAAATCCGGCGGACCATCTCCTGGCGCTGCAGGGTAACGGCGACGTCGCGGACCGTCACCATGGCCTCGATTTCCAGGGCCGAGAGGGAACTGGTCACCTGGTCCAGGCGCGAACGGTAGCGTTCCAGGGTGGCCAGGGCCTGGTTGGCCCGGGCCAGGACCTTCTCGGAGCCCTCCAGGACGTGCCGCAGCCCGTTCACGTAAAGGGCAATGATCTGCATGGACTGGCTGACCGAGATGACCGGAACGCCGGTCTGGATGGCGACACGCTCCGCGGTCCGGTGCCGGGTGCCGGACTCCTGGGTCTCGATGCTGGAGTCGGGGACCAGCTGGACGGCCGCGCGCAGGATGTTGCTGGCGTCCTTGTCACAGATGATGGCACCGTCCATTTTGGCCAGTTCCCGCAGGCGCGTGGGGGAAAAATCGATACCGATGTCGAAGCCGCCCGAACAGATGGATTCGATGGTCCGGTCCATGCCCAGCACGATCAGTGCGCCGGTCCGTCCGCGGAGAATGCGCTCCAGGCCGTCGCGGAGCGCGGTGCCCGGCGCCACCCGGCCCAGCGTCGCCTTGAGTGAATCTTCAGGGCTCCGAGCCATAGACGTTCCCTTCAAAGGTGCAGGCCCAGCCCGCAAGTGCGCCGGTTTCCAGTGATTGCCGGCAGGATCAAAAGTACTCGTTTCCCCGCTCTCCCCATAGTAGAGGTAAGCGGGCCAACTTCCGCACGGACAAGCCCCAAAGTGGTCCGTCAGGACGTTCCCGGAAGCATCTCCGGAACGGCTCCACGGGCCCACGCCAGGACATGCACTTTGGAGCAGCCGCCGTCCCGCTCCGCCCCGGCAATCCTCCCGCTTCGCGGCTGCGGCACGGGCTGCGATAAACTGGGAGCCTTGGGTGTTCCGTCGGCTACCCGTCGCCGCGCCCCTTTAATCCCAAACAGCAATCCTCCACAGCAGTACCGCACAGCCAGCATGCAGAACAACCCGCGATCCCACCGGGCCAGCCGGATTCCCGCAAGCCGGGGAGCGCGACCATTCAACGCCGCAGCGAAAGTAGCACCGTGTCCCAAGAAGTCCTTAGTCCCGCCCGAGTCCAGGAGATTCACAAGCAGGCGGCCCGGCGTCGGACATTCGCGGTCATTTCACACCCCGACGCCGGCAAGTCCACGCTGACCGAGGCGCTCGCGCTGCACGCGAAGGTGATCGGCACCGCCGGGGCCTCCAGCGGCAAGTCCAACCGCAAGGACACGGTCTCGGACTGGATGCAGATGGAAAAGGACCGCGGCATCTCGATCAGCTCCGCGGCCCTGCAGTTCGCCTACCGGGACACCGTGATCAACCTGCTGGACACCCCCGGCCACGCGGACTTCTCCGAGGACACCTACCGTGTGCTGGCCGCCGTCGACTGCGCCGTGATGCTCGTGGACGCCGCCAAGGGCCTGGAAACCCAGACCATGAAGCTCTTCGAGGTCTGCAAGCAGCGCAACCTGCCCATCATCACCGTGATCAACAAGTGGGACCGGCCGGGCCTGGACACGCTGGCCCTCATGGACGAGATCACCGAGCGCACCGGCCTCCAGCCGATGCCGCTGACCTGGGCCGTCGGTATCTCCGGTGACTTCCGCGGCGTCTGGGACCTGCGCAATGACCGCTTCGCCCAGTTCAAGCGCAACAACGCCGGCGCCAACATCGCCCTCACGGAATACTTCACCCCGGAAGAGGCCGCCGCCAGCCAGGGCGAGGACTGGTCCAACGCCGTCGACGAGGCAGGGCTGGTCATCGAGTCCAACCTCGAGTTCGACGTTGACGCCTTCCACGCCGGAAAGGCGACGCCGATCCTCTTCAGCTCCGCCGCCCTGAACTTCGGCGTGAAGGAGATCCTCGACGCCCTGGTGGACTTCGCCCCGCCGGCAGCCCCCCGGCCCGACATTGACGGCGCCGCCCGGCCCGTGGATGCGCCCTTCTCAGGATTCGTCTTCAAGGTCCAGGCCGGCATGAACAAGGCCCACCGCGACCACGTCGCCTTCATCCGGGTCTGCTCCGGCATCTTCGAACGCGGCATGGTGGTGACCCAGGGCCGCACCGGCAAGTCCTTCGCCACCAAGTACGCCCAGCAGGTCTTCGGCCGGGAACGCGAGGTCATTGACGAGGCCTTCCCCGGGGACGTTGTGGGACTTGTCAACGCCTCCTCGCTGCGGGTGGGCGACAGCCTCTTCCTGGAGGACCCGGTGGAGTTCCCCGCCATCCCGCTGTTCGCGCCGGAGCATTTCCAGGTGGCACGCTCCAAGGACCCCAGCCGATTCAAGCAGTTCCGCCGCGGCATCGAGCAGCTGGAGCACGAGGGCGTGATCCAGGTGCTCCGCTCGGACGTCCGCGGCGATCAGGCCCCGGTGCTGGCCGCCGTCGGCCCCATGCAGTTCGAAGTGGTGGAGGACCGGATGGCGCACGATTTCAGCGCGCCGATGCGCCTGGAGCGCCTGCCGTATTCCGTAGCCAGGATTTCGACGGCGGACGCCATGCCGGCTCTTGCCAACGTGCCCGGCGCCGAGGTGCTGCTGCGCTCCGACGGCGAATACCTCGCCCTGTTCAATGACGTATGGGCCCTGCGCCGGATCGAGAAGAACCACCCGGACCTGACGCTGCTGCCGATCGGCACGCACAACCCAGCCAAGTAGCACCCGGCGCTTGTTTGCGGGCGAAGAAAACGGGTAGCCCGCAGGTCTTCCTGAATCATGAAACCGCGGTATCATAAGTAACCTTGCTAAATATGCGGGCGCCGGGTGTTCTTTCATGCCGGTATTGGACTGATCCGCCCGGCGCCACCGGCGGACCCCGCTATAAGGGACAACGAACACTCCTTGACTGAGCTCATTTCTCAACCGGCTCGTGCCGTTCCGGCCACCAGGAAGCAGCGGATGGAATCCGGCTACCTGCTGAGCGGCCGGTACCGGATCGCCGACCTTATTGGCAGGGGCAGCCAATCCACCGTGTTCCGGGCCTACGACGAACTCCTGCAGCGCGAGGTGGCGGTCAAGCTCTTCCGCCATGATGCGGACGATCTCGAACAAACCCGCCGGCAGGGTGAGGAAATCCGCATCCTGGCCGGTATGAGCCACCACGCCCTCGTGACGCTGTTCGACGCCGGCGCCGACCTGAGCGACCCGGACGACCGGCTCACCTACCTTGTGATGGAACTGGTCCGCGGGCAGGACCTGCGCCATCGCGGCGCTCAGGGTCCGCTCTCGGCAGCACACATGGCCCACATCGGCTATGACCTGGCGGACGGGCTTTCCTACATCCACCACCACGGAATCGTGCACCGGGACGTCAAGCCCGCAAACATCCTGCTTGTGGACTACAGCAACGATGACCGGCGCCCGAGGGCTAAGCTCACCGATTTCGGCGTTGCCGTCGTGACCCGCAGCGGCCCGGTGACGGATGAGGGCGGAACCTCCGGGACACCGGCCTACCTCAGCCCCGAGCAGGCGGCCGGCGAGCCGGTCGGCCCGCTCAGTGATGTGTATTCGCTCGGCCTGGTGCTGCTCGAGGGGCTGACCGGAAAGATGGTGTACCCCGGCGCGCCCATCCAGTCCGCCGTCGCGCGGCTGCTCAACGACCCGCAGATCCCTGAGGAGCTCGCCCCCATGTGGGTTGCGCTGCTGTCCTCCATGCTGGCCCGCGACCCGGCACAGCGCCCGCCGGCCCGGGAAGTATCGCTGGCCCTGCGCCAGGAAGTCATCAACAGCGCCGCGCGTCACCGGATGGACCCGGCTCCGGAGCCCTCGGACGAGGAAGGCCGGATGCGCGCGGTGGAGCGCTACCGGATCCTTGACACCCCGGCGGACGGCGCCTTCGACCGGATAGTGGGACTGGCGGCGCGGATGTTCTCGGTGCCGGTGGCGATCGTCAGCGTGGTGGACCATGACCGGATCTGGTTCAAGGCCCACCACGGCACCGAAGTCACGCAGATCGGCCGCGACCCGGGGCTGTGCGCCTCCGCGATCCTGCAGGAAGGGGCCTGGATCATCGAGGATGCGCTCAGGGATCCCCGCACCCTCGCCAATCCGCTGGTGGCGGGCGAGTTCGGCCTGCAGTTCTACGCCGGTGTCCCGCTGCGCACCCCGGACGGCCACAACCTGGGCACGTTCTGCATCCTGGACCGGGAGCCGCGGGAGTTCAGCGCCGCCGACGCCCGGACGCTGCAGGACCTGGCCGAGATCGTGATGCACGACCTTGAGCTGCGGCTGCAGGGCCGGGAAGCGGTCACCGGCCAGGCGTAGCCGATTCCTAACGCCTGCTCTGTTTAACGCCTGCTCTGTTTAACGCCGGCCGGCGTGGAGCGCCAGTTCCAGTTCGAACCGCGCCTTCGGGTCCTCCAGGGTGTCTCCGAACAGCTCGCGCAGCTGTGCCGCCCGGTAGCCCACGGTCTGCGGGTGGATGCCGAGCTCCGCGGCAACCGGGGCGCGCTGGCCCCAGTGCCGCAACCAGGACAGCAGCGTCTCAGCGAGCCGTTCGCGCTGGGCCGGGCGCAAGCCTTCCAGTGGCGCCAGCCGGCGGTTGGCCAGTTCCGCGATGGCAGAGGGCTCCGCGCCGAGGATCACCTCGGCCAGATGCTCGTCGGCCCAGATCGGCGGGTCCTCAGGGCCGTCCCGGGGCGGCAGCGCCGAGGCTGCCAGTACGGCCAGGCGCAGCGAATCGGGGACTTTCTCCCAACCTCCGGCCGGTCCGACGGCCGCCCCGCGGCCGCGGAGCGCCTTGTCCAGGTCCACCCGCGCGGCCTTGGACTGCCGCGCCGGAACCAGGGCGACGGCGTCGGTCTCGCGTTCGATAACCAGCGTTCCCGGCCCCAGCCGGATCCGCAGCCCGGCTGACCGGTTCACCGGCAGGGTCACCACCACCATCCGCTTCGGCAGGGACCAGTCCGCCATGGCGGCCGTCTGGCGCAGGGCCGCCTCATCGGCCTGGCCCAGCAGGAGCAGGTCGAGCAGCTCGGTGCGCCGGCGGTCCACCGCGCCGGCCCGTTCGGACTGTTCAAAGGCATACGCCTCGGCGCTGACCGCGGACAGCTCGTCAATGTAGGCCAGGATCGATTCGCCCAGGTCCACCACCACGGTCTGGCCCAGGTGGTGCTCCACGGATACCCGGGACATCTCGCGGAAGGTCACGCGGGCCCCCATCCGGTAGGCGCTCAGCAGCGCATCCATACTCCGGCCCTGGCGGAACTCGCCGCTCCCCAGCCCCGCCACGAGTTGCCGGCTTTCCTCCGAGAGGGCGGGCAGCCGGGTTCCCGGAAGCTGCAGGAAGCGCTCCAGTGCGGCTGCCACGCCACGGCGCAGCCCCCGCCCGAAGCGGCCTTCGATCGGCCGGGCATAAGCCGGCACGAGCTGCGGCACGGCGTCGATGATTGCCTCAACAATGCCCGGCATCCTCGGCCGGAGCACGTCGCTCACCTCGCGCGGCAGGGCCAGCCACGGAGGGTCGTAGGCGGGGGAGGTGGGGGTCACTTTCGGGGAAGCGTTCATGAGTATTGGTCCAAAGTTGTTGCGGGGAGATAGTTTCTTTACGTCGATCGTATGCCTTGGGTGAAGAACTATGACCCTGTCTGACATAAGATTAATGAATGATCCGGCTCCGTAAGCTGGCGCGCGCCGCATCTCTACTGACCACCCCACTAGCTCCAGAAGACATTCTGTCGCTGTTCAATCCTGTGTTTTCCGCCCGCCAGTTGCGCGGCGTGGTCACAAGGGTGGTTCCAGAAACGGCCGATTCCGCCACCATCTTCTTCCGTCCCGGCCGCGGCTGGCAAGCACACCTTGCCGGCCAGTGGGCCCGTATAGGCGTCGAGCTCGACGGTGTCCGCCACTGGCGGTCCTACTCGCTCAGCGCCCCCGCCGGGCAGGACCCGGCCATCACGGTCAGCGACATGGGGGCCGTTTCCGGCACTCTCGTGCGCAGTACCAAGCCGGGCGACGTGCTCTTCCTGGCGCCGCCGCAGGGCGATTTTGTCCTGCCGGAGCACCCGCGTCCCCTGCTGATGCTCACCGCCGGGAGCGGCATCACCCCGGTCATGTCGATGATCCGCACGCTCGTTCCGCACCGCCCGGACTCTGACGTCGTCCTCATCCACACGGCCCGGACCCCCGCGGATGCCATCTTCCGCGAGGAGCTGGCCGAACTCGCGGACCAGTTCCCCAACTTCCGCGTCATCCACTGGTTCACCGGCGAACGCGGGCGGCTGGACTTCAGCTCCGCCGTCGGGCTGGAACAGCTTTGCCCGGACTGGCGCCAGCGCGCCGCGTACGCCTGCGGCCCGGAAAGCTTCCTGGACGACGCCGAGGCCCTGTGGGAGGTGGAGACCGCAACCGCTGAGTCCTCCTCGGAGGCCACCCTCACCATCGAACGTTTCAGCACCAAGCTGGCCGGCGGCGCAGGGCACGACGGCGGTCTTGTCACCTTCGAGTCGTCGGACCGCGAAGTCGAAGCCGACGGCGACACCCCGCTGCTCGACGTCGGCGAGGACGCCGGCGTCCTGATGCCCAGCGGTTGCCGCATGGGCATCTGCCACAGCTGTCTTATCCCCCTCCGGGCCGGCCAGGTTCGTGACCTGCGTACGGACGAAGTCCATGGCGAGCCCGGCCAACTAATCCAGACGTGTGTTTCGGCAGCCGCCGGACCCGTTAACCTCGACCTCTGAGGAGTACCCGCATGACGATTATTTCCGACAAGCCTGACCTTTCCGAGGACGCTCCCCAGGCCAAGGCGCCCGTGGCCGTGAAGACGCGGCCCGGCGCCCTTGCCGAGACGGGCAGCCCGACCCTCCGGCCGCCGGCTGCCGCGCATCTCTCCGACGAGCAGGTCGCCGAGCTGGGCCGTGAGCTCGACGCCATCAAGGACGACATCCTTGCCAAGCGCGGAGCCTCCGATGCCGCCTACATCCGCCGCATGATCAAGATCCAGCGCGGACTGGAGATTTCCGGCCGCGCCACGCTGCTGGTCAGCAAGCACAAGGCGGCCTGGGTTGCCGGGACCACCCTGCTCAGCTTCGCCAAGATCCTGGAAAACATGGAGCTCGGGCACAACATCCTGCACGGCCAGTGGGACTGGATGCGGGACCCGGACATCCACTCCACCACCTGGGAATGGGACTTTGTTACCCCGGCGCGCGCCTGGCAGCACACCCACAACGATCTGCACCACCGCTGGACCAACGTCATCGGCAAGGACAACGACGTCGGATACAACCTGCTGCGGATGGACCCGGACCAGGAATGGAAGCCGTTCAACCTGGGCAACCCGCTCTACAACGCCCTGCTGGCCCCGGTCTTCGAGTGGGGCATCGCGATCTATGACCTCGAGCTGAACGACTACAAAGAGGGCAAAAAGTCCAAGGAAGCCCTCACCAAGGACCTCAAGGCCCTTGGCCGCAAGGCGCTCACGCAGTTCACCAAGGACTACGCTGCCACTCCCGCCGTCGCCATGCTGACCGGCTCCGGCAAGCAGGCGCTGTACGGCACCCTGACCGCGAACGCCGTCCGCAACGTCTGGGCGCACGCGGTGATCTTCTGCGGACACTTCCCCGACGGTACGGACACCTTCACCGAGGAAATGGTGGAAGGGGAGACCCGCGGTGACTGGTACGTGCGGCAGATGATCGGCTCCGCCAACATCTCCGGTTCCAAGTTCATGCACCTGATGACCGGCAACCTGTCGCACCAGATCGAGCACCACCTCTTCCCGGACATTCCGTCCAACCGCTACGCCGAGGTGGCCCCGAAGGTGCAGGAGATCTGCAAGCGATACGGCCTGCCCTACACCACCGGCCCGATCTGGAAGCAGGTCGGCTCCACCTGGGCCAAGGTCTTCAAGCTGGCGCTGCCGCCCAAGAAGGCCTAAGCACAGCTCCAACTGGTTTGACTGAAGGGACGCCTGCCATTGCGGCAGGCGTCCCTTTTGCGTGGGGCGTGCCGGACGGGACCGACGCTCCCGCCCAGTTACCTGTCCCGCGACGTGCCAAGGGCAGTGGAAATCCGCGGAAATCCGCGGCCGTGAAGTCCGGCGGGCTGAAGTGACTGGGCGGGAACGTCACGCGGCGGCGGTATTCAGGGTTTGCTGGCCGCCCCCAGGACATGGGCCAGCCGCGGGTTGCCGGGAAGGACCGAAAAGCCGAAGCGCTCAAGGCCCTGCACCGTGAGGCCTGCTGAAGCGATCACGGCGGTCGTGTTCCGGTTCGGGTGGCACCCGCCGGCCATCCGGCTCCACAGCGGCGTGACCAGGTCTTCGGCGGCTCCGAGCAGCCGGTGTGCCGAGCGGACGTGCTCATAGAACAGCAGCAGGCCACCGGGCCGCAGGACCCGGGCCACCTCCGCCAGGGCGACAGACTGGTCCGTCACGCTGCACAGCACCAGGCTGGAAACCACGACGTCGACCGAGGCGTCCGCCGCCGGCAACGACTCCGCCACGCCGTCTTCCACGGTGACCGGCACCTGGGCCCTGGCCGCGGCGGCCCGGGCCAGCTCCCGGAGCGTGGGGTCCGGTTCGAGGGCCAGCACGCCCGTCACTGCGGAAGGGTAGAACGGGAAAGTGGCGCCGTAGCCTGCCCCGATTTCGATGACGGCGCCGTGTGCCACGGCCAGGAGGCGCCGGCGGTGCTCCGCTGCCCCGCGGGCGTCCATCCACGGACCCACGCGGGCGAAGGACCGTCCGAAGGACGGATAGCGGGGGTTGGTCTCCGGCATGGGGGTCACTGTCCGGTCAGTCGACGTCGGCAGGGTTGAGTTTCAGGCCCCGCAGCAGCTGGGCATTGAGGGCCACCACGACCGTGGAGGCGGACATCAGTACGGCGCCGGCAGCCGGCGAGAGGATTACCCCGGCGAAGGCCAGGACGCCGGCAGCCAGCGGCACCGCAATGATGTTGTAGCCCGTCGCCCACACGAGGTTCTGCCACATCTTCCGGTAGCTTGCCCGGGACAGGTCCACCATGGACAGCACCGCCCGGGGGTCGTTCCCGGCGAGGACCACACCGGCGGACTCCATCGCGACGTCAGTTCCGCCGCCGATCGCGATCCCCACCTCGGCCCGGGCCAGCGCGGGGGAGTCGTTTACGCCGTCGCCCACCATGGCCACCCGGAGGCCGCGGGACTGGAGTTCGGCGACCTTCTTGTCCTTGTCCGCCGGGAGGACCTCGGCGAAGACCTCGTCGATGTTCAGCTCGGCGGCCACGGCCTGGGCCACCTGATGGGCGTCGCCGGTGATCATGGCAACCTTGATTCCGCGGTGCTGCAGCGCCGCGACCGCCTGGCGGGATTCCGGGCGCACCGCATCCTCAAGGCTCACGGCCCCCAGCACGGTGTTGCCGTCCACCACATGGAGCACCGCTGCCCCGCGGTCCCGCCAGGCAGCCGTGGCGGCGGCCAGGGGTGGGGGCTCCTCTGCACCCAGTTCCCTAAGCAGGGCAGGGCCTCCCACCAGGATGGACCTGCCATCAATAGTGGCGCGGACGCCGCGGCCGGTCAGCGAGGTGAAATCGCTCGCCTGCGGGATCGGGAGCCCGCGCTCGCGGGCGGCCGCCACGATCGCGCGGGCCAGTGGGTGCTCGCTGTCCGACTCCGCCGCGGCAGCCAGGGCGAGCAGCTCGTCCCGGTCGGTCCCTTCGGCGGCGGCGATGTCCTTCAGTTCCGGCTCACCCTTGGTCAGGGTCCCCGTCTTGTCGAACAGCACGACGTCGACCGTCCGCATCCGCTCGAGCGCCATCCGGCTCTTGATCAGCACACCGGCCCGGGCTGCCCGCTCCGTGGAGATCGCGATGACCAGCGGGATGGCGAGGCCCAGGGCGTGCGGGCAGGCGATCACCAGCACCGTGACGGTGCGTTCCACGGCGTCGGGCATGCTGCCCAGCAGAGTCCAGACGATAAAAGTGATAACGCCGGCCCCTGCGGCGAAGTAGAACAGGAAGGCGGCCGCACGGTCGGCGAGGGCCTGGGCCCGTGAGGAGGAGGCCTGGGCCTCGGCCACGAGCCGCTGGATGCCGGCGAGGGCGGTCTCCTCCCCGATGGCTGTCACCCGGACGCGGAGGCTGTTGTCCGTGGCGATGGTTCCCGCGACCACGGGGTCCCCGGGGGAGCGGAGGACGGTCTTGGACTCGCCGGTGATCATCGATTCGTCGAATTCGGCCTGCCCCTCGATCACGGTTCCATCCGCGGGCATCCGGGCGCCGGACCGGACCAAAATGGTGTCGCCGCTCCTGAGCTCTGACACGCTGACGGTTTCGGTTCCGGACTCCGTGAGGCGTTCCGCCTCGTCCGGCAGCAGCGCCGCGAGGGCATCCAGGGCGCCTTGGGCCGAGCCGAGGGCGCGCATTTCGATCCAGTGCCCCAGCAGCATAATGGCGACCAGCAGGGCCAGTTCCCACCAGAAGTCGAGGTCGAAGCCGCCGATCCCCAGGGTGGTCACCCAGGAGGCGGTGAAGGCGACGGTAATGGCCATGGCGATCAGCAGCATCATCCCTGGTTTGCGGCTTTTCAGCTCATGCAGGCCGCCCTTGAGGAACGGCTGGCCGCCGTAGAAGAAGATGACAGTTCCCAGTACCGGAGGGATCCAGGCGGAGCCGGGAAACACCGGTGGCTGGTAGCCGAGCAGGTGGCCGATCATGGGGCTGAAGAAGACCACCGGGACGGCCAGGGCAAGGGTCAGCCAGAACCTGTTCTTGAACATCGCGACGCTGTG
Source organism: Arthrobacter sp. UYEF36 (assembly GCF_040547025.1). Classification (NCBI taxonomy): domain Bacteria; kingdom Bacillati; phylum Actinomycetota; class Actinomycetes; order Micrococcales; family Micrococcaceae; genus Arthrobacter; species Arthrobacter sp. UYEF36. Next base: position 169,483 of record NZ_JBEPOX010000004.1, read on the forward strand.
CCCGGCATGCTGCCCGTCGCTGTGGACCATGTGCTCGTCGTCCTGCCGGGTTGTCCCGTGGGGCTGGGGGCCGCTGTGTTCCTCGTGCGGGTGGTTCATTTGCTGGCCGCCAACGGCCTGGCTGGTGTGCCGGTGTTCCATGATGTGCGCTCCTGGGCAGGGTCATCGATGTGTGGAGTCAACTTCACCATACCCCTGGGGGGTATGCTTTGCAAGGTGTTTCTCCGGTCAGCGGACCTCGATCACGCCCATCATGCCGAGGTCCTCGTGGTCCAGGATGTGGCAGTGGTAGACCGAGCGGCCGCTGAAGTCGCGGAAGGCGATCCTCACAGTGGCGCGGCCGTTCGCCGGCACGTTCACCACGTCCCGCATCGCCACGGAGCCGACGTCCTGCCCGTTGTCGCTGATCAGCTGCATCGGCCACACATGCAGGTGGAAGGGGTGGTCCATGGGGCTGGTGTTGACGAGTGTCCATTCCTCCACGGTTCCGGCCGCGGCGGTCGTGTCCGTGCGGGACTCGCTGTATTCGCGGCCGTTGATGGTGAACCGCATCATGCCGCCCATCCCCCCGCCCATGCGTCCCGATCCCGCGCCCATGGACAGGACAAGCTGCCGGCGTGCGGCAACGGCGGCAGTGCGCAGGTCCTCCGGGGCCGGCCGGGACGGGACGGAGCCCGGCGGTGCTGCGGAGGCGCCGCTGACCCGGAAGGTCGCCAGCGCGTCTGCTCCGCGGCCGGGGACCGGCCCGCGCCCCATCACTCCCGGCATGCCGCCGCGGTCATAGCGGAGGGCCTGCAACACGGATTCACCGGCGGCGGCGGTCACCAGCAGGTCCGCCCGGTTGCCCGGCGCCAGCAGGAGTTCGTCCACGGTTTCGGGTTGGGCGGACCGCCCCGAGTCCATGCCGAGCAACTGCAGCTGCTGGCCGTCCAGCCGGAGCCGGAGATAGCGGGCCACGCAGGTATTGATGATCCGCCACCGTTCCCGGGCGCCCGGCTGGGCCGTAAGGAGGGGGTTGCGCTGCCCGTTGAGCAGGAGCAGTTCACCCTCCCGGCCGGCCATGCGTTCCATCGGCGACACGGCGGCGATGTTCCCGGCGCTGTCCAGGGTGGTGTCCGAGACCAGCAGAACCCGTTCCGTGCCCACCGGGATGGCTTCAGGATCTTCGACGATGATTGCCCCGAAGAGCCCGGCGAAGAGCTGGTCTGCGACCATGCCATGGTGGTGCGGGTGGTACCAGTACACGCCCGGCGGGTGGTCCGAAGGCAGCTTGTAACGGTAGTCAAAACCTTGTCCGGGCAGGACCTCAACAAATACATTGTCGCCATCGGCCTGCGGGGACACGTGGAGGCCGTGGACGTGCAGGTTGGTCGGTTCGTTGAGGCTGTTCTCGAGCCGGACGCTGAGCTCATCGCCGGGCCGCAGACGCAGGGTGGGGCCAGGGACGGTGCCGTTGTAGCAGAGGGCCCTGGCCTGGCGGCCGCCGAGCTCCACCCGTCCGGGGGCGGCGTCCAGGGTGAGCTGCAGCCGGCCGTCTGCGCTGCGGAGTTCGGCGGGACCGTGCAGCTCGGGGCCCTGCGCGGGCGCAGCGCCCCCGCCGTTCCCCCCGCCCACGCCAGCCGGCTGCTGCGCGGAAGCCAGGGACCACCACAGCCCGGCGCCGCCCGCCACGGTGGCCGCCGCGCCCAGGCCGCCCACCAGCAGGGCGTTGCGGCGGCTGATCGGCCGCATTACGGCTCCTCGCCGAGTACTTTCACATTCTCGCGGTATTGTTCCGCGGTGAGCTCGCCCCTGGCGAACCGTTCATCGAGGATCAGCCGCGCCTGGCTCTTGCCGCCCGGTGGAGTTCCGGGTGGGCCATAGGGCGGGCCGCCGTAGGGTCCATAGTGGGCCGGACCGCCGCGGTTGGATCCGCCGGTGAAGAGGCGGACCGCGAGCAGCACCAGCACTGCGATCCCGACGAGCAACAGCAGCCCCCAAAGCCACATCCAGCCGAAGCCGTCTCCGTAGTAACCCATCATGGCCTGATCCCTTCGCCGGTAGCCGTTCCTGACCCCAATTTTCCGCCGGATACCCGGCCCGGGCTAGGGTCCTAAGTCGCCTTTCGGGCAGAACTCAGGGAACCAGGGCAGCCTCAGCTGATCAGCAGGCTCAGCGCTTCTGTCAGGTGACCCACTTCCCGCACCGAGAAGCCCGCCGGCACCGGGCCCGGGCCGTTCGGGCTGGCGGGCACCACGGCATGGGTGAACCCCAGCCGGTGGGCTTCATGGATCCGCTGGTTGATGCCGGGCACCGGGCGGACCTCACCGGCGAGCCCCACTTCGCCAAAGGCGATGAGCCGCTGCGGCAGGGGCTTTTTGGCCTTCGCCGAGGCCACGGCCAGTGCGACGGCGAGGTCTGTGGCAGGCTCGCTGAGCTTCACGCCGCCCACGGTTGCCACGTAGGAATCGTCCTTGTTCAGCAGGCAGCCGGCCCGCTGCTGGAGCACGGCCAGCAGCATGGCCACCCGGGAACTGTCCAGCCCGCTCGTGGCCCGGCGCGGCTGTGAGCTGGAACTTTCGGCCAGCAGGGACTGCACCTCGGCCAGCAGCGGGCGGCGCCCCTCCAGGGTCACCGTGATGCAGGTGCCGGAGACCGGCTCCTTGGTCCGGGAGACAAACAGCCCGCTCGGATCGGCCAGGCCCACAATCCCGTCCTCGTTCAGGTCGAAGCAGCCGACATCGTCCGTGGGGCCGTAACGGTTCTTGACCGCCCGCAGCAGGCGCAGCCGGGAGTGGCGTTCGCCTTCGAACTGGCACACCACATCCACCAGGTGCTCCAGCAGCCGGGGACCGGCGATGGAGCCGTCCTTGGTCACGTGCCCCACCAGCAGCGTGGTCATGTTGCGGCGTTTGGCCGCGGCGATCAGGGAGGCGGCGACCTCCCGGACCTGCGAGACGCCGCCGGCGCTGCCTTCCACGTCGGCGCTGCTCAGGGTCTGCACGGAGTCCACGATCAGCAGCCGCGGCTCGAGCTTCTCGACCTGGCCCAGGGCCTGGCCGAGGTCCGTTTCGGCGGAGAGGTACAGGGATTCCGCGACGGCGTCGATCCGGTCCGCGCGGAGCTTGACCTGCGCGGCGGACTCCTCGCCCGTGATGTAGAGGACGTCCTGCGCGGTGCGGGCAAACTTGGCGGCGACGTCCAGCAGCAGGGTGGACTTGCCGACCCCGGGTTCGCCCGCGAGCAGGATTACGGCGCCCGGGACCAGCCCGCCGCCGAGCACGCGGTCCAGTTCGTCCACGCCGGTGGGCAGGAACGCCGCCGTGGTGGCGTCGACCTCCGCGATCCGGCGGGCCGGCTCCAGTACCGTGGTGGCCGCCGTCGTGCGCGCTACGGCGCCGCCGGTTTCCTCCACGGTGCCCCAGGCCTGGCACTCACCGCAGCGGCCCACCCACTTGGCCGTGGTCCAGCCGCATTCGGCGCATTTGTAGCCCGGCGCCTTGGTAGCCCGGGAAGTCTTGGTAGCCATTGCTCCACCCTATCGGCGCCCGCCGACAGGCACGCTCCCGCGCCGCCGCAGCTACAGCGGAGGAAGGATGTCCCGGGCTTCCCGGGAGTCGACGCCGGCTGCCTCCAGCAGGTCCACCATCAGCGGGCGGAACAGCATGACCACGGTTTCGCCCTCGAGCCGCTGCACGTCCAGCAGCCGCGGGTGCAGCCGTCCGGCGATTTCGCGCAGTTCCGTCCGGGCCGTCCGCAGGTGCGCGCGGCGGACGCCGTCGTGCACTTCCGCCAGGCCCAGGGAGAGTTCGTCGACCGCGTCGGCCGTGTCCTGCAGGACGTCGGCGATGTTCTGGGTGGCGTCGTCGGACAGCGCCGCATGGTTGATGGCGCTGGTCAGGCGGCGGGCAAAGACGCGGCTGTTACGCAGGGCGAGGTCGATGTAGTCCAGCGACTGCTCCATCTGGTCCAGCTCGTCCCGGTGCCGGCGGTAGGCGGGCGCCAGGGTGGCGACTTCGCCGGAGGCCCGCAGGGACTGGCGCATGGCATCGATGAGGGGCTGGCAGTTCCGCCCGCGGATGAGCGCATGCCAGGCCTGGGTGGAGTCGCTGTAGCTCAGCGCTGAGGCGCATTCGCGCAGGACCTCGGCGAGCTCGTGCAGGATCTTCTTGACGTCGTTTCGGGGTTCCCGGCGCGGATCCTTCGGGATCAGGACCGTCACGAGCAGGGCGAACACGCCGCCCACGATGGCGTCAATGCTGCGGGTGAACGGCCCCCCGGCCGGCGCCGGCAGAAGGACCACCAGCAGGGACTGCAGCCCCAACTGGGTGGTAAAAATGGTGCCGCTGTCCAGGAACCTCGCCAGCAGGATCGAGAACAGCAGCACGACGGCGGCCTGCCACATCCCGGCGCCCAGCCAGTGCAGGAGCAGGTCCCCGACCACAATGCCGATGGTGCATCCCAGGCCAACCTCGATCACGCGGCGCAGCCGGGGGTCCCGGGAAAAGCCCAGGGAGATCAGGGAGGACGTGGCGGCGAAGAGCGGGCCGCTGTGGCCCAGCACGTACTCGGCGAACGCGTAGGCGCCGACGGCGCAGGCGGTCATCTGGATGGCCGGCACGAGGGAGTTCCGGCTCCGGACCAGGCCGGTGCGGACGCGGCCGCGCAGGAATCGGGCGCTTGCGGAAAGTCCAATAGCGGGGGCCATGCGCTTTAGTCTATTGGCCGTTGCGCCGGCGGCTCGTCTGCGGGATCCACTACGGCTGTGACGTGCCTAACGCAATGGCGCCCCGGCGCATGTAAGCCAATGTCCCGGCGTCGTTAACCCTTCGTTCATCTTGGTCGGACATTCTCTTCATCTGGGGCACCTAGATTCAATGAAGGTACAAACCGTACGCATCCATGCCCGGTCTTCTCCGGCCCGGCACGCATTCAGAAAATCCCTGGAAGGGGTACATCTAAGTGAAGGCACTCCGCTTCGGCCGCCACGCGGCTATCGCTGTCATCTCAGCCGGCGCTCTCGCGCTGACCGCCTGTGGCTCGGACAACGCAACGGGCACCGCTCCTGCCGCCCCCGCGGCGTCCGGTGCACAGGTTTCGGGCACGCTGACTGGCATCGGCTCCTCCGCACAGGGTGCCGCCATGGACGCATGGAAGACCAACTTCGCCTCCGCGAACCAGGGCGCCACCGTGCAGTACTCCCCGGACGGTTCCGGTGCAGGCCGCAAGGCACTCCTGGACGGATCCGCCCAGTTCGGCGGCTCCGATGCCTACCTCAAGGACGAAGAGTACGCCAGCTCCACCACCCAGTGCGGCCCCGACGGCGCCGTCAACCTCCCGGTCTACATCTCCCCGATCGCCGTGGCCTTCAACCTGCCCGACGTCAAGGAACTGAACCTCGACGCCGTCACGGTCGCCAAGATCTTCCGCGGCGAGATCGCCACCTGGAACGACCCCGCGATCGCTGCCCTGAACCCCGACGCCACGCTCCCGGACCTCGCGGTCACCCCGGTGAACCGCTCGGATGACTCCGGCACCACCACCAACTTCACCGAGTACCTGGCCGCCGCAGCCCCCGAGGCATGGACCGACAAGGCCTCCGGTGTATGGCCGGCCGCCCTCCAGGGCGAGAACGCCAAGGGCACCTCCGGTGTGGTCAAGACCGTCACCGACACCCCGGGCGCCGTGACCTACGCCGATGACTCCGCCGTGAGCGGCAAGCTGGGCGTCGCGCAGATCAAGGTGGGCGAAACCTTCACGAAGATCTCGGCCGAGGCTGCCGCCAAGGCAGTCGATGCCGGCAAGCCGGTTGAAGGCCGCAACGCCAACGACCTCTCCATCAAGCTGGACCGCACCACCACCATTGAAGGCGCGTACCCGATCGTGCTGGTTTCCTTCCACGTCGTCTGCAGCACCTACGCCGACCAGAAGACCGTGGACCTCGTGAAGGCTTTCGAGAGCTACGTCGTCTCCGACGCCGGCCAGACCGCGGCCGCTGATGCCGCCAAGTCCGCTCCGCTGTCCAAGACCCTGCAGGACAAGGCCCTCAAGTCCATTGAATCCATCAAGGTAAAGTCCTAGGGATCCCTAACGCTGACAGGCATAGTGGAAACACTCGCCTGTTACTGGTTCCCTGTCCCGGTCCGGCTGTCACCGACGGCCACACCGGGGCAGGGAACCAATGTGTTTGTCCGAAGTACACAAAGATCTGAAGGATCGTGAAGTGACCACCACCTCCCTGACCACGTCCCGGGGCGCAGGCCGCGCCGGCGATAAGGTCTTTTCCGCAGCCACCTTGGCCGCTGGGTGCCTGATCCTGGCCGTGCTCTTCGGAGTAGCGCTCTTTCTCCTCATCCAGGCATTCCCCGCCCTTGTGGCCTCCCCGGACGAGATCCAGGGCGGCGAAGGCTTCTTCGCCTACATCTGGCCGATCGTCATTGGCACCCTGATCGCGGCCGTCATCGCCCTCGTGATCGCGACGCCGGTCGCGATCGGCGTCGCGCTCTTCATCTCGCACTTCGCCCCGCGCAAGCTCGCTTCCGGCCTGGGCTACGTGATCGACCTGCTGGCCGCGATCCCCTCCGTGGTCTACGGTGCCTGGGGCGCCGCTTTCCTGGCCAAGGAGATCTCACCTGCCTACAACTGGCTGGCCAACAACATGGGCTGGCTGCCGATCTTCCAGGGCCCGGCCTCGGCCACGGGAAAGACCATCCTGACCGCGGGAATCGTGCTGTCCGTCATGATCCTGCCCATCATCACGTCGCTGAGCCGGGAGATCTTCCTGCAGACCCCCAAGCTGCACGAAGAAGCCGCCCTGGCCCTCGGGGCAACCCGCTGGGAAATGATCCGGATGGCCGTGCTGCCCTTCGGCCGCCCCGGAATCATCAGTGCCGTCATGCTGGGCCTGGGCCGCGCCCTCGGCGAGACCATGGCCGTCGCGCTCGTGCTGTCCTCGGGCGCGCTGACCGCGAGCCTCATCCAGTCCGGCAACCAGACCATCGCCGCCGAAATCGCACTGAACTTCCCTGAGGCCAGCGGCCTGAAGGTCAACACGCTGATTGCCGCCGGCCTGGTCCTGTTCGTCATCACCCTCGGCGTAAACATGGTCGCGCGCTGGATCATCAGCCGGCACAAAGAATTCTCGGGAGCCAACTAAATGACCGCCACCCTGACCCCCGTCAAGAAGCGCTCGGCCCTCACCAAGGGCCAGCTCCCGAAGTGGGCCCCCTACCTGGTTCTCGGCATCGCCCTGGTGCTCGGCGCAGCGGTCCTGGCGCTGATCGGCTTCAACGCCCTCGGCTGGGGACTCGTCTCGGCGATCATCTTCGCCGTCGGCCTCGTCGGCTGGAGCGCCGCCGTGGAGGGCTCACGCCGCGCCAAGGACAAACTGGCCACCTGCCTTGTGGTGGGCGCGTTCCTCGTTGCGCTGCTGCCCCTGTTCTCCGTGATCTGGACGGTCCTGGTCAACGGCCTGCCGGGACTCACGGACCCCGGCTTCCTTTCCACCTCGATGAACGGCGTCACTGGGGCCTTTGACAACAAAACCGTCGAGGAGGGCGCCCCGGTGGTCGGCGGCATCTTCCACGCCCTGATCGGCACGATGCTGATCACCGCGATGGCGACCGTAATCTCGGTGCCGGTGGGCCTGCTCACCGCCATCTACCTCGTGGAGTACGGCAACGACCGCCCGCTGTCCCGCGCCATCACGTTCTTCGTGGACGTCATGACCGGCATCCCCTCGATCGTGGCCGGCCTGTTTGCGGCGGCGTTCTTCTTCGCCGTCGTCGGACCGGGCACCAAAACCGGTGCCGTCGCCGCTGTCGCGCTCTCTGTGCTGATGATCCCCGTGGTGGTCCGCTCCAGCGAGGAAATGCTCAAGATCGTCCCGAACGAACTCCGCGAGGCGGCCTACGCCCTGGGCGTGCGCAAGTGGCGGACCATCCTCAAGGTGGTCATCCCGACGGCGATCTCCGGCATCGCTTCCGGCGTCACCCTCGCGATCGCCCGGGTGATCGGCGAAACGGCCCCGATCCTGGTCACCGCGGGCTTCGCCACCTCGATCAACTACAACGTGTTCAGCGGCTGGATGGCCTCATTGCCTACCTTCATCTACACGCAGATCCTCAACCCCACCTCGCCGTCCAACCCGGACCCGTCCTCCCAGCGGGCCTGGGGAGCCGCCCTGGTCCTCATCATCCTGGTGATGCTGCTCAACCTCGGCGCCCGCCTTATTGCCCGCATGTTCGCCCCCAAGACCGGCCGCTAACCCGGTACCGGGGACCCAAATCTTCAGCCCGTACCTCCAGCAAGTGAAGGAACATCATGTCTAAGCGCATCGACGTCAAGGACCTGAACGTCTACTACGGAAAATTCCTGGCCGTCGAAGACGTCAACATCAACATCGACGCCAAGTCCGTCACGGCCTTCATCGGGCCCTCCGGCTGCGGCAAGTCCACCTTTTTGCGCACCCTGAACCGGATGCATGAGGTGATCCCCGGCGCCCGCGTCGAGGGTGAAGTGCTGCTCGACGGCGACAACCTGTACGGCCCCGGCGTGGACCCGGTCACCGTCCGTGCGCAGATCGGAATGGTGTTCCAGCGTCCCAACCCGTTCCCCACGATGTCCATCCGCGACAACGTGCTGGCCGGCGTGAAGCTCAACAACCAGAAAATCTCCAAGGGTGAGGCCGACGTGCTGGTGGAACGCTCCCTGCAGGGCGCCAACCTCTGGAACGAGGTCAAGGACCGGCTGGCCAAGCCGGGCTCCGGGTTGTCCGGCGGCCAGCAGCAGCGGCTGTGCATCGCCCGGGCCATCGCCGTGGAGCCGCAGGTCATCCTGATGGACGAGCCGTGCTCCGCGCTGGACCCGATCTCCACGCTGGCCATTGAGGACCTCATCAACGAGCTCAAGGACCAGTACACCGTGGTGATCGTGACCCACAACATGCAGCAGGCCGCCCGTGTGTCGAGCAAGACGGCGTTCTTCAACATCGCGGGCACCGGAAAGCCGGGCCGGCTGATCGAATACGGTGACACCCACACCATGTTCAGCAACCCGACCCAGAAGGCCACCGAGGACTACGTCTCCGGCCGCTTCGGATAATCCCTCTGCCCATCGGTTGCTCCGCAACTGCCGTTTTGAGCCCTAAAAAGGGGCACTTGTGGAGCAGTCGATGGGGTCAACCGGCGGGGCCGCTAGAGCTCCGCGAGCGGTGACAGGGACAGTCCCAGTACAAACGCCACTGCCGCGGTGACCGCCGGCGTGATCACCCAGAACGTCAGCACGCGGATCACCACCTTCCGGTTGGTGGCGGGGAAACCCTGGTTGGCGCCTGCACCCAGCACGGCTGACGTGACCGTGTGCGTTGTGGAGATGGGCCAGTGCAGTCCGATGGCGCCCACCAGCAGGATGACCGAGCTGAACAGCTGGGCCACCGAGCCGCGAAGGGGATCCATCCGGATCATCCGGTAGCCGATGGTGTAGGAGATCCGCCAGCCGCCGGCCAGGGTCCCGGCGGTCAGCAGGACCGCGGTGAACAGCGCCACCCAGATGGGCATCTCGCTGCCATCGGACAGCCCGGACGCCAGCAGCGCCAGGATCAGGACGGCGCTGGTGCGCTGGCCGTCCTGCAGGCCGTGGGCCAGCGCCACGGCGCCCACGGCGATGCTCTGGGCCCGCCGCGAGCGGCTGTTGACGACGTTGGGCGGTGTGTACCGGGCCGCCCAGGTCGCGGGCCAGACCAGCAGATAGGCGCCGATGAACGCGATCAGCGGGGAGAGCAGCAGCGGAAGCACCACTTGGACGAGCAGGGATGAGTCAACGCCCCCGACGGCGTTCCCGCCGACCGCTATGCTTGCGATGCCGCCGCCGGCCAGCCCGCCAACGAGGGCGTGCGTCGAGGACGAAGGGATGCCACGCCACCAGGTGTAGATTCCCCAGACCACCGCGCTGACCAGTCCCGCCACCAGGATAGTCAGTCCGTTTTGCCCCGGGGGGAGCTGTACCCAGGTCTGGCTGATGGCAAGGGCCAGGCCCGCGCTCAGCCCGGCGCCGACGAAGTTGAAGAACCCGGCCAGCAGCACGGCGACGGTGGGGGTGAGGGCCCGGGTCCGTACGGCCAGCGCCACGGCCGCCGAGGCGTCCCTGAAGCCGTTCAGGAAGGCGAATGCCCCGGCGAAGACCACCACCAGGGCAAACAGGAAGATCATCACGTCAGGATTCCTTGACGATGATGCTGCCCACCTGGGTCGCGACCTTTCGCAGGTCCCTGGTGACGTCGACCAGCTGCTCGGCGATGTCCCGGGTACGTGCGTACCGGGTCGACTTCATTTCGTTGAGCATGTCCGCCACCCAGACCCGGTGCGAGCGCTCGGCGCGTTTGGACAGGCGGAGGACCTCGATCCAGTAGTCCTCGAGATCGTCCAGGTTGTCCAGCCGCCGCATGGCGTCCACGGTGAGTTCGGCCTGCCTGCTGATGATTTCCAGCTGGTCCGCGGCGCGTTTGGGCAGCCGGTCCAGTTTGTAGAGGGACACCATGTCCGCGGCGGCATTGAGTTTTTCCATCGCCTCGTTGAGGTACCGGGAAAGGGCATACATGTCCTCGCGGGGGAGCGGGTTCACGAAGGAAGTCCGCATGTGGGTCAGCAGCGCGAAGTGCAGCTCCGCGGACTTCGCCTCATGGTTGTGCATGTCCTCCACCAGCCGGGCGTTCTCACTGGCCGGGGCGCCAAGGATCTCCGAAAGGGTGCCCGTGGCCAGGACAATCTGGCTCGCCAGCTGGGCAAGGAGGTTCAGCCCGGCGGGCTCCTGGGGGAAAAGGCGCAGCTTCACGTGTGATTACCGGTCTTCGGGAGGGAGGTGCACGGGTGGTGGCTGCCGGGCGTGTGTGGTGAGGGTGACCCGCGCATGAGGATTACTTTACCGTCCGGCCTGAAAGCGCCGGGAAAGCGCTCCGGCGGCCCCCGGATTTATGACGGGGCGCGGTGAACACGGCCGGAACGGGAGGCTGCTGACCCGGAACGGGGCGGGGACACGGCCGGCCCGCGGGTTGTGCCGCAGCGGGCATGAAAATGGTGCCGAACCGGATACGCCTCTCGGCGGTAGGCCGCTCTAGGCGGCTAAATGTTGAAGCCCGGGGGTTTCGCGGTTCGGCACCGCCTTTAGTTTTCTACGAGGTACGGCACAAGTCAACATTGACAGTCCGTGGGTGGCGTGCCTACCGGGTGGCGTGCGGGGAACTCAGTCGAGCTCGCCCAGGCGCCAGGCGTTGGCGGCATGCTCGAGGTCCTCGGCGGTCTTGACCAGGAGGTGCGAATTGCGCGTGAGCTTGCTCGCATGGGTCTCATTGCTGTGTTCGGCGCCGTCCGCCAGGGTGGCCTGGCCCAGCGCCACCACGCGGCAGAACGCGGCGGAACGTTCCAGCGCGACGTCGAACTCGCCGTCGAACGCTCCGGACAGGATGGCGTCCGCCATCGACTTCATCTCGTCCGCTCCGGGCGGCTCGGCGGCACCGGCCACCACGTGCGATACCTGCGCGGTGTCCTTGCCGGCCTTGAAATAGACGGAGATCCGCTCGGGATCCTGGATGGTGGCGGCGCGGATGGCGTAGAGGCGCCAGAGTGCTCCGGGGAGGGAACGCGCCGGGCTTTCGGCCCACATCTCGGCGATGGCTTCCAGGCCCTGTTCATCGGCGAGCTTCACCAGCCGTTTGGTCACGACGGGGTCGTCGCTGTCGCGTCCGCGGCGCACGAGGGCCTGGGCGGCGAGGTGGGCGGCTTCGGAGATGCGGGCAGGATCGGCCCCGCCGGCGAAGGGCTCAAATTCAATGGGCGCGAAGGGCTTCGGCTTGTGGTGCCGGTGCGGTCCGGGGGCGCTGGATCCTGCTTGCTCGCTCATGCCACCACGCTACTCCAGTGCTGTCGGGGAATCGAGCGTGCGGATTGTCAGCGCCTTGGCGGCGCCTCAGCGGGCGCGGGCCGGCGCAGGACCCGTGGCCCGGCGCCCGACGTCGGCCTCCGTGCCCGGTGCAAAAACCCGCCCCGGTCTGGGGTACAGTATTAACGTCCAGAAATGGACTGGGCTGATCGGCCCTTGAACAGCGGTTTTTCCGTTGTTTCAGGGCTTCGGCTGGGGCCTTTAGCTCAGTTGGTAGAGCATCGGACTTTTAATCCGTGGGTCGTGGGTTCGATCCCCACAGGGCCCACCCGCGGAGCAGGCCAGAGGCGTATTGCCTCTGGCCTGCTTCTTTTTTAGGCGCTGTGCGGGCCGGGCTCCTGGCAACCCCCTAGATAACGCTGTTGCTGACGACGAGACCGCCAAGGTGCCGGTACTTGTGCAGCCGTCTGGGGAGGAGCTCGGCCACGGGAGCCAAGGAGAGGGTAGAGAGTTCGTATTCGATGGCCTGCCCGAGGCGCTGGCAGAACGCCTTGGCCTCGAGCGCAGCGTCGCTGCGTTCGTCTACGACGTGGTCAACGAGTCCGTTGGCGTAGAGCGATGCCACGTTGACGCCTTGGGCCTCGGACATTGCTGGGGCAAAGTCGGTGCTCCGGTGGACGATCGCGCTGGCGCCTTCTGGCGGCAGCGGGGAGAGCCAGGCATGCTGGGCCGCGATGGTGCGATCTGCCGGCAGGAGGGCAAGGGCGCCACCGCCGGCACCCTGGCCGAGCAGCACTGACACTGTGGGCGTTTGCAGCCCAATCAGATCGTGCAGTGACCTCGCGATTTCACCAGCCAGGCCGCCTTCCTCGGCTTCCTTAGACAATGCTGCTCCTCCGGTGTCGATGACGGTGAGCAGCGGCAGGCCGAGTTCCTCTGCGAGCCGCATTCCCCGCCGGGCCTCCCGGAGCGACGCCGGTCCCATTGCAGTCTTCCGGGAGGGCCGGGGCCGGGTGTGCCCGATGACCACGCAGGACTTTTGGCCGAAGCGGGCCAGTGCCAACAGCAGGCCCGGGTCCTTCTCCCCCTGCCCGGTGCCGTTGAGCGGCAGCACATCGCGCTCGCCGTAGGCGAGCAATTGGCGCAGGTCGGGGCGGTGCGGATTGCGGGAGATCTGGATGGACTCCCAGGCGCTGGCGCCGGAGGGCTTCACGGTGAGGGTGCGCGGCGGGACGACGCGGGAGTCCGGGCCGGTTACCAGGATGCTGAGCGCGCGGTCGACGACGTCGGACAGCTGCGACGGCGGCACCACCGCGTCGATGAGTCCCTTGTCGAAGAGGTTTTCAGCCACTTGGACGTTCTCCGGAAAGGGTGTGCCGTGGAGGGCCTCATAGACGCGGGGGCCGAGGAAGCCAAGCAGGGCACCGGGCTCGGCCACGGTGATGTGGCCAAGCGATCCCCATGACGCCATGACGCCACCGGTGGTGGGGTGCCGTAAGTAGACGAGGTACGGCAGCCCGGCCTGCCGGTGGGCGCGGACGGCCGCACTGATCTTGACCATGGACAGGAAGGCCAAGGTTCCTTCCTGCATGCGGGTGCCTCCGGAGGCAGGGCCGGCCAGCAGCGGGAGCCCTTCGCCGGTGGCGCGTTCGACGGCGCTGGCGATGCGTTCGGCTGCAGCCAGCCCGATGGAACCGGCGAGGAAGCGGAACTCGCTGACGATCACGGCAACACGGCGGCCGCGGATGAGGCCTTCGCCGGTGAGGACGGACTCGTCGAGGCCTGTCTTTTCGCGGGCGGCCGTCAGTTCCGCGCCGTACTCCGGACTCGGATCAGGGTCCGATACCGGAATATCCCAACTCCGGTAGGAGCCTGGATCCAACACGGCGGCGATGAGTTGCGTCGCGTCCAGATGCCGGGCCTTTTGTTCTGCACGCACGTTCAGTGACCCTCCTGGTCCGGGAAAGAGGCCTTGGTGGGTAAAAGCCCGAGCCACTGCCGGATCTGATCTCCGTCCTGGTTCAGCAGGGGCGGCGCGATGTGCGTTTTGAGTGTGGTTTCTGCGGTGTCGGCCGCTGCGAAGAACCGCAGGGGCGGACCGGGAAGGCTTACGGTGCCCAGGATTTTGTGTTCTACGTCGATCACGAGCCCCTGGGAATGGACCTGCTCCCACTCATAGACCTCGTCCAGGCTGCGGACTTTTCCGGCCGGGATGCCGGCGTCGTTGAGCTTGGCCAGCAGGGGTTCGGCCTCGAAGTCGGAGAATGCGTGCTCGATTTCTTCGATGACTTTCTCGCGGTTGCGAACCCGGTCCGCGTTGGTGGCAAATTCCGGCCGGGAGGCGTCAATTCCAAAGGTGGAGGCGAATGTGTTCCACAGCTTTTCGCTGCCCACACTGATCTGCACGCGGCCCTGCCGGCAGTGGAACAACCCGTAAGGTGCGATGGAGGGGTGATGGTTCCCTTGGGCCTTGGGGACCTCACCGGCGACCGTGGCCCTGGTGCCTTGGAAAGCGTGGACCCCGATCAGCGCCGCCAGCAGGGACGTGCGGACGATCTGGCCCTGCCCGGTCCGTTCGCGCTGCAGCAGTGCGGCCAGGGTCCCGAACGCGCCGTACATGCCGGACAGCAGGTCGGCGATGGGAACGCCCACCCGCTGGGGATCGTCCGGGCCGGACCCGGTCAGGGACATCAGCCCAGCCTCGCCTTGCAGGATCTGGTCGTAGCCGCTGCGCCGGGATTCCGGGCCGTCGTGGCCGAAGCCGGTGATGGACAGGACGACCAGCGCCGGGTTCAGCGCGTGCATTTCCGCGGCGGAGAAGCCCAGCCGGTCCAGAACGCCGGGGCGGAAGTTCTCGATGACGACGTCCGCGCGTTCCAGCAGTTCGCGCAGGACGGTCCTCCCGTCATCATTCTTCAAATCCAGGGCGATGGATTCCTTGTTGCGGTTGCAGGACAAGAAGTACGTGGCCTGGGGATCGTCTTCGGGACCGACGAACGGCGGCCCCCAGCCGCGGGTGTCGTCCCCTGTGCCGGGGTTCTCGACCTTGATCACCCGGGCGCCGAGGTCGGCCAGCATCATGCCGGCGTGCGGTCCGGCGAGGGCGCGGCTCAGGTCCACTACAAGGTAGCCCGACAGCGGGCCTTCGGCGCGGGAAGTGGATTCAGTGCTCATAGTGGTAGTCCTCTATTTTGCGTTGTGGGGCGGGCTGAGTGAGCGAGCTACATCCAGCCCGGGACCACCATGACCAGCCAGGCGATAGCGGGTCCGACAGCGACGACGATCCCGCTGTAAGCCAGAATCTGCTTGTAGAACTTGTCCTTGTCCACGTCGTCCGGGGCGTTGGCGAGAACCAGGGCGCCGTTGGTGGAGAACGGGGAGACATCGACGATCGTGGAGGCCACGGCCAGGGCGGCGATGACCCCTACGGCGCCGATATCACCGGTGGCCAGGAACGGCACGGCCAGCGGGATCAGGGCCGCGAGGATGGCGGTGGAGGACGCGAACGCGGACACCACGGCTCCGACGTAGCAGATCAGCAGTGCCGCCAACAGCGGCATGCCCAGTTGGGCCACGCCGTCGGACACGAACTTGATGGTGCCGGCTTCTTCCAGGACGCCCACGAAAGTGAGCATGCCGCAGATAAGGAGCACAGTGGACCAGCTGATCTTGTTGACGGCGCCCTTCTGGGCTGCCGGGGACACCAGGGCCAGGATGATGGCGATAGTAATGGAGACGAAGCCGACGTCCACTTTGAAACCGAGGGAGATGACCGCCAGGGCGATCAGCCCCAGGACGGTGACCAGTTGCGGCATGGAAGCGCGGGAACCGTCGGCTGCCCGTGATTCGGCCGAGGAAGAACCGGTCGCCGTCAGCTCCCCGGAGCCGCCCGAGGTGCCCTTCGACGAAACGCCGGCCGCGGAAATGTCCGATCCGGAGCCCTGCAGCGTGACGCCCGCCACGCGGGCGCCAATGCTGACGGACATGCGCTTTTCAGCAGCCTGCTCCACGAGGCGGCCGCCGGTGCTGGACAGCAGTTTGCTTCCCCCGAGGACGATGAACAGAACGAGGGCTATGGCGAGGTTGAAGATGAAGCTCGCCAGGAAGATCGCCATAGGGTTGGCTTCCAGCTCGGTCTTGGCGATGATGCCGTTGACGGTGACGCCGTAGACGGCGATAGGGGAGAACCCGCCTGCCTGCGCGCCGTGGATCACCATCATGCCCATCATGAGCGGATTTATTTTGTGCTTGGCGGCGAAGCTTAGGGCGATTGGAGCGATGATGGCGACGGCGGCGGGCGAGAGCGCACCAACTGCGGTTATCACCGCGGTGATGGCGAACATTACCCAGGGGATGAGAGCCACCTTGCTGCCCACCATCCGCACCGCACCACGGACCAACAGGTCAATGGTGCCGTTGTTCTGGGCAATCGCGAACAGGTACGTCACGCCGACGATTGTGAGGAACAGCCCGCCGGGGAAGTTGGCAAGGATGTCGTTGGTGGACATTCCGAGTACGACCGAACCGAGCAGGAAGGCCCCCACGAAGGCCAGGGCGCCCATGTTGAGGGGCAGCACCGTGGCCAGGAGGAACATCACCGCCAGAATGATGATGGAAAGGACTGGAGCGGACATCTTCGTTCCTCCGGATAGAAAGTTATTGTGAATTGGATCACTGGCCTAGCCTCCTAGACACTAAGTGTCCTTGTCAATAGTTCTCCGGTAGTCTAGGTGTCAAGCCCTTGCCGAAAGGAAGCTCATGCCGAAGATGCCAGCACCTCACCAGATTTCCAGGGTTTCGCGCCCTCGTCTCTATGAACAGCTTGTGGAACAGATCATGGAGTACATTGAGGCTGCGCAGATGGGCCCCGGCGATACCCTGCCCCCTGAGCGTGAACTTGCCGAGCGGCTCGGCGTTTCGCGGGCCACGCTGGCCCAGGCCCTCGTGGCACTGGAAGTGCTCGGCGTGATCGACGTCCAGCACGGCACGGGCGCGGTGCTGGTGTACCGTCCGAATGTTCCGTCGGTGATCAAGGGCCTGCGTGAGCACCGAAACCGGCTGCCGGAGATCGTTGAGGCGCGGAGCACGCTCGAGGTGAAGCTTGCCGAGCTTGCCGCCGCGAGGCGGAGCAAGGACGACATGAAGGCCATCGACAAGGCGCTCGATGCCATGGCGGAAGAAGTGGCCTCCGGCGCCAAGGGCGCGCGGGGCGACGAGCTATTTCACCAGGCCGTGACCGCTGCTGCGCACTCGGCCGTGCTTGCCCAACTGATGACCTTCATTGCAGGCATGATTTTGGAGACGCGCCTCGAATCGCTCGGGCAGCCTGGCCGTCCTGAGCAGTCGCTCGCTTCGCACCGCAAGATCGCCGACGCAATCCGGGAACAAAATTCCGCGGGGGCTGCTGCGGCAATGCTTGAGCACATCGATCTGGTTTCCGACGTCGCCCTTTTGAAGAACGGCTAAAGGCTTTGCGAAACCGCACGATGGACTAGTAATCAGGTCAGCTAGGATTGCCGGATGAATGCGCACAGCCCCTCCGGTTCCGGGTACTGGTATGGACCCGACGACAGGCTCGACCCGCCCGGTGCAGTGCTGCAGGCGTTGCGCGAATACCGCAACGTGGAAGTCGCCCGGCGGCGCTCCACGAGGGATTCCATGGGGATGGGCGAGACGGACCTGCTGGCGCTGAGGTACCTGCTGCGGGCCCAGACCGGTGGCGAACAGGTCGGGCCCAAGGACCTCAGCCGCGTCCTGGGCATCACCACGGCCTCCACCACCTCGCTGATCGACCGCCTTGTGAGCAGCGGCCACGTCCGCCGCGAGCCACACCCCACGGACCGGCGCTCCCTGGTGATCGTTCCCACGGTGGCCACGGATGCGGAAGTTCGGGCCACGCTGGGGGACATGCACCGCAGCATGATGGCCGTCGCGGAGGGGCTGAGTGCCGAAGAGGCGCGGATCGTGGTGAGCTTCCTGCGGCGGATGAGTGAAGCCATTGCCGAACTCCCGAACCGCCCCAGTGAATAATCAGGCCGGTAATTAGCTAGTCTGTCTAGTTATATGTAGGCTTACTAACTATGTCTGATACGCGTTTTTCCGGCTGCTCCGTGGCTGAGCTGGCATCCGCCTCCGTGACTCCCGTGCAGTCCCAGGCCGCGCCGGTCCACTGCGGAATGCCCATGGAGTGGAAGACGCCGATGTCGGCCACCATGTCCGTATACTCCTTCACGCCGGCCGACGCCGCGGCAGAGCTGCCGCCGCTCTGGCGCTGCGGTTGTGGTTTCCAGCTGGATGGGATGGTGCACACGTCCAGCATCCTGTCCGAGCTCAGCCGTTGACGCTGCCCGCCGCGGTGGCACTGGCCGAACGGCCCGCCGGCACTACGTGAGCCCGCAGCAGGCGGCCGGCCGGCAGCCCGGTGAGCCTGGCGACGTCTATTCCCCCCGGCCTGGTGCTGCTGGAGGGCCTCACCGGGCCAAGGCGTTCCCGGGTGACCCGCGCGCGCTGACTGCTGCGGACAGCTCAGCTCGTCTGCGTCCCCGCGGCAGTGAATCCGACCGCGGCCCGGTTGCGCCCGTCCGCCTTGGCGTTGTACAAGGCCCGGTCGGCTTCCCGAAGAAGACGCTGCAGCCCCGCGTGCCGGTCACGAGCGTCGACGACGCCGAAGCTCGCCGTCGGCACGTCCACGCCAGCGGGCAGGGAACTGTGCTCGGCCAGCGAGGCATTGATCCGGCCGGCGATCCGGACGCCCTCTTCGGCGTCGACGCCGTCGAGCAGCAGCGCAAATTCCTCCCCGCCGTAGCGGCCCACAAGGTCCGCGTCCCGCACGGCCGAGCGGCAGGCGTCGGCGAACGCCCGCATGACGCCGTCGCCCGCGTCATGCCCAAAGCGGTCATTGATGGCTTTGAAACGGTCCAGGTCCGCCATCACAATCACGGTGTTGACGCCGGCTGCGAGATTGGCCCGGAGCCTGCGCTGGGCCTGGTACGTGAATTCCACTCGGTTCAGCAGCCCGGTCAGCCCGTCACGGTAGGCCATTTCCTGCAGGTCCTCGGTCCGGCGGGCGTAGTTCAGCGAGGTGATGCTGGAAGACACGACTACCAGCAGGACCATGGCCATCAGCAGGGTTACGCCGGTGCCGAACGGCCCCTGGGACAGCGGATCCTCCGGGCCGAGCACTGCCAGCCCCACCGTCCGGCTCAGGTAATAGGCGGCACAGCCGGCAGTTGCAACGGCGAGGGACCGGACAAGGTGCCAGGAATCTGCCCGCTCACGCCACAGTTCCAGAGACGCAAGGCCGATCGCGGCCCCCATCATCGCGAGGAGGGCGATGCTGCCCATGCGGGCGTTGTCGGTGGAGCGGACGGCGGCGTCGATGGCGACGGCCGCCGTCGCCGCGACCCCCAACAGCCAGGGCCGGATCCGCCGGCCGGCCAGCGAGCGGGTCCCGGCCCAGACACAGCCGGAGCCCAGCACCATCACACCGTTCCCCGCACTGGGCGCCCAGGTCGCGGACTGCACCTCACCCATGAAGTAGAACGTGGCGGCCAGGAAAAAGGAGGCGACAGCCCCGCACCACCAGCCGGCAAAGGGAGCCCGGCTCTGGCGGTAGGTGTCGAAATAGAAAAGGACCAGCATGGTCAGCGTCATCACGGCGAAGACCACCATGAGCGTAGACCGGTCGAGAAGCACCATCACTTGAAGTTTCCCTGCTGCCGGAGCTGCCCGCCCCACGGACCGCCGGCGTAGTTCCCCACCGGATCAAGCCCCGGCCGGGACAAGTCTCTCAGAACGCGGCCCCCGCTGCCCCGAACGGCATGGCAACGGGGCGGCGCAGGGGTCCCCGAGCGGCGGCGGGAGGTGCAAGATGGTGCCATGGATGCCGTCGACGCCCTCAACGAGATTGCCTTCTGGCTCGAACGCGAGCTTGCCCCGACCTTCAAGATCCAGGCGTTCCGAAAAGCCGCTGGAATCATTGCCGGACTGGCGCCAGAGGATCTGGCAGCCCGGGCTGCGGACGGCCGGCTCAGGAGGACCAAGGGGATCGGCGACCGGACCTATCAGGTCATCCGGGAAGCGCTCGACGGCGGGGTGCCGGAGTACCTGGGCGGACTGCGCAGCCGGGGAGCCCAGCCGCTGGTGCCGGGAGGGCATGAGTTGCTTGCCTCGCTGCGCGGCGATCTGCACAGCCACAGCGACTGGTCCGACGGCGGATCCCCGATCGAGGCCATGGTGGGCGCCGCCCGGCTGCTGGGCCGCGAGTACCTCGCGCTGACCGACCATTCGCCCAACCTCAAGATCGCCAACGGGCTCAGCGCCGAGCGGCTGGCGGAGCAGCTCGAGATCGTCGCGGAGATCAATGCCCGCAACGACGGCGGGTTCCGCCTCCTGCGCGGCATCGAGGCTGACATCCTCGAGGACGGCAGCCTGGACCAGACCCCGGAGATACTGGACCAGCTGGATATCGTGGTCGCGAGCGTGCACTCGAAGCTTCGCGCGGACAAGCGCACCATGACCCGGCGGATGCTCGGCGCGATCGCGGACCCGCACATGAACGTGCTCGGCCACTGCACCGGACGTCTCATCCAGGGGGGCCGGGGAACGCGTCCGCCGTCGGAGTTCGACGCCCGGAAGGTCTTCGCCGCCTGCGCGGAGCACAACGTCGCCGTCGAAATCAATGCCCGGCCCGAACGCCAGGACCCGCCGGGAGCCCTCATCGAGGTGGCCCTCGACGCCGGCTGCCTGTTCAGCATCGACAGCGACGCCCACGCCCCGGGCCAGCTCGATTTCCTGCAGTACGGGGCCGAGCGCGCGGAACGCAACGGCGTGCCGGTGGAGCGGATCGTTACCAGCTGGTCCCTGGACCGGCTGCTGGAATGGGCCGCGTCCAGGCGCTGACTGCCGGTGCGCGGTCCCGCCCCGGAGGGACATGCCCTCCGGGTGCGGGGAAGTGTGGACATAGTGCTGTTATGCCCAGTCTTCGGCGCGGGGACTGGGCATGTCCCGCGGCCCCCTTGGAGTGCTGGTTAGTCGGCGCGGATCAGGTGGCTGACGTGGTCGTAACGGAAGGTGATCTGCCCGCCGTCGTGCGTGAAGTTGACGTTCCCGCCGCCCGGGACGCCGCCGGCGCCGTAGTTCTCCGTCCAGGAGCGGTTGAGGGCCGCTTTGAACCCGTAGCTGCCGGCCGGCAGCGTGGTGGTCAGCTTCCAGACCAGGTCCGTGGGGTCGAGGGTCAACTGGGCCATGTCACAGTCCGGCATCCAGTCACCCGCGCAGCCCAGTTCCGAGTTCATGTCGCCGGCGGCCGCGACGGCCCCCGGCTGCTGCGAGTCGTACCCGGCGCTCAGCAGGTGCGTGCTGTTGTCGTAGCGGAAGGTGACCGGGCCGCCGGGGTGGCTCAGGGTGATGTTGTTGCCGTTCAGCGCTCCGCCCGCGCCATAGTTCTCGGTCCACGATCCGTTGAGCGCGGCTTTGAACTCGTAGCTGCCGGCAGGCAGGTCCGCGGTCAGCCGCCAGATCCTGTCGGCCGGATCCAGGGACATGAAGGCGCTCGGGCATTCGGGCTGCCAGTCACCCGGGCATCCCATTTCCGAGTTGAGACTGCCGGCCACGGTAACCGAAGCGGGCTGCGGAAGCTCACCGGCCACAACGGTGCGGGTCTCGCTGGCCACGTCGCCCGCGCCCGGGACGTTCATCAGCGCCCGGTAGCGGAGCTGGGTGCCGTCCGGCAGGCCCAGCGCGCCCAGATCGTCGACGGTGGTGTAGGCGGGGGAGGAGCTGTCCTCACCGATTTTCGACCATTCGCCACCGCTGATGCTGCGCTCGAAGCGGACGAGGTAGTCGGCCTTTTCCGGGCTGGCGACCGCGCTGACCTCGACCTTGCCGTTGACGCTGCTTCCCTCTTTGGGGGCCACCAGGTTCAGGACGGGGGCCGGGACGGTACCCGTGCGGGGCTGGCTCACGGAGGTGTGGCCGCCGTTGTCCAGCACCACCGCGCGGTACTCCACGGCAGTTCCGGCGTTCAGGCCGGCGACGTCGTGGAAGACCTGGTAGGGGGCGGTGTCATCGGTGCCGATCGACGCCCAGGCGCCGCCGGCGGTGCGTGCCTGGAAGGTCACCTCGTAGAACGAACTGCCGCCGACGTCGGCCCCGATCCGCAGGCGTCCGTTGTCCCCGGGGGCGGGTGCCGGATCCTGGAGCGCGACGGCGGGGGCCGCCTTGGAGCGCGGGATGCGGCCGGAGGATTCGTACACGACGGCGGAGAGCGGCGGCACCGTCACGGTGAGGTTGCCGTCCGAGTCGGTCCTGGATTCCGCCGGGGCATCCCCGTAGATCCGGCTGAATGTCCGCTTGCCGACATAGGTCGGCACGGCCGCTGTCTGGGGCTGTCCGCTGTTGTTGACCGAAACCACGTACTCGCGCTGGTCACGGGCATCGATCCTGGTGAAGGCGTAAATGCCTGACTCTTCGGAGGCGTAGCGGTTCTGGTGGGCGCCGTTCCGCAGTGCCGGGTGTTCCGCCGTCAGCGCGGCGAGGGTGCTGATGCCGGTGTACAGCGGGTGGGCCGGGTCGAAGTTGTCCGTCGCGTGGGTGGCGTCGGTGCCGAGAAGGTCGTCGTCGAGATAGTCCGCCACCTGGCTCGCGAACAGCGTCTGGCGGGCATCCTGGTCCCCGCCCGGGCCGGTGAATCCCTGTTCGTCACCGTAGTAGACCACCGGGTTGCCGCGGGAAAAGTACATCAGCTCATGGGCGAGCCGGTCGCGGGCGACGCGTTCGGCGTCGTCCGCCTGGGGGTTGTCGGCCGTGATGAAGCTGCCGATCCGGCCCATATCGTGGTTCCCCAGGAAGGTGGGCAGTTGGTAGGCGTTGGAGTCCGCATCGGTGTACCAATCGTCCCCGGCAAAAAAGGTCTCCAGGCCTTTCGCGGCCTGGCCCCGGGAGGCGAAGTTGCGTGCGGCGTCCTGGAACGGGAAATCCAGCACGGCCTGCATCTTGTTGCGGGTCGTGAACTGCGAGGTGAAGCTCTTTGACGTGTCGAAGACCTCGCCAAACATAAAGAACTCGTCCTTGCCGTGGGCTTTGGCGTAGTCGAGGACTTCCGGGCCGAACTTCTGCCAGAACTCGTCGTTGACGTGCTTCATGGTGTCGATCCGGAAGCCGTCCACGCCGAAGTCCCGGATCCAGTCCTTGTAGATGTTGGCCATTCCGTCGACCACCCGGGGGTGCTCCGTGAACAGGTCATCGAGGCCGAAGAAGTCCCCGTAGAACGAGTTCTCGCCTTCAAAGGTGGTGTCGCCGCGGTTGTGATAGAGCGTCGGATCGTTGAGCCATTCGGGGACCTTGAGGTTCTCTTCCCCGGGCGCCAGTTCCGGCGTATAGGGAAAGGACGTCGCCGCATCCAGGGCCGGGAAGCCCTCCGTGCCGGCATAGTCGCGGTCGTCAAAGGGGACCCCGGCGGCGGTCAGGTAGGGGTCGGCGTCCTTGGAAATGTAGGCGGCGCGGCCCGCCTCGCCCGCGTAGCCGATGACGTCCGCGGTGTGGTTGGTGATGATGTCGAAGTAGACCTTCATGCCGCGGGAATGGGCCTCGTCGATGAGCATCTTCAGCTCCTCGTTGGTGCCCAGGTGCGGATCGATCTGGGTGAAGTCGGTGATCCAGTAGCCGTGGTAGCCGGCCGACTTGTCCTCCGGCTGGACCGCTTTGTTCTTGAAGCTCGGGGTCAGCCAGATGGACGTGGTGCCCAGGCCCTGGATGTAGTCGATCTTCTCCCGCAGTCCTTTGAGGTCTCCGCCGTTGTAGAAACCCTTCCGGGTCGGGTCAAAGCCGGAAACCATCGGATCCGCGCCGAGGCCGCCGTCGTCGTTGGCGGTGCTGCCGTTGTTGAAGCGGTCCGCCATCACAAAGTAGAAGCGCTCGTCCGTCACCGGTCCGCGGAGCGAATGGACGGCCGCCGGGTCGTTCGGGGCGGGTGCCGCCTGGGCCGGGTGCATCGGGATGACGACGGCTGCCGCGGTCACGAGCGCCGCCGTCACGGCGGCTCCGCCGCGGAGGAACATGGCACGCCACTGCCGACGGCTGGGCGCGGGCGCTTTGCCCCTGCTGGTACTGCGGAATAACACGATGGAGACCTTCCGGTTAGCGACGTTGCCTCTGTGAAGGGAGATGCGGAGAGAGGCTACTGAGAGCCAAGTCACAACTGTAAGCGCTTGCACGGAAGTTATTCCAGCGAATGGTCAGAAAATCTTCGGGTCATGGGGTCATGGGGTCATGGGGTCACTAGGCGCCGGGACATGCCCTCCGGGTGCAGGGAAGGCTGGACATAGTGCCGTTGTGCCCAGTCCTCGGCGTGAGGGTTGGGCATGTCCCCCCTAGGGCTACCGGGTGGGTAAGGGGTGCCCGCCCGCCGGGACCAGCGCGGTGGGGGAAGCCACGTCCAGCCTGCCCACGGCTTCGCCGGGGAGTCCGCTCTCCGGATCCAGCGGGTACGTCACCACATCCCCGGAGCGTTCGTGCGCCACATGCAGCCAGCCGTCCCGGACCAGATGATGCCGCGGCCAGTCGCCGCCGCTGGGGACGTCGGCCACCGGCCGGACGACGCTGCCGCCCTCATCCAGCTCAAGCACGCTGATCCGGTTGGAACCCCGCACGCCGACGTAGGCGTGCCTGCCGTCCGCGGCGAGGGCAATCTCAGCCGCGGAGTCCCCGGGAAGGGCACCCGCTGCCGTCGCCGGGACCATGCCGGCCAGGCGGAATGTCCCGGATTCCCGGGACCGCTGCACCACCACGGCAACGTCAATCGAGTACTCGGTCACCACCAGCACAGTGCCCTTGGGGTGCTGGACAAGGTGCCGGGGGCCGCTGTCCCGGGGGAGGGCCAGTTCGTGGTCCAGCCGCAGCCCCTGCACGGGCACGTAGTTCCAGACCCGCAGGAGGTCGTGCCCGAGGTCGGTGGTCATCACCCTGCCGTCGTCGAGCATCAGGCTGGCGTGGGCGCGGCTGGGACGCCCGGCCAGCGTCGAGGCGGCCGCCGCGTACCGTGCCGAGATGCCGCCGTCGTCGTTCAGTTCGTACAGCAGGACCTGGCCGTCGCCCCAACAGGCCACCACCAGGAAGCGTCCCTGCGGGTCGACGGCGACATGGCAGGCGGCGTCTCCGGCCGGCCAGCCTGGGCCCAGGGGTTCCAGGCCGAAGTCGCCGGACCGGCGGTATGCCGTGACGGTCTGCGCCGCCTCGCCCACGGCATAGACCACGTCGAGGGCGGGGTGCACCGCGAGGAACGACGGCGAGCCCGCCGCGGCGGCGACCCCCAGCCAGCGCAGCGTTCCGTCAGTGCCGGCGCGCAGGGCCCCGATTCCGGTGCCGCGGCCGCCGCCATCGGCGGTGTAACAACCGGTCCAGATCAGCTCGTCCGCGGGGACGGCGTCCGGCGGAACTGGCAGGGAAGCTGCGGTGGCGATTCGTAGGGTGGCCATGGTGCCATCCTGCCACTTCGATAGCATGAGATTCCGGCACCATCAGCGGAAAAGGGGGGCGCATGACAGCTCTGCCTGCGCCCCGGCCCGCGGTTATTCTGCGGCTGCGGGCGGCCGGATGCGTCTTCGCGGAGGAGGAAGCGGGGCTGCTGTCCGCCGCCGCCGCGACCCCGGATCAGCTCGATGCCCTTGTGGAGCGGCGCGTTTCCGGACTGCCGCTCGAGCACATCCTGGGCTGGGCGGAGTTTTGCGAATGTCGGATCGAAGTGGAGGAGGGTGTCTTTGTGCCCCGCCGCCGCACCGGGCATCTGGTCCAGCAGGCCGCGCGGCTCCTGGCCGATGCCGGCAGCACCGGCCGCGCGCCGGTTGTCGTCGACTTGTGCTGCGGATCAGGGGCGGTCGGCACCGCGCTGGCGGCGCTGGTGGGCCCCCTGGAGCTCCACGCGTCAGACATCGACCCCGCAGCGGTGCGGTGCGCGGTCCGCAACATCGTTCCGCTCGGCGGCGCCGTCCACGAAGGGGACCTCTACGACGCCCTCCCCGCGCGGCTGCGCCGGCAGGTCAATCTTCTTGCCGTCAACGCCCCGTACGTTCCTACCGCGGAAATCGGCACGATGCCGCAGGAAGCCCGCCTGCACGAGCCGCGGGTTTCCCTCGACGGCGGCACAGACGGGCTGCAGATCCAGCAGCGGGTGGCCGCCGCGGCGCCGCACTGGCTGGCGCCGGGCGGCCATCTGCTGATCGAGACGAGCCGGCGGCAGGCATCGCGGACCGTCGAGCTGTTCATCCGCAACGGACTCACGGCCCGGGTGTCCAGCTCCGCGGAGCTGGACGCCACGGTGGTGATCGGAACAGCCGCGGTTGGCGCAACGGCGCGGCCTGCAGGCCCGGTGTAGCTAGGAAACCTTGTCGGGATCCACGTTGGTCGCGGCTCCGGCCGGGGTGGCCCCGCCTTCGTCGGACCAGTCCTGCCCGTACTGGTCGTTCAGCGCCGGGTCGGACTCGACGTCGGCGGCAGCGGAAGCAGCAGACGCGGACGAAGTCCCAAGGTTCACGGTCTCCGGATGCGTGCTGTGCGCGGGGATGCCCGCAGCCGCGTCGTCAGGCTTTCCAACGCCTGCAGTCCCGGTGGGGGTGTTGTCACGGCGGACGGCTGAACCGATGACCGTCCCGGCGCGCCGGGCCGCCTCGCCGAGCTGTTCAGAGACCTCGGGTGCTTTTTCCTTTACTGCTTCGGTCGCCGCCGTCACTTTGTCCTGGACCGGCTGGCTTTCCCAAAGGGCTGACGCCCGTGCCTTGAGCTTCTCGTAGGCTTCCCGCCCGGACCGTGACCCAAGAACGTAGCCTGCGGCGATTCCGGCTCCAAAAAGAACTTTGCCTTTCATGCTGTACTCCTGCTCCTCGGTGGTGCTCAAAAAATGTGGTGGTTGTTAAAACGTGGTGATGCCGTGTGCCAAAAAACCGGCCCCAGGAAGAATCCCGGGACCGGTTTTCGGTCGCGTCAGCTTTAGCGGGCCGAGCGCTTGGTGATCATGCCGTAAACGAGCAGGACGATGATCGCACCGCCGATGGCCAGGAGCCAGGTCGACAGCGAGAAGAACTCGTTGATGCCAGTGCCGAACAGCAGTCCGCCAATCCAGCCACCCAGGATGGCGCCGACGACGCCGAGCAGCAAGGTGATGAAAATGCCACCGCCCTGCTTGCCGGGGAGGATTGCCTTAGCGATTGCGCCGGCGATGAGGCCCAGAATCAGAAATGCAAAAAAACCCATTTTTGTTGTTCCTTCTTCTTTCATTGAGGAGACACCCGGGTTGCCGGGTGCGCTTCATCCTTCTTCCCTAATACTAATCATGCTTAGCATAAAAGAGCCACTCGGTGGAGGAAAGCATTCCGCGGCGCGACTCTTTTTAAGCCGTCCGGACCGGCCGGGACGGGTTCATTCCGTGGCCGGTACTGGCCGCCGCGCACCGTCACCACGCATAATCCTCCGGCGCGGTCCGGTACCCAGGGAAGATATGGTCCAACTGCTCGAGCGCGCCGGCGTCGAGCACCAGGTCCAGGGCGCGGAGGGCCGACTCGAGCTGCTCCCGGGTGCGGGGGCCCACAATCGGCGCGGTCACGGCGGGCTGGTGCAGCAGCCAGGCCAGCGCGACGTCCCCGGGATCCCGGGCCAGCTCACTGGCGAAATCCTCGAACTGGCGGATCTGTTCCTGGTGCTGCTTGAGGGTCGCGAGGGAACGGCCCTCGGCGCGGCGCACGCCGTCGTGCCCTTTCTTCAGCACCCCGCCCAGCAGTCCACCCTGCAGGGGCGACCACGGGATAAGACCCAGCCCGTATTGCTGTGCGGCCGGAATGACCTCCAGTTCCACGTTGCGGGTCAGCAGGTTGTAGATGGACTGTTCGCTGACGAGTCCGTAGCTGTGCCGGCGTGCGGCAGCTTCTTGCGCCTGGGCGATGTGCCAGCCGGCGAAGTTGCTGCTGCCCGAATACAGGATCTTGCCCTGCTGGACAGCGACGTCGATCGCCTGCCAGATTTCATCCCACGGCGTCATCCGGTCCACGTGGTGGAACTGGTAGAGGTCGATGTAGTCCGTCTGCAGCCGTTTCAGGCTCGCGTCCAGGGCACGGCGGATGCTCAGTGCGGAAAGCCTGGACTCGTTGGGCCGGTCCGCCATGGTGCCGTAGAGCTTCGTCGCCAGCACAGTCCGCTCCCGGCGCTCGCCGCCCGTGGCGAACCAGCGGCCCAGGATTTCCTCGGTACGGCCCCGGTGACCGGAGCCGCCATAGACGTTTGCGGTGTCGAAGAAATTGATGCCCGACTCCAGCGCTGAGTCCATGATGGAACGGGCATCGGATTCCTCGGTCTGCGGCCCGAAGTTCATGGTTCCCAGGCAAAGCCGGGAGACTTTCAGGCCGGACCGGCCCAATTGCGTGTACTGCACGCGGTGGTCCTTCTCGGCTTAGCGCTCCAGGCGGAACCCGAGCTTGATGGTGACCTGCCAGTCGGCGACCGCGCCGTTTTCGAGGTGTCCGCGGATTTCCTTGACCTCAAACCAGTCGAGGTTCCGCAGGGTCTTGGCCGCCTCGGCGATGCCGTTGCGGACGGCGGCGTCAACGCCTTCGTTCGACGTGCCGACAATTTCAGAAATGCTGTAAGTGTGATTAGACAACTTCGCTCCTCGTGATCACCATCGGTACCCGGCGGTGGGCCGTTCCTGCAGATTAGCCGACAGATCGCCGCGGGACTAGGGGCCGGAGGCCATGCCTCAGGATCCGGAGACCGGCCCCGGCTCGGGACGCTTGGGCGTCAGCGGCGGGGCGTCAGCGCGCTTCCGGACCCGGCTGACCATCCAGGGAAGCAGGTAGTTGCTGAACCAGGCGAGGTCTCCGGCCTTGCTTTCCCGCC
Organism: Arthrobacter sp. UYEF36; assembly: GCF_040547025.1. Classification (NCBI taxonomy): domain Bacteria; kingdom Bacillati; phylum Actinomycetota; class Actinomycetes; order Micrococcales; family Micrococcaceae; genus Arthrobacter; species Arthrobacter sp. UYEF36. The sequence goes on from NZ_JBEPOX010000004.1 coordinate 198,217, forward strand.
AGCTTCCGGCCGGCATGGGCTTGGGCTCCAGTGGGCTCAGGCTGTGGGGGACGCTCAGGGACTCGAGCACCATGGCCGCGATGGTGTGGTGCCCCATCGGCGAGAAGTGCAGGCGGTCCGGGTCCCACATTCGCGGATCCGAGAGCTGCCGCAGGGCCCAGAGATCAGCGATCACACCGTGATGGCGCATGGCGATGGTCCGGATGTTCTCGTTGAACACGGCGACCCGTCCGCGGTTATGGCCCAGCAGCGGTGTGTCGCCCCAGTCGGGGCCGGTGAACAGCACGATGGTGGCGCCGGTGGCACTGAGCCTGCCCACTGCGGCGTCGAGAGTGGCAGCCAGCCGGTCGGGATCGCTCCGGTGGAAGACAATGTCGTTTCCGCCGGCCGAGAGTGTGACCAGGTCCGGCTGCAGCGCAATCGCGGGCCCGAGCTGCCGGTCCAGGATCTCGCGCAGGAGCAGGCCGCTGACGGCGAGGTTCGCGTACCGGAAATCGGGTCTTCCCTCGCTGAGTTCTTCGGCAATCCGGTCCGCCCAGCCCCTCATGCCGCCTGGACTCAGCGGTTCCGGGTCCCCGAGCCCCGAGGTGAATGAGTCTCCCAACGCGACGTAGCGGCTCCACGGCCCCGTATTCCAGGACCCCGGGGCCGGGCCCCAGATCCGGTCCGGGCCCCGTCGGGGGGCGGGGCCGCCTGCGCCGGCCTGCCCGGCGCCAGAATCGAGGAAACCGGCGGCGTTCACACCCCCAGCAATACGCTGAAAATGCAGGCTTCACTAGGTACTTAGGTCCCTAACCGCGGCGGCGCATCCGTCGGTGCCAGCCTGACAGGCCGCGGCGGTGGGAGCGAGGGAGATCATACCCTGCAGGGCATCGCTGATACATAGGGGGGTATATCATGGAAAGTAGCCCTGTTGATCCCGGAGGAACAAAATGGAACTCGATCCCACCGACATGAAGCCCGTCATCAATCGTCTTCGCCGTGCCCAGGGGCAGCTTGCCGCCGTCACGCGGATGATCGAAGAGGGCCGCGACTGCAAGAGCGTCGTCACCCAGCTGGCCGCGGTTTCCAGCGCGCTGGACAAGGCCGGATTCTCGATCATTGCCACCGGCCTGCAGCAGTGCATGCAGCAGGAGGACCCCAGCCTGGACCGGGCCGAACTCGAGAAGCTCTTCCTCTCGCTCGCCTGAGATCAGCCTGAGCCCCGCCCGCTCACGGCCCGCGGGCCGGTGACCGGCCGGAAAGTCAGGCCGGACGGTCTGCCAGGACGTAGGTCTTGAGGTCATCCAGTGTCTGCTGCATGTGCGCGTCCATGGCGTCGCGGGCCTGGTGCGGATCCCGTGTGGCCAGCGCATCCGCGATCTTCTGGTGATGGCCGATCGCGTGCGCCTGGATTTCGCGCACCTCGGAGGTCTGGGTCCGCCGCTTTTCCAGCACCCGGTGCAGCGGCGCGAACAGGACAGCCACAAAAACGTTTTCCGAGGCGCGCAGGATGAGGTCGTGGAAGGCCAGGTCCGCCGCCACGAACGAGGCGACGTCGTGCTGGTCATGGGCCTCGCGCATCGATTCCAGCTCCCCGTAAAGGGTGGTGAGCTCGGAGTCGCTGATCCGGCCCGCCGCGAGCTCGCAGGCGCCCGACTCCAGCATCCGGCGCAGCTCGATCAGCTGCACGGCGGCCGCCGCGTCGTTCTTCCCCTCTGAGGCCGCCCGGAGGACTGCCTCGAGCGAGGCCCAGCGGCTTAGCGGGTTCACGAAGGTCCCGCGGCCGCGCTCGACGCTGAGGATCTGCTGGGCTTCGAGGGTCTTCATCGCCTCTCGGACCGTCATCCGGCTTACTTCGTGGCGGGCACTCAGCTCCAGTTCGCCGGGGACGGCGGCTCCGGGCGGGAATTCGCCGGCGATGATGCGGTCCAGCAGTTCGTCGGCGACAACGCCGACCAGCGATTTCCTAGCCAATTTTCCCCATTCGCTGTCTCCGACATGCCTGATGGACAAGTCTACTTGCGCGTCTTTGTGCCGTATGCCACACTAGCATTCAAATGTTAGATGTCAGACATCTTACAAATCCTTTAGCAGCTGAGTTTCCACAATGGAGTGCACGTGCCTTTTGAATCAGAGCTTTTCGAAGCAGAAGTGCTGGCCGCCTTCCCGGCGGAGGTCCGGATTCCCGCCCGGACTGTCGCCGACGCCCTCGCGGCCTCGTCCGAGTCGTCCCCCAGGATGCTGGTGGTGCTCGACGACGACCCGACGGGCACCCAGTCCGTCGCGGACCTGCCGGTCCTCACCCGCTGGGACGTCGCCGACTTCACCTGGGCCTTCAACCACCGCATCAACGGCCGCCGCCAGGACGCCGTCTACGTCCTGACCAACACCCGGAGCCTGGACCCCGCCGAGGCGGCCGCCCGCAACGAGGAGGTGGTCCGCAACGCCCTTGCGGCAGCCGCCCTCGAGGCCGGCGGCGCCGGTTCCAGGCTGCGCCTGGGGTTCGTCAGCCGCAGCGACTCCACCCTCCGCGGCCACTACCCGCTGGAACCTGACACGATTTCGGCAACCGTTGCCGCCGTCAGCGGCGAGGTGACGGACGGCGTTGTGATCGTCCCTGCCTTCCCCGACGCCGGACGCGTGACGATCGGCGGCGTGCACTTCATGCGCGGCACCGGCGACGACGCAGGCAAGCTCACCCCGGTGGCTGACACCGAATTCGCCCGGGATGCGAGCTTCGGCTTCGCGAACTCCGAACTGGCCAAGTACGTCGAGGAGAAGTCCAAGGGCCGCTTCCGGGCCGACTCGGTGATCGTGCTGACCCTGGACGTCATCCGCGCCGCGGGTCCGGACGGCGATCCCCAGATCTCAGCGAAAGCCATCGCGGACGCCATCGACTCCGCCACGGACTCCACCCCGATCGTGGCCGACATCGTGAGCGAAAACGATCTCCGGGCCCTCGCGCTGGGCCTCGATGAAGCCGAACGCCGCGGCAAGAAGCTGCTCTACCGGGTGGGTCCGCCGTTCGTCCGCGGCCGCATCGGCCAGGAAATCCGCACCGAGCTCAGCGGCGAGGAGGCCTACGCGGGCAACACACCCTCCGGCGCCGGCGGCCTCATCGTGGTGGGCTCGCACGTCGGTGTTACGACCCGCCAGCTCAAGGCCCTCGTCGAACAGCACAGCGCCGCGCGCATCGTGGAAATCGACGTCGAAAAGCTGCTCGGCGGAAATTCCGCGGGCTACCTGGGCGACATTGTCCGGGACGTCGTGGAGTCCCTGCACAGCGCCGACGTCATCCTCCACACCAGCCGCCTGCTGATCAAGACGGACGACGCCGCCGAGAGCCTGCGGATTGCCCGCACGGTGTCCGCCGCCGTCGTCGCAGTGGTAAACCGGACCCTGAAGACGTTCCCGCCGCGCTTTGTTATCGCCAAGGGAGGCATCACCTCCTCGGACGTGGCCGCCCACGGCCTGGAAATCCGCCATGCGATCGTCCGCGGTCCCATGCTGCCGGGCATCGTCAGCCTGTGGGAGCCGGTGGACGGACCCGCGAAGGGCATCCCGTTCGTCGTCTTCGCCGGCAACGTGGGCGACGACGAGTCGCTGGCCCAGGTCACCCGCAAGCTCAGCAACACCTTCTGACGCCCAAACCCACATTTCAACGGAGAAAACCTTGAACTACAAAGTCACCGTCCTCGGCCTGGGTGCCATGGGACTGCCCATGGCCACCCGGCTGGCAAGCCAGCTGACCGTCCACGGCTTCGACATTGCCGAGCCCCGGCTGCGGCTCGCCGAGGCCGCGGGGGTCCTCACCTTCGCCTCCGCCCGTGAAGCGGCCGAGGGCGCCGACGCGCTGCTGCTGGCCGTGCGCAACGGCGAGCAGCTGGACGACGTCCTCTTCGGCGAGAACGGCGTCGCCTCCGTGCTGAAGCCGGGCGCCGTCGTGATCCTCGGCAGCACCGTGGGCACCGAGGCCATTCCCGCCACCGTCGCCCGGCTCGCGGAATTCGGCGTCGGCCTCGTTGACGCCCCGCTCTCCGGCGGACCGAAGCGCGCCGGCGAAGGAGACCTGCTGATCGTGGTCGGCGCCGAACCCCAGGCGCTGGAAGCGGCCCGCCCGGTCCTGGACCTGCTGGCCTCCACCCTCACCGTCGTGGGGGACAAGCCCGGCGACGGACAGGCGCTCAAGACCGTCAACCAGCTGCTCTGCGGGATCCACATTGCCGCGGCAGCCGAGGCAATGGCCCTGGCCGACGCCCTCGGGCTGGACCAGGCCAAGACCCTCGCCGCCCTGGAAGCCGGCGCCGCCGGGTCCTTCATGCTGTCCAACCGCGGCCCCCGCATCCTCGAGGCCTACACGGAAAGCGGCGCGGAGGTCCTCAGCCGCCTGGACATCTTCGTCAAGGACATGGGTATCGTCGGCAAGGCCACCCGCGCCGCCGGCCTCGCCGCGCCGGTGGCCGCCGCCGCCGAGCAGCTTTACCTCATCGGCCAGGCCCAGGGCCTCGCCGCCGCCGACGATTCCGCCGTGATCAAGGTCGTCGCGCCCACGAAGCGCACCGCCTAGTTCCTCCGCAGCGCCGCCAGATCCCACAAGCCCGACGACGGCGGTTCCCCCCTCCGCCGTCGTCGTACCAACCCTCCGGTCCTTCCCGGGACCGGCCCGTCAAAGGAGACACCCGATGAGCGCTCTCGCTCTCCTGGCCATAGCCGCAGCAGGCGTTGCCCTGCTGCTCGTGGCCGTCATCAAATTCAAGATCCCGGCCTTCCTGGCGCTGCTGGTTGTCAGCGTCGCCGTGGCCCTGGTGGCGGGAATCCCGCTGCCGGACATCGTCAAGACCGTCACCGAAGGCATGGGCGGCACCCTGGGTTCCGTCGCCATCCTCGTCGGCCTCGGCGCCATGCTCGGAAAGATGATTGAGGTTTCCGGCGGCGCCCAGGCGCTGGCTGGAAAGTTCACCCAGCTGCTGGGTCCCCGCCGCGTCATCGCCGCCCTGACCTCCGCGGCCTTCCTGCTGGCCATCCCCGTCTTCTTCGACGTCGGATTCATCATCCTGATCCCGATCATCTACGGCTTCTCCAAGGCCGCCGGGGTCAACCCGGTCAAGATCGGCCTGCCGGTCGGCGCGATCATGCTGGCGATCCACGTGGTTGTTCCGCCGCACCCGGGCGTTGTTGGCGGTGCCGGCATCCTCAAAGCGGATATCGGCTGGACCACCATCATCGGTCTCCTGATCTGCATCCCTGTGGGGGTGCTCGGTTACTTTGTTGCCAAGCGGCTCAACCGCCGCGACTACGCGATGATCCCCGGCACGGCGGAGCAGTTCCGCCTCTTCGGCACCGGCACATCAGAGGTCGAGCGGGACGCGGCGCCCGGCAGCGGCGGCGTTGCTGTCAAGACCGCCGCCAAGACCGCTCCCAGCCCGGCCATGATCATTACCCTGATTGTGTTGCCGATCCTGATGATCATGGTGGGCACCGTTGGCGCCGTGGTGCTGCCCAAGGGCAGCCCGGCCGCCGACATTGCAGCCTTCGTGGGCTCACCCCTGATCGCCCTCCTGACCGCCCTCGGCTTGGCGTACTACTTCCTCGGTATCCGCCGGGGCTGGTCCTCGCAGCACACCGGTGAGGTCATGGACTCCGCCCTCGCCCCGACCGCCATTGTGATCCTGGTGACCGGCGCCGGCGGCGTCTTCGGAAAAGTCCTCACCGTCTCGGGCATCGGCAAGGCGCTCGCAGAGGGACTACAGAGCGTGGGGCTTCCGCTGATCCTCATGGCGTTCGTCCTGGCCGCGGTTCTCCGCGCCTCCCAGGGTTCGGCCACCGTGGCCATCATCACCACCGCAGGCCTGCTGGCGACCTCCGTTGCCGACGGCGGATACTCGCCCGTGCAGACCGCACTGATCCTGGTGGCCATCGGCTTCGGAGCCTTCGGCCTCAGCCACATCAATGACTCCGGATTCTGGATTGTCACCCGGTACCTGGGGCTGTCGGTCGCCGACGGACTGCGCACCTGGACGGTCCTCACGACCATCCTTGGTGTGGCGGGCTTCGCGCTGACGTTCCTCGTCTGGACCCTGGTGGGAGGCCTGAGCGTCTGATGCGCGTCCGTCTCGACCAGCTAGTGGTTTCCGCCCTTCAGCAGGGATCGGCCGTCCCGGCCTTCACCTGCTACGACTTCACCACGGCGCTCGCCGTGGTGGGGGCGGCGGAGGCGGCCGGCCGCGGCACCATCCTGCTCGTCTCGCCCAGCACGGCGGCCACGCCGAACGGCCTCCGGCTGATCGCTGCGCTGCGCGGCCTGGCCGACGGCGCCGGCGTTCCGGTCGCCGTGCAGCTCGACCACGCCTCGAACCTCCGCGTGATTGCCGACGCCGTTACCGCCGGAGCGGACTCCGTCCTGGTGGACGGATCATCGCTGGACTACGAGGACAACATCGCCCTGGTCCGGGCGGCGCGCGCCGTCCTGGATGTGCTGGCATCCGGTGGCTCCGGCGCCAACCCGGAGGTCGTGATCGAAGCCGAACTCGGCGGCCTGGCCGGCGACGAGGACAGGGCTTTTGGATCCGATGCCACGGGCAACGCCCCGGCGGCCGGGACGGCCGGGCTCACCGACTCTGCCCAGGTGGAGGACTTCGTGGCACGGACCGGCGCCCAATTGCTCGCCGTTGCCGTGGGCAACGTCCACGGCAAGTACAAGGGGGAGCCGGAGTTGCGCTGGGACGTGCTGCAGGACATTGCAGTACGGACCCGCGTTCCCCTGGTGCTGCATGGGGCCTCCGGAATCCCTGCCGCCGAGCTTGTGAAGGCCGCCGCCATGAACGTGGGCAAGGTCAACTTCAACACTGAGCTGCGCACCGGGGTTCTTGAAACCCTCGAGGCACGCACGGCGGTGCACCGGACGGACGGCGAGAACCTTCAGGGGCTGCTGGCCGACTGGGACGCCTCCGCCGGGACTTTCGCGGCCACGGCCCTGGCGACGCTCTCGCGCTAGTCATCAACAGGCAGGAAAACGGGGGAGGCCAGGATCAGACCATGATCCTGGCTTCCCCCGTTTTTGCGGGACCGGCGGCACTGGCCGCCGGCCCGGACAAGGCCGACAATGGGGGCAAACACCGCAACGATCACGCGAACCCGCCCATGCGGTCGCGTCGGCAGGTCCCGAGGGGGCTCCATGGTTCCACGGCAGTATGCAGGGGCAGGCCAAGCCCTGCGGCCGGACCGTGACCCGGTAATAGATCTCGCCCGGTTCTTCTGCCTTGCACTCGTGGTGGTGGCGCACACCATGATGGTGAGTCCCGTGCTGCACCCGGACGGCACCGTGACCTCCCACAACACCCTCGGCAACCAGCGCTGGTTCGAACCGGTGGTCTGGGTCCTGCAGGTCATGCCGCTCTTTTTCGTGGCCGGGGGCATCACCGGGCTGCAGTCCTGGCGCCGCCTCCGTGCCCGGGGCGGCAGCGCCTTCGACTTCATGCAGGCGCGGATGCTGCGGCTCCTCCGCCCCGCCGCTGTGCTGCTCGCGCTCATGTTTGCCGGGCTCTGGGCTGCGCGGTTGACCGGGGTGGACCCGCAGGTCATCCAGTTGCTGGCCTCCGGAGCCGGCATGCCGCTGTGGTTCCTGGCGGCCTATCTTGCGGCGCAGCTGAATCTTCCGCTGCTGGCGCGCCTGCACGCCCGGGCGCCCTGGCTGACCCTGGCGGTTCTCACCTCGCTGGTGGTGACGGTGGACTGCCTGCGGGGGGCCATGCCGCCACTGGCGTACCTGAACATGGTCTTCCTGTGGTGCGCCGTGCAGCAGCTCGGGTTCTTCCTCGCAGACGGCAGACGGGTGACCCCCGGACGTCCCGCGCTGGCGGGCATAATCCTGGGCAGCAACCTTGTCCTGGGCCTGCTCGTGTGGCTGGGACTGTACTCCGGGAACATGCTGGTGAACCTCAACCCTCCCAATCTGACCCTGTTGCTGCTGGGGGTCTCGCAGGCCGCGGCCCTGCTGCTCTTCCGGCCCGGGCTGGCGGAACTGGGGTCCCTCGCGTGGGTGCGGCGGTTCCTTGGAGTCGCCGGACGGTGGTCGATGACCGTCTACCTCTGGCATTTGCCCCTGCTGGCAGCAATGTCCGGGCTCCTGCTGCTGACCGACTTTCCGCAGGCTGCGGGGGGAACGGCCGCCTGGTGGTGGGGGCGGCCGCTCGTGCTGCTGGCCTTGATCGGCCTGCTGCTGCCCGTACTGGCGGTCTTCGGCCGGCTCGAGGAACGCCCGACGGCGCCCGCCACCGTCCCGTCCCGCCCGGCGGCCGCTGTGGTGGCGGCCGCCGTCGTCGTCTATGTTCCGGTAGCCGACGCCGCACTGAACGGACTTACGCTGGGAGTGCTCGGCGGGGGAACGTTATGCTTCACGCTGGCGGTCTTGCTGCTGGGCCGGATCCCGGCCCGGCTCTGGGCCGATTCGGGCCGCGGCGGATCGGGTCCGCCATTGCCACGCCCGCCTTTAAGTGCCAATGTCGAACCATGACGGAGAACTCGGCAGCCACTGAAGACACGTTCAGCCCGAACGTAGCCACCACCCGGAATGATGAGCTGCACCGCTACGAGCTCCACGTCGGCGAAAAACTGGCCGTCGAGATCCGCTTCATCGACGAGCCCGGCCACATCGACTTCATCCACACCGATACAGCGGAGCAATTCCAGGGCCAGGGACTCGCCAAGGTGCTGGCCCACTTCGCGCTGGACGATGTTGTAGCGTCCGGCAAGAGGATCATCCCGAATTGCCCCTTCATGTACCGTTACCTGCGCCGGCACGACTCCTACACCCAGTACATCGACTGGCCGGAGCAGCCCCCCGCCGGAGCCTGATCCCCTGGCCGGCGGCCGGCCTGGACGGTCGGGTCCGCTTGTGACCGGGGCTACAACCTAATAGAGTCGTTAGCAGAGTTATGCAGTTGGCTCTTGGACGTGTGCCTTTGGAGAACCCCGTGAACCATAAACTGCGTGTGCTTGTCCGTGTGGATGTCAATCCCGGACTCGTGACCCTCGAAGTCACCGGCTGCCTCACCCAATCAGACTTTCCCGCGCTGCTGCACATCATGCGGCGCGCGAGGCGCCTCGGCGCTGGGACCGATGTCCTTGTTGACCTGCACAGTTCGTCCCATTTGGACCCCGAAATCCTCCTGCAGCTGCGGTCCATCGCTGACGCCAGCGTCGCCGTCGCGCCCGGCGCCGGAGCTGGAGAAGAGCCGTTCCGTGTCAGGTTGGCGGAACCAGCGGACCTGCCGATCTGCCTGCTGCACGTGGGCTCGGAAGGCGAGGTCCTCGCCGGTCTTGAGGTGAAGCTCGCGGCGGTACCGCCGCTTGACGTCGCTGGATCCCTCCCGAACGGCCTGACTGACCTCTCCACAGGCATCCCGGCCGGGGAGCAGCTGGATTCGGGGCTGGACGAGGCCTGCAGCCCGATTCCCGCCGAGCTGAACACCATCAACGGCCTGGAACTCTCCGAGTACTTCGAGGGAACCCTTGACCCTGCCGCCACCGTCCGGGCACTGTCCGATGCGGCCCTGGGCCAGCTGGCCGATGCCCTGTACCGGCACCTCGACACGGCCAGCCCGTCCTTCGGCGCGCACACCTGGTACGAGCTGGCCACCGAAGAGCTTCAGAACCGCCACCTGGGCGGTGCGGCCGATCCCGCGGAGGATGAACTGGCCGCAGGCACGGCCCTGGCCTGAGGCCAGGGGAGCCGGACTAAGCTGGCGCCATGACTGAACAAGCGGCGACGCCGGCTGGCACCACGGCCTTGGTCACCGGAGCAACTGCCGGGATCGGTGCCGAATTCGCCCGCCAGCTCGCCGAGCAAGGCCACAATGTGGTCCTTGTGGCCCGCGACACTGCCCGGCTGCAGGCGAATGCGCAGGAACTGGAGAATCACTACGGCGTGCGCGCCGAGGTACTCGCCGCCGATCTCGCGGACGACGCCGGGGTGGCGGCCGTCGTCGCCCGGCTTGCGGATCCGGCCCGTCCGCTGGACATCCTGGTCAACAACGCCGGGATGGGCCTGCTGCACCCGTTCGAGGACAACGACATTGAGGAGGAAGCCAGGCACCTCAAGCTGCACGTCGAGACCGCCATGCGGTTGACGCACGCCGCCCTGCCGGGGATGCTCAGCCGGCACTCCGGCAGGATCATCAACGTCGCCAGCGTGGCTGCGTTCCTCCTACGCGGAAGCTACTCGGCGGCGAAGGCGTGGCTGGTCAGCTTCTCCCGCTGGGCCAACCTCGCCTACTCCAACCGGGGCGTTAACGTGACCGCGGTCTGTCCCGGGTTCACCCACACCGAGTTCCACGACCGGATGGGCATGGACAAAACGGTGACTCCGCGTTGGATGTGGCTGCGGGCTGAGCGCGTGGTGCGTGAAGGCCTCGCCGACAACGCAAAGGGAAAGGCCGTCTCCATCCCGACCAAGCGTTACAAGGTACTGACCGCCGCAGGCCGAGTCCTCCCGGACCGGCTCGTGGCAGGGCCGCCCCGCCGCGCCAAATAGCCAGGGGGAGCGGGCCGCGGCCCGTGGCTGGCGCGGCGGTGGGCGGCCAGGACAGACGAGGAATGCCGCCGGACACGCCTAAGGCCTGCCCTGCGTGCTTCCCCCAATGGGTAATCACGCAAGGCAGGCCTCGATGGGCGGGACTTCGCTACAGAATCCGGACTAGCCGGCTGGGCTCAGGATGAAACCCGGCCGGGCTGCCAGAGGGGCAAACTCAGGCTCCGGCCGGAACCTTGTCGGTGTCTCGGGCCGCCGTCGAACCAGCGACGGCATCCGCCGGCGCCGAGGTAAACGGCATGTCCATTTCCGCCAGGTCGATCAGCGGGTTCTCGTCCTGGGTCGCAACGATTTCCTTGGCCTCGGCCTGGGTGTCCACGCTGGGCATGGAGCCCGGCAGCGGGCGCTGGGCCGATTCCTTAAGGAAGTAGATCGCAACGGCACCGATCGCCGAGGTGGCCATCAGGTAGTAGGCCGGCATCATGTCATCGCCGGTAACGCCGATGAGGGCGGCAACGATAAAGGGTGTGGTGCCGCCGAAGATGGCCACGGAGAAGTTGTACGCGATGCCCATGGCGCCGTAACGGCTCGCCGTCGGGAACTGCGCCGGAAGGGCCGAAGCCAGGTTGGCCACGTAGAAGGTCACCGGGAAGGCGATCAGGCCAAGGCCCAGGAGGGTGGACCAGATTTCTCCGATGCCGATCAGCATAAACGCCGGGGTAGCCAGGACCACGGTGCTGAGTGCGCCGATCCACAGCACGGGGCGGCGTCCGATCCTGTCGGAAAGCTTGCCGGTCAGCGGAATGCACAGGCTCATGATGACCAGCACGGGGATGGTCAGCAGGGTGCCGTGCACGGGATCGTAGCCCTTGGACTCGGTGAGGTACGTCGGCATGTAGGACGTCAGGGCGTAGCCTGCGGTATTCGCGGCTGCCACGAGGATCATGGCGACGATGAGGGAACGCCAGTAAGCCTTGACGATGCCCACGGGGCCCTTGGAAGCTGCGGCGTCGGAGGACGTGGCATCCTTCGCGTTTTCCTCCTGGGCGTCCAGGGTGGCCTGGAACTGCGGGGATTCCTCGATCTTATTCCGGAAGTAGACCGCGATCAGGCCCAGCGGACCGGCAATGAGGAACGGGATCCGCCAGCCCCACTCCTCCATGGCGCTTTGGCCAAGGGTGAGCTGCAGGACCGAGACGAGGGCGGCGCCGAGGGCGAAGCCGAGGTAGCTGCCCATGTCCAGGAAGCTGGCGAAGAAGCCGCGGCGCTTGTCCGGGGAATATTCGCTCACGAAGGTTGTGGCACCAGCGTACTCGCCGCCGGTGGAGAACCCCTGGACGACCTTGAGCAGCACCAGCAAGGCAGCAGCCCACATGCCGATCTGCGCGTAGCCCGGCAGCAGGCCGACGGCGAACGTGCTCGCAGCCATCAGCATCAGGGTCCAGGCGAGGACCTTCTGGCGGCCCACCTTGTCGCCGAGCCAGCCGAAGATGACTCCACCCAGCGGGCGGGCAATGAAGGTGGCGGCGAAGGTTCCCAGCAGGAACAGGGTCTGCACGGACTTGTCCGCTTCGGGCAGGAACACCGGACCCATGGTGGTGATCAGGTAGCCGAACACACCGACGTCGTACCACTCCATGGTGTTACCCACGATGGTGCCGCCGAGGGCTTTCTTGAGCATCGGCTTGTTGACGACGTTGACGTCGGACTCTTTGAGTCGACGGCGCGTCCGCAGCTTTGGTTTCTTCGCACCGCTGGGTGCAGCTTGGTAGGTTCCGCTGGCGTTCACCACGCCTGCTGAAGAGTCGGTCGTGCTTCGGTCTTTGGGCATTTGGGCCGCTCCTAAGGGGGTCATTTGCTTGTGACTTGTAGCTGCCCCGCTCTGGGCAGGCCTTCAATTTTACGCGATTTCTATGGTGTTTCCGAGTTTGGTGCCGTATGATCCCATATTTCGACCCCAATAGGGCCCTTGCCGACGGGTTTCTTTCCGCGGTTTCACCGCGCCATTGCAGGGAAACCCCGGTCTCCACCGGGGGCTGCGGAAACTTTTTCCGCGCAGGGCCCCCAGCAGCCGGAAAACCGGGCCAAACCGCACCAGCGGGGCAGGCCCGCATCGCCCGCCGGACGGCCCCGCCGCACCGTGAAAAAGGGGGTACCCAAGGGATCCGGAAAGCGCTTAGGGTTGACATCAGCGCAGTGCTGATGACGAGCCCCACAAGGAGAACAGTCCATGACTGGCAAAGAGACCAAGAAGAGCGGCAGCAGCGGGGCCGAAGGGGACGACAAGTCCCAGGACAAGCAGGGGCAAGGGAAAGGCATCAAGTCGCGCCTCACCGATGCCCAGAAGGAGATGCTCGCGAGCAAGTCGCGGGGCGGCGCTGCCTCACAGAGTGTCGGCCACAGCCACAAGCCCACGCATGTCAGCGGCAAGCAGGGCCCGGCGGAGAAGAAAGTCCGCTGGTAGTCCTACAGACATCGCTCGCCGGCAGACCTACGATAGTTGGACACTTCGTTTCACAGCTTATTTCGACGACGTAATTCGACAGCGGAAGGAAGAGCAATGGCGGAACACCAGTTCGGAGACGGGATCGATCCTGAGGTTGCCAGTCATCTGGCGGAGTCCATAGACGAGGCGCCCGGGCCGGAAACGAAACGCCCCGCCCCGCCCACCGCAGCCGAGGGTAAGCAGTGGCCGGACGGGAGCGGCAAGCACCGCCATCCGAAGGAGCACGACCTCCAGCATGGCCGGCTGGGTCACGAGGCCGCGGTGAACGCGGTTCACCGGATCACCCCGCCGGACACCCCGCACTCCTCCTGAACCAACGCCGGCGTCCTGCGCCGGGCGGCCGGGAGCCCGGGATGGCCTGAAACGGCCGCCCGGGCTTTTCACTGCCTGCTCACCGCCGTCAGTCCGGCTCCATTACCACGTCCTCCGGATTCTTATCCAGCCGCCAGCCGCGCCACACCGGGTGCCGGAGCTTTCCGCTGCCGGTCCATTCCCCATAGGTGACCTCTCCGACGAGCTTGGCGCTCACCCAGTGCGCATCCGAGGCGTCGGCCGCCGGCACCTCCTCGAACGGAGAGGTCTTCCGGGGCATGGCATCGAGCTGCTGGCGCAGTTCCTTGAGTTCCCGGGCGCTGAATCCGCTGCCGACGCGTCCGACGTAGCGCAGCCTGGAACCGGCCGGGATCCCCAACAGAAGTGAGCCGACGGATTGCCCGCGCTCGCCTTTGCCCGGCCTCCAGCCGCCGACCACCACCTCCTGGGTGCGCTCGAACTTGAGCTTGAGCCAGGACCTGCTGCGCTGCCCGACGTAGCGGCCGTCCACACGCTTGGCCATCACGCCCTCCAGACCCAGCTCCTCTGCGCTTTCCAGGATGTGCCGGACATCGCCGTCGATCAGCTGGGAGAGCTCCACCGGGCAGCCGGACGTGGTGAAGAACGACTCCAGCCGGTCCCTGCGCTTGTGGAGCGGGAGACGGCGCAGGTCCGTGCCATTCTCCGACAGGAGGTCGAACAACATCAGCCGCACGGGCGTGGCCGACTGTGCCTTCACGACGTCGGCGGCCTTGGTGAGTTTCATCCGCCCCTGCAACAGCCCGAAGTCGGGCCGCCCCGAGGGGCCGACGGCGATGATCTCGCCGTCGGCGATGAAATCCCGCTCCGGCCAGCAGGAACGGTCCGTCAGTTCCGGATACGCGGCGGACATGTCGTTGCCGTTGCGGCTGATCAGGCGGATCTTCTTCGCGTCCCCGAGGACCAGGGCGCGCACCCCGTCCCATTTGAGCTCGAACTGCCAGTCCTTGTCCGGCAGGTCGGCGGTGGTTCCGGAGCTGGCAAGCATCGGCATAAAGTCCGCAGGGTCCGGGGCGTCGGGCTGCTCACTCTCGGTCGCCACGGCGTCGGAATCCTGCCCCGACGCCGCCTTCGCCGTCTCCGACGCCGTCTCCCTCTCCGTCTCCGCCCTCTCCGTCTCTCTCTCCGCGGGTGGCGGCGCCTGCCCCTTCTTTGCACCCGGCGGGTCCATCAGGTGGATGAGCCACTGGTCGTCGCCCCGGCCGGTGTGGATCAGGGCGAACCGGCGGGCGCCGCCCAGACCGCCGTCGTCCTGGCCGGTGAGGGTGGCGATGACCTCTTTTCCGGCAATCCACTTCTCGCACTCGTAGTAGCCGTGGTCCCAGATGCTGATCGTTCCGGCGCCGTACTGGCCCTTGGGAATGGTGCCTTCGAAGCCCGCGTAGTCCATCGGGTGGTCTTCGGTCTGGACTGCCAGGTGGTTTTTGGTCTTGCTGGTGGGGACACCCTTGGGCAGCGCCCAGGAGACCAGCACGCCGTCGCGCTCCAGCCTGAAGTCATAGTGCAGCCGGCTGGCGTGGTGTTCCTGGATGACGAATTTCTCCCGGAGGGTGCCGCTGTCCGTCTCCGCGCTGCCAGTCTCCGTACGGTGCCTTTCCGCCGTAAACGGCTCCGGCGTTATGGCCGCGTCCCGTTTGGCACGGTAGCTCTCCAGCCGCGGGTCGGTGGCGCCGCCGTCGCCGGGTGATTCCCCGGCGGCGGCGCCCGGACGGCCGTCCGGCCGGGCCCCCGGCTGCCCCCTGCCGGAGATGGTCGCGAAAGGATCCTTGCCGGACTTCACCCGCTGCAGGACCTCCTGGTAGTCGAGCTGGTGGAGGGACGGCGAGCTGAGTTCGCGCCAGGTCCGGGGCGCCGCCACGGTGGGCCGGAGCCGCCCGCGCAGGGAATAGGGGACGATAGTGGTTTTTGCGGCGCTGTTCTGGCTCCAGTCCACCAGGACCTTGCCGGTGCGCAGGGTCTTCTTCATGTCGCTCACGGCCAGCTCCGGGTGGTCGGCTTCCAGCGACCGTGCCAGTTCGTGGGCGAACTCGGAGATCTGTTCGGAGCTCTGCGTGCCGTCGAGGGCAGCGTACAGGTGGATGCCCTTGCTGCCGCTGGTCACGGGCACAGGATCCAGGCCCACGTCCTGCAGGATGGTGCGGGCAAGCTTGGCGACCTCGACGCACTCGGCCAGCCCCGCCCCCTCGCCGGGATCCAGGTCCAGCACCAGCCGGTCCGGCGGCAAGGCGTCCCCGTGCGAGTCGACGCGCCACTGCGGCACGTGGATCTCCAGGGCCGCGATTTGCGCGAGCCAGGCCAGCGTGGCCGGGTCGTTGACCAGCGGGTACTGGATGGTCCGTTCCTTGTGCGTGATGGAGGCCCGCGGTACCCATCCCGGCGTCGAATGGTCCAGGTTCTTCTGGAAAAACATCTCGCCGGGAGCCTCGGCCGTCCCGACGCCGTGCACCCAGCGTTTCCGGGTGGCCGGGCGGTTCGCAGCGGCCGGGATCAGGACCGGCGCCACCGCGGCGTAGTAGGCCAGCACATCGGCCTTGGTGGTGCCGGTCTCCGGATACATGACCTTGTCCAGGTTGGTGACCACCAGTTCGCGGCCCCCCACCCGGACCCGCTCCCTGGTGTTGGCCGGTGTCCGTTCAGCCAAGGGGCTTCACCTCCACGCAACTGTGATGTTCACTTGATCCATGAGAGCCATCTGGAAAGGCGCGATCGCGTTCGGGCTGGTCAACGTGCCCGTCAAGGTCTACAGCGCAACGGAGGACCATGACATCAGCCTGCACCAGGTCCACAATGCCGACGGCGGACGGATCCGCTACCAGCGCCGCTGTGAGGTCTGCAGCAAGATCGTGGACTACGAGGACATCGACAAGGCCTACGAGGACGACGGCCGCACGGTGGTCCTCAGCCGCGAGGAGCTCAAGTCCATTCCGGCCGAGAACAGCCACGAGATCGACGTGGTGCAGTTTGTGCCGGCCGAGCAGCTCGACCCGATGATGTTCGAAAAGAGCTATTACCTTGAGCCGGACTCCAAGTCGCCCAAGGCCTATGTCCTGCTGCGCCGGGCGCTCGAGGACACCGACCGGGTGGCAATCGTCCAGTTCGCTTTGCGGGACAAGACCCGGCTGGGAGCCCTGCGGATCCGCGGTGACGTGCTGGTGCTGCAGTCCCTGCTGTGGGCCGACGAGGTGCGGGAGGCCAGCTTCCCCTCGCTCGAAACAACCATCCGCATCTCCGCCCAGGAGCGTGAAATGTCCGCGGCGCTGGTCGATTCGATGGCGGCGGACTTCGAACCGGACCAGTTCACCGACGACTACCAGCTGCAGCTGCGCCAGCTCATCGAGGCGAAGCTGGAGAAGGGCGAATCCCTGGACACCGAGGAGACGTTTGGTGTCCCGGCTGCCGAGGCCGGCAGTGGCGAGGTGATTGACCTGATGGAAGCACTCAAACGGAGCCTCGAGAAGAAGCGCGGGGGAGGGGCAGCTGACGCGGACGAACCCGCCAAGTCGACCGCGGCCAAGACCGCGCCGAAGACCGCGCCGAAGACGGCTTCCCGGACCGCAACGAAGACGACCGCGGCCAAGGCAGCGCCCAAGACCGCGACAAAGGCCGCAACCAAGCCCGCGCCGAAGACGGCCGCCCCTAAGACGGCTGTGCGGAGCGCGCGGAAAGAGGCCTGAGCGGTCGGCTGGACGGCACGTGGCCACCGGGATCAGGAGTTCCGGAGCGCGGAAATGAGCTCGCTTTTCTTCTTGGCCGAGTAGCCCTTGAGACCGATCTCCTTGGCGCGTTCCTTGAGCTGCGGGACGGTCCAGTCCTCGTAGTCGCCGGCCTTCCCGCCCCTGCGGCCCACCGCTGACCTGCCGTTCTTGGCTGCGGCATTGGAGATGCGGGCGGCCTTCTGCTTCGACGCGCCGTCCTCCAGCAGCTCTTCGTAGAGTTCCGGGTCCTTGATGCTGGGGCTTTCGGAGCCGCGTGGTGCGGTCTTCTTCGTTGGCATGGCTACTCCGGCAGCTGGTGGTCAGAGCCGCCGGGGGCGTCGTCGACTTCGCCCCGGGCGACCGAGGATCGCCATTCGCCCGTCTCAATCCCGCGGGATTCGATGAACTCCTTGAAGCGGCCCAGATCCGCCGTGATCTGCCGGCTGTCCGCCCCGACGGCCGACCCGGCTTTTTCCAGGAGTCCCTCGGGCTCCCATTCCAGTTCCACGTTGACCCTGGCGCGTTCGGCGCCGAGCGATTCGAAGCTCACGGTTCCCGCGTTGCGCGGCTTATCCGTGCTGACCCAGGCGATCATCCGGTCGGGGGTCTGTTCCATGATCTGGGCGAGGTACTCGCGCCAGACGCCGGCGACGTCGGTGCGGATGCTTTCCTGCACGCTTGCCACGGGGTTGCCTCCTTCGGCCGGGAACCGTCCTGCGGCAGGCCACCGTGAGTGGTGCCGCGGATTCCAAACTAGCGGCGCCGCCGGGCCGTGACAAGCTTTTACTAAGTTTGCTGAGGGGTTTCCGGGGAGCCCGGAAACGCAGAGGCCCGGCCGTACCCTGTTCGGGTGCGGCCGGGCCTCTGCGTTCCGGCGGCGGTACCGCCGGTGGGTGACGCTATTCGGCGTCGTGGTCCGTTTCGAGGATCTGGACCAGGCGTTCCAGGGCGGCGTCAGCGCCGTCGCCCTCGGCGCGCAGAACCACGACCTCGCCGTGGGACGCACCCAGGCTCATGAGGGAAAGGATGCTGGCGGCATCCATGGCCTCGTCTACGGGTTCGCCCAGCCGCGCGATGGTGATTTCGAGATCGAACTCGCCTGCAGCCTCGGCAAAGATGGCGGCCGGGCGGGCGTGCAGCCCTACGCGGCTGGCAATGGTGGCGTTACGTTCGGTCATTTTTGCTCCTTGGTTTTAGCTTGGGGAATGTCAGCTAGGAAGGTTTCCTGGACGGCTCAGGCGGCTACGGGAACCTGTTCCACCGTATCAACCGGCTTCTTGACTGCCCAGCGCTTGAGCCCGATGACGGCGAAGGCCGTGACGACGGTGCCGACCGCGATGGCGACGACGAACATCAGGAAGTTGTCGATGGCGAAGAAGACGAAGATGCCGCCGTGCGGGGCCTTCGATCCCACCCCGGCTGCCATCGAGATGGCACCCGTCACGGCGCCGCCGAGCATGCTGGCGGGGATGACGCGCAGCGGGTCGGCTGCGGCGAAGGGGATGGCGCCTTCAGAGATGAAGGAGGCTCCCAGCAGCCAGGCGGCTTTGCCGTTTTCCTGCTCCGCCAGGCTGAAGAGGCGCTTGTTCAGCACGGTGGAGGCGAGGGCCATGGCCAGCGGCGGGACCATGCCGGCGGCCATAACGGCCGCCATGATCTGCCACGGTGCCTGGTTGTCGATTGTTGCTGCGCCGAGGCCGGCGACGGCGAAGGCGTAGGCAACCTTGTTGACCGGTCCGCCGAGGTCGAAGCACATCATCAGGCCGAGGATAACGCCTAGGGCAATGGCGCTGGCGCCGGTGAGGCTGGACAGCCAGTCGTTGAGGCCCACGGTGATCGCGGCGATCGGCCCGCCCAGGACCAGGAACATCAGTCCGGACGCAACGAGGGATGCCACCAGCGGAATAATGACCACCGGCATCAGGCCGCGCAGCCAGCGGGGAACGCTGATCTGGCCGATGGCATGTGCCACGTAGCCTGCCAGCAGGCCGCCCACAATGCCGCCGAGGAAGCCTGCGCCCATGAACCCGGCAACGGCGCCAGCGACGAAGCCCGGCGCGATGCCCGGCCGGTCAGCCAAGGCGAAAGCGATGTAGCCGGCCAGTGCCGGGACGAGGAAGCCCAGGGACAAGGCGCCGATCTTGAAGAGCACCGCGCCGAGGTAGGCGCCCAGCGGGCCCCAGGCCAGTTCCGGGTACTCAGTCGGCAGATTGCCGATGGTGTTCTCCGCCAGGATCTTGTCCGCGAAGCCGGTGATGTCATAGCCGCCCACCAGGAAGCCGAGGGCGATCAGCAGACCGCCGCCTGCCACGAACGGGATCATGTAGCTGACACCCGTGAGGAGGGCCTTCTTCAGCTTCGTGCCGATATGCTCGCCCTTTTCCTCGGCCTCCTGCTGGGCCTGTTCCTCGGCACCATAGTGCGGGACACGGCGGGCGTTCGGGTTGTCCGCGGCAGCGAGGGCCTCCCGGACCATCTTCTCCGGCTCGTCGATTCCGCGCTTGACCGGGGCGTTGATGACGGGCATGCCGGCGAAGCGCTCCTTGCCGCGCACGTCCACGTCCACGGCGAAGATCACGGCGTCGGCCGCGGCGATCACGGCCGGATCCAGTGCCTTGGCGCCGGAGGACCCCTGGGTCTCCACCTGCAGGTCGATGCCGGCTTCCTTGGCCGCGGCCACGAGCGAATCGGCGGCCATGTAGGTGTGGGCGATGCCGGTGGGGCAGGCGGTGACAGCGACGAGGCGCTTGGGGCGGGGTGCCCCCGAGGTCGCAGGCTCGGTGGTTGAACCGGCGGCCGTTGCGCCGGCAGCCGGGGCTGCGGCGGCGGGCTTGTCCGCGAGGGCGCCTTCGACGAGCTCGACGACCTCGGCCTCGGAGCCCGCGGCACGCAGGGAAGCGGTGAAGTCCTTCTTAATCAATGAGCGGGCCAGCTTGGAGAGCAGTTTGAGGTGCTCCTGGTCCGCGCCTTCCGGGGCCGCGATGAAGAAGATCAGGTCCGCGGGGCCGTCCTTGGCGCCGAAGTCGACCGGCTGGGAGAGCCGGGCCATGGCCAGCGTCGGCTGGGTGACCGCCGTCGAACGGCAGTGCGGGATGGCGATGCCGCCGGGGACGCCGGTGGCGGTCTTCTGTTCCCGGGCGAAGGCGTCGGCGAAGAGGCCTTCAACTTCGGTGGCGCGTCCGTTGGCTGCAACTTTGCCTGCCAGGTGCCGGATCACGTCCTCGGGCGAGCTGCCCAGGTTCTGGTCGAGCTCGACCAGTTCGGTCGTAATGAGCTGAGTCACTGTCAATCCTTCCGGAGGGCCGTGATGGTTACGGCATCAGGGGTGGTTTGGTGGACTGCCGGGACTGTGGAGCCCGGCAGCGAAGCGGCGGCGGCACCATGTGCCACAGCCTGTCGGAGGCAATCGGCCGGGGCGGCGCCCTGGCTGGAGGCGAGCAGGTAGCCGGCCAGTGAGGAATCACCGGCGCCGACAGTACTCACCGCAGTAACCGGCGGGTGCGTGGCGAGCCACGCGCCGTCGGCCGTCACAAGCACCGCACCCTTGGAGCCGAGCGTTGCAAGCACGGCCCCCACCCCGGATCGCACGACGGCGGAAGCGGCCACTGCGGCAGCCTCCGGGTCTGCTTCGAGTTCCTCGGCGGACTTGTGCGTGGCGAACCCGGCTGCGGCAGCCAGTTCCACCAGTTCCTCGGCGTTGGGTTTGATGAGATCCGGTTTCCCCAGCGCGTCGCCGGAGATCGCGGCGGCGAGCGGTTCGCCGGAGGAGTCGACGGCGATGAGGGGGGCCTCGTTGCCGTGATCCATGGAACGCAGCCGCCGGGTGACGGTGGCGTAGAAGTCGGCCGGAACCCCGGGTGGGAGCGATCCGGCCAGGACAACCCAACTGGCTCCGCGGGCGTGGTCCAGGAGCAGCCCGATCAGGGCTTCCTGCTGGTCCGCACTCAGCACCGGGCCGGGTTCGTTGATCTTGGTGGTGACGCCGCCGGGTTCGGTGAGCGCCACATTGCTGCGCAGCGGCTCGCCGATCGGGAGCGCCGCGAACGGGACGTCGCCGTCGCGGAGGCCGGCGAGGACGGGGTCCGCCTCGGCTCCGGGGAGGACGGCGACCGTCGTCAGGCCGGAGGCGACGAGGGCGCGGGAGACGTTGACTCCCTTGCCTCCGGATTCCTGCCGGACGGAGACGGCCCGCTGCACTTCGCCGCGGAGCAACGGGCCCGGCAGTGCCACGGTGCGGTCCAGGCTCGGGTTGGCGGTCAGGGTGACAATCATGCGACCACCACCTCGACTCCGGCGTCCGCGAGGGCGTCGGCCAGGTCCTGGCTGGGTTTCGTGTCAGTGATCAAGGTGTCCAGATCTTTCAACGAGGCGAACTGGACCAGGGTTTCGGAATCCAGCTTGGAGGAATCAGCCAGCACCACAATGCGGCGGGCTGATTGGACGAAGGCAGCCTTGACAGCGGCTTCTTCAGGATCGGGAGTGCTCAGCCCGAAGGCTGCGTGGATGCCGTTGGTGCCGATGAAGGCGATGTCCGGGCGGATCCGGCGGGCGGCTTCCACAGTGGACTGGCCAACGGCGGCCTGCGTGATGCCGCGGACCTTTCCGCCCAGCAGGTGCAGGGCGATGCCGGGTTCCCGGGACAGCTTGGTTGCGACGGGCAGCGAGTGGGTGATGACCACGAGTTCCGCGGCGGACCCTGAGATGGCGGCGGTTGCTGCCGTCCGGGCGGCCAGGAGTTCGGCGAGGGCCTCGGTGGTGGATCCGGCGTCGATCAGGATGCTGCCGGTGCGGTCCAGCGGGATGAGCGCCAGGGCGGCCTCTGCAATCCGGGTCTTTTCCGGCTGCCGCTGGTCGGTGCGGACCAGGATGCTTTCCTCGTTGGTGCTGAAGCGGTCCGGGGACACCGCGCCGCCGTGGACCCGGCGCACACTGCCGGCGGCTTCGAGGGAGGCCAGGTCGCGGCGGACAGTTTCGGTGGTGATGCTGAAACGCTCGGCAAGGTCCGTGACGCTGGCGCGGCCGCTGGCCGTAATGAGCCCGACGATCAGCTGTTGGCGTTCTTCGGCGAACACTGGCTCTCCCTTGCGTCAGTACTACGGACCTTCCCGCCACTTCCGTGATAGTCATCACAGGTAGTGGAGTTGATTGACTTTATCTTTGAATCTGTGGCTTTGTCAATGGAAAACAACATGAACACAGAAATTTCACCCGCCTCCCCGGGGGGACATGTCCAGTCTTAGTGCCGGGGAGTGGGCAGGTAGGGACTATGTCCGTCCGTGGCGCCGCAGGCTGGGCATGCCCGGGTTTCCGGTTGGTTAGCCGGGGGACATGTCCAGTCTTTGTGCCGGGGAGTGGGCAGGTAGGGATTATGTCCGTCCGTGGCGCCGCAGGCTGGGCATGCCCGGGTTTCGGGGTGGTTAGCCGGGGGACATGTCCAGTCTTTGTGCCGGGGAGTGGGCATATTCGGACTATGTCCACTGGCGGCCTCGCAAGTGGGGCATGTCCGGTGGGGCGGGCCGGGCGGGGCGGGGCGGGGCGGGGCGGGGCGGGTGGCCGGAAATGCCGGACGCCGGGCCAGACCTTAGGTCCGGCCCGGCGTCCGGGTCGTTCGGGTGGCGCGCCGTGGTGCAACGTAGCGCCCTGGGGCTAGAGGCCGGCGTCGCGGCTCTCATTGCGGGTGATGGTCTCGCCGGTGTTGGGGTCGACGACGGAGCGGGTTTCGCTGACCCGGCGGCTGCGGCTGCGGCCCGGGGCGGCCAGGACCAGGGAAGCGATCAGTCCGATCACACCCACAGCCATCAGGATGTAGCCGATCATGGTCTGGTCAACGTTGGGGATCAGCCCGGGGGTGATGGCCCAGGCCAGAATGGCGCCGAGGGCAATGAGGAAGATGGAGGAACCGATTCTCATGACTTGCTCCTTGTGTCCGGTGGGACGGATTGGTAGTGCTAAGCATGCTGTCCAGCGTCAGGCTACAGCCCGGAAAGTGTTGTTTCAACGATCCGCGCGGCGCCACTCCGGTCAGTTTTCCCGCGGCAGTGCTTGCCGCGGCGGCTCCGGACAAGCGGCGCCGCGGAGTTGGGATGAGGTGGTCCGGGTCCGCGGCGGAGGAAACCGGGGCGGCAGGGGGCGGGGGATCGCACGTACTCTTAAAGCGTGGATCGCGGCAGCCACCATTCCTGCCGACCCCCGCTTGCCCCCCGCCACACCCGTCCCGCCGCACTGCCCCCGCACTGCCCGCGGGTCCTTGGGCGGGCCTCACAGAAATGCCGGTACCCATGCCTGAAGCTTCCCCCAGAGTCGTTGTTACCGGACTGGGCGCCGTGACCCCTGTAGGCGGGACTGCTGCCGAGACGCGGGCGGCGCTGCTGGCCGGGCGCTCCGGAATTGCGGCGCTCGACGAGGACTGGGCGCAGGCGCTGCCCGTCCGCATGGCCGGCCGGGTGAAGGTTGACGTCGCCTCGCTGCTCACCACCCCCGAATACAAGAGGATGGACCGGTGCGGGCATTTGGCGCTGGTTGCCGCCCGGGAAGCGTGGGAGCAGGCCGGCCGCCCGGCGGCCGATCCGGAGCGCCTGGCGGTGGTGATCGGTTCCGGCTACGGCGGCCTGGACACCACTCTTGAGCAGACCCGGACGCTGGATTCCAGCGGCCCGCGCCGGGTTTCCCCGCATACGCTCACCCGGATCATGACCAACGCCCCTGCCGCCTGGGTCTCCATCGACGTAGGTGCCAAGGGAGGGGCGCGCACTCCGGTGAGCGCCTGCGCCTCCGGTGCGGAAGCCATCTCCCAGGCCGCCGATATGATCCGGGCCGGGGCGGCGGACGTGGTGATCGCGGGCGGCGTGGATTCTTGCATCAATGGCCTGATCATCAGCGGTTTCGCGCAGATCCGTGCCCTGTCCACCCGCAACGAGGACCCGCAGTCCGCATCGCGGCCCTTCGACCGGGACCGGGACGGATTCGTGATGGCCGAAGGCGCCGCGATCCTGGTCCTGGAACGTGAGGACCACGCCCGGGCCCGCGGGGCGGAAATCCTGGGCGTCGTGGCCGGAACCGCGGTGACGTCCGACGCCGTCGACATCGTCGCTGCTGATCCGGCCATGCAGCGCCGGGTAATGGAAAAGGCAATCGCGGCCGCCGGACTTGGCGCCGGGGACATCGGCCTCGTCCACGCCCACGCGACGTCCACACCGGTCGGCGACCGCCTGGAAGCAGAAGCGATCCGGGCTGTGCTCGGCAACCAGGTTCCCGTCACTTCCACGAAATCCCTCACCGGGCACCTCCTCGGCGGGGCCGGCGCGCTCGGCGCCATCGTGATGATCCAGGCCCTGAAGTCCGGGGAAGTCCCCGGCACCGGCAACCTGGACCAGCCCGACGACGGCATCGACCTCAACCTCCTCCGCGAAACCGTGGCAGGACAGCCGGCCAGGGCGGGGATCGCCAACGCTTTCGGATTCGGCGGGCACAGCACCGCGCTGGTGATCACCGAAAGCTAGGCTGTTCCGATGGAGACAGTCGTCTGGTCCAGGCCGGAACACGAACGTGCCGGCACGCCGCTGCTGGTGATGCTGCATGGCTATGGCCGGGACGAATCCCGGATGGTCAAGCTCTTTGAGAGCCTGCCGTCCGGGTTCAGCTGCGCCGCGCTGCGTGGTCCCAAGGAGATCGGGGACGGCCACGGCTGGTTCCTGCTGGACTACTTCCTGACCCACGACTTCGCCGACGTCATCTCCTCCACCAACGCCGTCTTCAGCTGGATCGAATCCGTCAAAGCCCAGCACAGCAGTGTCAGCTTGTTCGGCTACTCGCAGGGCATGGCCATGGCCACCACCCTGCTGCGGCTGCGGCCGGGGCAGTTCCGGGCCGTCGTCGGGCTGTCCGGCTTTGTCCTGGAAAACGAACTCCTGGCGATGAGTGAATCGTTCGAGGCGCGCCCGCCCTTCTTCTGGGGCCGGGACCGGGACGACCTGGTGATCAACGACGCCGCCACGGAGCACACCGAGGCATGGCTCCACGAACACACCCAGCTCACAGCGCGGACCTACCCAGGAATGGGCCACTCGATCTCGGCGGCGGAACTGGTGGACGTCAGTGCATTCCTGCGCCACTACGTGCTGCGCCCGGACGGCCGGACGCAGGACGCAACTTAGTACGCGGGGCTCCTGTGTAACAGGGCCAAACGGCCTTTCTTCATTTATCCACTTGCGCGCCAATTTTGTAAGCGCTTACACTCAACCGTTGGCCATGTTCACGGCCCACTACTTCAGGGGGAAGAAAGGGCTGAGCCCTGTGCTGCAGGCCAAGACGCCGCGCGTCACCAACCAAGACGTCGCCGCCCTCTCCGGACTCTCCCGAACGTCTCCGTTAAGGCCTCCCCGGCAGCCTCCCGGCTGGCCGGCGGAAGCACCGGTTCCGTGAGCTGGTTCCTGGGGTTTGAGCACCATCTCCCAGCCGGTAGCCGGTCAGGGCGCGTTCGCATGCTGGAAACCAAACTGACAGAGCGCAAGAGCACCCGCCGGCGCTGAGCGGGGCGGCCTCACCCCTCCAGCGTTTGCCTTCCAGTATTTCCCCGCCACCGGGCCTTCCCCTGCCGGCGTCCACTGCCCACCCGGCGGGTGGCCCCCCACCGATTTTGTTACCGCCGTCTGAAAGGACAACCGATCCATGACTGAGCATTCCAACAGCACCCCTTCGAGCTGGACCGGGGCCTCCGCCATCCTCTTTGACCTCGACGGCGTCCTGACCCCCACCGCGATCGTGCACGAACGCGCCTGGCAGGAGCTCTTCGACGGCTTCCTCCAGACGGTGCCCGAGGCGCCCGGCTACCGTGAAAGCGACTACTTCGACCACATCGACGGCAAGCCGCGGTTCGACGGCGTCCGCGACTTCCTTGCCTCCCGCAACATCGTCCTGCCCGAAGGCCCGCTGGATGACGACCCGGCGAACAACACCGTCCACGGCCTGGGCAACCGCAAGAACAAGGTCTTCAACGACATTGTCGAGGCCGGAGGGGTCAAGCCCTATGCCGGCTCCGTGCGGTTCATCGACGCCGCACTGGCCCGCGGGCTCAAGGTCGCCGTCGTCTCCTCGTCCCGCAACGCCCCGGCAGTGCTCAAGGCCGCCGGACTCTCTGACTACTTCCCGGTGGTGGTCGACGGCGTCGTCGCCGTCGCCGAAGGCCTGCCCGGCAAGCCCAGCCCGGCGACCTACGAGTATGCCGCCCGGCTGCTGGGCCTGCCCAGTGAGGCGTGCGTCGTCGTCGAGGACGCTGTCTCCGGGGTCCAGGCCGGACGCGCGGGAAGCTTCCACTCGGTGATCGGCGTGGACCGCGGTGCCGGCCGGCAGACCCTGCTGGATGCCGGCGCCACGCTGGTGGTCAACGACCTCGACGAGCTCCTCTAGCCGCCCTCCGCTGCCGCGCGGGTTCCGCTCGCGCGGCCCCGCACCGACTTTCACCACCTGATTCTTTACCGCCTGAAGGAAAAACCATGGCCCTCATCACCTCGGACCGCGCACGGTTCCCCAACGACCCCTGGCAGCTGGTCGAGACCGTCCACCTGCCCGGCAACGCCGGCACGCTTGAGACCCTCTTCAGCCTGGGTAACGGCCACCTCGGCATCCGCGGAGCGCACTGGGCGGCCGCCGACGCCGAGCTGCCGGGCAGCTTCATTAACGGCTTCCACGAGACCTGGGACATCAAGCACGCGGAGAACGCCTACGGATTCGCCCGAACCGGCCAGCGGATCCTGTACATCCCGGACGCCAACAACTTCACCGTGATCATCGACGGCGAAACCCTGAGCCTGGACGAATCCACCGTGCTGGATTACCGGCGCAGCGTCGATTTCGCCACCGGCGTCTACGAATGCCGGATCACCTGGCAGTGCCGTTCCGGCGCCACCGTGACCACCACCGAACGCCGCGCCGTCGGCTACCAGTCCCGCGGTGCGCTCGGCATCTCGCTGGAACTGGCCGCGGACCGGGACATCTCCGCGGACGTGACCTCCTCGGTAATCAACCGCCAGGACCAGCCGGTCGAGGACCACACGGTCCATGACCCGCGCCGCGCCGGCCGGCACGCCGGGCGGGTCCTGCTTCCCGTGCGGCTCGACGGCGGCGACGGCTCGCTGCGCCTGTCGTGGGAGACCGCCGAATCCAAGCAGCGCATCGGCCTGGCCGTCGACCACTGGACGAACGCCGGGGTGCAGCCCTTCGACACCCAGGTGCACGAGGACGACAGCAGCGTCCGTTATGTTCTGGCCGTCGGCGCCGACGAGCCGTTCGTGCTGGAAAAGAGCGTCAGCTACGCCGTCGGGCAGGCCTCCGAGGACCTGGCCGACGACGCGGAAGCGGGCCTCAGGACGCTCGCGGAGATCTTCGCCGAAAGTGCGGCGCACTACCGCGAGTACTGGACCACGAGCGACATCGTCCTCGCCGGCCAGACCGAACTCCAGCAGGCCGTCCGCTGGAACCTCTTCCAGCTGGCGCAGGCCACGGCCTGCGCCGACATCGCCGGCATCCCGGCCAAGGGCGTCAGCGGTTCCGGCTACGACGGCCACTACTTCTGGGACCAGGAGGTGTACCTGATGCCGTACCTGACGTACACCAGCCCGGGCAACGCCCGCCAGGTTCTCGAGTTCCGCCACGACATGCTCCCTGAGGCCAAAATCCGTGCCAAGGAGCTCAGCGTGGACGGCGCCCTCTTCCCCTGGCGCACCATCAACGGGCTCGAGGCGAGCGCCTACTACGCCGCCGGCACCGCCCAGTACCACATCGCCGCCGCAATCGCCTTCGCCACCAACCGCTACATCTGGGCCAGTGGCGACCAGGCGTTCCAGGAGACCCTGGGCTCCGAGCTGCTGATCGAGACCGCACGGATGTGGGTCTCGTTGGGCTTCTTCGGCAAGGACGGGCTCTTCCACATCCACGGCGTCACCGGCCCGGACGAGTACACCGCCGTCGTCAACGACAACCTGTACACCAATGTCATGGCCCGGTTTAACCTGCGCGCCGCGGCCGCGCTGGACCACCCGGACATCGACGACGCCGAACGCCAGCTCTGGGAGCAGGCCGCCACCCGGATGCAGCTGCCCTATGACGAGGACCTCCAGGTGCACTCGCAGGACAACGACTTCATGACCCTGGAGCCGTGGGACTGGAGCACGCCCCGGGACAAATACCCGCTGCTGCTGCACTTCCACCCCCTGGTGATCTACCGCCACCAGGTCCTCAAGCAGGCGGACAGCGTGCTGGCCATGTTCCTGCAGTGGCAGGACTTCACCGCAGAGGAAAAGCGCCGCGCCTTCGACTTCTACGATCCGATCACCACCGGCGACTCCACCCTGTCCGCCTGCGTGCAGGGCATCATGGCGGCCGAGGTCGGCTACGCCGACGCGGCGCTGAACCACTTCACGCACGCGCTGTTCATCGACCTGGACGACACCCACGGCAACACGATCGACGGTGTGCACATCGCCTCGACCGGCGGGGTGTGGAGCTCCCTGGTCAGCGGCTTCGCGGGCCTGCGCGACCAGGGCGCCGTGCCGTACTTCGACCCGCGGCTGCCCGCCGAATGGGAGGGTCTGTCCTTCCACCTGAAAATCCACGGCCGGCTGCTGCAGCTCGAACTGGCGCAGGGCTCCATCAGCCTGACCGTGCGCGAGGGCGCGCCGCTCGACATCGACGTGCGCGGCGAGCTATTCACGGTCGACGGCGACACGGTGCGGGTACCGCTGGCCCCGGTCGCGGAACCGGAGCCCACGATCTTCCCGAGCGGACTCCCGACGGCATCGATCCCGATCGTGCGCGCAGCGGTCTGAGCCGCCATAGCAACGCGGGGTCACTAGGCGCCCATGATCCCGAAGGACATGGGCGCTAGGTGACCCCGCGTTGCTTCGGGCCGGCCTGCCCTGCTCCGGAGGCTTCGGCAGGGGCCGTCGCATCCGCGAGGCTCTCCACCTGGTGGTCCAGCGGGTGGGCGAGTTCGTCGGCCATGACCGGGCACACCGTCCCGGCGATCAGGAAGATGAGCCAGACCGGCAGCACCTCGGCCGCCGGTCCGGCGAGGGCCATGGACACCGGCATCAGGGCCAGCGACACGAAGAAGTCCAGGCTCGACACGCGGCCCAGCAGGTGCGGCGGCACCCGGCGCTGCAGCAGGGTCCCCCAGATGACCATGCCCATGCCGCCGGTGGCACCGAAGATGAACAGCGCGGCAGCCAGCGCCCAGAAGCTGTCCATGATGCCGACGGCCGCGATTGGCAGGCTGCCCGCACCCCAGCTCACCATCATCACGCTGAGGTAGCGGCGCGGCAGCGGGAACGAGGCCGTGGCCAGTGAGGCGGCCGCGCCGCCGACGCCCATGATGGCGAGCAGGAAGCCGAACATGCGCGAGTCGCCGCCGAGCTGGTCGCGGACCACGAATGGCAGGAGCACCTCAATGGGGCCGATCAGGAACAACACGGAGATGCAGGCCCACAGCAGGGTCCACAGCAGCCAGGGCGTGCGGACCGTGTAGCTGACACCCTCCCGGAGGTCGTGCAGCAGGGAGGTCCCGGCGCGTTCGCCGGAACGGGCCCCGGATCCGGCGCCGCCCTCCGGACCCGCCCCGCCATCGGCTCCGGGCAGGGGCTGGCGATGGAGCAGGTTCAGGATGGAAAAGGCCAGCAGGTGGCATACCGCCACCCCCGTCACGGCGTGCGCGGGGGACAGCGCGGCGACCAGGATGCCCGCGACGGCGGGACCGGCGGCCTGCTGCAGCATGGGCCGCATCGTCCCCTCCATCCCATTGGCCGCGAGCAGGTCCTCCGGCGGCAGGATCCGGGGGAGGATGGCGGAGTAGGCGGGGAAGAAAAACGCCGCCCCGACGCCCAGCACAAACGCGCCGAGCGCGAGGTGCCAGAGCTGCAGCCAGCCCAGCATGGCCAGCCCGCTGATGCCGGCGATGACGGCAAGGTTGGCTCCCTCCACCGCGATGATCAGGAGCCGCTGCGGGAACCGGTCCGCCGCGATGCCGCCCGCAAGAACAAACGCGACGAGGCCCACGCTGCCCGCCGCCGCCACCAGGGAGAGCTCCAGCGGGCCGCCGCCCAGATGGATCACCTCATAGACCATCGCCACGGCCCACATTCCGGAGCCGAAAATGGAGATGGCCAGGGCCGCAATCAGCACGCGGTATTCCCGGTGCGCGAACGGGCGGAGGGCCCTCAGTGAGCGCATGGCTCCAGTCTAGAGGCCCCGTCCTGACCCGTCCCAGTCCCTGCGGGTACGCGCCGGCGGGGCGCTTCCGCGCCGCGGACGCGCACCCGGCTAGGCTCCTGTCATGAACTCATCGGCCACCGCGACGGCGCGGCGCAGCCTGGCGCTCCTCGGCGCCAACGCGGGACTCGCCCTGCACCCGGTGGACGCCGGCGGAACGCTGCTGCCGGGCGAGCCGGCGAGCTGCTTCGCGTCGTTCTGGACGGTCGACTGGTCGCGCTGGGGCGCAGGCAACGCGCTGCTGGTCGCCACGCTCCAGGGCTGGCGCAGCTACGGCACCAGCGAGTTCTTCGCTGCCTCCCTGGCCACCGAACTGACCCGTCATTTCCCGGAGGCTGCCCGGTTCCCGCTGGACGCCATCAGCCACACCGACGACGAGTTCGACGTGGTGCTCGACGCCGGGCAGGGATTCCGCGCCACCGGCCGGAAGGCCGGGCTGGAGATCAGCGGCGTCCTGGACCGCCGGCAGTTCGCGGCTCCCAACTTCCAGCTCGGCGACTCCAGCGCCTCACTCAGCAACGTGTACCTGCCGTGCAGCACCGGCCGGCTCGTGGAATTCGGGGTGGAATGGCCCGGTGCGGCCACCGTCTACCCCGGGCCGCTGGGCCCGGCGTCGTCGGCGTTCGTGGCCGTGGCTGAATCGTGGGCGCTCTAACTGCCGCCCCGGGACGGTGGCTGAGGCGCGGACAGGGCGGCCCGTGGCCTAGTGTTAAGACCAGACGAAGCTCAGCACCCTTATAGTTCACGAAGAGGCGATGATGGCCAAGCGCAGCAACCCGGCAGTGAAGATTGCCCAGAAGTCAGCACACAACGCGATGTTCGACGCCGAGGGCAAGCCCAAGCCGGGCGTCCACAATGTGCTCCTGCGGGCCGTTGAAGTCCAGCGCCCGCTGGTGCTGGCGAACCTTCGCCGGCTCCAGCGCAGGCATCCGCAGGCCACCGCGGCGCAGCTCGCCGCGATGCTGGAACGGGACTATCTCCTTGCCGTCACCGGCGGCGGCGCGCTGGTGGGCGGCGCGGCCGTGATTCCCGGCGTCGGCACGGTCGCCGCGCTGGGCCTCTCGGCCGCCGCGACCGTCGGGTTCCTCGAAGCCACGGCACTGTTCTCCACCTCCCTCGCCGAACTCCACGGCGTCCGGCTCGTGGACCCGGAGAAGGCCAGCACCCTGGTCATGGCGATCATGCTGGGCGAGGAGGGCACCGCGCTGCTGAGCTCTTTGAGCGGTCAGGCCGCGGGGCAGGGCAAGGGCCCCACGCAGGCCTGGGGCTCGCTCTTCGCCCGCCGGGCCCCCCTGACCGGCTTCGGCTCGGTGCGGGAACGGATGCAGACGATGTTCCTCCGGACCCTGCTCAAAAAACAGGGCACCGCCCTCCTGGGCCGGGCGCTGCCGTTCGGCATCGGCGCCGTCGTCGGCGGCGTGGGCAACCGGATGATGGGCCGCGCCGTCGTCGCGAACGCCAAGGAAGCGTTCGGCCCGATGCCGCTCGTCATTCCCGGGGAACTTGGGGGCCCGGCAGCAGCCGCCAGTCCGGCGGAAACCGAAAGCCCGGCCGCCGTGCTGGGCAGCAAGGACAAGGCAGCGCAGGAAGGCGGCACGCCTTGGATCTGAACGCTGACCTGGGGGAGTCCTACGGGACCTGGACCCTGGGCGACGACGCCGCGATGTTCCCGCTGGTCACAAGCGCCAGCGTGGCCTGCGGCCTGCACGCCGGGGATCCCGTAACCATGCTGGACACGTGCCGGGCAGCCTACGAGCTCGACGTCCGGGTGGGCGCCCACCTCGGCTACCCGGACCTCGCCGGTTTCGGCCTCCGGGCCATGGACATCACCTTCGATGACCTCTTCGGCGCCGTGCTGTACCAGCTCGGCGCCCTGGACGGGGTGGCGCACGCCGTCGGCGCCTCGGTGGACTACGTCAAGCTGCATGGGGCGCTCTACGACCGGACAGTGCGCGACGCCGAGCAGGCCTCCGCCGTGGTCGCCGCCATTCAGGCCTACGATCCGGGTCTTCCCGTCCTGGGGTTCCCGGGCTCCGCCCTGCTCGGCATCGCCCAGGAAGCCGGCCACCCGGTCTTCACCGAGGCCTTCGCTGACCGCGGCTACCTCCCGGACGGCACCCTCGTGCCGCGCTCGCAGGACGGCGCCATGCTGGACGACGTCGGCCGGATCACCGAACGCGCGGTGCGCCTCGCCACGAAGGGCGAGGTCGAGGCCATTGACGGCACCGTGCTCCGGATCGAACCGCAGTCGCTGTGCATCCATGGCGACACCCCCGGATCCCTCGCCACGGCCACCGCGATCCGCGCCGCACTCGAAAGCGCCGGCGTCGAACTGGAGAGTTTCGCCTGAAGCCGGCCTGAATGTGGCCAGCCGCCCTTTCCTCACGGGGATTTGCCTAGTGCCGTAGGGCCCTATCCGGGCCAGAAACGGCAACCTAGCTTTGGGGCATGACTGCCGGAGGCCCCGCGGGGTTAGATGGACCCGCCTCGGAAGCAATGTTGAAGCTCGGCCGGTTTTTCACGAAATGGGACCAAACCGAGGACGGCAGGGCAGTGTTCCGGGAAGGCGGCCGCAAGGGTGACATCTTCTATCGGGACCGGTGGAGCCACGACAAGGTGGTCCGCTCCACCCACGGGGTGAACTGCACCGGCTCGTGCTCCTGGAAGGTGTATGTCAAGGACGGCATCATCACCTGGGAGTCCCAGCAGACCGACTACCCCTCCGTGGGTCCGGACAGCCCGGAATACGAGCCGCGGGGCTGCCCGCGCGGGGCGGCCTTCTCCTGGTACACCTACTCGCCCACCCGGGTCCGGTTCCCCTACGCGCGGGGTGTCCTCGTGGAGATGTACCGCGAGGCCAAGGCCCGGCTGGGCGACCCGGTGCTGGCCTTCGCCGACGTCGTGGGGGACCCGGAGCGGCGCCGCCGCTACCAGCTGGCCCGCGGCAAGGGCGGCCTGGTCCGGGTCTCCTGGCAGGAAGCGATCGAAATCGCGGCCGCCGCGCACGTGAACACGATCAAGAACTACGGGCCGGACCGCTGCGCCGGCTTCTCGCCGATCCCCGCGATGTCGATGGTCTCGCACGCGGTCGGAACCCGCTTCAT
Source organism: Arthrobacter sp. UYEF36 (assembly GCF_040547025.1). Classification (NCBI taxonomy): domain Bacteria; kingdom Bacillati; phylum Actinomycetota; class Actinomycetes; order Micrococcales; family Micrococcaceae; genus Arthrobacter; species Arthrobacter sp. UYEF36. The sequence goes on from NZ_JBEPOX010000004.1 coordinate 231,643, forward strand.
CCAGCTGATCGGCGGGGTGATGACGTCCTTCTATGATTGGTACGCTGACCTGCCCGTGGCCAGCCCGCAGGTCTTCGGCGACCAGACCGACGTCCCGGAATCCGGCGACTGGTGGGACGCGGGCTACCTGATGATGTGGGGCTCCAACGTCCCCGTCACCCGGACCCCGGATGCGCACTGGATGGCTGAAGTGCGGTACCGCGGCACCAAGGTGGTGACGGTCAGCCCGGACTATGCGGACAACACGAAGTTCGCCGACGAATGGCTCCCCGCCCAGGCCGGAACCGACGCCGCGCTGGCCATGGCGATGGGCCACGTGATGCTGAAGGAATTCTTCATCGACCGCGAGGTCCCGTTCTTCTCCGACTACGTCCGCCAATACACGGACCTGCCGTTCCTGGTCCGGCTCGAACGGCGCGACGACGGCTCCCTTACCCCGTCGAAGTTCCTCACCGCCAGGGACATACCGGCCGAGTCCCTGGCCGAGGACGCGGCGTTCCGCACCGTGCTGTTCGACAAGAAGTCCGGACGCCCAGCAGTTCCCAACGGCTCCATGGGGTTCCGCTACTCCGGCAGCGGGGAGGGCAAATGGAACCTGGACCTGGAGGGGATCGAACCGGCGCTGTCGCTGCGTGAGGTCTCCGGGGCCAGTGCCGAGATCCTGCTGCCCTGCTTCGAGGAGGCGGACGGCACCGGCAGCGTACTCCGGCGCGGAGTGCCCGTCATTGAGGTGGAGGGCGAGCTGGTCACCACCGTGTTCGACCTCATGCTGGCCCAGTATGGCGTCGGCCGCGAAGGCCTGCCGGGGGAGTGGGCCACCGGTTATGACGACGCCGCGACGCCCTACACCCCGGCCTGGCAGGAGGAGATCACGTCCGTCCCCGCGCAGGCCTGCATCCGGGTGGCGCGCGAATTCGCCCGCAACGCCGAGCAGTCCAAGGGCCGGTCCATGATCATCATGGGCGCCGGCATCTGCCAGTGGTTCCACGGCGACACCACCTACCGGGCGGTGCTGGCACTCGTGATGCTGACCGGCTGCATGGGCCGCAACGGCGGCGGCTGGGCCCACTACGTGGGACAGGAAAAGACCCGGCCGGTCACCGGCTGGTTGTCGCTGGCCAATGCGCTGGACTGGTCACGCCCGCCCCGGACCATGATCGGCACCGGCTACTGGTACATGCACACGGACCAGTGGCGCCAGGACGGTTACTCCGCGGATGCGCTGAAGTCCCCGCTGTCCACAGGGGCGATGGACGGCATGCACACCGCGGACGCGCTGGCCCAGTCCGCCCGGCTCGGCTGGATGCCTTTCTACCCTCAGTTCGACCGGAACCCTCTGGACCTCGCGGACGAGGCGGAGGCCGCCGTCGCCGCCGGCACGGCGCAGGACACCCCCAGCTTTATCGCGGACGCGCTCAAGAACCGCACCCTGAACCCGGCGATCGAGGACGTGGACGCCCCGGAGAACTGGCCGCGGACGCTCGTGCTGTGGCGCTCCAACCTGTTCGGATCTTCCGCCAAGGGCAACGAGTACTTCCTGCGGAACCTGCTGGGGACCCACAACAATGTCCTGGGCAAGGACCACGCCGAAGGCCTCAAGCCCCGGGACGTGAAATGGCACGATCAGGCGCCGGAAGGGAAACTGGACCTGCTGGTCTCCGCGGACTTCCGGATGACCTCCACCACGCTGCTGTCCGACGTCGTGTTCCCGGCCGCCACCTGGTACGAGAAGCATGACCTGTCCTCCACGGACATGCACCCCTTCGTGCACGCCTTTACCCCGGCGATCGATCCTCCGTGGGAGACGAAAACGGACTTCGACATGTTCCACCTGCTGGCCCAGGAGTTCTCCCGGATGGCCAAGACACACCTGGGCGTGCGCCGGGACCTGGTCAGCGTGCCGCTGCAGCACGACACCCCGGGCCAGCTCGCCCAGCCCGGCGGGATCGTCCGGGACTGGCGGGACACGTCCATCCCCGCGGTCCCCGGGCAGAACATGCCCATCTTTTCGGTCGTGGAGCGGGACTACACCGCCATCGCGGACAAGCTCGCCGCCGTCGGGCCGCTGGCCGACAAGCTGGGCTTCACGGTCAAGAACGTCACCTACAAACTCGCCGGACCCCTGGACCGGCTCAGCCGCTCCAACGGCGTGATGTTCGGCGGCGCCGCGGACGGCCGTCCCGCGATCGACACCGACGCGAAGATGGCCGAGGCCATCCTGGCCTTCTCCGGCACCACCAACGGCGCGCTGTCCGTGCAGGGCTTCAAGGATCTGGAACTCCGCACCGGGCGGAAACTGGCGGACTTGTCCGAGGGGTCCGAGGAAAAATTCATCACCTTCGCCCAGACGCAGGCCGGCCCGGTCCCGGTGATCACCTCGCCGGAGTGGTCCGGCTCCGAAACGGGCGGGCGGCGCTACGCCCCCTTCACCATCAACATCGAACGGCTCAAGCCCTTCCACACCCTGACCGGCCGGATGCACTTCTTCCTCGACCACGACTGGATGATCGACATCGGCGAGGCCCTGCCGATCTACCGGCCTCCGCTGGACATGCACAAGCTCTTCGGCGAACCCAAACTCGGCCAGGACGGGGCCATGGAGGTGGTGGTCCGCTACCTGACCCCGCACTCCAAGTGGTCCATCCACTCCGAATACCAGGACAACCTGCTTATGCTCTCGCTCTCCCGCGGCGGGCCGACGGTCTGGATGAGCCCCGCCGACGCGGACGCCATCAAGGTCAAGGACAACGACTGGGTGGAGTGCCTGAACATCAACGGCGTCCTGGTGGCCCGGGCCATTGTCAGCCACCGGATGCCGGCCGGTGTGGTCTACGTCCACCACGCGCAGGAACGCACCATCGACGTGCCGAAGTCCGAGGCCACCGGCCGGCGCGGAGGAATCCACAATTCCGTGACCCGGCTGCTGGTCAAACCCTCGCACCTGATCGGCGGGTACGCCCAGCAGGCTTACGCGTTCAACTACCTGGGCCCCACCGGGAACCAGCGCGACATGGTCGCCACCGTCCGCCGTCGTTCCCAGGAGGTGCAGTACTGATGCGTGTTATGGCTCAAATGGGCATGGTCATGAACCTGGACAAATGCATCGGCTGCCACACCTGTTCCGTGACCTGCAAGCAGGCCTGGACCAACCGTGCGGGCACCGAATACGTCTGGTTCAACAACGTCGAAACCCGCCCCGGCCAGGGGTATCCGCGCCGCTACGAGGACCAGGACAGGTGGCGCGGCGGCTGGGCGCTGAACAAGCGCGGCAAGCTGGTCCTCAAGGCCGGCGGCCGGGTCAAGAAGCTCTTCGGGATCTTCGCCAGCCCGGTCCAGCCCGAGCTCAAGGACTACTACGAGCCGTGGACCTACGACTACAAGACCCTCGTGGACGCGCCGCTGGGCGACGATTTTCCGGTGGCCCGGCCCAAGTCCCTGATCACCGGGAAGGACACAAAGATCACCTGGTCGGCGAACTGGGACGATGACCTGGGCGGTTCCACCGAGAACGGGCACCTGGACCCGATCGTGGAAAAGGTCCGGCGGGAATCCGAAGACAAGATCAAGTTCGCCTACGAGCAAACCTTCATGTTCTACCTCCCGCGGATCTGCGAGCACTGCCTGAACCCCTCCTGCATGGCCTCCTGCCCCTCCGGCGCGATCTACAAGCGCGTGGAGGACGGGATTGTGCTGGTGGACCAGGACAAATGCCGCGGCTGGCGGCAGTGCGTCACCGGCTGCCCGTACAAGAAGATGTACTTCAACCACAAGACCGGCAAGGCCGAGAAGTGCACCTTCTGCTACCCGCGGGTCGAGGTGGGGCTGCCGACGGTTTGCTCGGAGACCTGCGTGGGCCGGCTGCGGTATCTGGGGCTGTTCCTGTACGATGCCGACGCCGTCACGGCTGCGGCGTCCGTCACGGACCCCCAGCAACTCTACGACGCCCAGATGGACGTGCTGCTGGACCCGAACGACGCCGCCGTCCAGGCCGAAGCCCGGGCCCAGGGCATCCCGGAGGACTGGATTGACGCAGCCCGGCGCTCGCCGGTCTACGCCCTGGCCAAGGTCTACAAGGTGGCCCTGCCGCTGCACCCCGAATACCGGACCATGCCGATGGTCTGGTACGTGCCACCCCTCTCGCCGGTGGTGGACCTGCTGCGCGACCAGGGGCACGACGGCGAGGACGCCGGCAACCTCTTCGGCGCCATCGACGCGCTGCGCATTCCGGTGGAATACCTCGCGGAACTCTTCACCGCCGGCGACGCGGACCGGGTCACCGCGGTGCTAAGGAAACTCGCGGCCATGCGCTCCTTCATGCGTGGCATCAGCCTCGGCAACGACCCGGACGACTCCATCCCCGAAGCCGTGGGGATGGACAGCCAGACCATGTACGAGATGTACCGGCTGATGGCGATCGCGAAGTACGACGAGCGGTACGTCATCCCCAAGGCGCACGTGGAACAGGCCCACGACCTGGAGGAGATGGGCTGCTCACTGGATTTCGAGGGCGGCCCGGGCATGCAGGATTCCTCCCCGTTCGGTGAAGCCAGCGGCAGGCCCGTCCCGGTGGCGGTGGAAACGTTCAACGCCCTGCGGGACCGCCAGACCTCCGGCACAGCGCCAGGCGAAGCCACGCTGCGCGGCCGGGTGAACCTGCTGAACTGGGACGGGACGGGGGCACCAGCCGGGCTGTTCCCGGAAAAGGCGCTGTTGGCGGAAAAGCCGCCCGCGCCGCACGGTCCGGGTACTCCGGCGGACAGGGAACGGCTGTGAGCCGGCGCGAGCAGGTGGTCTATCTCGCGGCGTCCTGGTGCCTGTCCTACCCGGACGAGGAGCTCATCGGCAAGGTGCCGCTCATGCGGGCCGCGCTGGCGGAGTTCCCGGGCGCGGTCGCGGACTTCCAAGAGGTGCTGGATTCGCTGGAAACCAACCCGCCGATGGCAAGCCAGGCCCACTACGTGCGCGAGTTCGACCTCGGCAAGCGCCACGCCCTGCACCTGTCCTACTGGACGGACGGGGACACCCGGCGCCGCGGCGAAGTCCTGGGCAACTTCAAGAAAACCTACCGGCAAAGCGACATCCTGGTGGACACCCACGGGGAACTGCCCGACTACCTGCCGATGGTGCTGGAATACGCCGCTCTCGTGGACCTTGCCGCCGGCCGTGACCTGCTGGCCCGCTTCCGGGCGAGCCTGGAGATGCTCCGCTTCGGGCTGCTCCGGGACGAACTTCCGCACGCCCGGATCCTGCAGGCCATCTGCGCCACCCTGCCCGGGAAGTCTCCCGCGGACGAGCAGGCCGTGATGCGGATGGCCGGCTACGGTCCGCCCGCCGAAGCGGTGGGCCTGGACCCGTACGATCCGCGGCTGCTGCCCGTGAAGGGGGCCTGACCATGCTGGTGTCCGAAACCGAGCCCGGATCCGCCGCCGAAATCTCCGCCCTGGACATCGTGCTCTGGGGCGTCCTGCCCTACCTGATGGTCGTGGTGCTGGTCGGCGGCCTCGTCTGGCGCTACAGGTATGACCAGTTCGGCTGGACCACCAGATCCTCCCAGCTCTACGAATCCCGGCTGCTGCGGATCGCCTCACCCTTGTTCCACTTCGGCCTGCTCGCCGTGATTGCCGGGCACTTCTTCGGCCTGGTCATCCCGATGGCCTGGACCCAGGCGGTGGGAATGAGCCAGGACTTCTACCACTTCAACGCCCTTTTTGTGGGCGGCATTGCGGGTGTGGGAACGCTCGGCGGGATCCTCCTCCTGATCTACCGCCGCCGCACCACCGGGCCGGTCTTTATGGCCACCACCAGGAACGACAAGACCATGTACGTGGTGCTCACCGCGGCCATTGTGTTCGGCCTGTGGACCACCCTGGCCAGTGTTTTCGAGGGCGAGCACGGGCATAACTACCGCGAGACGGTGGCCCCCTGGTTCCGCTCGCTGTTCATCTTCCAGCCGGACCTGGCGGCCATGGCGGCTGCGCCGTTCTCCTTCCACCTGCACACTCTGGTGGGGATGGCGCTCTTCCTCATCTGGCCCTTCACGCGGCTGGTCCATGCCTTTACGGCTCCGTTCCATTATCTTTTCCGCCCCTACATCGTCTACCGCTCGCGGGACCGGGACAGGGATGGCAGCAAAGCCGGCGCCGCGGCCGCGCGGAACTCCACTGTCGCCGCCCGCCGGGGCTGGTCCGCCGTCGGAACCCGCGACCGGGACACCCGCAACCGCTGAGCCGTGGTCCGGCCGAGCGCACAACTGATGTCGAACTGAGAGGACCACCAGTGGCCGGATCAGCGCCCCTTCCTTCGGCCGCCCCCGCCGGGCGGACAGTCAACCTGGTGCTCGCCACCTCGGCGTCGGTGGTCGGTTTCTGGGCCTGGAACTCGGTGGCCACGCTCGGCGCCTTCTACACGCAGACCCTCGAGCTCACCCCTGCCGCCACCGGCGTGCTCGTGGCCATGCCGGTGTTCGTCGGCTCGCTGGGCCGGATCGTCGTCGGCACCCTGACGGACCGGTACGGCGGCCGGGCCATGTTCACCTTCGTGCTGCTGGCCTCGATCCTGCCGATCCTGCTCGTGGCTGTCGGCGGGCTCCTCAGTTCCTTCGCCCTGGTGCTCGGTGCCGGGCTGCTGCTGGGCGTCGCCGGAACGGTCTTCGCCGTCGGGATCCCCTTCGTCAGCGCCTGGTACGAGCCGTCCCGGCGCGGCTTTGCCACCGGCGTCTTCGGCGCCGGGATGGGCGGCACGGCGCTGGCCGCCTTCCTGAACCCGAGGCTGGTCGCCGGGATCGGGTACTTCCCGACGCACCTGCTGATCGCCGCGATCCTCGCGGTCATGGCGGCCCTGGTCTGGTTCCTGATGAAGGAATCCCCGGGCTGGACCCGCAACAACCTCCCCGTCCTGCCCAAGCTGCTCGACGCCGTGAAGACCCCGGTCACCTGGAAGATGTGCTTCCTCTACGCCGTGGTCTTCGGCGGCTTCGTCTCCTTCGCCACCTACCTGCCCACCTACCTCCGCGACGTCTACAGCTTCGATCCGAGCGGTGCCGGCGCCCGGACCGCCGGCTTCGCGCTGGCCGCCGTCCTGGCACGGCCGGTGGGCGGTGTGCTCGCGGACAAGTTCGGGCCCAAGCACGTGGTGATCACTTCCCTGGCCGGCGTCGCGGTCCTCGCCTGGGTGGTGAACCTGCAGCCCGACGGCGAGGTCCCCGCCGGCCTGACCTTCGTGGCCATGGCGGCGGCGCTGGGACTCGGAACGGGCGGGGTGTTCGCCTGGGTGGGGGTGCTCGCCCCGCCGGGGAAAGTCGGCAGCATCAGCGGAGTGGTCAGCGCCGCCGGCGGCCTGGGCGGCTACTTCCCGCCGCTGATCATGGGGGCAACGTACGACGCCGCGACGCGCAGCTACTCGATCGGGCTGCTGCTGCTGGTGGTCACGGCGCTGGCTGCGCTGGCTTTCACGATCTTCGCCCTGCCGGGCCGGGCGAAGGCGAAAGTCGCGGCCGCCTAGCCTGGGCGTCGGATTGTCAGCCGAAGGTCAGATGCGCCACCGTGAAGATCGCGAGCCCGGCGAGGGCGCCCACCACGGTGCCGTTTATCCGGATGAACTGCAGGTCCTTGCCGATCTGGAGCTCGATCTTCTGCGAGGTCTCCTCGGCGTCCCAGCGGGCCACGGTATCGGTGATGACCCCCGCGATGTCCGAGCGGTACGTCTTCACGAGGTACCCCGCGGCGTCCCCGATCCACTTGTTCACTTTTCCGGCCAGCTCCGGGTCAACCACCAGCCGGGTGCCGAAGTCGTGCACGGCAGCCTTGAACCGAACGGTCAGCTCGCTGTGCGGATCGTCGACGGCGGACAGCAGCGCGGCCTTGATGGTCCCCCAGGTGCGAGAGGCGAGTTCCCGGATCTCCGGATCGCCGAGGACCTGGGCCTTAATGCCTTCGGCCCGGGCGATCATCACCGGATCATGCTGCAGGTCCTGCGCGAGGTCCTTGAGGTACTTGTCGATCGACAGGCGGACCTGGTGCCGGGGGTCGGACTGCACGGCGCGGGTGAACTTCAGGATCTCCACGTAGACCTTGTCGCCCACGAGCCCGTCCACGAACGAGGGCACCCACGTCGGGGACCGGTCGGTGACCAGCCGGTTGACCGTTTCCTGGTTATCCCGCACCCAGTCCACGGTGCGGTCCACGAGCACGTCCACCAGGGAGTGGTGGTGGCCGTCCTCAAAAATGCGCTGGGCGACCCGGCCCACCGGCGGGCCCCACGGCGGGGCAAGCAGATGCCGCCGGACCATGCCCTCGATCACGGCCTGGACGTCGTCGTCGTTGAGCACGGTGAAGGCGCCGCGGATGACGGCGGCGCCTTCCTTGGCGACGCGCTCGGCGCCGCCGGGCCCGGAGAGCCAGGCCCCGGCCTTGCGGGCGATGTCAACGGAGGCGAGTTTTTCGTGGACCACCTGCTCGGAGAGGAAGTTGGTCTCCACGAATTCGCCCAGGGAGGCGCCGATCTGGTCCTTGCGCTGCGGAATGATGGCGGTGTGCGGGATCTTGAGGCCCATCGGGTACTTGAACAGCGCCGTTACCGCGAACCAGTCCGCGAGGGCTCCGACCATGCCGCCTTCGGCCGCGGCCCGGACGTATTCGAGCCAGGGGTACTGCTTCTGCAGGGCGAAGGCGACCACAAAGATGATCGCCATCAGGACCAGCAGCGAGAGCGCCAGCAGCTTCATCTTCCGCAGCGCGGACGCCTTCTCGGCGTCGCCGGCGGCCACGGTTTGGCGGCGGGCGGCACCGCCCGCCGCGGCGGTTCCGGCGTCGCCGTGGCCTTCCGTACGGGTACTTGTCTCAGTATTCACCTGCATGTGCCCAGCCTAGTCCCGCTTTGGCAGCGGCTGTCGGCTAACGTGTCAGCATGACGACTGACGAGTCCACCGCAGCCCGTCCGCTGGTCTACGCCCACCGCGGTTCAAGCGGGGCGTTCGCCGAGCACACCCGCGCCGCCTACCTGCAGGCAATCGCCGACGGCGCCGACGGTGTGGAATGCGACATCCACCTCACCCGCGACCAGCACGCGGTGCTGCTGCACGACGCCAACCTGGACCGCACCTCGGACGGCACCGGCCCGGTGGCGGACCGGACCCTCCACGAGCTCCGGCAGCTGGACTTCTCGTCCTGGAAGGGCGCCAGGATTCCGGACGCCTACGGTGCCAGGTCCACCCAGCTGCTGACGCTTCCGGAGCTGCTGGTGCTGCTGCAGGCCGCGGGCCGGGAGATCGGCCTGGCGATTGAGCTCAAACACCCCAGCCCCTTCCAGCTCAAGCTGGAGGACCGGGTCCTGGAGGTCCTCCAGTCACAGGGCTGGGACCCGGCGACGTCCCGGCTCGGCAACATCACGGTGTCCTTCATGAGCTTCAGCCCGGACTCGGTAAAACACCTGCTGAAGTCAGTCCCCTCCGACGCCGTGTGCCAGCTCGTGGACGACGTCGACGTCTTGGAGATCCGCGAGGAGCTCGGCCTGGGGGCGCTTACCGGCGGCGCGCTCGCGAACCTGATGAAGGCGGCGCAAACCGAAGCCGAGCGGATCCTGGACGACTGCGAGACCGGGCTGGCCGGGCCGGGCATCGACTATGTCCGCGGGCATTCCCGCACCATCCGGCGCTGGCTCAACTCCGGGCGCCGCTTCCGGGTGTGGACCGTGGACTCGGAAAACGACGTCGCGCTCTGCCAGGGGCTCGGGATCCACGAGATCACTACGAACCGGCCCGCGCAGGTCCTCGCCCAGCTGTTGGCCGACACGCAGAGCCTGCGCTAAGCGGGCGGTTGTGGGGGCCTTGGTGAGCGTGCGTCACCAGGTTGAACCACCGCGCTGAAACGGCACGCCCTCGATCACATAGCGGTGCAGTAGGTCTTCGGGGATGGTGTCGTCGAGGGGCTCCGGCCGGCCGGGATCAGGGGGCAGATCCTGGTCCATGTCCGTGCCCAATCCCATGTACCAGTTCATATCCACGTCTATGCCCAAGCTCTTGTTTGTGTCCGTGGCCGGGATGCCGGGTGGCCAGTGGGGTGGTTCCCAGTCCTGGTGTTCGCTGGGGTAGTTCCTTCCGGAGGGTGAGGTCCATCCTGGCGGGTGGTCTTTGCTGGCTCCGGCGGGTGTCCAGGCCGAGGCGTGTTTCAGCCGGTGGTGTTTCGGGCAGGGCTGGCCCAGGTTCGAGATCCCGGTAGCGCCTCCATCGGCCCAGGCCAAAAGGTGGTCCGCGTCGTTGTCCAGGGAGTGGTTGTTGCAGCCCGGGAAGGGGCATTTACCGTCGCGGAGCCGGAGCCAGTGCCGCAGGGCTTTCGTCACGCGGTAGCTGGTCCGGCCGATTTCCAGCGGGGCCCCGTCGCGTGGGTCGGTCAGGACCCGGTAGAAGGACCCGGCGCCCTCGGCGACCAGGCGGCGGGCCATGGACGGCGGAATCGGACCGTACCCGTCCAGGACGGCCGGTTCGTCGGTGGCACCGAGCAGCGACAGGACCGGGACGGTGACCAGGACCTGCGCCCGCGGGACCGGCACACCCCCGCACCCGCCGTTGTCATCGGCATCGGCATCGGTACCGCCGGCGGTCCCGTCGGTGCCGAGGAGCAAGGTCGCGGCGATGTCGGCGCGGAGCTGGGTCAGGGTCCGGGGCTCCTCCGGGCCCTGCACCGCGCGGGCCGCGGCGGTGGTCCGTTCCCAGATCCCCGCGGCGGTATCGGCCGGGAGATACGCGGAGAGCCAGGCCATCCCGTCCCGGTCCGGGACGTACTCGACCCGCCGGTCCGCAGCACACCTGGTGTGGCGTTCTTCGATGCTGACCGGGTGGTGGCGTTCCCGCCAGGCACGTGCCTTGGCGCGGAACCGTCCCGGGACGAGCTCACCGGCCGGGCACCCCCGGGCCGGGCTGGGCGCGTCGGGGTCCAGGAAATGCGCCTCCAGGCCCGCCGCGCCGGCCGGGTCCAGGTTGCCGGTTTCGGCCACGATGATCCGGGCGTGCTGCCAGGAAATCGTCCCGGCCTGCAAAGCCGCCAACGTCAACGGCAACCCAGACGTCAGGGCCACACACTCGGACAGGAACGCACTCGCGGTTCGTTCACTGACCGTCAGCACACACGCGACCTCAGCTACCACGGCCATCTCCCGGGCGGTACATTCCTGCGGAGACACCGCCGGGGACGCCAACGCCGTGGTGGCCTGCAGATACTCGGCGGCAAAGCGCACGTTCAACGCCGCGGCCCGGGCCTCCCACCGCGCCATCTCCGCCATCCCGTCCAGGCAAGCATCCGCCAGGTCCCGCAACAGATCCACGTCCCGGAACGGATCAGCTTTTCGCAAAGCATCCCCGCCTGGCAGGCCATCCGCCCCCGCCCCGGCGAAGGCGGCAAGCGCAGCCGTGGACTCAGCGAAGGCCGCCAGGGCCTCCCTGCTGTCCACACTCCAGGCTGTGCTGCCATCCACACTTCCAGAATATGACCGGGCTCCGACAAAAATGATGGACCGGCTTGGGTTGCCGCGGTACGCCCGCACTGGCTGACACCCGGAGAGGGCCTTGTCGTCAAGGCACGGGTGCTCCCGGGGTGCTCGGCCTGCACCCATAAGCGGCAACTACCCGCATAAGCGGCAACTAGCCGCTTCAGGACGTCCGCTGGACATGGTTCCGGCACGCCAAAGCCGACGTGTACCACTGGCAGCGACGCCCTACGCGGCGAGATCGCGGCGGCGCCAGCCGGAATAGCCCAGCGCCGCGAGGGCCGCTGCGGCCACGCCGAGGACCGCCAGCGCCGGCACGTCACCGGCGTCCACCGGGAGCAGCGGGGAGTGCCGGAACGGGGAGAGGTCCATGAGCCATTCGGGGGCGTTCCAGAGCACCCCGAATTCCCCCAGGGCGACGAGGGCCAGCAGGAGGCCCCAGACCGCCCCGGCCAGCCGGGGCGCCCAGCCGAACACCGCCAGCGCAACGCTGGTCACCACCCAGGCGGCGGGGACCTGGGCCAGGGCGGCCGCGGCGCTGCGGCCCACCAGCGCGGCGTCGTCGACGGCGAAGGCGGCGCCCGCCCCGATCGATACGCCGGCCAGCAGGAGCAGCAAAGCGACTCCGGCCAGGGCAAAGATGAAGTGGCTGCTCGCCCAGCGGACCCGGGTCGTAGCCGTCGCCAGCAGGGCTTCGGTGTGGCCCGCGGCCTCCTCGCTGCGCAGGTGGCTGGCGGAGGACACCCCGTAGGCGGCCGCCAGCACCCCCATGATGCTGATCTCCGCGGCCAGGAAGGCGTCCGTCAGTGCCTGCTGGCCGCCCATCAGCTTGATCAGGTCCTGCGCGTTCGGCGAACTCAGCAGCTCGCCCACGTTGCTGGCCAAGGATCCGATCACGACGCCGAAAATCACAAACGCCACGGCCCAGGCCAGCAGCACCCGATACTGCAGCCGCACGGCCAGGTCCCACACGCCGGAGAGAGCGCCGACAGCCGGCCCGGGGCGCGCAGCGCGGAGTCCGGAGCCCAGGTCGCGCCGGGCACGGAGCACAAAGGCCGCCGGAACCAGCACGAGGCACAGGCTTACCGGCAGCACCAGCACCCACAAGCGGTCCCCGGCGAATGCCCGGATCTGCTGGTTCCACCCGATGGGCGAGAGCCAGGAGAGCGCCGAGGGGCCCGGTTCGGCCAGGTCACCCACGGCGCGGAGCGCATAGGTGATCGCGACGAAACCGATGCTGAGCCCGGTGGCGGCCCGGGCACTGGCGGTCAGCTGGGCCGCCAGTCCCGCCACGGCACTGAAGGCCATCCCCGTGGCAGCCCAGCCCAGCCCGAAGGCAAGGGACCCGACGGCCGGCAACCCGCCGGCCGTCAGCGCGGCCGCCGCGAGCAAGCCGAGGACCACATTGGCGCCGAGGCCGATGCTGAGCGCGGCCGCCAGCGGGGCGTCCCGGCCCAGCCTTCCGCCGCCAAGCAGCTCCAGGCGTCCGCTCTCCTCGTCGCTGCGGGTATGCCGGATGGTGAGGATCACCATGAGGACGGCGAGGATGGCGGTCATGAAGGCGGTGTACTTGATCAGTGAGAGCGCACCGATGGAGGTGGGATCGTAGATCCGTCCGAACAGGGCCACCATCGAGGCAGTCGCGTTCAGGACCGTGGCGGCCTCGACGCGGCTCGCCAGATCCGGATAAAGCTCGGTTCCGGCCAGCGCCGTCGAATAGGCGATCAGGGCAAAGCCGAGGATCCAGACCGGCAGCAGCAAACGGTCCCGCCGCAGCCCGAGCCGGATCAGGACACCGGTTCCGGCCAGGGTCTCAGGCATCGCCGGCCTGCCGTCCGCCCGGCCCGGGGGAGCCGGGCCTGCCCGGCGGGGTGCCGACGGCGGCGGCCGGAACCCCGGCGGCGATGTCACCGTAGTGGCGCAGGAAGAGGTCCTCCAGCGTCGGCGGCTGGCTCGTGAGGGACTTCAGTCCCGCCGTCGTCAGCGCTTGCATCAAGTGGGTCAGTCCGGCGGGCTCGACCTGGGCGTTGACCCGGTGGTTCGTCACGACGACGTCGTGGACGCCGGGCAGGAGGTCGAGACCGGGAGGCACCGTGGCGACGTCGGCCGTGACCGCGGTGCGGGTCAAGTGCCGGAGCTGCTCCAGCGGGCCGGTCTCCACCACCCGCCCGGCGCGGATAATGCTGACCCGGTCGGAGAGCGCTTCAGCCTCGCTGAGGATATGGCTGCTCAGCACCACGGTGCGCCCCTGGGCGCGCAGTTCGCGGACGCAGCCGCGGAAGGCGTCCTCCATCAGCGGGTCCAGGCCGCTCGTCGGCTCGTCCAGCAGGAACAGCTCGGCGTCGGTGGCCAGGGCAGCCACGAGGGCCACTTTCTGCCGGTTTCCCTTCGAGTAGGTGCGGGCCTTCTTCGTGGGGTCCAGCTCGAACAGTTCCAGCAGCCGCTCGCGGCGCGCACGGTCCTGGCCGCCCTGCAGCCGGCCCAGCAGGTCGATGACTTCTCCGCCGGTGAGGTTCGGCCAGAGGGCCACGTCCCCCGGGACATAGGCCAGCCGGCGGTGCAGGGTCGCCACCTCGCGCCAGGGGTCCAGGCCCAGCACCCGGATAGAACCCGCGCTGGAGCGCAGGAGGCCCAGCAGGAGCCGCAAGGTGGTGGACTTGCCGGATCCGTTGGGGCCGAGAAAACCGTGCACCTCGCCGGCCGCCACCTCGAAATCCAGTCCGTCCAGGGCCGTCACGGCCCCGAAGCGTTTTACGACGCCGGTCATTTCCACGACACTGCTCATGGTCAACAAGGTACGCCGGATTGACGGACAGGCGCCCCTGCGGAAAGTCCCCTTTTAAGTGCAGACAGCCGCAGTTAGCGAGGGCTCCGCGGCTGTGATTGAGTTGTTCCATGCCATCTCGCTGGTCCGGCCGGGACACCCAGACGCTTTCCGCCGTAGCGATGAGCGCCCTGCTGCTGGCCAGCGCCGCGAAGCACTTCGACGATCCCGGTTTTTTCGCCCCCGTGGTTCCGGACTTCCTGTGCCGCGACGACACCGGCGAACGGTCCAACAGCCCCCTCGCCGTGCTGGCCCGCGAGGAATGGGTGGCGCTCAGTGGCCTGCTGGAGGCGGGCGCCGCCGTCGGGCTGCTGATCCCGGCGACCCGCCGCGCTGCCGCCGGAGGCGTCGCGGCCATGTTCACCGTTTTCCTCGCCGGACACCTCGATGCCCTGCGCAAGGCGTACGGCCCGGACGGGACGCCCGGCCAGCGCCGCGCGCACACCCTGCGGCTGCCGCTGCAGGCACCGCTCATTGCCTGGGCCTGGAGCCTCCGGAATCCTGGCCGGCGGTGAGGCTCCTGCAGTCCCCGGCCGTCCGGGTCGGGCTTTCCATCAGCATCGCCACCGGCCTCTATGGCGTGTCCTTCGGTGCATTGTCAGTCACCTCCGGGCTCGACTTCTGGCAGACCATGGCGTTGAGCCTGCTGCTGTTCAGCGGCGGCTCGCAGTTCGCGTTCATCGGGGTGGTGGCCGGCGGCGGTTCCGGCATCGCCGCGATGGGAGCTGCCACTTTGCTGGGCATGCGCAACGGGATCTACGGCATGCAGATCAACGCGCTGCTGCAGCCCCGCGGCTGGCTGCGGTTCGCCGCCGCCCACGTCACCATCGACGAGTCCACCGCCACCAGCACGGGCCAGACCGACCCGCTTGAGCAGAAGCGCGGCTTCTGGACCGCGGGCCTGGGCATCTTCGTCCTCTGGAACCTGTTCACCGCCGTGGGCGCGCTCGCCGGAGCGTCGCTGGGGGATCCCAAGCAGTGGGGCCTGGACGGAGCCGCCGTCGCGGCGTTCCTAGGCCTGCTCTGGCCGCGGCTCAAGGGCCGCGAGCCGGTGGCGATCGCCGTCGTCTGCGCCCTCGCCACCGTGCTGGCCGTACCGTTTGTCCCCGCCGGGGTGCCGATCCTGGTGGCCGCGGTGGTGGCCGCAGCCGTCGGCTGGTTCAGCCATGGCCGCAGCGACGAGGGACTGGAACCGGACGTGGACCCCTACGCCGAACACCCGCACGTGCGTCCCTCCGGAGATGCCGCATGAGCCTGTGGATGTGGCTGCTGCTCTCCTGCCTGCTGGCTTACGCCTGGAAACTGCTGGGCTACCTGGTCCCGGCCAGTGTGCTGCGCGACCCCAGGATGTCAAGGATCGCCGGGACCATGACCATTGGCCTGCTGGCCTCCCTGGCGATCGTGAACACAGTGGCCTCCGGGCAGACGCTGGCGCTGGATGCACGCCTGGGGGCACTGGCCGCGGCCGGGATGGCCCTGCTGTTCCGGGCGCCCTTCCTGGTGGTCGTCCTCGCCGGCGCCGGCGCGGCAGCCGGACTCAGGCTGCTGGGCTGGAGCTAGCAGCTCCGCGCCGTGCTGCTCCGCCGACTGGCGCCGTACCGCTCCGTAACGGTCTTTAGTCCCTACTTGCCGCCAAGGCCCCGTGGGAGCATTCGGGTATGAGCGACAACGAGGATCCGGATACGCCTGCGCCCGGCAAAGGCGAGCATTCCAAGCCGCACGAGCCGTTCGTTCCGCCGGGTGCCGAGTCCACCCGCGAGCTGCGGGATGTGGCCCGGCGGCGCCGGGAGGCGGAGGAGAAGCTGCAGCACCACCTCCAGGAGGCCAAAGAGAAGCCGTCGGAGGATTGATGCTGAGAAACCGGCTCTCGGAGCGTCTGCAGGATCTCCTGCTCGACAACGACGCACTGGAGGATTTCCTCCGGCAACTGTCCAACCTGGCCGCCGAGTTCGCCGCCGCCGAAACCGGCCGCCCGGTGCTGTGCTCGGTGCGGCTGGCCCGGCGCCGGCAGCCGACAGTCCTGGCCGGCAGCGGCCCCGAGGCCCTGATGCTGGACAGTATGCAGGACGGTGTGGCGGAGGGCCCGGGACTGGAGGTCCAGCAGGCCGGGCTGGCGGTGCTGGTGCCGGACACAACGATGGATCCCCGGTGGCGGCGCTACCAGCGGGCAGCCGCCCAGCGCGGGAACCGCAGTATCCTCGCCGTACCGCTGCTGGCGGATCGGGACGCCACGGCCATCCTGACCTTCTCCTCGACGTCGCCCGAGGTTTTCGACGACGGCGCCGTGGCAGCGTGCGGGGCGCTCGCCCTCCGCGCCGCCAAGGTGATGCGGCTGGCTATCCGGCTTGACTCCGCCAAAGGCCTGCAGCGGGACCTGCTGCAGGCCATGCGGTCCCGGACCGTGATCAACCTGGCCACCGGAATCCTCATGGCCCAGAGCCGCTGCTCGCAGACCGAAGCGTTTGAGCTGCTGGCCCAGGTCTCCAACACCCGGAACGTCAAGCTTCGGGTCATTGCCGACGAGATCCTCCAGAGGTTCGACGGCGGTCCGGCCGGAACAGCAGTCAGCGCCTGAGCTCCTACCGCGGTGCCCCGAGGCCGGCGAGCCTAAGGATGAGCTGCAGCCCGTCGGGCGTTCCCGGCCAGTGCCGGCGCACCGCGTCCGCGCCCGCCCGCGCGATTACCGAGCGCAGCACGAGGGCCACAATGATCACGTCGTCTGCATAGCCGAGGACGGGAACGAAGTCCGGGACAAGGTCGATCGGGGAGAGCAGGTACGCCAGGAGCAGGGCAAGCCTAATCCGCACCCCGGCGCCCAGGGACTTGTCAGCGAGCAGCCGCCGCAGGAGTCTCAGCAGGTCCGGCAGCAACCGCAGCGCATCCTTCATCGCGACCGTTTCCGGGTGCCGGCGCGCATAGCCCCACAGGAGGAGCAGCAGGACTGCGTAGACCAGCAGCACGCCGCCAACGGCGCCCGCCACGGTTTCCCAAGACACCGGGACTATCCGAGGACAAAGTCGAACGCCGTCCCCGGCAGCGGTGCCTGCGGCGGCAGCGGCCGGTGCGGGCGCTCGGTGCGGATGGCGTCCTCGACAAGCGCGACAGGCCGGCGCCAGGCATCCGAACCGGCCTCCATGGTGTCCACAACGCCGATCAGCATGGCCAGCAGGCGGATCAGGTCCGTCATCGAGATGTCGCTGCGCAGGGTTCCCTGCCCCTGTCCGCGGCCCAGGAGCACGGCCACGGATTCGATCAGGTCGCCCGTGATGCCGGTGAGGAGCCCGCGCCGGCCGGCGACGGCTCCCAGCAGGTTGGCTTCTTCGCTGGCAACGCCCATCAGAGCGTCAATGACACGGAAGAGCCCGTCCGCCGCGTCCGGCGCGGCGAGGGCCTCCTCGATGACCGGATCGACCAGCAGGCCGAGCTGGCGGTGCAGGGCCGCGAGGACCAGTTCTTCCTTGTCGGCGAAATTCCGGAAGAGCGTGGCCGGGCCGACCCCGGCCGTCACAGCGATGGTCTGGAGCGGCACCTCGGGGCCGTGCTCCCGGAAGCACTCCCGGGCGGCGGTGATGATCTTGTCCACGTTCCGCGCGGCATCGGCGCGGAGCGGCCTGCGGTCTGCTACCCGGTTCATTTGCTCAGGTTAGCAACGCGGAGCCGGGTCGGGGAGGTTACTTCCGGGTATTGGTTTATGTGACGGACCCGGCGGCAGGCTCCGGGGCGGGCCCCGTCCGGGAGCGCGGCGTTTCCGTGCTCCACCCGGGCCGCCGGGCCTCCCGAGCACGTGAAAGACTGGTGCCATGTTGCTTGCATTCTCTGTCGCCCCCTCAGGCCGTCCCGCGCGCACTGCCGATGACCCGTCCGCCGGTTCCGCGGCCGTCCCGGCGGACGAGGCTTCTGTCCACGACGCCGTCGCCGAGGCGGTGCGGATCGTCCGGGAGTCCGGCCTGCCGAACCATACCGACTCGATGTTCACCACGATCGAGGGCGAGTGGGATGAGGTCTTCGACGTCGTGAAGCGGGCCACCGAGGCCGTGGGCCGCTACGGCAGCAGGGTTTCCCTCGTCATCAAGGCCGACATCCGGCCGGGCTTCACCGGTGAACTCACCGGAAAACTGGACCGCCTGGAGCAGGCGCTCGGCGACTAGCCAGGCGGCGCCGCGGGCCGGAAATCCGGGCCGTCCGGAGCCTACCGCCGGGACTGCCCAGCTGGAAGACTGAGGGGCATGTTCGAGCATCAGCCCACCGCCCGCTGGATCGCCGTCGAAAACTTCCTGTCCGAGCTGGTCGTCCGCCCGGACAACTCCCTGAAACGTGCCGTCAGCTCCGCCCTCGAGGCGGGCCTGCCGCCCATCGAAGTCACCCCCACCGCCGGCAAGCTGCTCAAACTCCTGGTCCAGCTCTCCGGCGCCCGCAGGGTCCTGGAGATCGGGACGCTGGCCGGGTTCAGCACCATTTGGATGGCCCAGGGACTGACCGACGGCGGCCGGCTGCTCACGTGCGAATACCTCCCCAAACACGCCAAGGTCGCCCGAGCCAATGTGGACGCCGCCGGGCTGGGCCACCTTGTGGAGATCCGGGTCGGGGCGGCACTTCAGACGCTGCAGGCCCTCGCCGACGAGGGCGAAGAGCCCTTCGACTTCGTCTTCATCGACGCGGACAAGGAGAACAACCCGCACTATCTCGACTGGGCCATCCGCCTCGGCCGGCCCGGCACCGCCGTCGTGATGGACAACGTGGTCTGGGAAGGCGCCGTGCTGGATCCCTCCATGGACGCCGTCAACGCCCCCGGCATCATCAGCGCGCTGCATATGCTGGGCGAAGACCCGCGGCTGGACGGCACCGTCATCCAGACCGTGGGCTCCAAAGGCTGGGACGGCTTCGCCCTCGCGCGGGTGTTGTAGCGGCAGTGAAGTCTCGCAGCGGCGACGGGACGGCCACCGGAATTCCCCAAGTGCTAAGTGTGCTTAGATTTAGTGAGCAGCCTGAATTTGCTGAGCAGTAGCCCGGCCGAAAGGCGTGGACGCCGGGAGCACCAGACGCACTTCGAAAGGGAACAGGCCACCGAAATGAACCGGACTCCCGACTCCCCGCCGCCCCTCGCCGTGAGGATCAGTTCCGCGCCGGAGCAGCTGGCAGGCCTCACCCCCCTGCTGGAGGCGGCCCACTCGGCCGTCGGCGACGTCCCGGCGTTGCTGGAGCTGGCCAAAGCCGCAGCAGAAGCTGCCCCGCTGCCCGGCGAGGGCCGGACAGCCTTCCTGTGGGAGATCCTGGCGTCCGTCACGGCCGTGGACGTCGCTGCCGGACGCGCCATTGAACCCCATCTGGACGCCGCGGCGATCCTCGCCCAGGCCACCGGACAGCCCGCGCTGGACGGCCGGGACCGCCCGGACCTCGACGGCGTCCGCTCCGACGGCGCCTGGGGTGTGTTTGCCGCCGAAGCCGCCGGCCAGCGGCTCGAAGCGAAGCCGGCGGACAGCGGTTTCCTGCTGCAGGGTGCCAAACCATGGTGCTCGCTGGCCGCCCAGCTGGACCACGCCGTTGTGACCGCCCATCTGGGCGACGGCGGACGGGCAGCCTTCGCCGTGGACCTCCATGCCCAAGGCGTCAGCTTCGAGGATCCGCAATGGACCAGCCGGGGACTCCGGGAAATCCCGAGCGGCACGGTGCACTTCGCCGCCGTCCCGGCCGTGCCGCTGGGTGATGCCGGCTGGTATTACCGCCGGCCCGGGTTCGCGTGGGGCGGCATGGGTGTGGCGGCCTGCTGGCTGGGCGGCGCCGTCGCGGTGGCCCGCGGCTTCAGGGCGTCCCTGCTCACGGCGGCCGACGGCGGCCGCACCCCGGACCAGCTCGCACTTGCCCACCTCGGCGAGATTGACCGCACCCTCACCGCCCTGACCGGATACCTTGCCCGGACCGCTGCGCGGATCGATGCCGGGGAACTCACGGACACGGGAGCGTGGAGCGAGGCACTCCGCATCCGCGGCGCCGTGGCCACCGCCGCCGAACGCATCCAGACGCTGGTCAGCCAGAACCTCGGGCCCGGACCGCTCGCCTTCGACGAGGTCTACGGCAAGCGAATGGCCGACCTCGCGCTCTACATCCGCCAGCACCATGCCATGCGCGACGACGCCCAGCTTGGTGCCCTCACGCTCAAGGGGGAGCACCCATGGTGAGCTTCACCCATCAGGACGCCGGAACCGGCGAGGATGCCTGGGCAGCCAGCGGACTGGCTGCGCTCCCGGAGCTGCCGCTGGCCGCCGCGGAGCTCGCCGGCCAGGCGTTCATCGTCCTGGCCGCGCATCCGGACGACGAATCCCTGGGCGCCGGCGGGCTGATGGCCCGGCTGCGCGGGCTGGGCGCCTCCGTCACGGTGCTGTTGTGCACGGCGGGGGAGGCCTCCCACCCGGACTCACCAACAACGACGCCGGAACAGCTCGCAGCCGTGCGGCTTGAGGAATTCGGCGGCGCGCTGGCGCACCTGCTGGGGGACCCGGAGTGGCGGTTCCTCGCCCTGCCTGACGGCAAGCTCGCCGATCACCGGGCGGAGGTGCACGCCGCGCTACAGCAGGCCATCGCTGAAACAACGGCCGCTTCGGGACTGCCCGCGGAACGCATCACCCTCGTGGCGCCGTACCGGCACGACGGCCACACGGACCACGAGGCGCTGGGCGCCGCAGCGGCCGAGGCGGCCGGCGCAGGCGGCCACGGGCTCCTCGAATACCCCATCTGGTACTGGCTCTGGGCGGACGCCACCGACCCGGCCTGGCAGTCCTGGCTGCGCCTTCCGCTGGACCCCGGCGCACAGCAGGCCAAGGCAGCGGCAATGGCCTCCCACATTACCCAGGTCCGGCCCCTGTCCGGCCAGCCCGGGGACGAGGTGCTGCTCCCGCTGGCGTTTCGGGAGCACTTTGAACGTCCGTTCGAGACTTTCGCGTGGCAGCGTCCGGCCGCCGCCAGCAGCGGTGGCTCCTACGCCGCCGCTGACGCGGAAGGCGTATTCGACGCTGTCCACACCGGAAACGAGGACCCGTGGCAGTACACCACCAGCTGGTACGAACACCGCAAACGCGCCCTCACCCTCGCTGCCCTGCCCGGCCTGCACTACGAGGCAGGGCTTGAAATCGGCTGCTCGATCGGGACGCTCAGCGTGGAACTCGCGCAACGCTGCGCCAGCTTCACGGCCGTCGACGCCAGCAGCGCCGCGCTGGTCCACGCCGCCCGGCGCCTCGCACACCTGCCCGCAGCCCGGACCCGCCACCTCACCGTCCCGCAGGACTGGCCGGACGGCCGTTTCGACCTGATAGTGGTCTCCGAGGTGGGCTATTACCTCGCGCACGGCGAGCTCGCTGAGCTGTTCGCACGGGTCGAGTCCGCTCTTCTGCCCGGCGGCACCCTGGCCCTGTGCCACTGGCGCCACCCCATTTCCGGCTGGGAGCTCGACGGCGACTCCGTCCACGCGGCCGCCCGCCGCCACCTTGGCTGGGCCGACGCCGGTCTCTACCGGGAACGCGACTTCATCCTGGAGGTTCTGATCGCGCCGCAGTCCGGTAAGGAACCGCGGCCGGCAGCGGCACTCCTGCCGGGCCCGGAAGGCTAGTCGGCATGGCCGCCCACGCCCTGCCGCTGCCCCGCGGACACAGCATCGACCGGATCGCCGTCGTTATGCCCGCCCACAATGAGGACGAGCACCTCGGCCGCGCGCTGCTGGCAGTACAACGCGCCGCCGACGCCCTCCGCCGGGTCCGGCCCGACGTGGACGTCAGGGTGACCGTGGTGCTGGACAGCTGCACCGACGGCTCCGCCGGCATCGCCGCCCGGTACGCCGCGGCGGACGGCCGCTTCAGCGCCGTCGAGGTAGCCTTCCGCAACGCCGGTGCCAGCCGGGGCGCAGGGATCCGGGCTGCCGGGATCGGGACAGCGCGGCGACGAGCGCCCGGCAAGCGGTGGACACCCCCGCCGTGGGCCGGACGGACCTGGCTGGCCAACACGGACGCGGACTCGCAGGTTCCGGAAAACTGGCTCATCCGGCAGCTGGAATTCGCCGACGCGGGAGCCGACGCCGTGCTGGGATCGGTGGAACCGGACCCGGACGGAATGGATCCGGAGCTGCATCGGCGCTGGCTGGAACGCCATCCCTTCGAGGAGGACCACCCGCACATCTACGGAGCCAACTTCGGGGTCCGGGCCTCTGCCTACCTGGCGGCCGGAGGCTTCCCGAAGCTGTCTTCGCACGAGGACCGGACCCTGGTGCAGAGCCTCCGCAGCCGCGCCTTCACCGTGACGGCGACGGACAGCATGCGAGTGCTCACTTCGGGCCGCATCCACGCCCGGGCGCCGCACGGCTTCGGCGCCTACCTTCGGACACTGGGACGGCACCGGCCACCTGCGGTCGACTGACGCGGAAGGTTCATAGACCGATCTGCCAACTCTTGGGGTGCAATTCAACGCGGGGAACGCCGACTAGCTACGACGCAGGAACTGCGCGGAGTGCAACTGGGTGCCAGGCGCGCCGCCGTGACCTTTGGCCCTAACGGGCGGCACCCGCGGGGCGCACCCTCAATCCATGAGCTACCTGCCCCGGGCCGGTCTGCGGTGCTGCGCCTAAACAGCACCGGCCAGCCGTGACGCCGGAGGCTCCCGCCGGGGGGCCAAGCGCCGGGGCGTTAGCGGGCGTTGAAGGCCTGAGCTCCGCCGAGGCGGCCCGGAGGCTCACCCAACTCGGAACGAACAGGCTGCCGGAGGCCGGCACCGTCCCCGGCTGGCGCAAGCTGCTGGCCGAACTGACCCACTTCTTTGCCATCCTGCTGTGGGGCGCCTCCGTGCTGGCCTACCTGGCGGGCATGCCGCAGCTGGCCATCGCGATCGTCGTCGTGATCCTGGTGAACGGGACCTTCGCCTACATCCAGCAGGAGCGCGCCCAGCATGCCGCCTCCAAGCTCCGCGAGCTGCTGCCTGCGATGGTCTCGGTCCGCCGGGACAACCGCGTCATCAAGGTCCACACCACCGAGCTGGTGCCGGGCGACGCCGTTGTCCTGGTGGCCGGCGACCGGGTGCCCGCGGACCTCCGGCTGGTACTGGCGGCCGGCTGTTCGGTGGACGAATCGATGCTCACGGGTGAAAGCGAGGCCCTCGCCAAGGTCCCCGGCGACACGGTCTTTGGTGGGACCTTCCTGGTCAACGGCCAGGCCGAAGGCGTGGTCTCGGGAACAGGCGGGAAGACCCGGCTCGCCGAAATCGCAGCCCTGACGGGAAAGGTGGAGGCGCCGCCGAGCCCGTTGGCGCGGGAACTGCAACGTATCGTCCGGATCACCGCCACGATGGCCCTGGGCATTGGTGTGCTGTTCTTCGTCCTCTCGCTGCTGGTCGGAATCTCCTGGCGGGACGCCTTTTTGTTTGCGATCGGCGTGATGGTGGCGCTGGTGCCCGAGGGCCTGCTGCCCACCGTCACGCTGTCCCTGGCCGTCGGGGCGCAGCGGATGGCGCAGCGCAACGCACTGGTCCGGAACCTGGAAGCGGTGGAAACCCTCGGCTCCACCACCTTCATCTGCACAGACAAGACCGGCACGCTCACCCAGAACCGGATGAACGCCGTCGAGGTCTGGACCCCGGCCGGGGTGCTGAGCGTCATCGGCGCGGGGTACGGTCCGGAGGCTGAGGTCACCGGGACGGGAGCCGGGGAGGCGCAGCACCTCAGTACCGCCGCGCTGGCCGCGTCCGTGGGCCGTGCGGTGCTCCGCGAGGGCAAGTGGATCCCCGAGGGCGATCCGATGGAGGCCGCGATTGCCGCGCTGGCCGCCCGGCTGGCCGGCCCCGGGCGAGATCCCGGGTCGGGTCCAGCCGAGCTTGCGGTGTCGCACCGCTTCGCCTTCGATCCCCGGCGGCTGCGGGAGTCCGCGATCGTCGGCACCACGCTGTACGTCAAGGGCGCCCCGGAGTCCGTGATTCCGCTGTGCGGGCACGGCGGCGGCGACGCCGGTGAGGCAGCGGGCGCCGCCCGGGCGCGGGAGATGGTCGATCAGATGGCCTCCCACGGGCTCAGGGTGCTGGCCGTGGCCGAGCGGACCCTGCCCGGCCCGCCCGGCGCCAGCTTCAAACTGGAGGAGGTCGAGAGCGGGCTGACGCTGCTGGGGCTGATCGGCCTGCACGACCCGCCCCGGGCCGAGGTCCGGGTGGCACTCGAAGCGGCCCGCGGGGCCGGCATCAAGGTGGCCATGGTCACCGGCGACCATGCCTTCACGGCGGCCGCCATCGCCCGCGAAACCGGGCTGATCGGATCCCCCGAGCTGGTGCTGGAGGGTCACAACCTGCCTGAGGACGACGCCGTCCTGGCCGCGCTGCTGGACCGCGACGGCGTGGTGGTCAGCCGGGTCACCCCGGAACAGAAACTCCGGGTGGCACGCCTGCTGCAGGGCCGCGGCCACGTGGTCGCGATGACCGGCGACGGCGTCAATGACGGCCCGGCCCTGCAGCAGGCCGACATCGGCGTGGCCATGGGGCTGAGCGGCACGGACGTGGCCCGCGAGGCGGCGGACCTGGTGCTGCTCGATGACGACTTCGCCACCATCATCGCCGCGGTGGAACAGGGCCGGGCCACCTATGCGAACATCCGGCGCTTCCTGACCTACCACCTGACGGACAACGTCGCCGAGCTCACGCCGTTCGTGATCTGGGCGCTCGCCGGCGGGCGGTTCCCGCTCGCGCTGAGTGTGCTGCAGATCCTCGCCCTCGACATCGGCACCGACCTGCTCCCCGCACTGGCGCTGGGCAGCGAGGCCCCGAGCAAGGGAACACTGAAACGCCCGCCCGAGCGCAGGCACCTGATGGACCGGGCACTGATGTTCCGGGTGTTCGGGCTGCTGGGGCCGGTCGAGGCGCTCTTCGAAATGACGGCGTACACGGCGGTACTGCTCGGGGCCGGCTGGACCCCGGGGGCGGAGCTGCCGGCGGCGGACGTACTGATGGCCGCCTCGGGCGCCGCGTTCACCACCGTGGTCCTGGCCCAGCTTGCCAACGCCTTCGCCTGCCGCAGCGCCTCCGTACCGCCGTGGCGGCTCGGCTGGTTCACCAACCGGCTGCTGGTCTGGGCGGTGCTGGCCGAACTGGGACTACTGGCGGTGTTCCTGTTCCTCGGGCCGCTGGCCACCCTGCTGGGCCACGCCCCGCCGTCGCCCGGCGGACTGGCCGTGGCGCTCGCCGCCATTCCCGCGGTGCTGCTCGCGGACTGGCTGTACAAGATCGCCCGTCACCGCCGGGCCGGGAAGGCCATACCGGCCACCAAGGTCCAAAGACTCTGACCCCGGACGGCCCGCCGCCGCAGGATGGGTGCAGTGGCACCGGACTGCACAGGATAACCCTCGCCCGGCGCGCCCTTTCCTATTTGCCGAAAGCAGGAGCTGCGACATGGCTGAATCCCCGGTGCTGTGGTTTGAAGAGATCGGGATGGGCGATGTCCCGCAGGTGGGCGGCAAGAACGCCTCCCTCGGCGAACTCATCCAGTCCCTCAAAGCCAAGGGTGTACGCGTGCCGGACGGCTTCGCCACCACCGCGGACGCCTACCGCCGGTTCCTCGAAGTCAACGGGATCGAAGCCGAGATGCGCTCGCGGATCCAGTCCTACCGCGCAGGCGAGACCTCCCTGCGCGCCACCGGGGAGGCCATCCGGGAGCTCTTCCTGGAGAGTGAGTTCCCTGCGGACATCGGCGAATCCATCCGCTCCCACTACCGGGAGCTGGGCGAGCGCGCTGGACTGGGCCGGCTCTCCGTCGCGGTCCGCAGCAGCGCCACCGCCGAGGACCTGCCCGATGCGAGCTTCGCCGGGCAGCAGGAGACGTTCCTGAACGTCGCGGGGGAGCGGGAACTCCTGGACGCCTGCCGCCGCTGCTACGCCTCGCTCTTCACCGACCGGGCCATCAGCTACCGCGAGGTCAAGGGCTTTGACCACCTCGACGTCGCGCTCTCGATCGGGGTGCAGCGGATGGTGCGCTCCGACGTCGGCGCCTCCGGGGTGATGTTCTCCATCGACACGGATTCCGGCTTCCCGCGGGTGGCCGTGGTCAGCGCCGCCTGGGGCCTGGGCGAAACCGTGGTCCAGGGCACCATCAATCCGGACAAATACCTCGTGTTCAAGCCGCTCCTGGCACAGCAGGAGTTCGCGCCGATCATCGAAAAGACCCTCGGTTCCAAGGACCGGAAAATGGTCTACAGCCGCGGCGGCCACGCACGCACCAAAATGGTGGACACCTCGGACGCGGAACGCCGCGCCTTCGTCCTGGACGACGCCGAGATCCTCGCGCTGGCGCGCTGGGCCGTGAGCGTTGAGGAGCATTACGCCCGGCCGATGGACATGGAGTGGGCCCGGGACGGCGTGACCGGGGAGCTGTTTATGGTCCAGGCCCGGCCGGAGACGGTCCAGTCGCAGAAGACCGGCTCCCGGTTCACCCTCCATCACCTGCTGGAAACCGGCACCGTGCTGGCGCGCGGCGCCGCGATCGGCGACTCCATCGCGCAGGGCACCGCATGTGTGATCAGGAGCGCGGCGGACATCGAAAACTTCCGCGACGGCGCCATCCTCGTCACCGAAATGACCGACCCGGACTGGGTTCCCATCATGAAACGGGCGGCCGGCATCGTGACCGACCACGGCGGGCCCACGAGCCACGCGGCGATCGTGAGCCGCGAACTCGGGGTCCCCGCCGTCGTCGGCACCGGCAACGCCACCACCGTCCTGGCCGAAGGCCTCGCAGTGACCATTTCATGCGCCGAGGGCGATGAGGGCCGCGTCTACCAGGGCAGCCTTGCGTTTGAAACCGAGGAGGTGGACCTCGGGGAGCTGCCGGAGACGCACACCAAAGTCATGGTCAACATCGCCAGCCCCGCGGCCGCGTTCCAGTGGTGGCGGCTGCCCGCCGACGGCGTCGGGCTGGCCCGGATGGAATTCATTATCAGCGCCCTGATCCGGATCCACCCGATGGCACTGGTCCATCCCGAGCGGGTCACCGACCCCGGCGAAGCCGAGCAGATCCGCGCCCTGACCAGCGGATACGCGGACCCCAAGGACTACTTCGTGGACGCCCTGGCCCTGGGCATCGCCAAGATCGCCGCGCCCTACCATCCCCGGCCGGTGATCGTCCGGCTCAGCGACTTCAAGACGAACGAGTACGCGCACCTGATCGGCGGGTCCGCCTTCGAGGAGCCGGAGGAGAACCCCATGCTCGGCTTCCGCGGCGCCTCCCGCTACTACGACGAACGCTACCGCGAGGGATTCGCCCTTGAGTGTGTGGCCCTCAAACGGGTCCGGGAGAAGCTCGGGTTCGGCAATATCATCGTGATGATCCCCTTCTGCCGGACCCCGCAGGAAGCGGACCGGGTGCTGGCCGTGATGGCGGAGAACGGTCTGGTCCGGGGTGAGAACGGCCTGCAGGTCTACATGATGTGCGAGATCCCGTCCAACGTTGTCCTCGCCGAAAAGTTCGCCACCCGCTTCGACGGCTTCTCCATCGGCTCCAACGACCTCACCCAGCTGGTCCTGGGCGTGGACCGGGATTCGGCGCAGCTGGCCTCACTCTTCGATGAGCGGGACGAGGCCGTCATGGCGATGATCAGTGAGGCCATCCGCAAGGCCCACACCGCAGGGATCAAGATCGGCATCTGCGGCCAGGGTCCCAGCAACCACCCGGAGTTCGCGGAGTTCCTGGTCAGCGAGGGCATCGATTCGATCTCACTGAACCCGGACAGCTATCTCAGGACCGTTCCGCGGATCGCGGAAGCCGAGAAACAGGCGCGGGCCCGCTAGCGCCGCCGGCGGGCTTTAGCCCCGGCTCCGTTGTTCCGGCCCCCTTCTTGCCGGGGCTGAGGGCGCGCAGCGCATTGAGGATCGTAGCCAGGTCCACAAGTTCCTGGGACAGGGCGCCGGCGATGGCTGGGATGTAGCCGGCCGCCGCTGCGATCATCAGCGCCACGCTCAGCCCGATCCCGATCCAGATGCTCTGCAGCGCCACCTTGATGGTGCGCTGGCCGATCCGGACGGCGGATGCGGCCTTGGACAGGTCATCGAGGATGATCACGACGTCGGCCGACTCGCCTGCCGCCGTCGAGCCGCGCGCACCCATCGCGATCCCGACGTCGGCGACGGCCAGGACCGGGGCGTCGTTGACGCCGTCACCGACCATCATGACCGGGCGGAGGGGCAGGGACCGGACGGCTTCGACCTTGTCCGCAGGCATGCACTCGGCGCGGACATCGGTGAGCCCGGCCTCGGCCGCGATGTGCTCGGCGGTGGCGAGCGCATCGCCGGTCAGCATAATGGTCCGGGTGACACCGAGTTCCTTGAGCTCGGCCAGGGTGCGGCGGGCTTCCCCGCGGATGGGGTCGCTCATCACCAGGCACCCGGCGAATTCCCCGGCCACGCCCACGTAGATGGCGAGTTCGCCGCTGGCTAGCTCCGTTTCCTCGACGCCGGGGGCCGATTCGGCCACGAAGTTGGGCTTGCCGACCACCACGTCGCGGCCGTCGAAGCGGGCCCGGACGCCGTGCGTGGCGAATTCGGTGGCCTCCGTGGCGGTTTCGAACATCAGCCCGCGGGTGCGCGCGGCCTCCATCACCGAGGCAGCCAGCACATGGGAGGAATACTGTTCGGCGGAGGCCGCCAGGGCGAGGACCTCGTCCTCGGTGAAGGACCCCGAGGTCCGGACCCCGACCAGGGACGGACGGCCGTAGGTGAGGGTGCCGGTCTTGTCGAAGGCGACCGTCTTGATCCGGCTGAGCTGTTCCAGGACACCGGCGTACTTGACGATGATGCCGCCTCGCGCGGCGCGGCTCATGCCGCCCAGGAACGCCACGGGAGCGGCGATCAGCAGCGGGCACGGGGTGGCCACTACCAGCACTTCCGCGAACCGGGCCGGGCTGCCGCTGATGATCCAGCCGACCGCGCCAAGGAGGTACGCGAGGGCAGTGAACGGTACGGCGTAACGGTCCGCGAGCCGCACCATGGGCGCTTTGCTGTCCGCCGCTTCCTTGACCAGGGCCACGATGCGGCTGTACTGCGAATCCTCCATCCGGGCCGAGACCTGCATCCGGACCGCGGCCTCACCGTTCAGGGAGCCGCTCATCAGCCCCTCGCCGGCGACCCGCTCCACCGGCAGGCTCTCCCCGGTGAGCGAGGATTCGTCGAAGCTGCCGGATTCGGAGAGCAGGACGCCGTCCAGAGGCACCACCTCACCCGGCCTCACCAGGAGGATGTCACCGATCTGGACCTCGGTGGCGGCAACATCCTCGTGTTGGCCGTTGGCGGAGCTTCCGCCGGTCTGGGTTTCGGCGGCGGAGGTGCCGCTGCGTTCCCGGTGGGCCGTTTGCGGCACGCGCTCCAACAGGGAGGTCAGTTCTTTCTTGGCCCGGCCGGCCGCAAAGTCCTCAAGGGCTGTGCCGCCGGCCAGCATGAGGACAATGATCATGGAGGCGATGTACTCGCCGACCAGCACCGTGCTGACGATCGCTGTGACCGCCAGGATGTCGATGCCCCATTGGCCGCCGATCAGCCGGCGGACCATGCCCACGGCCAGATACGCCGCCACGGCCAGTGCGTAGATGCTGGCCGAGATCTGCGCAATCAGCGGCTGCCCGGACAGGAGCAGTATGAGCACCGCGAGCAGGGCAGCTATTGTGCCCGCAACCAGCGGATACCGGAGCAACAGTTTCACGGATATCCTGCCTTCGCATTCGCGCTATTTTCACGCTTTCCACTATCTGCATCCTACTGCGGACCCCTCCCGTGGAAGGCCGTACGGGCGCAGGTTACGAGGCGCCGGCAGGCGGCCCGCTCACGGGCATGAGACGCTGGAACGGGGCGCGGGAGGATCCGTCCCGGCGCCAGACCGGCCCGCATGCTGGGGCCCGGTGACGGCCCCGCACAAAGTACCAGGAGGAATGCCGTGCGAAGCAGTTCAGACACCGTTGAAACCAGGACTGCCCTGGTGGT
The DNA here is from genome assembly GCF_040547025.1 of Arthrobacter sp. UYEF36. Classification (NCBI taxonomy): domain Bacteria; kingdom Bacillati; phylum Actinomycetota; class Actinomycetes; order Micrococcales; family Micrococcaceae; genus Arthrobacter; species Arthrobacter sp. UYEF36. Next base: position 261,920 of record NZ_JBEPOX010000004.1, read on the forward strand.
TGGGGCCAGCGGGATTGCCGGATCTGCCCTGGTTGACAGGCTCGCGGATGGGGGCTGGGACGTTGTGGCACTGTCCCGCAGCCCGATCCGGCGCGGCGATGTCCGCCATGTGAGTGCGGACCTGAATTCGCTGGACAGCTTGCGGGAAGCCCTGGCCGGCGAACGGCCGAGCCACGTGTTCTACGCCGCGTGGTCACGGATGGCCACGGAGCAGGAAAACATCGAGACCAACGCGGGCATGCTGCGGAACCTGCTGGCCAGCCTCAGCGGCCACCCGGTGAAGCATGTGGCCCTCATGACCGGGCTGAAGCATTATCTGGGTCCGTTTGAAGCCTATGCGGCGGGGAAGATGCCGGACACTCCCTTCCGCGAAAGCGAGCCGAGGCTGCCGACGCCCAACTTCTACTACGCCCAGGAAGACGAGCTGTGGGCTGCCGCCGGGAAGCAGGGCTTTGGCTGGTCCGTGCACCGGGCGCATACGGTGATCGGGCATGCGGTGGGCAATGCCATGAACATGGGTCTCACGCTCGCCGTCCAGGCGTCCATCTGCCGGGAACTCGGGCAACCGTTCATCTTCCCGGGCTCCGAGACGCAGTGGAACAGCCTCACGGACATGACGGACAGCGGGCTGCTGGCCGAACACATGATCTGGGCGGCCACCGCTGACGGGGTGGGCGACGAGGCCTACAACATCGTCAACGGCGACATCTTCCGCTGGCGGCGCATGTGGCCTGCGGTGGCCGCCTATTTCGGGGTCGAACCCGTAGGGTACGCCGGTGAGCCCCGCCCGCTGGAACAACAGATGATCGGCAAGGAGGGCCTCTGGACGGACATCGCCGCCCGTCACGGGCTGGCCGAACCCGACCTCGCCCGGCTCGCCTCCTGGTGGCACACCGACGGTGATCTGGGCCGGAACCTCGAAGTGGTCACCGATATGAGCAAGAGCCGCCTGGCCGGTTTCACCGGGTACCGCCGAACGGAAGACTCCTTTATCCGCTTATTCGACCGCTTCCGGGCCGACCGGCTGATTCCGGCAGCGCCCGGGGCCCCTTCAGCCTGACAACCAAGCAACGCGGGGTCACTTAGCGCCCATCCGGAGGGTCAACATGGGCGCTAAGTGACCCCGCGTTGCTTGAGGGTTTGGGCTGGGACCGGGCACTTCAGCCCTAGCCCGGCTGTGGCCGGTGGTGCCACAGTGGAGCATGTGGTCGATCTTGTCCGACCGGCGCCGCTGGGTGGCAGCCGCGGCTGCGGTGCTTCTGCTGGCCGCCGCGGTCGTGCTCGCGGTCGTCTTTTCGGCGTCGCAGCCCTCAGCGGCCCCGACGGCGCCGCCTTCACCGTCGCTCCCGGCTACGGCCAGCCCGTCGGACAGCCCGCCGCCGGGTGCGACGCCGTCGGATACTCCAGTCCCTAGCGGCACGGCTCCGGCCGGGCCGGCGCCCCGGCCTCCGGTGCCGGTGCCGGCGCCGCCTGCGCCCGTCCCGCCGGCACCCGCCCCGCCTGCCCCTGAACCGCCGGCGCCCGCCCCGCAAACCACGTTCCCCGCTGCGCTCGTCGGCCGCGACCTCGAGGTGATTCCGGGGGCCGGCGCGGTGGTGGCTCTGACGTTCGACGCCGGAGCCAACTCCACCGGGCTGCCCAGCATCCTGCAGACCCTGGCCGCCACCGGAGTACGCGGCACGTTCTTCCTCACCGGCAACTGGGCCGCCGCCAACCCGGCAGGAGTCGCGGCCATCGTGGCGGGCGGCCACCGGCTGGGCAACCATTCGATGACCCATCCGGGCTTCACCGGGCTCCCCGATGCCGCGATCGGGGACCAGTTGGCCGGAGCCGAGCAGGCCATCCGTGCCGGCGGAGGGAATCCGCGGCCGTTGTTCCGCTTCCCGTTCGGCGAACGCGACACCCGCACCATCGCCACGGTCAACGCCTACGGTTACCTGCCGGTCCGCTGGACCGTGGACACGCTCGGCTGGAAAGGCAGCAGCGGAGGGATCACGGCGCAGATCGTGGCGGACCGGGTGTTGGCCCGGCTCCAGCCCGGGGAGATCGTGCTGATGCACATCGGCTCCAACCCCGACGACGGGACCACCCTCGACGCCGACGCCCTGCCCGGGATGATTGAGCGGATCCGCCAGGCCGGCTACGGCTTTACCACCCTCGATGCGCTGCTGGGCTGACACCGGCACGGCAGCCGGGGAGCGGTACGGCACTGCAGCACAACGCCCCTGTCGCGGAGGCCGGATGGCTGATACGACTGTGGCATGACGGAGTCGCCCACCCTCGCCGCCGCACTGGCGCCCGTCGATGCCGTGATCTTTGACCTCGACGGGGTGGTCACGGACACTTCGGAGCTCCGCGCGGCGGCCTGGAAGCAACTCTTTGACGAGGTCCTCCAGGACCCGCGGCTTCCGGCTGGGACCCGCCGGGACCCGTTCAGCACCGATGACTACCTGGACCTGGTGGCGGGCCGGACCTGGGAGGACGCGGTAGCCACCTTTCTGCGCTCCCGCGGCGGGGCCATTCCGGACGGCGCACCCTCGGATGGTTCCGGGGTGTGGAGCGCCTTCGGCCTCGCAGCACGCCAGAATGAACTGTTCGACAAACTGCTCAGCACCAACCCGGTCCGGGCTTTCCCCGGCACCGCGGACCTGCTCGGCAGACTGAAGGCCGGCCGGATCCCCGTGGTGCTCGCCACCTCCGCGAGGAACGCCGGCGCGCTGCTGGCCGCCGCAGGGCTCGCGGACGTCTTCGATTACATCATCGACGGGCAGACTGCCCTGGAGCGCGACGTCGCGGGAAAGCCGGCCCCCGCGCTGCCGCTGGAAGCGGCGCGCCGGCTGGAGATCCCGCCCGCCCGGGCGATGGTCATCGAGGAATCAGTCGCCGGGGTGGAGGCCGGCCGGCGCGGCGGTTTCGGCCTGGTGGTCGGCATCGACCGGGCCGGGCGCCGGGATCCGCTGGAAGCGGCGGGCGCCGACGTCGTCGTCGAGGATGTCAGCCAACTGGACATCGGCCTCGTCATCAAGCACCCGTGGCTGCTGGTCTACGAGGGCTTCGACCCGGCGCACGAGGGCCACCGGGAAGCCCTCACCACACTGGGCAACGGTTACCTGGCCACCCGGGGAGCCGCGCCGGAGCACCGGGCCGGGGCAGTGCACTACCCCGGCAGTTATCTCGCCGGGGTCTACAACAGCCTGCACAGTGTGGTCCAGGGCGAGGAATCCGACGACGAGCACATCGTCAACATCCCCGACTGGCTGCCACTGGATCTCCGGATCGACGACGGCGCCTGGTGGTCCGCGGGCGGGCTCACGCTCCGCAGCGAGCGGCGCACCCTGGACCTGAAGCGGGCGGTGCTGACCCGGGAGGCGGTCCTGGAGGACGACGCCGGGCGGCAGCTCCGGCTGCTGCAGCGCCGCCTCGTGTCCATGGCCACGCCGAACCTCGCCGCCCTGGAGACCGTCATCACAGCTGTCGGCTGGAGCGGCGGCGTCAGCATCCGCAGCGGCTGCGACACGGACGTCACCAACTCCAATGTCCCCGAGGACGCGGCCCTGTCCAACCGGCACCTTGGGTCCGTCAAGGTTGAAAGCTCCGGGGCCGGCCCGGGCACCGCCGGCCTCACCGTGCAAGCCCGGACCGTCACCAGCGGGATCGGGATCGCCCTCGCCCTCCGGACGGAAGTGTCCGGAACCGACGGACCGGCCGGGCACGGAATTCCCGAACAGCTGGGCGGTCTGCACACCCACCGCTTTGAGCTTTCCGTGGCTGCGGGGGAACCGCTGACGGTACTCAAAACCGTAGCCGTGGCGTCCTCCCGCGATCACGCCATCGCCTCCCCACTGACGGCAGCCCGGGCCGTTCTGGCCCGCGCCCCGGGCGGTTTCGCGGCGCTGCAGGCCGAGCACGAGGCCGCGTGGGCGATCCTGCTTGACCCCTTCGTCATCGAAATGGATGACAGCTCGCAGGCGCAGCTCATCCTCAACCTCCACGTCTTCCATCTGCTGCAGACGCTCACCACCCATACCGCCGAACTGGACGCGGGCGTACCGGCCCGCGGACTGCACGGCGAGGGCTACCGGGGCCACGTCTTCTGGGATGAACTCTTTGTTCTCCCGCTGCTGAACTCCAGGCTGCCCTCGCTCGCGCGGGAGCTGGTCGATTACCGGTGGCGGCGGCTCGGCGCAGCGCGGGACGCGGCCCGGGCAGCGGGGCTGAAGGGGGCGATGTTCCCGTGGCAAAGCGGCAGCGACGGCACGGAACAGACGCCGAAGCTGCTGTTCAACCGGCGGTCCGGGCACTGGATTCAGGATCATTCCCGGCTCCAACGGCATGTTGGCCTCGCTGTCGCGTACAACGCCTGGCAGTACTTCGAGGCCACCCAGGACCGCGGCTGGCTGACCGAGCACGGCGCGGAAATCATCGTCGACGTCGCCCGGTTGTTCGCGTCGATGGCCGAGTTCGACCCGGCCGATGACCGCTTCCACCTCCGGGGCGTGATGGGACCGGACGAATACCACACCGGATATCCGGGCGACCCCGGCGGCGGACTGAACGACAACGCGTACACCAACATCATGGCAGCCTGGGTGTTCGACCAGGCCGTCTGGATCATGCATTCCGTCCAGGGCTTCGACATGGAGGAACTGCGTGCCCGGCTGCTGGTCACCGCCGCCGAGATCGAGGCCTGGGAGCACCTCAGCCGCCGCATGTTCGTTCCCTTCCACGACGACGGCGTCATCAGCCAGTTCGACGGCTACGACGCGCTGCGGGAACTCGACTGGAAGCATTACCGCCGCAGCTACGGACTCATCGAGCGGCTGGACCTGATCCTGGAGGCGGAAGGGGACAGCACCAACCACTACCGGCTGGCCAAGCAGGCCGACGTCCTGATGCTGCTGTACGTCCTGGGCGAGGACCAGCTCATCGAATTCCTGGCCCGGATGGGCTACGCCGTCACTCCCGCTCAGATGGCCGCCACGGTGGACTTCTACCTGGCCAGGACGGCGCACGGATCCACGCTCAGCCGGGTGACCCACGCGTCCGTACTGGCGCAGCGGGACCCCGACCGGGCGTGGGCGGTGTTCCGGGAGGCCCTGGACGCGGACCTGGATGACACCCAGGGCGGAACCACCAGCTTCGGCATCCATCTGGGTGCGATGGCCGGGACGATCGACGTCGTCCAGCGCAGCTTCGCCGGTCTGCGGATCACGCGCGACGCCCTCGACTTCGCGCCCCGACTGCCCGCCGAACTGAGCCGGGTAGACTTCCAGGTCCGCTACCGGGACCAGATGCTCGCCATCCAGCTGGAACGCGACCGGCTGACGGTGTCGGCGGCCCCCGGTGACGCCGCCCCGGTGCTGGTGCGCGTAGGAGTCCAGCGGGTGCTGCTCAGAGCGGGCCAGGAACAGGTGTTCCTGCGCAAGGACAGCTGAGCCGGTTGGTGCGCCGGGCCGGCTACGGAGCGTCCATCCGGAGCACGGCTGCTCCGGTGACCCGGTCCTCCGACAGATCCAGCAGGGCCTGGTCCGCGGCCGAGAACGGATAGGACACCGTGGTGGGGCGCAACGGAATTTCCGCGGCGACGCGGAAGAACTCCTCGCCGTCGGCCCGGGTATTGGCGGTGACACTGCGCAGCTGGCGTTCCTGGAACAGCTCCGTGGCGTAGTGCAGCGGCGGAATGTCACTTAGGTGGATGCCGGCGACGGCGAGCGTGCCGCCCCGGTCCAGGGCACGCAGGGCCACGGGAACCAGGCTGCCGGCTGGGGCGAAGAGGATAGCGGAGTCCAGCGGATCCGGCGGTTGCTCTTCGGCGCCGCCGACAAAGGTCGCCCCCAGCTCGTGGGCGAGTTCGCGCGCTTCCTCGGACCGGGTCATCACATACACGCGCGCGCCCTGGAAGAGCGCAATCTGTGCCGTCAGGTGCGCGGACCCGCCGAAGCCGTAGATTCCCAGCCGTCCGCCGATGGGCAGGTCGGCACGGCACAGGGCGCGGTAACCAATGATTCCCGCGCACAGCAGGGGTGCGGCCTCGTCGTCCGTGAAGCTTGCCGGGAGCCGGTAGGCAAAGTTCTCGGCCACCGTGATGAGTTCGGCGTAGCCGCCGTCGCGGTCCCAGCCGGTAAACACGGGGGAGAGGCAAAGGTTCTCCTGGCCGCGCAGGCAGAAGCGGCAACTGCCGCAGGTTTTTCCGAGCCAGGCAACCCCCACCCGGTCGCCGGGGGAGAACCGCGTGGCGCGGGCCCCGCACGTGATGACTTCGCCGACAACTTCGTGTCCCGGGATGACGCCGGGGCGCCGCGGCGCGAGGTCGCCCTCGGCCAGGTGCAGGTCGGTGCGGCAGACTCCGCACACCCGGACCCGCAACAGCACCTCCCCGGGACCCGGCCGGGGATCGGGACACTCGTCCGGCACCAGGGGGCCGCTTCTCATCGGCCCGGGCTGTCCTACCCGCCAGGCTCGCACGGGCGTCCTCCTCTGCTAGAACCTCCAGCTCCCCTCTGAAGGCGGTGGTCCGGTGGAGCGGGGTCAGCGCGTTATCAGGACGTTGCCGCGCGCCTTGTTCAGGATGGCCGTGACAGTATTGCCCGGGCCGCCCTCACGATTGTGGGTTCCAATGACCAGTACTTCGGCCTCAGCCGCGGCGGCCAGCAGTTCCTTGGACGCCGCGTGGCCCTCCCGCAGGACCCCTGAGATCGACAGCTCCGGGGCCAGGTTGCGGGCCTCCTCGAGGGTGTGGTCCAGGAGTTCCTGGCCGCGCAGCGGGCCATGCCGTCCGTGGCCTTCCCGGGTGCCGCCGCGGGTCTGGTCGATGTGGACGATCTGCAGGGCGGTGCCAAGCATCCCGGCCAGCCGGACGGCCGCGGCCAGCGCCGCCGAACTCCGGGAGGTCCCGTCGATTCCAACAACAACCGGGCCAGCGGCCTGGCCGGGGCTGCGCAGGCGGCGGATAACCACCAAAGGGCAGGGGGAGGAACCGGCCAGGTCGAGACAGACTGATCCGGCCACGTGCCCCAGCACGCCGCCCAGTCCGCGGCTGCTGACCACCAGCAGGCGGGCATTACGGGCAGCGTCGCGCAGTACCGCAGCCGGGAGACCGGTTTCCATGACACCCTCGACGCCGGATTCGGATTCCGAGGCGGCTGTTGCGACGGGGCCGGATTCCGCGGCGGCTGTTGCGGCCCGGCCCCGCGCGGGCCGGCCATGCGCGGCGGCGACATCCGCGCGGGCCAGGTCAACACCTTCCGCCAGGACCACCTCGGCGGCGTACCGCAGCCCGCTGCCTTCGACGCCCTTGACCGGTCCGAGCTTCTTGGTGAAGATGGGCCAGACCCAGGCATGCACCACGCGGAGCCGGTACCCGCCGGCGGCCGCGTACTCCGCGGCCCACCGGACGGCTGCCTGCGCTGCTTCGGACCCGTCGTAGCCCACTGCCACGGTGGTGCGTTCGTCCCCTGCGGCGGGTGCCGTCATGCGTCCTCCCGGTCAGCCATGTCCGCCTCCGGGCGGCACTTTGCCCCCAGTAGAACGCAAGGCCCCGGAAAGGGCTAGGGGCTTTGGTCCCGCGGGTTGCGGGGCTGGTCCCGGTCGGACCGGGTGTCCGTGGCGGTCTCCGTGTTGGCGGCGCTGTGCTGTTCGCGGAGTTGGCGGCCGTGTTTGATGTCTTCTTCTTCTTTTGCCTGGAGTTTGTCGCTTTGTTTGGTGTCGCGGGGTGGCAGTTGGATGGTTTCCTCGGCTTCGATGCCGGCCTGGAGTTGGCGGCCGCGTTCCATTTCGGCGTCGAATTCGGCGCCGAAGAGCAGTGACATGTTCAGGATCCAGAGCCAGAGCAGGGATACTATGACGCCGCCGATGGTGCCGTAGGTTTCGTTGTAGCTGCTGAAGTTCGCGACGTAGAACCCGAAGGCCAGGGACGCGAGCAGGAAGATGACCAGCGCGATCAGGGATCCGAGGCTCATCCAGCGGAACTTGGGCTGCTTCACGTTCGGGGTGGCGTAGTAGAGGATGGCGATCGCGGCCACGACGAGCAGGATGATGAGGGGCCATTTGGCGATGTTCCAGACGGTCAGGACCGCCCCGCCCAGGCCCAGGGCGCTCCCGACGGACTCGGCGACCGGGCCGCTGAGGACCAGCATCGCGGCGAGCAGCACCACGATCAGGACGGTGGTGATGGTCACGGCGAGCATGGTGCCACGGAGTTTGATGAAGGGCCGGCCCTCGTCGATTTCGTAGATCCGGTTCATGGCCCGGCCGAAGGCCCCGACGTAGCCGGAGGCGGACCACAGCGCGGTGAGGATACCGATGACCAGGGTCAGCCCGGCCGCGGAGGAGCTGCTGAGCTGCTGGACCGGTTCGCGGATCGCGTCGACCGTGTCTCCCGGGGCGAAGCCCTGGACGATGTCCAGCAGCGCCCCGGTGGTTTTCTCGGGCTGGCCGAAGATCCCCAGCAGGGACACCAGGGCCAGCAGCGCCGGGAAAATGGACAGCACGGAGTAATAGGTCAGGGCCGCGGCGAGGTCCGGGCACTGGTCCTTGGTGAATTCGCGGAAGGTCTTCTTGGCGATGTACCGCCAGGAGGGTTTGCTGACGTCCGTGGGGCTGTCGGGTTTGCGTCCGTCATCCGGGGCGGGCGCGGTGCGGGACTTGGCGGTGCTGCTCTCCTGCGTTTCGGCATCGGCGGGGTTCTGGGACATGGCGGGTTCTTCCTTCGGGGGTTTTAAGTGCGTCAGGCCGGCCGCCCGGCGCGTGAGCGCTGGACGGCCGGCCGGGTGCCAGCGGGATCAGGCCTGCTGGACGTTGTCCCT